>NZ_BBCG01000028.1 GCF_001311925.1 Cellulosilyticum ruminicola JCM 14822
ATATTTGTCAGTGCTGTGTGTTGCTGACTTCATTAATAATACTCTTATTATAGACATATGTCAACAGTTTTTTATAGTTTATTTTTAATAACTTTACTTTATACTGAAAATCCTCCTGGATTCATGCTTTGAAATTGAACTTTCTTCCTAATCGTATGTTTTTTATTATAAGTACTCTCTACACATATATATACTTCAAACTCATTACTATCTCTATAGCGATCTCCTTTTTCATCTACTATTGTAAATGCCTCTGCATTTAATTTTATAGTAACTGTTTTTTCCTCGTCCTTTTCTAGCTCTACTGTTTCAAAAGTATATAAGTTGGGTATACTAGCAGCATATATGGAATTGATATCTCTTATATATATCTTAATAACACTCATCTTTTTAGTTCTGCTCTTATTATGTACTTTAATCTCTAGGCTCAATTCTTGAGATGTCTTATCGATTATTTTAACATCACTAATATTCACAATCTGATGTTTTCCATTAATCCTTGATGCTCCTGTCGAATTCTGTTCCTTACTCATTTTCATTTCACCTTCTCTAAAAATTACTTTCCATAAAGTATTTGTTACCCTCTATATAATGTAGATTATATTTTTCTCCTTAGATAATTTAACTAATTTAACTGGTATTAAAGTGTTAAATTAGCATTTTGTATTTTTTGTATTCTTATATAAATTCATTCTGATATATTCCATAATCTTAAGTGTACTAGCTTTATAATTATTATCCATGTAAATTATTGTTTTATGGTATTTTTAAAACTAGATTTTTTTGCTCTATGTATACAAAAAAGTCACTTTTAATCAAAAAAAAGAAAAAGACACCTATAAATTTCCATTTTACAAGTGTCTTTTATCAACAAATACATATTTCTTTGTTATTCTCCAGCTTGTGAGTAATTATCTATGTTATCCACAAGTTATCCCCTGAATTAATATTATTTTCCACAACATTTTTTATACTTTTTACCACTTCCACATGGGCATGGTGCATTTCTTCCAATATCAATAACTTTTACTTTTTGACCTGTCTGTTCATTAAATGTGTGTGGACTAAGTTCATTAGTCGTAAATCCCTTATTAATCCATTTTCTTGTATTGTTTACTACTGCTACGATATGTTTGATTACTTCATTAATCTGTGTTAAGTCTTTGAATTCAATACCAATGTTAGCCATTTCTTCTAACATAAGTTCCATAGTTTTGCCTGTACGGTCACTATCAACTCTTGCAATCATTGTAATTGCAGTAATTACATCTTCGATCATTTCTTCATCTTTAGTGAAGTTATTTCTTAAATGTGTTTTTAATTTTTCTACTGCTAATGTATTTTCATAATATGTTTCATCAACTAATTGAGCCAACATTTCTTTACTTGGTGTATAGTATGGTTTATCAATAATTACACCTAGGAATTCTTGGAAGTTGTTTTTGTCTAATGCATAAATTGTTTCCTCTACCAAGTAACCATCCATTACTTTAGATTGGCATACAATACGCATATCTTTTTTAGCAAAGTCTACTATCTCTTCTTCTGTAATTGCTTCTTCATGGTATTTGTTATAAAGTTCTACTGCCCAATCAACTTTTACAATACCATATAAATTAAGAATAGCCATTATGTGTTTTCTAAGCTTTTCATTTGTTTCAATAGCTGGCATAATTTCTGCTATATTAATTTTGCTGTAAGCTGTTTTAATTAATTCATCTACAACAAGGAATCTACCTTCCTTGTTTTCTACAAGTTGTACAAGTTCGAGCTCCATAAGATTGTAATAAGCTTCTGGATTTTCATTTTCTTCAAGCTGTACTGATTCTTTCATAAGCTCTTCAAAACGCTCAATATCAGTTTTATCAAGCATTGGTAAGTTATCTGACATACCTGCCGGAATTGCTTCAACTAATGCATCTACAAGTTCTGCTTTTTTTAACTTGTAAGCACCCTTTACACCATATAACTTTGCAATTTGCTCTAGTTCTTTTTTACTATAATCTAGTATCATTTGTACCTCCTTATAATTGCTTCTAACGCACGTTTTTATCAAATTATTTCTATCATAACATAATACTGTTTAAGACGCAAAAGTTCCTATTAGGAATTTATTACCAACCCCTAACAGGAACTTCTACTTTTATTCATATGCATTTGCAATGATATAGTCTATATCTACAACTCTACTAGCACCTGAATTTAATTCAGCTACTGTTGCATCAAATATAAAGTCAATGATACGTTTTGAATCATGTGCATATAAATTTACTCTTTCTCCAGTTACACTTTCTAATACAAGAGTATAAATTTCAATGTCCCCTTTGTGTGTGTACTCTATGTATAATTTTGCCCCTTGATATACTGTTCTTTCTTTTTTAATTAACATTTGAATCCCTTCCCCTACATTTTTTCTATATTTTATCATATTTTTAGATTCCTGTACTATCTTGTATATATATTTTATTTTTTATTATAGTTTTGTTTATCCACACTTTTCACACTATTTATTCACCATATCCACAGTTTTATTCACATTTACCTTTACTTATTAACAGTTGTATACACAAAATGCAATTTCGCAAGGAATATCCATTTTTATACTCTATCACTTTAAGTTTAGTATATTATTTTTTAGTTCTTTCTTTAAATAAGATAAACCAGTTAAAAGCTTTATATTCCAATTTTCATACATTCCATTATTTTTCTATATGGGTATAAATTCACTAGAATATCTCTAAATAATTTGTTTAACTTAGTCCACATGTATCATTTCATATTTAGCTACTGTGAATTTAATAGCTGTATAGCTAATCTCTGGTGGCAAACATTCTTTGATTGGTTTAAGTAAATTTGGTCCACAAGTTTCTATCGCTTCCATAATCTCTACTTCATATTCTTGTGGAATAAATCTCGAGAAATCAACTTCCATACCTTCTTTAATGCATTTGATTAAATGGCCTTCTACTGTCATTTGTGATAAATTTCTTTCATCAGCAATTTCTTCAATAGCTTTACCCTGTGCATAAAGTTCATAAGTGAGGTGATGACTATCTCTTGGCGCTGATTTCTTAGCAAACTTTGTATCCTCTCCTTTAATTGCTCCTAAGTTATTTGTCATACGTACTTTTTTATTATCCCATTCATCTACAGGGATTACTGTAATATTATTTTTCTCAACATACTCCACTATAATCTCCATAAACTTCTTACCATACTTAGCTAATTTATATTCCCCTATGCCTGATACTTGTAACATCATTTCTTCATTGATTGGATAACGTCTACTCATATCTTTAAGTGTTATATCTGGGAATACCATAAACGGCTGTACCCTATTTTCAGCTGCAATTTCATAACGTGCTTGTCTTAACAATTCCATAAGTACGAAGTCTATGTCTTGATCACTTATGGCTTCTCGCATTATAGTGTTTCTAGCAACTTCTTTCTCAATAATACGTTTAATAAAGATTTGTTTTTGACCCCTTAAAACTTCATAACTCGCTGTTGTTAATCTTAAGATAGGATATTGTGTTCCTTCTAAATATAAATATCCCTCTGCTACTAAAAATGAAATTAATTCTTTAATAGTTTCTTTAGGATATTCACGCATAATACCATAAGTTGATAATTCATTAAACTTTAAACTACGAATTCTCTGAGTATTAGCACCTTTTAGAACATCTGCTACTTGAGTACTACCAAATTGCTCATGCATACGTTTTACACAGCTCATAATTTTTTGTGCTTCAATTGTAATCTCTGTTTCTTCTGTATCATTATTGCAACTACTACAGTTATAACATTTATCTTCTAGGGATTCTTGTCCAAAATAAGTTAAAATATAACTTCTAAGACACCCTTCTGTATTGCAGTAATCCACCATGCTATTAAGCTTTTCATATTCTTTATTATGACTACTGCTACTTGTCCCATTTTCAATAATATAGCGGTTGGTTACAATGTCTTGTGTACTAAAGAGCAAAATGCATTCAGCCTCTTCTCCATCACGTCCAGCACGTCCGGCTTCTTGATAATATCCTTCCATATTTTTAGGCATATTAAAGTGAAGCACAAACTTAACGTTGGGCTTATCAATCCCCATACCAAAAGCATTCGTAGCTATAATAATCGGCACACGGTCAAACAAGAAATCCTCTTGGTTTTGTGTACGTTCCTGCTCATTTAAGCCTGCATGATATCTGCTACATTGAATGCCTAGACGATTTAAGCGGTCCCATAGTTCATCTACATTTTTTCTTGTAGCACAATAAATAATACCACTTTGGCCCACATGTTCTTTTAAGTAAGCTTCGATTTCCTGTAATTTGTTTTGAGGCTTTCTTACTTCAAAGTATAAGTTAGGTCTATCAAATGTACTAACATATTCAAAAGGTGACTGTAATCCTAATAGAATCATAATGTCATTTTTAACAATAGGTGTAGCTGTAGCTGTAAATGCTGCAATAGTAGGTCTCTTCTCTAAGAAACTAATCATTTGTGCAATACGTCTATAACTTGGTCTAAAGTCATGTCCCCACTGCGAAACACAGTGGGCCTCATCTACTGCAATCATGCTAATAGGCATTTGTCTCATAAGATCAATAAAGCTTTCGGTTTCTAGACGCTCCGGTGCTACATATAGTAGTTTATATGCACCTTCCTTTGCATTCATTACAATTTCTCTAAACTCTGCGCTTGATAATGTACTATTAATGAGTTCTGCTTGAATACCATATTCCTTTAATGTATCTACTTGATCTTTCATTAAAGAAATTAATGGTGAAATAACAATCGTAATTCCCTCTAACATCAGTGCTGGTATTTGATAACATAGGGATTTTCCTCCTCCTGTTGGCATAATCCCTAATACATCTCTTCCAGATAAAATTTCATCAATAATTTCTTTTTGTCCCGGTCTAAAGGCGTCGTATCCATAATACTTCTTTAAAACCTGTAGTGATTGCATATAGCTACCTTCCTCTTCTTTTGTACTTATAATATTTTCTCATCTCATTATTCTTTAGAATATATACCACTCATATTGTTTTTAAACAATATGGTCTAACTAAAGAGTTCTTTGATTTCTTCTTCCGACATTTGACTAATGAAAGCTTCTCCTTCTTGAAGAACACTCTCTGTAAGCCCGATTTTTTTGTCTTGTAATTCTTTAATCTTTTCTTCAATAGAATCCTTCGTAATCATTTGGAATACCTGTACATTATTTTTTTGTCCAATACGATATGCACGGTCTGTAGCTTGATTTTGACTTGATAAATTCCACCATGGATCATAATGAATGACCACATCTGCCCCTGTTAAATTGAGCCCCGTTCCACCTGCTTTAAGCGAAATTAAAAAGACTGGTACATCAGATGTATTAAATTCATTTACTAAACGAATACGTTCTTCAGCTTTCGTCAAACCTGTTAGCATGAAGTATTCTAATCCATCTTGACTTAAACTTTTCCCGATTAAATCTAGCATACTTGTAAATTGAGAGAAGATTAATATCTTATGTCCTGCATCCACACTATCTCTTACAAGTTCCATACATTGGGCAAGCTTTCCGCTACCTTCATTGTAGTCTTGTAAATAAAGAGATGGATGACAGCATAATTGTCTTAATCTAGTAAGAAGTGCCAGCATTTTAATATGGCTGCGTCCTGCCCCTCTTGCTTTTAATTCCTTTTCAATCTCTTGTTTTGCTTCTGCTAAGTGAGCTGTATAAAGTTTACGCTGCATGTCTTTCATAGTGTTGTAAATCACAGTTTCCGTTTTATCAGGTAATTCTTTAAGTACATTCTTTTTCAAACGACGCATAATAAATGGCGCAATCATCTTTTTAAGTCTAGTGGTTGTTACTTCATCTTGACTCTTTACAATAGGTATCTCATAGTTTTTCTTGAAGTTGATATAACTAAAGAGATACCCTGGCATAATGAAGTCAAAAATACTCCAGAGCTCGGCAAGGGAGTTTTCAATAGGTGTACCTGTTAAAGCAACTTGTACTTCACTTTTCACCATCTTTAATGCTTTTGCATTTAATGTGTTTGCATTTTTAATATATTGTGCCTCATCGGCAATACAGAATCTAAACAGCTTCTCATTATAATTTTCAATATCCCTTTTTAAAAGTTCATAAGACGTAATAATCACATCATAATCTAATGCCTTTTCAAGTAATACTCTACGTTCTTCTACACTTCCCATGATTAATAGTGTTTTTAAATCAGGTGCAAACTTAGCAATTTCACTTTCCCAGTTCAATGTAAGTGAAGTCGGACAAACAACTAATGAAGGCTTCACTTCTTTAGCTTCGCTGATTGCCTCTGCTTTTTCTGATGCAATAAGTGTAACAACTTGAAGGGTTTTTCCAAGCCCCATATCATCTGCTAAGATACCGCCAAAGCCATAGCTTGCCATAGTACGTAGCCATCTATAACCTACTTTTTGATATCCTCTAAGATTAGCTTTAACCATTGAAGCTACTTCATAATCCGCATCCTCTACACTTTTCACATCACGAATAATTTGTTTAAAGTACTTGTCACGTTCTACTTCAATATCTTCACTTTGTTTAAGGATTTGATCCAGATATAATGCACGGTATTTAGGTAAAACGGCTTCTCTCTCTAAAAGCTCATCACCTTTCATCCCTAATCCTTCTACGATATTAGCAAAGTCTCCAATACTCTTATCTCCTAAATCAATAAAAGAACCACTTCTAAGACGATAATATTTATTTTTCATACGATAAGATTCAAGTATAGCTTGTACCTCTTCAACTGGCATATTTACTTTATCTAAAGCTACATGTAGCATATTATTTTCAATACGTATACCAATAGCACCTATTGGTGACTTGACGATATTCATACCTTTTAAACGATCTGTTACATGAACTTCTCCTAGTTCCATAAGGTCACTGAGTCCTGCACGTAAGAAATGATAAATATCTTCTTCCTCTTTTAAATAAATCTTTCCATTATGGGTACGGAAATTATATGCTTTCAAAATACTACTCATACGTGATTCTCTCACGGTATCTCTTGCAATATGTTCTAGTTTTTCAGTAGCTTCATAGCTTAATCTACCGTAAGGATTAAAACTAAATGTTTTATAGTGGAATTCAATATTTCCTACTATATCTTCTTCATCTGACATATCTAAGAATACTTTAACAAGTACATGTTCTGGTGCCACATTGTCTTTAATCTCTTCACTCATAACAACAGGTAAATGTTTTTCTATCTTATCTAAACTAGAAAGCATAAAACGCTTCATTAATGTTTCATCAAATTCTAGCCTCATGCCGCCATTTACTCTTTTGGCCTCATACATATACCACAAAAGAGGGAATACATCTTTTGAAAAGACTTTATTTACACGATAAAGTCTGTCTCCACTTAAAATATATTTATGATTTGCAAAAGAAAATGGAATATAACTTGTTAATGAGCTGACTACCTCATAATGTTCATCTTTTTGATTAACCGTAAATTTCACTTCTGGATTAGCTTCTACACAAAGAACTTCTCTCTCTTTCCCTCTTATACTGACTTCTACCACTTTATCTTTTACAAGGGCAAAGAATTCATCAAAAGCTTTACTTCCTAATGGTAATGTTTTACGTTCTGCTTTGCTAAATCCACGATACATACCTACTTGTCTTAGAATATCTAGGTATTCATAAGTTTTGTCCATAACATACTCTACTATAGGTCTAGATTCTTCTTCAAACACAGCAATATCATGAATAAACTCTAAGTTTTTCCCATACTTACGTTATTTCCTTGTACCATATTTTCCCCAAACTCATATAAATCTTTTACAATATAAAACTTCTTTTCCCCTACACTTAAACTCAATTCAAAGGATCCACTTCCATCCTCTATTAATTTAGGTTTTACTTTGATTACAGGATTATCCCCTATCTCTAAGTCCTGTTCTCTCATAATTTGATCTTCATAGTAAGCTACCGCACCTTGAGAATATCGTTCCCCTTTTATCCCAGCCTTAAGTGTTGGTAAGACATCATAGTAATATTTTAATAGCATAGCAATTACATGTTTACATGCCCCTTCATATTTAAAACTGGCAATACAATCACATTCACACCACTCAATCCCATGTTCACTAACTTCTACTTTAGTATGATAATACCCCATTTTGCCATTTACATAGGACATGATTTCTAGATTCTCATAGCCATTTTCTACAAGTACTTCTCCTACGCGTTTTTCTCTATAATAATCTCTGCCATCTTCATAAACTCTATCACTACTAGCTAATCCATTTATTTCTTGTAAAGTTATTTTCATATTGTGCGAACTCCTATTCCTCTAACCGTTCTTGCTTCTATATTTTTCAAGTGCTAAGCATCGGAAATACTTTGTTTACTATATAATATCCTATTTTCAAGGGGTATTAAACACTTCTAAGAAATTTCTTCTAATTCTATAATTCCTTTTAAATTTCTTAATTCCTCTAAAGTGTCTTTATGAGGACATTTATTGCATAAGTTAAGTGTCATAATAACTCTTACTCTTTCTGTAGGTTCTCCTCTATCAATTTTTTGAACATTAATATCTGTGGCCATAATATCCTTCTCCTGTAAATGATATAGAAAGTCCGTCAGTATTTGTATTTCATCTAACTCTACATAAATACGAACGATTTTAGAATGATGCTGTACATAATCATCAACGCAGTGTAGGCTCTTCATAATAATAAGTACCAGAATACATGTAAAAATAGCACCTTCATAAAACCCTATACCAACTGCCAGCCCAATACAGCCACATACCCATAAGCCAGCCGCTGTTGTAAGCCCCTTTACACGACCTCGATCTATTACGATAATTGTGCCCGCCCCTAAAAAACCTATGCCGCTAATCACTTGTGCCCCTAATCTACTTATATCCGTAGTAAATCCTTGCTGCAACATATATTGACTTGTCATCATAACTAGTGAAGCGCCTACACACACTAATATATGAGTCCTAAAGCCAGCTATTTGTTTCTTTTTCCCCCTCTCAACACCAATTAATCCTGAACAAATTAACGCTATAAGTATTCTTAAAATTACAGATATTACATTAAATTCTCTCAAGTACTCAATTCCATCCATAAGATTTCGCCTACTTGTTATGTTCCTACTTCATAATATTAATTTATCTTTTAAAGTTGCACACTTTGTCTTATTTTTATCTCAAAGCACATTAATCCGCTTCTACCTGCCACTTATTGACTATGGTAAAATAGTCATTTTTTACTTGTTCTTTAGTCGTGTCTATTTCCAGTTCTACACTCAAACTTTGTCTAGTATTAATAGATTCTACATAGCACACCAAAATGCTTTTTTCATTTTTATTAAAGATTTCTATGCCTTTAATATCTTTAATAGCTTTTTTGATTCTGTCTGTATCGTAATTAATATGAGCCTTTGAATAATAAATTTGATAAAGCCGTTGTTCAATTAATGCCCTTTTTACAGTTGCCTCTCCATCTGCTGCATAATAAGACTGAGTTTCTATAATATATTGTTCATTGATTTTATAGCTTTTATAAATTTGTAATGTCATGCCCACAATGATAACACTTATTAAAAAAGCAGTAAAAATAATAATAATCGATGCTCCTCCTATGCTTATGGGATTCTTCCTTTCTTCTCTCATTTACTCTGTTCCCTTCTCTCCCTATGCCTTACCTTCTATCTTAATTCATCCTAGTATGCCTTAGCTGATAAACTATAAATCAATTTATCTCTATATCCCTGTCTATAAACATTTACTTGAATATTTTTCAGCTTACCACTCATCATCTGCTCTCCTCCTATATTCAAGGCCACATAATACCTGCTTTCTTCTTTTTCCTTCATAACTTTCCAGTCCATATCATAATAAAAATAGTATTTGCCATGGACCTTTTTAGCTCCCAAATTAGTTAGTACATCATCATAGCGAACTTTTGTATCCTTTCCATACTCCACTAAATTTTGAGCAATTATATTTGCCATCAGCTTCTCATTACTTTCCCGATCTAGTGTATAAACCTTAATAAAGCTTGATAATGCAATAGTTACTATAATAAGAAATATAAATACCATGCTCATATTTTCCGTTAAATAAGCACTGTACTTCCCCAATATATAATGCTTATTATCTTTCTCTCTTTTACGTTTCATTTTGCACCGCCTTCAAACGACTCCTTATAAATAAGTTGTATATATACTCTCTTCCATTTCCATCCTGCACCTTAAACTTAATAAGTTCCGGTGTAATAATTCTTATATTTAATTGCTGAATTCTAGTAATTACCTTTCCTTTACTAAGTTCTATTTTCTCAGCTTCTTTGTGCTCACTCTCACATAAATTGCCCTTGTAAGCATATAACCAAGTTTCATATATCTTTTCTTCCTGCTGCTCTACGAAAACTAAGATATCCGTTCCTTGTATACTTCTCACTTCTATACTTTCCTTAGCATCAAAGTTTCTCAACCTTTGCGTTAAGTATCTAATGGCACTTCTTTTATCTACTTGCTCTACATTAGAATGCATTACTTTTTCATACACTATAGCTTCAAATATAACGACTAAAGCTGCACTACACAAAAATAAACATAATAAAGCAAGTGCTCCAAGACTGCCTACCTTCTTCACAGCTTTCACTCCTCTACATTAACATTAACAACATACTTATAAGAGGTAACATGACAGTCATTAAAATACTTCCTATAATAACAACGGTAACGCCTACAGAAAAAGTTTCAACAGCTAACACTTTATTCTCCAATGTATATTGCAAATCTTTTTCACATTCTTCTCCAACCTGTTTCATTACCTTATTCAATTGATTATTTTGGGTGCTCTTTATAATGAGCCTTGTAGTCTTTCTTGAGAAAATTTTAGTTTCTACTAAAGCGTATTCAAATAACTCCTTATCCTTTAGCATTCTCAAGCATTCGCTTACCTTTTCATGTACCATTTTATTTTCTACAACACCTAAGCTTTTACTTAAAGCTTGCTCAAGACTTAGTCCACTTTCTAACAAAATCCCCATAACCCACGCAAAATGTGCTGTACTTGCCTTCTCTGCAACATTTGTATAGCCTACTAAGAAATAACCTATTCTTCGTCCTCTATTTGTCTTAACTACAAGTAAACTCATAATACTAAAAATTACAAGTGCTATAAATATACTGACAGTGCATACCCCTACTAATTTTCCTAATCTCAAAAATACTTTTGCTCCTTGCGTCATTTCTCCAGTCCACCCTTTGAAAATCTGTTTAAATATAGGAATAACTTTAAACACTAAAAAAGCATTATTACACACATAATGCTACATAGATAAATAGGGTAAGTAATGGTTTGTTTTAAATGCTGTTTCAACCTTGCTTCTCTATGGTATACTTCCATTAATACTTCTAAAACTTCTGTTAAACAGTTATAATTCACACCTATTTGGAGTAAATAAATCATATGTTTCGGGAATTCTTTGGTTGCTTGTAATGCTTCATCTATGGATTTTCCATTATTTAACTCTACTTTAATTTGTTTAATGATCTGTTTCACATGACGACTTTCACTGTCTTGCTCAATAAATTCAATCACTTCTTCTAAAGTCATTCCAGCCCGCACGAGAATAGCCATATCCTTACAAAAAGCCTCCAGCTCTGCCCCCTTCATGTTATCTCCCCCTTTAACAAACTATCTATCACTTTGTAATCATACGTTACGGCTTGCATTTCTATGCTAATTTTATTTTACTTCTGTAATAAAGGCAGTGTCTTAAACCCTTTATAGTTCAAGTTCACTGCCTTATTTCTATAATTCGTGTTCATCTTCTCTTCTCCATAATAATGCTGCATATAAGGCAGCCTCTGTACACTGAGATAATAACTAATGAAATATATCTGTACATTGTAATCGTTTCATAAATATCTTTCATCTTTTCCACTTCTCATCACCTATTATCCTTTAGTCCTATATTATATTCAATGCTTTTTTATTTATTCACCCTTTTCCCCCTAAAAAATGCCCATATAATCAATAACCAGCCTACTATAAAACAAATACAATCTTTGAATTGTATAGCTCCAGTGCTTTCATCCTCTATGAGAACCCCAAAACCTATATACACAGCCAAAACACCTATAACTAATACCCACCACTGCCATTCTATTTCTTTCATCTTAACACCCCCACGGAATGCTAACCTTTTATATTAATGTATTCATTGATTCTCGTCCTTTTAATACTTTTGTATTATACTTGCTAAAATTTTTCTATGACTCATAAAACAATAAAAATAGACACAGTCTCATGTACTGTGTCTATTTCAAATATGTATTTTCTTATTAACTAATTTCTTCTATTGAATGTATACCTTCTATTTTATTAAACTCTAATAATTGTTCAGCATGATTATACTTCTCTTGTAATCTAACCGTCATAATAGACCCAACTTGTTGATTACCACCTCTCTTAATTTTTTGAACTTCCATATTAGAGACTTTCGCCCCTTTATCTTTTAGGTACTTTAAAAAGCTTGTAAGCCCACTTAAGTCTTCAAATTCTACGTAAATTTCCATGACTTTAGAATTAGCTTGCACATAGTTATCCATATTATGAAGCCCTGTCATAACACCAAATACAAAAACACAACTAATGATAGCCCCTTCATAAAATCCTATACCAATAGCTAGTCCCATACAAGCACAAGCCCAAAGTCCAGCTGCTGTTGTAAGTCCTTTTACTTGATTTCTACCAACCACAATAATTGTTCCCGCACCCAAGAAACTATCCCACTAATCACTTGCGCTCCCATTCTGCTAGGATCAGTATCCATTCCTAACACATCGGCCATATATTGATTTGTAATCATAACGAGAGTAGCACCCATACATACTAAAATATGCGTTCTAAAACCAGCTGGTCTTCTCTTTTGACCTCGTTCAATACCAATCACACCTGCACATACTGCCGCTAATGATAATCTTACTACAATCGAGATAAGATTAAGTTCTCTTAAATAGCTTATAACTTCCATATACGTCTCCTCCATCTTTATCTCCTCCCCATTTAAATCTAAAGCAAAAAGCAGGCAATCTCATTAATTATAATGACGCCATTGCCTGCTTTTTTGTATATTTAAAATTATATCATCTAGTTTTTTTCAAGTCAAAACCTAGACATATTCACGTACTCTATAGCTTACCCCTATATCTTCTGCAATCTTTCTGCATTTTTCAATAGCCTCTTCACCAATTGTATCCACTACACTTAATGTGACTTTTGGAACATAATCTTTGGCTTCACTTGCAAACTTTAACATTGCATCAAAAGATTCTATGCCAAACTTAGGTCTTGTAACCGCTAGGTATTCTTCTGCTGTAGGTGCATTTAAACTAATTGAAATAGCATCAATATAGCCTTTTAATAAATGGGCTACTGGTTTGCCATGTATTAAATCCCCTAAACCATTTGTATTTAATCTAATTTTAATATCACTCTTTGAACGAATGTATTTGCATACTTCAATAAGTGTTTCAAGACGTGTCGTAGGCTCACCATAACCACAAAAGATAACTTCTTTATATTTACTTAAATTCTCTTCTTCAAAGGCCTCAATTACTTCTTCTAAAGATGGCTCATGTTCAAGCCATAAACTATCAGAACCATGTGCCCCATCTCCCTCTTGTCTTAAACAAAAAGTACAGTTACATGGACATTTATTTGTTAAATTAACGTATAAGCCACCATGAATTTCATAAAGTATTGTCATTTTCTTAATCATGCTACATTCTCCCTTATTTTATTTTTGCGTTCTTTATTAAAATCTTGATTTAAGTTAAGTTGATTCTTTAATTTCATATTATCAAAAGCTAAGGCTAAGGCCATAAAGAGTATTCCACTACCTATAGGTTGAAAAGCGCCAGCTGGTATACTCATTAAGGCTGCAATGAAATTGCCATAAATAATCCATTCTGCTATAGCGTAAGCTACAGAACCTACAATTCCTGCTAAAAATATAGCTACAGTATTTCTTTTCGTTACAATCTTATATGGTTTAGAAGTAAAGAAAGTTACAAGTAACGGTTTAATCAATATAGTTGGTAATACCCAAATCATACAGCCAGGTGTTGTAAAATCTGAAAGCCCTGCACCTATAGCGCTGCTAGCCATAGCATATGGCAATGGTAAGATACAAGCACTTAAATACACAACTGCATCTCCTAAATGTACAATACGATTATTCATGCCAAGTGGAATATTAATACGTGTGCCTAGAAATGTCAGTGCTGCAAATAATGCTGTTAATACTAATAATCTTATTTTATTAACTTGTTTCATTTATACTCAGCTCCTTTAAAAACTTTTCAAACATGATACCATCGCGTGTATCCCAATTTGGTACTTTTTCTGTATACTCAATTGCTTTACCAATAAAATGTGTAGCAAGCTCTATGCTATCTTTTAACTGTGCTCCTCTTGTTAATGCCCCACATAATATAGAAGCAAATATATCTCCTGTCCCACTATAAGATTTATGGTTATAAGAAGTTTTCACTTCATACCACTCATCCTTTTCTAAATCAATACCCACACTGTACATTTGATCCTCTTCAATAAGACCTGTCACAATAATTTTCTTAGGGCCTAAAGCTTTTAAAGATTCGTGCTTATCATAATCTGTTTGATATAACCTAAGCTCTTCTCTCGTCATTTTTTCTTCTAATGGAATCCCTAATAATAACTTAAGTTCTGTAATATTTGGTGTGACTACGTCTGCTAACGCGACTAATCTTTTCATGTCTTCTGGATATGTCGTTTCATAAATTGGATAAAGGACTCCGTTATCCCCCATAACAGGATCGATTAAAACAAGTGTATTTTCTTTTTTAAAACGTTCCACAAAACCTATGATAATTTCAACTTGCTCTGTAGACCCTAGAAAACCTGAATAAATCGCATCAAACTCACGATTTAACTTTTTCCAATGTGTATAATATGCTTGCATATGTGGTGTAAAATCTAAAAAAGAAAATTCTTTAAAGCCAGTTTGATTTGAAAGCACCGCCGTAGGCAGTGGACATGCTTGTACTTCTAGAACTGATAATATGGCTATTGCTACATTTAATGAACATCTTCCAATTCCTGATAAATCATTAATAATTGCCGCTCTCTTCATGTCACCCTCCCAGTATAAATTTATTTAAATATTTAAAAATTTTATTAAATGACTTTACTTTTATAATTCTAACCTCTAAAATAAAGCTTAATAAAATTGTTTCGATACAATTTATTTATTTCCTGTAATTTAATAGTTGTATTTTTGCATAAGAATAATATTCAGTCAATAAGAAAAAAGGAGGTTTTTCTTAACATGGGAATTGTACCGTTACAATTCAGCACAAATAGTACCGAACCATTATATGCACAGCTTTTTCGCCATATAAAAAGTCAAATCATTAATGAAGAAATTGAATATGGCAGCAAACTGCCTCCTATCCGTACATTTGCCAAAGAACTTGGTGTAAATAATATTACCGTCATTAACGCCTATAAACAATTAGAAACTTCTGGATATATTACTTCTAAGCAAGGGAGTGGATTTTATGTGTCTAAGAAAGTGTCTAAAGAACAACCATTTTTCATTCCACCAGAGGAGGCACATAATTTTATTAACTTTGCCAGTGCTTCTCCTGATCCAAGTATCTTTCCAACACAAACCTTTAAGGAATATATTGTAGAAGCCATTGATCGTGACAAAGGTTTTGCTTTTGGCTATCAAGAAACTAATGGTTTTATGCCTCTTAGAAAAACTCTTACCGAGTTTCTTCATAATACTTATAGTATTCATACGGAAGCTCACCTCATTCAAATAGTTTCAGGGGCACAACAAGGACTCGATATTATTGCTAAAAGTATACTCCATTCTGGTGATACAGTTATTACAGAAAACCCAACTTACAACGGTGCTGTAGAAGTTTTCCGTTCAAGGGGTTGCCGCATTGTTCCGGTTCACCTTGATAGAGATGGCATCAATCTATTAGAGCTCGAAAAGAAAGTTCGTATTTCCAAACCTAAGCTCCTTTATATCATGCCAAATTATCAAAACCCAACAACCTGTTGTTACAGTTTAGAAACTATGGATCGTTTACTAGATTTAGCAGAGCGTTATGATTTCTTTATCTTAGAAGAGGACCCTATGCTAGAACTTTCTTATGGCCATGAATTGCCAACTACCTTAAAATCACTAGACACCAAAGATAGAGTTATTTATCTTAAAAGTTTCTCTAAACTCCTCATGCCTGGACTTCGTATGGGATTTATGATTATGCCTAAAGTTTTACTTGAAGGTTTTACAAAGGCTAAACAAAACACAGATATTTCAGCTTCTGGGCTTATTCAGAGAGCCTTAGAACTTTACTTTGTGAATAATAAATGGGATGAACATATTCACTATATACGTGAAATTTATCGTGGTCGCTATGAATATATGCTTGTTGCTTTAGAAAAGTTGAAGGATTATGATGTAACCTTTGAGCATCCAAAAGGAGGTTTATGTTTCTGGCTTCGTCTGCCACCCCACATCGCCGCGGAAAAGCTCTATTATACTTGCCGTTCCAAAGGCTTACTTATCTTACCGTCTCCAATTTTCTTTTCCCATCTTGATCATAATAAAAATAGCTATATTCGTTTAAGCTTTGCAACCTGTACAATTGATGAGATTTACAAAGGCTGTGAAATACTTAAAGATTGTATTGCTTCTTTTAGTAAGTAAAATTTCCTTATCAATGGACAAAATAAAAAGCGTGGCGTAAGCCACGTTTTTTGATTTTTTTAGCCCTTGGAGCCCAATATTTGGTTTAAGTGGAGATTCATTACCTGTTCTGCTTCTTCAGCAGCTAGCATTTCACCGTATTTAACGTTTTCATAACCCTCTGTTTCCTGAGTTAAATCTAATTTAAGATTACTATTTAATGCCTCCTCACAAATTTGTCTTGGTGTATGAGATTTTAAAATAGGTACCTCTCGCCAAGCGAGGAGCTGAATTAAAATTTTATACTTCTGACGATATCGAAGATTTACATCTAAAATTTTACCCGCTTCTTTTAATTCGTCCACGATTTTACGTTTACTTAGCTTTCTCTTCTTACTATGCATTCCTTTTTCCAGCGTATTAATTTCCTCAATTTGTTCTGTATAATAAAAGGTTGACTCTACTTCTTTTTCTCCACATGGAATAAGGCTGTATTTAACCACTTTAATATGACTTTAATACGTTTTATACATCCTATATATGCACATTTTACAAAATTCCAAATCTCTTTACGTCTCCAAATACAAAATGCAGCTAAAAGAATATAACATATAATCTTAAACCAAGTGCCCTGTCCTTCTGGGACTGGCGCTCCAATAAGCCCAATAGCTGCTGCCCCGCCTACTTCTAATGGAATCTCTTCATTTGATTTAAATAAAAATCTTATAATAGCTGCTAGTACATAAATAAATCCATGCCCTAACATTCTTAAAATACCTGCTACCACATTTCTAAAAGCATAAGCTACTACTAAAAACAAAGTAAGCAATAGGACCCTTCGTAGATTTGATTTTCTAATTCCTGTTACCATTGGTGTATTCTTCTGAATACGTTCTAAGAGATAATCGATGCTAGCTTGATTCCTACTTAAAGCACCTATTACAGTAATAAATCCTATTCCCAAAAGACTTAAACGATTACTTGAAAAAGCATTAATTACAATGGCTGCAACTACTAAAAATACATATATTTCTAGATTGATAATACGTTCATATTCCCTTCTATAATCTATGCACATAAGTATATACACAAATATAATTAAACCAATTAAAATAATACCAAACCATATATCTGCCCGCATTAAATATTGCTTAATAATATAATATATAGGCCCTATAAGTGTGATACATCTTCCAAGACCAACTAATAATCCACCTACGATATTATGTAACTTGTGGCCATCCACAACCTTCTCTTTTACAATACACCATAAATAAGATAAGTACGCTACACCTAAGATTAAAATGCTATCTAACCTCACTTCATTTACACTATAATCCATGCCATATCCATTTGTTACAATGAACATACCAAATTTCATGAGCTGAATGAGCATAAATAAGATTCCAAACAGCCCCAAATGCTTTAATAGCTTGTTATACATCCCCTTCACCTCCCTTTTCAGACTTTAATTTTTCCTTTAGATGGGTATTTAAATAATATACATCAAAGCTTTCTTCTAACACACGATCTGGTTCATAGCTTAATAAACAAATCTTCACATTGTAGCCTTCATAAACTTTTTCTCTAAGTAAGGCAATACTTGCTTCATCTAAGAAACATGTTACAACAATTAAATCTGTAGTCGTCATTTGATAACTATAATTTTTTAGATACTGGCAAAATGGCATGTTTTGTTTAAGTTGAAGCCTTGCTAAAATCGTATATAGCTCGTGAATATGATTATTTCCCCACATTTCTTTAGTCTCTAAACTTTCCTTTTGCCCTTCTAAAGTCGTATTACTCATCAGTTTAATAGGTACCCCACTTGCTAAGGCCTCATCTAATAAGCCTGCAATAAGTTTAATCCCTACTTCTATCTTTTCTTTTTCAATAACATCACCAGTTTGAATAATATCTGTCTGCATATTAAGAAGTATAGTCAAACTCTGATTAGCTGTAGTCTCATTATTTCTAACCATAATCTCTTGATTTCTAGCTGTCATACCCCAATGAATTTGATTCATACTATCCCTTGACGTATACTTTCTTACACCTGCTGTTAAAAAAGGATCTTCTATTATAAAACGTTTTTACAATTTGCTCACCTTGATTATATTGAGGTGAAATCAACTGAGTCCTTAAATCTAGTGGTTTAGGTAATACAAGAATCTCATCTTTCACCTTCACAATATCACTATACTTATAAAGACCTAATAAATCTGTTGCTACAATCGTAATATCTTCCACATGATAGCAGCCTCTCTTTAAAGCTCTAGCCTTCCAGCTCCTTGTAATCTTCTGACTAGCCTTAATGCTGAACAAGCTCCCTATAGAACGATGCTTCTCATTGGCACTGCAAACCTGTCCACCAAGCTCTATATATCGACTCGTTGTAATCTCTGATTTTAAACACGGCATAATGAGCCATGTAGGGTTAGTTACTGTTTCTACAATTTCGAAGCCCTCACCTTCATAAATTTCTACTTTACTAATGGCACACCCATAGCTTAAATAGGGTAAAATAAATTCCTTATAAATCTTCTGTTCCAAATAAACACCTATTAAAACAAGTATGCCTATTGCTATAACTTCCATTTACAAGCCCCCTATTAAAGATTTTCTTCTAAAGGTACTGTAACTTGTGTCAGTATTTCATCCAATATACGTGCAACTTCATTAGCTTGATTCATTAAACTATGACCTTTGTAAATGATTCTATGTAGTGCCACATCTTTAACTACCTTTTTCACATCATCTGGAATTACATAGTTTCTACCTTCCATAGCTGCTAATGCCTGTGCACCTCTCATCATGGCTAAAGAACCACGCATACTAAGTCCTAATCTAAATCTTTCTTCTTCCCTTGTAGCTGTTACGATTTGAATAATATATTTTTGAATTTCTTCACTGACTTTCACTCCTTTAACGATTTCCTGTGCCACCTTGATTTCTTCTTTAGTGACTACACATTCCAAAGTTTCTAATGGTGACTTTTCTCTTTGAGCTGTTAAAACAGCTAATTCATCTTCCATACTTGGATAACCTAAAGATAAACGAATAAAGAATCTATCTAATTGTGCTTCTGGAAGTGGAAAAGTTCCTTGTGTTTCAATAGGATTTTGAGTTGCTATAACTAAGAATGGCTTTTCTAAACTACGTGTCACTCCATCTATAGTTACTTGTCCTTCTTCCATACACTCTAATAAACTAGATTGGGTTCTAGATGTGGCTCTATTAATTTCATCTGCTAATAAAATCTGAGTAAAAATAGGCCCTTCTTTGAAAACAAATTCTTGCGCCTTCTGATTATAAAAATTTAAACCCAATAAATCAGTTGGCAATAAGTCTGGTGTAAACTGTATTCTTTTAAAATCACAATTAATAGACTTTGCTAAAGACTTCGCCATAGTCGTTTTACCTGTTCCAGGGATATCTTCTAATAAAATATGTCCCTCACATAGTAAAGCCATAATCACTTTATTAATTTGTGCGTCTTTTCCTCTAATAACTTTGCCTATATTAAGAAGTAATGTTTCCTTTAACTTTTGTACCACTTCTACACCCATAATATCCTCCAAATTTATAAAATTTTTTATCATTATACCACACCTATTTTTCATTCGTAGTATACACTACATACTTATTTTGTTCCTTTAATAAACTATATAGAACATAGCTTTAGAAAGGATGTATTATGCCCCTATTTCCAAGACTTTCACATTCATTTAATTACGCTTCATCCACATTAAATACACATATTCATTCACCTTTTTATGAAGATCACTTAGAACAAATGGGCAAATATTTAGATGAAGAAGCACTCATTGCGCAAATGCTAGGTCCACAGCCTATTGTCCCCCCTCGCGTATTCACCTTACATGAACTTAGAAACTACTATAACGGTAAAAATGGTCACCCTTCCTATATCTCTGCTAACGGCATAGTTTTTGATGTTACCAATTCCCCAGCTTGGTCCAACGGCCATCATTTTTCTCTCACCCCTGGCGAAGATTATTCCGCTACTTCACCAAATACCACAGCAACGACATCCTAGGCATGTCCAAGCAAATCCCTATCGTAGGCCATATCATTTATACTTAAAACTCTCTATCCCAAACAAAAAAGGAGGTGTATCCAAGACTTATTCTGTAAGATACCCTCCCTTTTCTTTTTCTTCAATAAGATTCATTAACCACTTAGTTCTTCTTCTTTTCTCGTCCTCATCTAGATTGTTTCTTCCCACCAGCGGAAATTCATACTGATAGTTGTTTTCTTTAATCCTATCAATGAAGTCACAATGTAAAAGTGACTTGTGCCTGGTGCAATAACGATCATACCTTCTTCGCGTAAACGTGTTGTTTCATATTCACATAAAGTTGCTGTGCCACAACTATTAAATTCTATTGAAATCTTTTTATTTACACCATATATTAATTTTCCCTGTGGGTTTTGGCTTGATTTAAGATTTAAATTTCCCATAGAAACATCCTCTACTTGTTGTAAACCATCCAACGTATGGTATGCACTGCATAATTGAACGCGGCATAATTCTTTTGATAAATTACATATTGTTGTAGTATCTAAGTATAAATTAACTCCTGAATCTGCTGGATTACTTAGCCCTATAATAGCATTCATCGTAAAGGCTAAATCAGGTGTAGCACCTAAAAAATATTGACACTCTCTATTTGCTACACAGCATTGATTACCTAATCCAAATCTATCTTCTTTCATATTGATTCCCCCTAACCTATACCTACTAAAAATTATCTACAACCCTTTCACATTTCCATCTCCTTATGTAAATCATCATATTTTCTCTTAAGGTTTCTGATTTTCTTTCTCAAAACTCTTTTACAGTTAAAACACGTTATTAATTATATTTTAGTTTATGCCTATCCCCTTAATTTTATATACTAGCAAGCTAGTCTTTATCCGCCAATCTTATTCTATAATTATTAAGCATTTTACCTATTTAGATTAAACAGCTTACACATTTCGGACATATTCTCTAAACTTGTATTTTATAACAATGGTTTAAAGGCCCATTCCCCTCTCCTAAATCTAAATTGGCAGCAATAGCTCCAGTCACATATTCTTTGCCATTGGCTACGCTAGTTTTCATATCAAGCCCACCTGCTAAATTACAAGCAATAGCAGATGATAAGGTACATCCTGTGCCATGAGTATTAGGATTTTCAATTCTCTGTGCTTCAAACCAAGTCACTTCTCCATTAATAAAAAGCAAATCATCCGCAGTTTCTTCTAAATGGCCACCTTTAATTAAAATAGCGCCCTTAAAGAAAGTCCCTATCTTCTTTGCTGCTTCTATCATTTCTGCTTTTGTATGTATTATCATGTCTGCAAGGCACGCTGCTTCATGTAAGTTAGGCGTAATGAGATTAGCTTGAGGCATTACCTTTTTACAAAATATTTCTATGGCATCATCGCTCATTAATTTGCTGCCACTAGTGGAAATCATAACTGGGTCTAATACGATATTTTGAAGCTTATATTCCTCTAATTTATGTGCAAGTACTTCCATGATTTCTTTAGATGAAATCATGCCGATTTTTACTGCATTTGGTCGAATATCTTTTACGATGCAATCTATCTGTTGACCAACAAACTCTGATGTAGCTTCTTGTACCCCATAAACACCCGTTGTATTTTGAGCCGTCAATGCTGTAATGGCACTCATCGCATACATACCATGTGCTGTAATCGTTTTAATATCTGCTTGAATTCCTGCCCCACCACTACAATCTGAGCCTGCAATTGTTAGCACTGTTTGCATAACCAGTCCTCCATTTCAGTAAGGTCTAACATATAATGATCACTTAATTCTTTAATCATTTCTGTTTCAAGCTCAGCTGCCTCATCATATACGCCAGCTACTTTAAAACCTGCCTCCTTGGCTGTCTTCACACAATATCCCGCATCTTCTACAATGACTACTTCTGACTCTTCAAGCCCCATCATTTTAGTCGTTTCTTGATAAATCAAGGGTTCATCTTTCCAATGCCCTACATCTTTACAACTTACAACTACATCAAAGTAATCTAATATTTCTAATCTCTTAAGTCCTAAAAGTGCTAATTCTCTATGTGTAGCTGTTGCCACACTCATTTTATATCCATTCTTTTTAAGGCTTTCTAAAAGCTCTTTCGCACCTTTTTTTAGCGGTATGTATTCTGCATAAGCTTGACGCATTAAATCATTAATTCCTGCTACAACACCTTCTGCAGACATCTTTAACCCTAAATCATTAATAAAATAACTTGCTGTATCTACGAAGCTTAATTCTTTTAGACGTTCCTCAAGATCTTCAGGTGGCACAATGCCATTATTCATTAAGAGCTTTGCCCCGATTCCTTTCCAAGTAGGCATAGAATCTAAAAGTGTACCATCCATATCAAAGATAATACCTTTTATACTAGTTTTTTTGGTCATAGCTTCACTTAAAACTTTAAGCTCTCTGGTTGCCTCTTCAATATTTTCTTGTGCAAATATAGCTGAAACAACGGCAATGCCATCTGCACCGCATCCTGCAAGTTGCATCACATTATTTTTATTGATCCCACCTATAGCTACAATTGGTAAGCTTACATTTTGTCTAATCGCCTTTAATGTTTCATTTGATGTGGCATTAGCATCTTTCTTAGTTGAAGTTGTAAACATAGCCCCAACGCCAATATAGTCAGCTCCAGCTTGCTCCGCTTTAACAGCTTGCTCTACAGTTTGTGCTGAAACACCAAGAATTTTATCCTTTCCAATAAGGCTTCTAACATCTTGAGCTGCCATATCACTTTGTCCTATATGAACCCCATCAGCATCTACTGCTAGCGCTACTTTTACATTATCATTAATAATAAATGGTACATTATAAGCTGTGGTTAGAGTTTTGATACGCATAGCTTCTCTTATAAAGTTTTCCTCATCTAAATTTTTCTCTCTAAGTTGCAAACAAGTCACGCCACCTTTTAAAGCCGCTTCTACTTGTTCTTCTAAAGCCTTTCCATTTAACCAGCTTCTATCTGTTATTGCATATAAACACATTGCTTCCTTATCGATATTAAACTTTTGCTTCATTTTCATTTTCGCCTCCATCTATATCTATCTTACATCTAATTTATCATATTAAATTTGTCATATCTCCTATTTAATTTTTACTTTAGCGCCTCTTACTAAGAACTCACCGTCCATTAAGCTCATGTAATCCATTAAATAAACTTTAAAGCTTCCTGTTCCTTCTGCGTTAACTTGCATTTTGTTATAAGCAAGTTCACCACAAAGCCCCATTGCGCTTACGGCTGCTGCTGTTGCCATTAATAAATCATCTTGATTTGCCCCACAAAAGCTACCAATAACTCCTGTTAACATACATCCTGTTCCTGTAATGCGAGACATCATGCCATGTCCATTATAAATCACATAGGCTATATCTCCATGAGCTACAACATCAATAGCTCCAGTAATAGCAATTACTGCGCCAGTTCGCATACTTAAAGCTTTAGCTAGCATAATAACCTGTGGTAAATTTTCTTCAGTAATTTTATCTTCTGCTACAGCGTCCACACCTTGAGTTACACCACTGCCTTCATAAATCGTTTTAATCTCAGATATATTGCCACGGATTACTGAAAATTTCACTTCCTTTAAAAGCTGCATTATTGTTTGTAACCTAAGTGCAGAAGCACCCACCCCTACAGGATCTAAAATCACTGGATGTCCTAAATGATTGGCTCTTCTTCCAGCACGTAACATCGATTCAATAGTTCCAACATTTAAAGTCCCAATATTAATGACAAGGGCATGACACATACTTGTGATATCTTCTACCTCTAAAGCATCATCTGCCATAATCGGAGAAGCACCACTAGCTAATATAATGTTGGCACAGTCATTGACAGTCACATAATTGGTAATGCAATGCACTAAAGGTGCATTAGTACGCGTATTCCTTACAATCTCACTAAATTCCATTTTTAATCTCCCTTTTAACTACTTTTCATGATTTCAAATATAGCATTTAGCTATATTATATATTACCAATAAAAATTTTCCATAAATTATTCCAACAAAAAAGCTGCTATACAAGACCTTTCTCGTATAACAGCTTCTATACAATCATATTACTTTGCTATATTAATGTGTTTCCTACGTTGGCATTATCCAAATCAGGTCATAAATCGAAGCTACTAACTTCCTCTCAGCCTGGCACACAGGCTCCCTCCACGAGTTATTATTTTGTTGAATTACTTTATTTGTGTTACATTATAACCTTTTTGTTTTAACTGGTCAATGACACCACTATTGGTGTGACTAATATAATGTGCTGCACCCACTATGATAAAATATGTATTCTTTTGATCATCCTTTAAGCACTTTTCAATCTTTTCAACCATTCCCTTATCACGATTTGTAAGAAGTTTTTGAGTATATTCCGCAGATAATTCTTTATCCTTTATACCATCATCCTGACTATAATATTTTTTAAAACCTTCTATATCTCCATTTTTGATTAATGTAAGCCATTCACTACTAGACTTTTCTAATTCCCACAAATCATCTTCATCCCAATCCGAGTAACTTGGTGAATATAAGAAACTGCCTAAGCTCTGAAGTAATACTGTTTCTTGTAAATCATCAGAAAAACTATCAAACATACCTGCTTGTAATTCATAGCTTTCTAATCCATAAATTTTTTTATCATCGAAATGCGCTTTCGTAAAGAAATAATTATCTACACCATAATCTGATGACCCTTCGGATTTATCTAACTGCATTGTATCGTCTGTGCTATAAGAAGAAATATAACTACTTAGATACCATACCTTTAACTGACTCATTTCTTCTTCAGTTAAATCAAATAAATCACTATAACTTAATAAAAGTTCATAAGTTGCTTTTGAAACATGATCTTTTAATGATGTGCCATCTGTATATCTAATTGCTTTTATAAACTTATCATAATCTGCTTCATTAGATTCATCTATTTCAAATCCTACTACATCAGCCTTATTATAAGCATCAAGTACTTTTTTACTAAAAGGATATAATCTTGAATCTGCTGCATGCACAGAACCTAATAAATATACTTCACTTTTACCACCATCTACTTTCCAAAAATATCCTTTAGTGCTTGCATCAAACTCTTCATATAGCCAATCAACTAAACGTGTCCCTAAAACGATTCCTTCTTCTACTGTACATGGATTTTTTAATGCTATCTTACTCGTTTTAGAATCTATAATACCATGAGCTTTCATAAATGTAACCGCATCTACTTTATTCAAACCTAGTTCCTTAGGATATGCAAATTGCTTAATTACCCCAAAAAGTTGCTTTATAACTTCCCCTTTAGTGGCTCCCTTAATCACCGAATCTGTATTTCCATCTTTAAGCCTTACACCTGGAATTTGACTAATCCTAGTTTCTACACCTAATTGTAATTCTTCTATTTGTTCTTTACTCATTTTTATTTTAAAATTATCATGCCAGCCCAGAGGATAAATACCATAATTTTGGCCTTCCATTACTATATCCACAGCCCATACACTTGGATAATCATCACTTTCTTCTTGTGGTATTACATTAGTGGCTTCTATCTCTTCTGAAGGTGCATCAGCCTCTGTTACCTCTTCTGCCATTAATGGCATAATAGCTAACGCCCCAATTAATGTAAATAGGCCCCATCTTTTCAATCTCTCTTTATAGCTACTCTTCATTTCATATCCCCCTTGTATCTAGCTTATTTATTATATCTATTATTTCTCTGTCTTCTTAAAATCCTTATCCTATGTACAACTTTAGACTATCTTTACTCATTATACACCTTATTTTAAAAATCATTACAGTCTTTTAAACTCATTTATGCTACATATAATCTAAAAAGGCATTTTAGCCAAAAATAACCAAAGTATTTGTGATACTAAAATGCCTCATGTCTTAAAACTATTTAATGTATATAACGAAAAAGGTCACCCTTTCGGATGACCTATCTAACGCAGAGACTGGGATTCGAACCCAGGGAGGTGTTACCCTCGCCGGTTTTCAAGACCGGTGCCTTAAACCAACTCGACCATCTCTGCCTATTAAATTATTTATGCAGCTGGTTGAATAAATATGCCCGAGACCGGAATCGAACCGGTACGAGGGTTAGCTCGCAGGATTTTAAGTCCTGTGCGTCTGCCAGTTCCGCCACTCGGCACAACACTTGCTCAACCATTACTGCCTACTTAGTATATTATAAATACAGACTTACGTCAATACTTTTTTAAAACTTTTTTGTAACTGTTCAGCCGCTATTTTAAGCAAAGAGCACATTCAGTCACCATTTTATGAATAGTTCCAGTACTAACAATATCAACTTCATATCGTTTTTCTGCAACAGTACAAGACTTAGAACACTTACTAAAAGATGAACAATTCTTGCATGCATCAGGTATATGAGGAATGATATCATTAGGTTCTTGAGTAATAGAAAAACTGGAGCCTTTATGACCTTTTTGGGCACCTTGTTTTTTATCAGAATATTTCCGAAGACTTTTAGGCTGTGGTTTACTAAGGCCATCACTAAATGGTAGTTTAGAACTATTTTTACTATTCTTATTGAGCTTTTCTTTAAGCTCAGCAATTTCAATTTTTTGTTTTTGAATAGTTTCAGTTAGCTTGTTAATAGTAGCAGTTTGTTCTGAAATAATATATTTATTCAGCCAACGGCTGAACAGTTACACTTTTTTAATTTTTTTCTAAAAAAACACACGTTACTTTAAACATTGCCTACGCTTAAAATAACATGTGTTTTGCTATAACTTAATTCGTTTGTAATTTTGAAATACACTGCGCTTCAAATGTGCCATCTTTAAGCATATAAACGTTATCTGCATTTTGGATTGTCTGTAGTTTATGGGCAATCGTAATAACCGTCTTTCCCTTCATTAACACATTCAATGCATGTTGTACAATATCTTCATTTTCAGAATCCAAAGCAGCTGTTGCTTCATCTAACAATAAGATTGGTGCATCTTTTAATATCGCTCTTGCAATGGCAATACGCTGTTTTTGTCCACCTGATAGCCCCATCCCATTTATACCGATTCTTGTATTATAACCTTCAGGTAATTCCATAATAAAGTTATGCGCATTTGCCATTTGTGCTGCTTTTATAATTTCAGTATCTGTTGCATTCATTTTACCAAACTGTATATTTTCTCGAATTGTTCCTTCAAACATAAATGCATCTTGAGAAACATACGCCGTAATATTTCTTAGATCTCCTAATGTATAATTACTAATTTCCTTATGGTTGATTATAATTTCACCTGCAGTCTTTTTATAAAATCCCATAAGCAATTTAAATAATGTGGTTTTTCCACAACCACTAGGACCTATAACTACTATATTTTCTCCCTCATTAATATTAAGGTTAGCATTTGATAATATACTTTTCTTATTGTCATAAGAGAAGCTTACATTATTAAGACTAATCATCTCCTGTGTATATGTTGCTATATGACTTACATCTTTATTTTCTTCACTGTTACTTTCTGGTTCTTCATTTAATACTGTAAGTATTACATTTGTACTAGCTAATGCACTTTGAATATTGTTTACAAAGATACCTATATTTAAAAACATAAATGTAATATTATTTTGTAATGTAATAACTGCAATAACTGTACTTAAGTCTGTTTTTCCTGATTTAATCATTATAAGCCCAATGATTAATATCCCTAAAAAATTAAATGATGACCAAAAGAAGTTAATCGCTTCAACTTGAGAAAGTTTCGATATTCTCTTTATTATTTGATTGGTAAGTACTTCATTTTGCCTGAAATATCGTTTTGTAACAACTTGTCCCATTTTAAATAATTTCATATCAGTTACACCACTAATAATCTCTACCATTAAACTTGTGATGCTACCGAGTCTTTTTTGAATGTCCTCACCAAGTAATCTTATTTTTTTTAACAAAAAATTGTATTTGAAAGGAAGAACAATACACCTAAAATAATTGCTACTATAAATAATCTCCATTCTAAAATATATATTGAAATTAATGAACCAATAGCCATTACAGTTGTTACAATTACCATTCTGACACAGTTTCTAAAAGCATCTTCTACTATATTTAAATCATTAGATAAAATAGACATTAACTTTCCTGTATCATGTGTTTCAAAATAAGAAAGTGGCATCTCTAATAAGTGATTAATCACATCTTCTCTTATTTCATTAATAATCTTTCTAACAGTATATCCACGTACATAGCAGCCAATAGGGTCAATAATACATGAACCAGCAATAATAAGAAAGATAAGTATAAATACATTATATAAAATAGATAAATCCTTTTGTGTCACAGCTCTTATAAGTTCTTTATTAACAAAGGCATAAAGGATGTACATACTTGGATAAGCAATACTACTTAATATAAGAGCGACTGCATATAACCTACTATTACGCTTCATTAATTTAATAAAGCCAAGTAATTCTTTTAAATTAAACATTTGTGTACCTCCTATATCGCATCTGCTACTGCAAATTGTTTCTGATAAAGTTGATAGTACATCTCTTTATTACTAAGGAGTTGTTCATGTGTTCCACTTTCTACTACTTGCCCTTGATCTATAACGTATATCCAATCAGATTGCTGGATTGTTGAATACCGATGGGCAATAACTAAGGTCGTTCTATTTTTCATAAATCTTTCTAAAGCTTCACATACTAATACTTCTGATTCATAATCCAAGGCAGATGTAGGTTCATCCAAAAGTAAAATTGAAGCATTCTTTATAATTGCACGTGCTATAGCAATACGTTGTCTTTGACCTCCAGATAAATTTTCTCCATTTTCCTGTACTAAAGTTTCAAACTGATTAGGCATATCCATAATAAAATCATATGCGTTTGCCATTTTAGCTGCATTAATGACCTGTTCAAAAGAAACATTTTCTTCTCCATAGATAATATTCTCCATAATAGATCCTTTAAAAAAGCTAGACTTTTGAGATACATATGAAATATTATCTCTAATACATTCTAAACTTAAATCTTTTAATTCCTTACCAAATAGCTTTATAGAACCTTGCTGATTTTCATAAAATCCACATAGTATATTCATAATTGTTGTTTTCCCACAACCACTTTGACCAACTAAGGCTACTGCTTGATTTTTAGGAACCTTCAAGCTAATACCTTTTAAAATTTCATAATCTTTTTTATAAGCAAAATGTAAATCTTTCAGTTCAATAGCTATTTCCTCTTCTGGAATCATTTCATTATTACCTGTTGTTCTTTCTTCTTTCTTATCAAATAGTTGTTGTATTCTTTCTAATGCCCCAACAGCCCTACTTACCCCATTAATAACTTCTGGTAATACTGTTGCTGGTTGAATTAAATAATCTAATAACTGAATAAATGCAATAAGATGACCTAATAAAATTTCACCTTTAATAGCTAAATAACCACCATATATAATGGCAATTAATTTTGGGAAGTGTTTCATCATAATAAATGAAGGCAACATAAATGCTGAGTATTTTTCTACTTTATTTCCTTCTAAAACACTTACATTAAATTCTTTATTCATCTTACTTTCTAAGACTTCTTCCAATCTATAAGATTTAACAACCTCTACTCCTTTTAATGCATCTAATACTATGGTAAGCCCTTTACCCACTAATTCTAAGCTTCTTTTTGTATGGAATGTTATCTTTCCTTTTAAACATGTTGTTACAATTAAAGCTACTATAATGCATCCAAAACTTACCAAAGAAAGCTTCCAGCTTAATGTCACCATAAATATGGCTGCACATATAAACATAATAGGTTGGAAAATAAAATCTGCCAGATTCAAGGTTAAGAAATTAGAAATTTCTTTTATATCATTATTAACCCTTGAGATTAAGTCACCTGCTGATAAATCATCAATTTCACTCATTTGTATATTTTTAATATGTAATACTAAGCTATCTTTTAAGTTTTGTGTTACCTTATTTCCAAAATAGCCTACACAATACTTTGATAAATAGCTAGCAAAAATGCCAGCTATCATGAGTAGTGCCAAAATAATAATCAGTGAAATAATTTTACTACTATCTATGATTGATATGTCGTTAATAATATCTCTAATAAATATAGTTTTTACAATATTTATTAGTGCAATAAAACCCATTGAAAAAATACTTAAATACAAATACTTTTCATATTGCTTATTGTATTCCTTTAACCACTTTATGCTACCTAATAAACTCTTGTCTTCTTTCATAATTTCAGCACTCCTTAACTTTCTAGTCCACTATGCTCTAACAAGGCTTGTTAATATATTCATATAAGTTTGAGCTAATTCTTCTATACTTTCTTTATTAGAAATACATGGATTATACTCCCATACAATTTCTAAGCATTGATCTTTTAATGCACCACTTAATGATAAGATATTAGTGAAACGATTTTCTCCAGGGTTAGCATTATAACCACTTGTTTCGTCTGCTTTTCTAAAAATATCATCATCATTTACTTGGTTAATAGCACCCCTGTAATTAAATGCTATTTCGTCCTTACGTAAACTATGTAATTTCTCAACTAATGCTTTATCTTTTGATAAATCATTTATAATGTGATATCCATATCCTTCATTTGGAATACTATTCATTTGATTTTTAAAGTCTTTTAAATCTTCATTTAAATCATCTAGTCTATTATCTTTTAGTAATAATATTCTTCCCTGTGCTTTCCATCCCCATGTCTTAGATAAATCTACGTGTCTCATTGTTGGAATCATACTATGTCCATTTCCGATGAATGTAAGTTCAACCCATTGACTTCCAATAAATTGGCTAACTGCTTTTGTAAGTGCCCATACTAATGCATCTTCTAAGTTCATACCATATTTAATAGGTAATTCTCTCACTAAAACCTGTGATTCTTCTAATGTGAAATGATTAACTACAGTTTTAACTGAACCAACTAAATTTTGAGCCATATTTTCTGGATAATCTAAAGGCACATGATTTACTTCATTCCAAGGTAATTCAGTCCAGTATTTAATTTCTTTATGCATTTCATCAGAAACTGCATATTTTTCTGTTGCTTCAATCCATTCTTGAATAGTAACTTCTTTTTCTCCTAAGTCAATGTTACCTGTTTCCATGAGTTGTATATAGCCTTGTTCTAAATCTTTAACAAAGCTTGCTAAAGAACCACCATCCATAAGAATGTGATGTATTACAATAAGTAATCTACCATCTCTCTTTTCACCGAAGTTCATATATGTTACATTCATGTATGGTCCTTCTTCAAGATTAAAGCTCTGCTGTACTTTATTTGCATAAGATTCTATAAAGGCTACTTCTTCTGATTCTGCAATATGTTCTAGATTTTCTACATAGAATGGTATTTTGCCTTCTTCTGGTGCACTCATGTATTGTACCCACTCACCATTTTCTTTAGTAAAGTGTGATCTTAAACAATCATTCTTTCTCCATAAGTAATCTAATACTTGTTGTAATTTAACTACATCAAAATCTGCATCCACTTTAAATATTCTGCTGATATTGAATTGATTTGGATAAACACGATCTTTTATTACATTGAGGTACCATCTTTGACCTAATGTTAATGGAACTTTTCCTACTAATGGTTGTTTAATTGTTACTTCTGTTGTTGCTGCCACTTCTTCTACAAACTCATTATTTTCAATCATTTCAGCTATTACAACTGCCATTTTTCTAATAGTAGGCACTTCGAAGATTGTTCTAACTGGTAATTCTACGCCATACTTCTTATAAATCTGAGCAACTAATTGAGTCGCTATAAGTGAATGTCCGCCACATTCAAAGAAGTTAGCAACTACACTTATTTGTTTTCTTCTAAGTGCTTCACACCATATTTTCTCTAATTTCTGTTCAATTTCATTACTTGGTGCTACATAAACCTTATTGTCATTTTCTAATAAATCTTTTGGCTCTTCTAATACTTTTCTATCTACTTTACCTGTAGCTGTTAATGGCATTTTTTCTAATTCTACAAAGTATGCTGGTACCATATAATCTGGTAAGTAATTAAGTAGGAACTCTCTTAATGTGCTTGTATCAAATTTTTCTTTAACTACTATATACCCTACTAAATATTTTTCGCCCTCTTCACGTTCAAAAAGTTTAACTGCTGCTTTAGCAATTTTTTCATGACGTGCTAATGCTAATTCAATATCTCCTAACTCTACTCTGAATCCTCTAATTTTAACTTGATAATCTTTTCGTCCTACTAACTCTACATTGCCATCAGACATATATCTTACTAAATCACCACTCTTATATAAGATATGATTTCTATCAAATGCACTGATTACAAATTTTTCTTTATTAAGTTGTTCGTTATTTAAGTAACCTTTAGCTACACAGTCCCCAATAACACACATTTCTCCAATGCTTCCATAAGGAACTAATTGTTCATCATCATTTAAAATAAGTATCTTAGTATTTGATAATGGTTTCCCAATAGGTACTCTTGTATAATCTTCTTTTAAATCTCTTGTATCATAGCATAATGCATTTGATGAACATTCTGATGCACCATATAAATTGAGTAATGGTACATTAGGAAAACATTTATACCATTTTTTAATCATAGACATCGGAATAGGCTCTGCACTTGTTGTACCTAAACGGAGTGTATCCCATTTAGTTTTCTTAGTTTCAGCTTGTAATAAGATACCTTGAATAAGTGCTGGTGTTGCAAGGAAATATGAAACTTTGTTGTTCACTAATTTATCCCATAACATAGCTGGATCTAGTATATCTTCTCTAGTTACTAATAAAGTTGGAATTCCTGCTAATAGACCGCCGAAGCATTCCCAAGTTGCTGCAACAAGGGCATAAGATTTATGGAATACTGCAACGTCTGTGTCATTAAATGGATATTCTTCCCACATCCAATTAAGTCTATTAATAACTGAACGATGGCTTACTATTACACCTTTTGGTTTTCCTGTAGAAGATGAAGTATAAATAACATTTAATGTATCTTCTACTGTTGTATGGCATTCTAAGTTGTCATCACTTTCTTGACCAATTTCTTGAGCTTCTGTATCTATGAATACTTTTGTATATTCTTTATCATCAAATTGATCTAAATTAGATTTTAAGACAATGAATTCTGCATTTGTATCTTCTAAGATACCCATTAATCTTTGTTTAGGATAATGGTTATCTAATGGTACATAAATACCGCCAGCTTTAATAATAGCTAACATACCTATAAGCATATCAAAGGATCTCTCAATACATATACCTACATACATACCTTGTTTTAATCCTTTTTTCACTAGATAATGTGCTAACTGATTAGCTTTTTTATTTAAGCATTCATAAGAGATTGTATCATCATTGAAGATATAGGCTATCTTTGATGGTGTTTTCTTTACTTGTTCTTCAAAGAGTTGTCCAATAGATAAATGATAATCATAAGCTTTTTGTGTATCATTTCTCTCTATAATTAATTGAGTACTTTCTTCATCTGATAAATAATTTATCTTTCCAATATTGCATTCTGGTGTATCTACTATACTACGAATAATTTCTTGTAAACTACTTAACATCTTACGTACAAATTCTGGTGTATAGTAATCTTTGAAGTATGAAAATTGAAGATAAATTTGTTCACCATGTTCTTGTGCATATAATGTAAATTCATATTTTGTATAGCCCATCTCAAGTTCTCTAAATGATACATCTACTGCATCATTTGAATTTGTATCTGCTTCATTTTTCTCTGAATACATGTTAAACATTGTTTGGAAAATAGGTGATGTATTACCATCTCTAACTGTATCTGCATTTTCTACCATCCATAAGAATGGGTAATTTGAATTTGAGAATCCACCAATTACTGTTTCTTTAACTTGATCTAATAATTTAATAAAGCTCTCATCTTTTTCAATTTTTGTTCTAAATGGTAACATATTCAAGAAGAAGCCTACGATATTTTCTGTTCCTACTTTATTTCTGTTAACGTGTGGTGAACCAATGATAATATCTTCTTGTCCAGTATAACGATATAATAAGATATTGTACGCAGCTAAAAGTGTCATGAACACTGTAGCATTGTGTGCTTTACTTAATGCCTTTAATTTATGAGAAGTTTCTAAGTCTAATAATAAAGCTTCAGAACTTCCTTTATAAGTTACTTCACTACCTTTTTTATCTGCTGGCATATTAAGCATTGGTAATTTTCCTGAGAGTTTATCTCCCCAGTATTGTGCTTGATTAACCATTTTTTCTTTTGTAATATGATTACTTTCCCATAATAAATAATCATGTAAGTTGAATTTTAATTCATTAGTTAATGCTTCACCTTTAATAAGTGTTTCATAGTCATGTTTAATTTGACGCATAATAATAGACATAGACCATGCATCCATTACAATTTCATGTGTCGTAAATGTAAATTCAACTTCATCCTCTGATAACTTATAGCATCTTAATCTAAATAATAAATCATTTGCTAAATCAAATGGACGACCAATTTCTTTTCTAGCTTCTTGTTTGATATATTTTACTTGTTCTGCTGCTTCTAAATTAGTAATATCAACTGTTTCAAATGCAATATTTTCTACAGTTCTAAAGCATTCATATACATGTCCTGCTTCTTCTATAAATTGTGCGCGTAAACCATCATGTGTTTGAATGACATTGAGCCATACTTTCTTTAAGAATTCAGTTTTTATATCCCCTTTAATATTTACTGTTCCTTGTAAAGTATAGAAAGAGTTATTAGGCTCTAACTTCCATAAGAACCATAATCTTTGTTGTTCAAATGAAGGGCGATAAAGTCCATCTTCTGGAGCTACTAAAACTTCCTGTTCATCATTTTTTGTCTCGTTTTGAATAACTATAATTTTCTCAGCTAACACCTTAATATTATCTTTAAGCACATCTTGGAAAGATAATTTAACATTAAGAACTTCTTCAATTGTATTAAGTGTACGCATTGTTAATAATGAATCTCCACCTAACTCAAGGAAGTTATCTAAGATACCTATACGATCTATATCTAAGATAGATTGCCAAATAGCTGCTAACTTAGCTTGTAACTCTGTTTCAGGCTCTACATAATCTACCTCTAAATCAGGTCTTACATGATCTGGTTCAGGTAAAGCTTTAACATCAATTTTACCATTACTATTAAGTGGTAATTCATCAATTTTTATAATCACATCTGGTACCATATAGCTTGGTAAATGTACCTTTAAGTATTGCTTTAACTCATAATCTCTAATCTTAGCATCACATACTAAATATGCTACTAAGTAAACTTCTTCATCATTATTGTTTTCTTCAACTAAACATTCACGTGCAACGATTTTTTCTTGTTTTAAATGTCTCTTTCTAGGAACAACTGCACAGCCTTTAACATGTCCAAACTTAGTAATATAAGTTTCAATCTCTGCAAGTTCGATTCTAAATCCTCTGATTTTAACTTGTCTATCTATTCTTCCTAAGTACTCCATATCTCCATTAGGTAAATATTTTACTAAGTCACCTGTACGATAAAGTACTTTATTTCTCTCATCTTCAGCAAATGGATTTTCAAAGAATGCTTTCTTTGTTCTTTCTTCATCGTATATATAACCTCTAGACACACCTATACCACTTACACAGAGCTCTCCTATATCCCCAAATTCTACTTCATTGAAAGTATTAGGTTCTAGAATATAACTCTTTAAGTTTTTAATAGCTTTTCCGATTGGCATATTAATAACACTGTCATCTGGTCCTTCATAAATTAAATAATGGCTTACCCCATCAGAACATTCTGTTGGTCCATATGAATTAAGAAGGGGTGTATTTTTGAAATACCCAAACCATTTTTGACATAAAAGTGGAGGTAATGCTTCACCAACTAAGGCTAGCCAACGTAAAGATGATAATGTATATTTCTTATTCTTTTGTCCATCTAAGAAGTTAAGTATTGTTCTTAACATGGATGGTACCAATTGCATAACAGAAATGTTCTCTACTTCAACTTTATCTAAAAGTTGTTCAGGACTATTTACAATGTCATTTTCAAAGATATGTACACATCCTCCAACAAGTAATGCACTTAAAAATTGCCAAACTGATATATCGAAACATTGAGATGCAGTTTGTGCAACTATGTCTTCATCACTTATTTTCATATCATTAATTTTTGAGAATAAGTGGTTAATCATACCACCTCTTTGTAACATAACCCCTTTAGGCATTCCTGTTGAACCAGATGTAAAGATAAGATATGCCAAATCAGTATATTCTACTACAAGCCCTAAATTCTCTTCTGAGTAATCTTGTAGTTCTACTTCTTCAATAGTAAATACAGTTAAGTCTTGTTTAACTTTATCAGCAATCTCTAAAAAAGTGTTTTTTAAAGCTTCATCAACTAAAACCACCTTAACACGACTTTGCTCTACCATCTGAATAACACGTTTTTCAGGAAAACTTGGATTAATTGGCATATATGCACCACCAGCTTTAAATGTGGCTAATATACCTTCTAAAAATTTTATGCTACGTTCTCCATATATTGCTACAATTTGATCTTTTGCAATACCTTTTTCTCTTAAAAACCTTGCCATTCTATTGGCTTTTTTATTAAGTACGTCATAAGTAATTTCTTCATCTTTATACTTAGCTGCTAATACTGCTGGATATGTTTTAACAATTTTTTCAAACATATTACTAATATCAAGATGTATATTAGCATCATTTAACATATTATGGTCTAATTCTTTATACATAGTTAATACTCCTTATTTTTATTTTTCATATGAACTACTATAATCCGCTCCCTTTTTAATGTAAATATATGCTTCTGAATTTTTTATGTTTTTTTAAAATTATTTTATTTATCTTCATTGGTAAACTTACTTTTTTGTTATTTCATTGTAAAAAAAGTAATTTATGCATATATTTTCTTTACATAAAATAATTTTTATAAAAAAATGACTAGGCATTGTATCAAATGCTTAGTCATTTAGTAAAATATAAATTTTATTTTCTAATATAAATTTGTATCCTAAAAAACTCCATTTTAAATAACTGAGTACTTCAGTATTTAAAATGGAGTTTTCCTACTTATAAAATTAACTGAGCTAGTAGGATTCGAACCTACGAAGTGCTGGAGTCAGAGTCCAGTGCCTTACCGCTTGGCGATAGCTCATTAGTGCATTGAACATAAATAATTTTACTCCTATTTTTTATAAAATTCAATATTAAAGTTTTATTTTTCGAAAATATAACTTTTTTATGCTCGCCGCCAACAATCATGTTACCTCTTTTATATCAATAATATTCACTTTCATAAATTATTGTAGCTTTTCTATAACATAAATAATGTTTGTACCACAATCTAAGGTTCCTGGATTCTTAGTAAATGCTAACTCCTTTTTTAAAATACAATCCCATAATTCCTTATCATATTTCATCTCGGTAAGTAACTCTTCTTTTACATGGCTAAATAATCCTGCTGAACTCTTTTCTATAACCTGTACAGGTTCATCTGATAAAAGCTCATCTAACTCTATACTCGTCATCATATGTATATAATGTCTACTTGGTACAGGATAATGTTCTTCATCCTGTATGCCTGTCTCAAATAACCACTTGGTCGCATCGATTCCAAAGCGTTCTTTTTCCTGCACTACCCCATCCATATAATACATCAGTGAGCCAATCTTAGACATTACCCCTAATATTAACTTACCACCTGGCTTAAGGATTCTCAGCATCTCTTTGATACCGTCTTTCTCTTTATTAAATAAATAATTTAAAGCACCACCAATACATACAACGACATCATAGCTTGCATCTTTAATTTGTGGCATTGCTGTAATATCAAGCTGTTTGAAATCTTCTATTTCTGTATCTAATTTCAAGCCTCTCATTTTATTTTTATTTACCTTTACTTGTACTGGTGAAAGATCAGAAGTCACAAGCAATCCCGCCATCTTAACGATTTCCTTAGTATATCTTCCTCCGCCTGCGCCTAATTCCATTACATAATCTTTATCTGTAATATATCTTCTTAATATATCTAAATGCACATTGTATATCAATTCGCCCATTCTATTCTTAGTTAAGCGTTCCCACTCTTTTTCAGCAGCTTTATTGTAATACTCTCTTACGTTCTCTGCATCATATTTCATCTAAAATCCCCCTTGATGGTCATTAATATGAGTCTACTCTTTTAACTGTTTTACTCTATTATATTAGCGAATCATTGAATTGTAAATTATTTACTGAATTTTTATTTATTAATATTTTTTATACTAAAGATATTGTGCACTTTTCTCCATGTCTAAATATCAAATTATAATACATAACAAAAAGGCCTTAAATAAAATAACCATTTCATCTAAGGCCTTTTTATCAGGAGAGCGGGTGATGGGAATCGAACCCACGTAGTCAGCTTGGAAGGCTGAAGTTCTACCATTGAACTACACCCGCATCTATCTATATATATATAAACTCTGACTTACAGAGATTGCTTTTGCTTAGTTCCGACTAAATCTGCTTCTTTACAGAATATAAAAACTATATCAATTATTCTTGATAATATTTGTACCACGAACGTTATATATAATAACCTATATTTATATATATGTCAACATTTAGCAAAAAAATATTTTTTTGCTAAAAATATATTTTTTTCTCTTTTTCGTGATATTAAAAAAGCCATAGACTTCATAATCTATGACTTTTAATTATACGCTATATTAACCTTTTACAGCTCCTACTGTTAAGCCTTCTACGATTTGATTACTGAATAAACAGTATACAACGATACTTGGTGCGATAGCTATAATAATCGCTGCAAACATCTGTACATAGTTTGTTGCATATGGTCCTACGAAATATGTTAATGTTACAGGAAGTGTTTTCTTGTTTGGATCTGATATAAATACCATGGCAAGTAATAACTCATTCCAGTTACCTACAAAAGTCATTAATCCTGAAACGAACATACCTGTTTTAGCAAGTGGTAAACCTATTTCAATGAAACATTGATAAATATTACAGCCATCAATACATGCTGCTTCAAATATTTCACCAGGCATGCCTTTAAAGAAACCTACTAATAAAAATATTGTCATTGGTAATGCAAATGCTATATATGGAATAATAAGCCCTATTAATGAATCTGTAAGTCCTAATTTTGTAAAACGTACAAATAAAGGGATAAGTACACAATGAACAGGTACCATCATACCAATTAAAAAATAAGACATCATAGACTTAGAAATTTTCCATTTCATCCTTGCGATTGCAAAGGCTGCCATAGCACCAAAAAATAAACTTACTAAAAGTGCTATACCACAAACAATAACTGAGTTTAATGTTGCTACACCTAATTTACCTACTGTCCAGGCAAATATATAGTTTCCTAATTGTACAACCTCAGGAAGTGCAAAAGGTGATCTCATAACTTCTGCATTAGTTTTTAAAGATACACTTACCATCATAAAAGTGGAAATACATAAACTAAAACTAATAAGATTAGGAAAAAATATATGATTACTTGTACTGGAGAAATGGCTTTTTTGCTTTTAACTTGAGCTAATTCATTATTTGGTGTAACTTGTATACGCTTCATATCTCATTCCCCCTACATTTCGTAATTATCAATCTTAATACATTTATTAATGATGAATGTTACTAATAAACATAATATAAGTAATATAACTGCTATTGCACTAGAATAACCATATTTAAAGTATTTGAAGCCTTGTTGATATAAGTGTGTTGCCAATACTTCTGAATTATGATTTGGTCCACCTTGAGTCATATTGTAAACTAAGTCGAAGAATTTTAATGAACCAATACAGTTTAATGATATTGAAGTAATCATCATTGGTTTAATAAGTGGTAATGTTACATAGAAAAACGCTTTTACTTTTGAAGCACCATCTATATAAGAAGCTTCATATATATCTGTTGAAATATTCATAATCTGTGCCATATAAAGCATCATATTTTGACCTACATATTGCCACAATGCTACAAAAGCGATAACCCACATTGGCAGACAAATAAATCCTGATACATCTGATAACCACAATGGTCCTTTGATACCAACTGTAGCTAAAATTTGGTTAATACCCATCTTAGGATTAAATAAGAATGCCCATAATAAACCTAATGCTGCAGATGATAATACACAAGGGAGGTAATATATATTTTTAAAGAAGTTTCTTCCCTTTTTTATATTAGTTAATAATACTGCTAGCAATAATCCTATGATTTGTTGTGAAATTACTGAGAATATCATAAAAAAGAATGAGTTCTTTAATGCGATGAGCATTGTCTGATCTTCAGTAAATAATTTAATGTAGTTATCAAATCCAATAAACTCTGGCTTAGTTAATGAACCATATTCACAAAATGAATAATAAACTACTTGAATAACCGGAATGAATAAGACAAGTGTAAATAATATAAAGGCTGGTGCAATAAATACTGCTATTGCCTTTTTATTTCTTAAAAGCTTATCCACGACAATCCCCCCTTACCATCTAATCTATAATATAAATATGGGGTTATTCACCCCATATTTATAAAAAGTTTTATTTTCTTACATTCTTATCATAGTAATCTTGGATTTTTTGAACTGCTTGTTCTGGTGTAGCACTACCAAGGAATACTTCTACCATTGCGTTATCAAATGTATCTCCAGCTTCTACACTTGCAAGAGATTCATTATAGAAACCAAATGTACCTGTTGTATCTTTTAAGATATCTTGAATATAAGATAATTGTTTTGGAGCTTTACTATAATCAATTTCTACATTTGTTACAGGAATCTTTCCACCAATTTCTGCAACATATTTTTGAGATGTCTCGTTTGTGAACTCTTTCATTAACGCAATACAAGCATCTTTATGTTCTGTTTTAGAACTCATTACAAGGTTATCTGTTTTTACAATCATACGGTTAGGATCTGCGCCACCTTCGATTGCTGGGAATCTAAATACACCACATTTATCTTCAAATTCTGGATTGTTACCATTGATTTGTCCGATTGCCCAAGAACCTTGAACTAACATACCAGCTTCTCCATTGTAGAAATTAGCTGTTGCTTGGTCATTAGAGTCACCAACTGCTGTTTCTTGGAAGTATTGAGATAACTCTTTAAGATCTGTAGCAGCTTTTACGAAACTTTCACTTGTCCAATCAAGTGTACCGTTTGTAATACCTTCTAAGTTATCTGGTCCGCCTTCACGGTCACATAAGTAACCAGCTACCATTGATAAACACCAAGCTGTACTAGCTGAGCAAGAGATAGGTGCATAACCTGCATCTTTAATCTTTTGACATACATCTAACATTTCATCAAATGTTTCTGGTGGTTGTACACCTGCTTTATCAAAGATTTCTGTGTTATAGAATACACATGCTGCCGCGAAACATGTTGGAATAGCCATAATTTTATCATCATATGTAATTCTTTCAAAGATACCGTCATTGAAAGTGCCATACCATTCACTTTCTTCATTTTTTAAGATATCTGTTAAATCTTGTGCAACTCCTGATTCTACATATTGTGTTAAGTTAGGACCTGGGTTACAGATAAATACGTCTGGTGTATTATTGGCTGCAACTAAAGCATTTAATTTTGTATCATATTCTTCAAGGTTTGTTGTAATAACATTTACATGATATTTGCCTTTGTATTCTTCATTAAATCGATCAATAACGTCTTTATATCCTTTAGTAATTAAGTCTTCTGTAGCATTTAAATCATCCCAGAACATCCAAGTGATTTCTTCTTCATTTCCTGTAGCTTCACTTGTTGTTTCTGTAGCTGCTGTCTCTGTTTTACCATTGCTGGCATTAGAACCCGTATCAGTAGAAACTTTACATCCCCCTAATAAAGTTGTTAATATAGAAGTACTTAATAACGCCAATATAAACTTCTTTTTCATATCGCTTTCCCCCTTAGAAATTTTCCTTATTACTAAATGAAGATCTTATATTATATATTTTAACAAAGCGTTATAGTATCCACTACTCAATAATTGCCATATAATTATTAATTATTGCTGAATTTATATGCAAACTGACTATATTCCTATTTAAAAACCACATGTCACATTACACTTACCTGTGTATTTTGCTTAATTTATATATAATACTCTATACTTATTTGTACTTTTACTATACTTACTCTATTGTTTTTAGTGCTTAATACCACCACTATATTTTTATAGCCCCTATGTTTACTAATCATTAGATTTTATCATAATACTTAAATAATTATAAGGAGAGTTTGAATTATGATTGAACATTTAAATGGAATACATGAAATCGTGGATTATAAAGCCAATACTAACTTAAGGCTCTATGATAATACCGTATGTGAAAATTACCCTGCTCACTGGCATACTCCTATTGAAATCATTATGCCAATATCTAATAATTACACCATTATCCTTAATGATATAGTGAGGGAATTACACCCTTCTGATATTATCTTCATTTCACCTGGAGTCGTTCACGAATTAAAAGCACCACCTTTTGGTAGACGTATTATTTTCCAAGCAGAACTTACACTATTACGCCAACTCAAGGATTTTGAATCTATATCAAATCTTATTTCTCCTGCTATTATTATTACCTCTGAAACGCATCCACATCTCCATGCGATTTTACAAAAGAAACTATTGGATATCTTTAATGAATATACAAGTACTACGCCCTACTATGAATTAGCTATCTATTCCAATTTAATGGACATGCTTATTAATATTGGGCGTCATAATTTCAAACATACAGAATGCTTCACCTTAAACAATCAGATACCTAAAGAACATATCGATAAATTTATGAGTATCTGCGATTACATAACGGCCCACTGTACCGAAAACTTAACGCTAAATGATATTGCTCATCTAGCCGGCTTTAGCAAATATCACTTTGCTAGGCTGTTTAAGCAGTTCACTAACACAACCTTTTACAAATATCTCACTAAAAAACGCATCGAATATGCAGAACAACTCCTAATCAATCCAAACTTGCCAATCACAGAAATTGCCCTACAATCCGGCTTCTCAAATCAATCTGCATTTATTAGGATGTTTAAACTTACAAAATCATGTACACCTACTGAATTTAGAAATATGTACCATGCCTAGAAATTTGGTGAAATTATATTTTTTTGATTACAATAATTTTAAATATTCTTGCTTTACCTTTATATTTCGATTTATCATTATTTTATGGCACAACAAATAGACAGATTGCTCATCTGTCTAAAAAAATATATAATTATGTATGGTTACACTACTCGATATAGAAAACTAACTATTGCTTGGGTTTTGACTTTCCGAGAGTCTCAACGCCCAAGTCTTACTGGTAATGTATACTTTTCGATAAGCTTAATCACATCTGGTGGACTTATTTGTCGTTTCTTTCGTAGGTATTCCCTGCAAGTATAAATGGCAATAGTAAAGTTCACCTGTTTTGTTTTATTGGATACATCACTTTGCTCAATAACATGCGTGGTAATTAGTTCACAATAGTTATATAGCGTTAATCTAGCAAAAATTTCTTGTTTTATATAGTCCACTTTTTTAGCGTGGAAACTTGTTAATCCAATGGCATACTTTAATTCTCTAAAGGATGTTTCAATTCCCCATCTTAAATGATATATTTCTTTGAGCTTTTCTGATGGAAATTTAAATCTATCAAAGTTTGTAACTACTAGCTCATAGGAATCCTTAGATATCTTAAATCTTGCAATACGAAATGACATTGTATACTGCTTTTGTTTTCTTGTAAATGAAAGGATTATGTCAGTATCAAAAATCTCGTCATTTAAAGATTTGGATAGCGAAAGCGCCCGCACATTATGAGTTATATGTCAAGAATTTTTTACAAAATAAAAAGACCCCTATCATTTCTGATATAGAGATCTTAAATCGTCATCTTAACTTAATGACATTACCCTA
>NZ_BBCG01000029.1 GCF_001311925.1 Cellulosilyticum ruminicola JCM 14822
GAAGCTTATTCTACTTGTAAATTTAACTAGCACAACTCGTTAATTTATAGCTTTTCTTAAGCTATTTCTCTATCATAAACTATCTTTTTCTAGAAGTCTAGGGGTAATTCCTTTTTTTCTACTTTTTTTACTAGGAATTATTTTTTTGTATTATGATTGTACAACAATAAATGGCTCATCTAATTTAATTAAGGATACGCTTTTATCTACGTATTGTTTATTCTCTATAATAAATCTAGGATCTAATGGTATACCATTAACGCGGTATTCTAGATGTAAGTGTGGCGCACTGCTATCTCCTGTGTTTCCTGAAAAGCCTATGATTTGTCCTTGTTTGACATTATTCCCTAAATTAACAGCATATGCGTCTAAATGCATATACCAAGTCTGAGAACCATCTGCATGTACTAACATGATAATGTTTCCACCACCTGCATTAATGCCCTTTGAATCTGGTGCTGCTTTAATAACTTTTCCATCCGCCGCTGCATATACAGGAGTCCCTATTGGCATTTTTAAATCAATCCCTTGATGACTATAGCTTGTCCTATCTTGATCAAATGGTGCAGTTAATTCTGCTTCCACCTTTATAGGACTTATAAACTTAATCTCTTCTTTAGCTTTCTCTACATTTGGGCTTACTGTAACTGCTGACGATGTACTTTGCGTTATATTTGCTGCATAGATCATACCTGGCACTGCTGCTACAATCAACATACCACATAAATGCTTTTTCCATTGTTTCATCTTTTTTCCTCCTCGTTTCTCTTATGTCCTGCTACACCTTATAGCCCTTTATATAAAATGCTATATTTAATGCCTCTGCTTCTATAGTTTTTCTATAGAACATTTATCTACTATGGACTCTCTTATATGTTATCGACATTCTTATACATAAGTTCAAGTTTTATAGCGCATAAATCTTATATTTGGGCACATAATAAATTTACTTGAACACTAAAATTTACAGGAAAGGACTTTTATATGAGATAACTAGGAAAATATCTTGTACTTTTTTGTATTGGTGGTATAAGCTATTTACTTATTGAAATTCTTTATCGTGGCCTACCCATTGGACTATGGGAATTTTAGATGGAATCTATTTTATATTGATTGGCCTTATTAATAATATATTTAGTTTTGATTTCTCTTCTATTTTACAAATGCTGATCTCAGCCTTCATTATTACAATACTAGAATTTTTAAGTGGCATGCTTTTAAATATTTATCTTGGGCTTCATATTTTGGATTATAGCCATTTACCTTGTAATATTTTAGGACAAGTTTGTTTATCATTCTTTGTTATTTGGTTCTTCCTTTCTCCTATTGCTATTTTAGCTGATGATTTTATTAGGTAGAAACTCTTTCATGAAGATAAACTTCATTACCATTTTTATACATTTTTATATCTAGTACTGTATAATATGAATATAATTTAATAGGAGGTGTACTATGCATACACAAAAAATTAGTTTAAGCGGTAGTAATTTAAAAATCATTGCTATTACAACAATGCTTATTGATCATATTGGTGCTGTTTTATTTCCTACATGTTATCTCTTACGTTGTATAGGACGTCTTGCATTTCCTATATTTTGTTTTTTACTTGTAGAAGGTTTTCTTCATACTCACAATGTTAGAAATTATGCTATTCGTCTAGGTATTTTTGCATTTATATCAGAAATTCCTTTCAATTTAGCTATATCTGAAAGAATTTTTAATTTTTCTCATCAAAATGTATTTTTCACACTACTTATTGGACTCCTCGTACTTATAGGGTTGGATAAGTTTAAATATAAAAATTGGATGCAATACTTCATCTTTGTATCTGGCATGATTATTGCAGAATTGGCAAGAGTAGACTATGGATGTTTTGGTGTTATTTTTATTATATTATTTTACCTTTATCATAAACATCATAAGCTCCTTCCTCTAACTATCAGCTTTTTCTTTTTCAGCTTTCTTGCAAATCCTATGGAATCCCTTGCTACCTTAGCGATTCTTCCAATTGCCTGCTACAATGGCAAACGTGGTCTATCTCTTAAATATGTATTTTATGCTTTTTATCCAACTCACTTATTTATACTTTATCTCATTGCACACCTTTTACATATTTACTCATGATGATATAAGATATGTAAAAGGCAAAAGAAGGTTTCGCAAAAAATATTATTTTGCGAAACCTTCTTTTGATTATTGTATTATCTGGTAACATGACAAAGCCATTTCTTTCCTTTATAACGATAGTAGGTTAATGGTAATTTAATAATCTCATCACACATTAATAGTATGTATACAATTGTAACTGGCCATTTAAACACAAATGCAGCAATAGATCCTAGTAAAATAGAACCTCCCCACATAGTAGTCACATCTAAAATGAGTCCAAACTTTGTATCTCCTCCTGCTCTAAACACACCTACAACTAAAGTTGTATTAATGGATTGAGCAAATGTAAAATAGGTCATTACAAACATCATCATTGATAAGTAATTAACTGCTTCCGGTGATAATGTTAATACATTCATTACAATAGGTCTTATAATTAAAACAATAGCTGCACCTAAAAGGCCTGCATAAATACTTAGTTTTAAAAATCTCTTACCATATTCTTCTGCTAACTTCTCATTATTTTCACCAATTGTTTTACCAATGATAATAGCTGTAGCATTGGCTATACCAAAGGCCATAACCATGGCCAATTGTCTTGTAACTTGAGCCACTGAATTAGCTGCTACTACAGAACTTCCTATATGTCCTATAATAACTGCATTCATAGAACATGCTGCTCCCCAAAAAAGTTCATTGGCGATAACTGGTGAAGCATACTTTAAGAAATCTTTAAATAAAAGAGCATCTCTTACAAATAAGTCTTTAGGTTCAAAAGTAATGACTTTATTAATGTATTTTGCATAAGCAATTACAATGATTAACTCTACAATACGTGTTATTAGTGTCGCAATAGCTGCCCCTTTAATTCCTAAAGTAGGAAAAGGCCCTAACCCAAATATTAAAAGTGCGTTAAGAGCTACATTTAATACTAATGAATTAGAATAAACAACTGTTGAAATAAGTACCCTCTCAATACTACGTACAATATTAAGATAAACCATGGTAATTGCAATCGGTATATATGAAAAAGCAATAATTCTTAAATACTGAATTCCTTCATCTATAACTGCCTCTTCATTTGAAAAAATTTGCATAACTGGCCTTGTAAATAATAGTACAATTACAGTAAAAATTAAACTTACGATTAGGGAAATGCGCATTGCAATTCCCATAATCTTTTCAATCGTCTGAGTATCCTGCTTCCCCCAATATTGAGCTGTTAAAACAGCTGCTCCTGACGTAATCCCAAAGAAAATAAGTGATAGAATAAACTGTACTTGTCCAGCTAAAGATGAAGCTGAAAGTACGTTTTCTCCTACCTTTCCTAACATCATAACATCTGCTGAGGTAATCGCTGTATTAATGAGATTCTGCACAGCCATAGGCATGACTAATGCAAATACCATCTTATAAAATGATTTATTTGCTTGCTTCATAGTTTTCTCCATTTATATCTAGTTTTTATTTTATGCGTAATTTACGATAACGATTAATCATACAACATACTTCATAAGCTCTTGGCATAGCTAAGTTACCTGAATAACCACTGCAACTTGAAAGTACTGTAATACCTTCTTTTTTGACTTTTGCTTCAAATATGCTGACACATTCTTCTAAGGTGTGATTGTCATCTATAATATTCTTTACCATATAATCCAAAATGGCACCTAAAGCATTAGTTTGATTTATTTCTACAAGTTGTTCCACATAACTTAAATCAATATTTTCATCTCCGTAAGAGATTGTATCTAGACTTCTCACCTTAATCTTAGAATCTTTATCTCCTTTTGGAAAACTATTTTTCATAAGGATACGATGTGTAATCTCACCAAAAGCTTTATCATTTTGAGCAGCTCTTGTTTCTCCTATTTCGCTAGCAATCTCTTTTGCTCTAGCTGTTACATCCTCTAAATGATAAGAATCTAACATAATGATATGCTCTGCTACATCAAAATAATCCCCACTACCACCTACAACCATAATTGTAGAGACATCTTTTTGTAATTTAAGTTGTGCCACTTTATCAATAAACGGTGTAATAGGTTCTTTTTCTTTGGCAACTAATTTTTGCATACGACCATCACGAATCATAAAGTTAGTGGCTGATGTATCTTCATCAATAAGTAATACTTTACTTCCTGCTTCTAAAGCCTCCATCACATTTGTAGCTTGTGATGTACTTCCACTGGCATTTTCTGTACTAAATTTCACTGTATCCTTACCATTCGGTAAGTTATTAATAAATGGACTGATATTTACTTTAGCTACACTTCTGCCATCTTCTGCACGAATTTTCATAGCATCGTCTCTTGTAATAACAAGTTCTCTACCATCACTTGGAATATGATTATATACCCCTTTTTCAATAGCTTGTAATAAAGTAGATTTTCCGTGATATCCCCCACCTACAATTAATGTAATACCTTTTGGAATACCTAATCCTTTTACTTTTCCTCTATAAGGTAAGTTCATTTCTACTTCTAAGTGAACTGGACTCCTAAATGGTACACCTTTTTTAAGTGGCAGCTCCGATATACCACTTTTTCTAGGTAATATAGACCCATTTGCAATAAAGGTTATTAAATCTCTATTTATAAGTTCCTTGCGTATAAATGCTTGATCTTCCATAAGTTCTACTTGTGCTTGTAACTTACTGCCATCTATATTTTTATAATAAAGAGAAGCTTCTACAATTTTAGGTAAAGCCTCACATAAAATATAAGCTGCTGCCTTTCCTAACACTCTTCTTCCTGCTGCTGGAAGACCCACTTCACATCTTAACTCAATTTGCTTAGCATCAATCATTACTGATGTACGCTCAAGGATTTGTGTACTTGGACGTGCAATGCATATCATCCCACTCTTCCCAGAACCTCTTACTCCATTGTAAAGCTTCTCTATATTTTCAGCGAAAACTCTTGTTAGAAAATCTGCTGCTGCAATACATTTATTTTTAGAATCAATAAATGTATTTGGAACCCCTGCCACATTTATTGGCATAAATACACGCACCTTAGATGGACTAGCAAAAGGATCTCCTTGTACATGTTGTATTTCTATTACATAATCTTTAAAGCTATAACTCCCCTTAATTTCTTTATAAGCACCATAACTTTTTCCATCTAGACTCATAAGCAGCCTTTGTAAATCTTTATTGTTCTTCATCTTTTCACCTACTAATTTTTATATTCTTATTAAGCATAATATATATTAATTAAAACTTCAAATGCATAGCTTATAAAGCTACTGCCCTACTTATTTTTAGTCATAAAAAAGGGGTGTCGCAAGATTTTAATAATAATTTTGCAGCATCCCCTTATTTATATAGTCTAGATTCTCTTCTTACCAGATGAGCCTATCATATAATTCCTCATACTTTTTAGCTGATATATGCCATGAGAAGTTAGCCCTCATACCGCGATGTACAATACCGCGCCATGCCTCTTGATTTTCATAATAAATCTTCTTAGCATAATTAATGATGCCTAACATTTCATGAGCATTATAGTTAGCAAATGAGAAACCTGTACCTGTATTTTCTACTTCATTATACGCTTGTACAGTATCTTTTAAACCACCTGTTTCTCTGACAATAGGTACTGTACCATAACGTAATGACATAAGTTGTGACAAACCACATGGTTCAAACCTAGATGGCATTAAAAATGCATCAGCTGCTGCATAAAGTTTATGCGCTAAATCATCTGAGTAATAGATATTGGCAGATACATTTTGAGGTTTAATCCACTGATAATGTTTAAACATATTTTCATATTGTCCTTCTCCCGTACCAAGGACTACGAGTTGTGTATTGTCATCACAGATTTGATTCATTACCCAGTCTACAAGATCCAGACCTTTTTGATCTGTAAGCCTTGAGATAATTGCTAACATGAATTTATTTTTATCTACAGGTAAGCCTAGTTGTTTTTGAAGTGCTAACTTATTTTGTACCTTAAGTGTATCTACAGTGCTGATATCATAGTTTTTATAAATATGTGCATCCTTTTCAGGATTATATTCATCATAATCAATACCATTTAAGATACCACATAATGAATTGTTTCTCGCTCTAAGAAGTCCGTCTAAACCTTCCCCATAGTAAGGCATCTGGATTTCTCTAGCATATGTATCACTTACTGTTGTAATGTAGTCTGAATAAACAAGACCACCTTTTAACATATTGGCGTCCTTATTAAACTCTAATTTATCTGGTGTAAATAAGTCTGCTGGTAATCCACTGATTCCCCTTATAGTTTTCAAATCCCATATACCTTGGAATTTTAAGTTATGAATGGTCATAATTGTTTTAATTCCCCAGAAGAATGGATTACTTGCAAAAATTGTTTTTAAATAAACAGGTACTAATGCTGATTGCCAATCATGACAATGAATAATATCTGGTTTAAAATCAATGACAGGTAAGATTGCAAGTACTGCCTTGCAGAAGAATGTGAACTTTTCAATATCAAAGCGTGTGGTACCATAAGGCGCCCAACCGCTAAAGTAGTATTCATTATCTACAAAGTAAAAAGTAACTCCTTCATATTCCGTGGTCATAATTCCTACATGTAATTTTTCCTTTTGCCAGCCAATATCCATATAGAAATGATGCCTATATGTAAAACTATTACGGTACTGCGCTGGAATGCAAGTATAATATGGCATAATAACACGTACATCATATTTTTCTTTATCAAACATTTTAGGAAGTGTTCCCACTACATCAGCTAACCCTCCAGTTTTTATAAAGGGTACACATTCTGAAGCTACAAATAATACTTTTTTCATTTTCTTCCCCCATTTCCTATAAACATTGGTTTTTCATATTAATTATTATACTAATTTATTTTATAATTTTCAATTTTTACCACCATGCAAATTAACAGAAATTTTAAATTTTATTTCATTTTAAATTAGTAAATAATTATATTTAGTATGAGCGAGACATATCATATTATTTATTCTTAATACATTTTTCTCGGCTTAGAAAAATGTAAAAAAGGTGTAACGCAAATTGTTACACCTTTTTAATTTATCTATTATACAGTTCCATCAACTACGATTTCACCAGTTTTTACTTTGTTATATACTTCATTTACTACAATGATTGTTTCTTCACTTAAGTTTGGATTTTCAGCTGGGATTCCTACACCATCATTTGCGATTGAAAATACAATTACTTCACCACCTTGGAAGTTTCCATTAACTTGTGCTACAATCATATCATGTGTTGCTTGATCTAAATATTTAATAGCTGATGTTAAGACTACAGATTGTTTAGTATCTTCATTGTAAATACCATCTGTATATTGATCTGAATCTACACCAATAACCCATACTTCTTGTCCATTACTAGTTCTTTGTTTAGCTTCTGTAATTGCACCAATACCTGTACCACCTGCTGCTGTGAAAATTACTTTTACACCACGGTCATACATTTGAGCTGCAATTTGTTGTCCTGCTGCTTTGTCATCGAATGTTCCTTGGTATACAGAGTTTTCATCTTTAAATGAAATATTTGTACCTAAGTTTGTATTTGCGTAGTCAATACCTTGTCTAAATCCTTTTTCAAATCTTTGTACAGCTGGAAGTGCCATACCTCCTAAGAATCCAAATTCACCATCTTTGATTTGTGTTGCTGCTGCTACACCTGCAATGAAACTTGCTTCTTGTTCAGCAAATGTAATTGATACTGTTTTGTCACCAATTTTTGTTGTTCCTTGTCCATCATTTGGTTCTCCATCTAAGATTACAAAGCTTGCATCTGTGTATTTATCTTGTGCTTTGAATAATGCTGTTTCAAAGTAGTAACCTGGTAACATAATGCTTTTGAATCCAGCATCATAAAGGTTACCGATTTCTTTTGTATAATCTGCTTCAGTTTCACCAGCAGGTTTTAAATATTTACAATTCTTAACAGTTCCAGAGATTCCTTCCCATGTTCCTTGGTTGAATGAACGGTCATCAATTGTACCTTTTCCAACAACCATACCAACCTTAAGGTCTGTATCTAATTTTTCAAATTTTGATGTAGTTTCAGTTTGACCACCATTTGCACTACCACCACATCCTGCTAATACGCTCATTGCTAAAATACTGCTAAGTCCTAATGCTAAAAATTTCTTCATATTCTACTCCCTGATTCTTATTTTATTTAACCACCAAATTTTTCCGTTTTCAGGCTAAACCTTCTATATAATAATTTAATTTTCAAAAAAACACAATACGAATGCAAAATGTTTATATAGTAAAATTTTTTCCTATTTAAACTAAAATTATCCAATATTTAATCATTCATTTAACAATCATATCCAGGTAATTTTTAACATATAATATCTTAGCATCATATTCATTTTGTTTAATTTCTATTTTCTGCTTCCAGCTATGGTATTGTCAATGCCTATTAGACGATTAATAATTTCTCTTGCAGTTGTAATTGGTAATGGCAATACAGGTGGCAATTTTTCTTTGTTATACCAACCCGCATCTAAAATCTCTTTTTCATCTACAGTGATTTCCCCACTCTCATATTCTGCTGTAAAACCTAGCATTAATGAATCTCCTGTAGACCAAGGTTTACTACTCACATATTGAATATTTTTTACCTTAACCCCTACTTCTTCATATACTTCTCTTTTCACTGCTGCTTCAAGGGTTTCTCCTTGTTCTACGAACCCTGCAATAATACTATATAATCCTTCTGCAAAATTTGCATTATGCGCTAATAAAATCTCTTCTCCTTTTGTTACTCCTACAATAATTGCTGGAGAGATTCTAGGATACTCAATGCGCCCACACTTCTTACACACCTTTGCTCTTTCGTCTTCCTTACGCGTATATAAGTTGCCACATCTCCCACAATATTTCGTATTATTATCCCATTCTAAAAGTTGCATTGCTTTAATAGCTACAAAGTAGATTTCTTGATTTAATTCCCATAACTGACTTTTAAGCGGTATGAGCCTATATTCACTTTCAAATCCCCTTAAATCTTTAACATTTATACAGATACAAATTTGCCCTTTCAATTCACCTAAATAATAACTTTCTGCTAAATTAATATTTAATTTTTCTACTGTTTCATAAATAGGCATTTGAAGTTTATCTTCATTATTTTTTATTAATACTTTTCTATCACTATAAATAAAATAAATGGCTTCTTTTAATTCTTCCTTAGTTACCTCACTTTTGAATTCAGGCCAAAAGTTTATATAATCTCTATATCCTTCGTTCATCTAATCCCCTCTATTCTTTAGTGTTTATATATTATTTCATTATACACCCCAAAAAGCAATATTAGGGATTCCTAATATCACTTTTTATATGCTATTTAAAGTAACTTTTTCTTTTTAAACCATTTCATACAAATCATAACCACAATGATACTGCCTAAAATCATAGTCGGATAACCATATTCCCATTTTAATTCTGGCATATATTCAAAGTTCATGCCATACCACCCCGTAATCAGTGTTAAGGGTAAAAACAAGGTCGTCATAATCGTTAAAATCTCCATGATTTTATTTTGTTTAATATCAACTTGCGTTTGATAGACTTCTCGTATTTGAATGGCATATTCTCTTAGAAACTTTGTGTTACCTTGAAGATTTATAACTCGCTCATTAAAAAGCTCAAATAATCTCATCCCGTCTTCTTCAAAAAATTCACTTTCATTTTCTTTTAGCTTTCGCCCGATTTCTAAAAGCTGTAAATAATAATGATGCCATGTGGCAATTTCTTTGCGAAAGGCCATCATTTTATGGTTAAAATTTGGACTTCCGCCATTTACAATACTATCTTCTACCTTTCTAAGCTTATTTTCAAATTCATATAGATAAATATAATCCTTATCAATAAGCGCTTCTAAAAATGTATATAAAAAACTTTCAATACAAGGCTTCTTCCAAACTTTAACCTTTGCTATTTGTGCCAATATATGTGCTACAAATTCTTCGTGTTCTATAAAAGTAACCTTTTTCTTTTCTATAATGAAAAAAAACACACGTCTTTTATGCACATCATTTTTTGTAGGAATCATAAAACTTCCCCATAAATAATCTATGCCTTCTATAATCTTTGAGCAGTCAATACGCTCAAAATCTCTAATCTCTTCTATTAAGAAATCTCCTACTCGCTTTTGCCATTCCTGCATAGAAATAACTTCTATATAACCTCTTGCCTTACTATATTCTATCTCATCTTGAGGCATCTTTTCTCTTACAATGAGCCTTTCTTGAATCTCATAAATCATCTTTTTATCACCCATCTTATTGTGCCTCATTCAGGCTAGAAATATAAACAACTTATTTAGCAATTTTCTTTAAGTTCTCCAATCATATAAAGTGAGCCAAAGCCTATGACTTGGCTATCTTCATGTGATTTTGCTACTTCTAATGCTTTTTCTTTCGCTTCATGTACATTATTTACAATATATACTTCTTTACCATAAGCTCTTATTTTATCACCTAAACACTGCGCTGTCATAGCTCTTGGATTATGTGGCAACGTAACAACTAAGGTATCAAAGCATGGTATAATCACCTCTAGCATTTCTTCTACTTCTTTATCTTTTAACATACCTACAATGCCTATTGTATAACGTTTTTTTAAAGCATTAATTGTATTTCTGAGGGCCATAATACCATCTACATTATGTGCCCCATCGATAAAGAATAAAGGTTCATCTCCGATTTTTTCAAAGCGTCCTTCCCACTTTGTTTCAAGTAAAGCCTTCTTAATAAGTACCTTATCCATTGTAATACCCATCTCTTGTAATTTCTCAATGACTGCTAAAGCAATTGTACAGTTATAAGCTTGATGACCACCAATTAAACTTATTGCATAGTCTTCATCTTGTAATTTAAAAGCCGTACCCTTTTCAGAAACGCTTTCTACAATTGCTTGATCACAAGGGGCTACTATAAGCTGAGCTTCTTTTTCCTTACAAACCTTTTTAAATACCTCTAAAACTTCTGGTCCTTGAGTCCCCGTAATGACTAAACCTTCTTGCTTAATAATCCCTGCTTTTTGTGTTGCAATACTTGTAAGGGTATCTCCTAAAAAGTCTTTATGGTCAATAGAGATTTTAGTAATAACAGATACAAGAGATTTTTTAATTACATTAGTGCCATCTAAAGCGCCACCTAAACCTACTTCTAAAACAACGAAATCTACTTGTTGTTCATAGAAATATGTAAATGCTACACCTACCATAATTTCAAAATAAGAAGGTTCATGTCCTTCTTCTCTGAGTTTTGCCCCAATTTCAGTCACTTTTTTTACACGGGTCAAAAATCTGAAGTACTAATATCCACATTATTGATGCGGATATTCTCTCTAGGTGTGATTAAGTATGGTGAATTAAAGACGCCTACCTTATAACCATTTTCTTTTAAAGCATTACTAATAAATGCACTTGTTGATCCTTTACCATTTGTGCCACCTATATGAATAATTTTTAAATGGGCTTCTGGATTTCCAAGAGCATTCATAAGACGTGTAATATTATCAAGACCTAAACGTATACCTCCCCCATTAAATGCTTCTAAATATTCTAATGCTAACTTTTCTTCCATTCTTAATTCTCCTCTTCTCTATCCTATACTTATACATAAAGGGAGCATACACCTTTACTTAACTACTAACAGTTAGTAAAGACCTCTACTCCCTCCTTCTTATACTAAATATTTATTTCTTAAATTAACTGGAATCACCTTTATAATGAGATAAACAAGCATAACTTGTAATGGAATATCAATAAGCGTTTTAAAAACACGTACCATTACTGATGCTACCACTGGAATATTATAAAGCTGACTGAGCCATATTGGTGTACAAATAAGTTGAACTACAATATAATTTAAAATCTTAACAAAGATAATCTTATCAATAGAATAAACACTATCTCCATCTGTAAACTTATTTTGTACATACATTGTAAGACCTACTAAAGTAATGAAAATCACTACCATAATTACACTTAATACAATATTTGTTGGTGTGCCCATAAATGAACCTAATTCTTCAATTTCATGAATACCAATAAAGTTAATATAAACAATTGCACCTACTGCTGCAACTAACCCTAAAATAAAGTTAATCCTATTAAATGATGCGGTAATTCCTTTCTTTCTAATCTGTGAGAAAATAATTCCTGGAATAAGTCCTACTAATATAGAATTAATCGTAAAACCTGGATGATATGGTGCACCACCACTTGAAAACATAAAGCCAATAATATCACTTAAGAAACCTGCTATAGCGCCATATGCACCACCAAATAAACTACCTGCTAAAAATATTGGAATACCTGTGACAGAAAACCTTACAGAAGGGAATCCAAGAAGTGGGATATAAAAAACAAGTCCACTTAAAGCAATACTAATTGCAGCAAAAATGGCTGTTGCCGCCATAGGAAAAAGATTTGTTTTGTTACTTTTTTGCATAAAAATGCCTCCTTAAAAAAATTAATAAGGAGCCGGTTTTCACGAAAAACAACGTTATTATAAATTGATATAATAATATTGCAGTGAATGCGAGTAATGAACCGCAACCTAAGGTTTTCGTCTATGTTCAACATTCCGTAACAATAGCACTTAACGCTCAATACTCTACCCTGCTCTGTAATCACATTATAGCATACTATACATTAATAAGCCTATGTTCATGTTATATAAACATTCTACATTTTTCACGTCTCTCATCAGCATATAGCCCTATAAATAAAATCCTTTATGTAATCCTCTACTTATTTATTCAAAATATTTCTTCAATTCATTCGCTAGATCAAGAAGTTCTTTTACATATTCACTAGCTTCCTCTGATAATTTTGTACTCTTAACAGCCATTGTTGTTACTTCTTCAGAACTCGCCGTTGTCTCTTCACTTACAGCAGATATATCATGAATTCCTTCCACAATACCATTATTTCCATCTACAATAATGTCCATTTTCTTATTAATGCCTTCAGTTTTATCATATAGTACATTAATTACTTCAATCATTTTATCAAAGGTTGCTCTTGTATCTATAATTAATTTACCTTGTTCTATAGCAACTTTGCTTAGCTCAGCTACATTTTGAACCACATTCTCTGTACATGTTTGTAGTTCTTTAATAATCGTTGTAATATTGGCTGTAGCATCTTTACTTTGAAATGCTAACTTACCTACTTCTCCTGCCCTAGCACTTTCAATAGAAATATTTAAAGCTAATAAGTTTGTTCTGAAATAGAGGTAATTATTTCAACAATCTCATTAATTTGCTTTGACTTCTCTTTGAATTCTACCATAACATCTTTAGTTGCTTTACTAATTTCATTAGTTATTTTTGCCTTCTTATCAAGGTCACTTACAAGTGTTGTCCCATTTTTAAAGTAATCCTTTGATTCTTCAAATACACGCTTCAGATAATATACTCAGTACTATAGCACATATCAGTCCTATCGTTACTGTTAATTTGTTAAGTTTAATAATTGTTTGTTCTCCCATAATTTCTCCTTATATCTTAAACTTAATAAATAATATCGGTTTTACATAAATTCTTTTTATATTCTAATTTTGTTATTTTTATCAAACATCTCTATCTCTATCTTTTTTTAGTTTTCTTCATTTTTAAAGCTTTTTTTATATTACTTTATTTAGTTATTTAATTCATTAAAAAAGTTTCCTACAATATTTACATCTTTCTTGAACTGTTTTAGGAGCTGCTCATAGTTTTCCGGTTTAGACATAAGGGCTATATCTATACCAAGTGCAGTTTTATACATCCCCTTAAAAACCTGCTCTGCACTGATTACTGCTTCTAAGAATTTATCTTCTGGCAAAATAGTATAAAGCTGTTCCAGCTGTTCCAGTGTAGTCACAATACTATAACTAAAGGTTTTCACAATGCCTTCATCTATTTGTTTTGTAAGCTCAATATATGAAAAAACATGATTATAAAGTGACACTAATGCCTGGGGTGAAATATTTCTAAATTCCACGCGCAAATAGTCCTTCTTAGGCTTTCTAAATCTACGTTTAATTTCTGGCTTCTCTACAACATAATAATTATTAAAACTTGTAAAATACGTTTTATAATCACTTTCCAGAATATTAAAGTAAGGTTTAAATCCCTTAAAATAATGTACATTGCCATTGAAACCATACCATGCATTAATGATCTCTCCTTTTTTCATCCCCTTATAACTTTTAATACAAATAGCCTTTACCATAGCCCCTCCTCAAATGTTTTATTTCTTCTTTTTTTGATATTCTGCTAATTTTTTATTCATTTCATTTGCCAATTTCTGGCCCTTATATACAGAGATACACCAAACTACTATAAATACTATTGCTACTAAGAAACTTAATATAATTATTCTTCCCCAATCCTGTAAATCAAACCACTCAAATACAATGCCACAACCTATTACAATCATATTAACATAGATATAGTTTATTACAGCTAGTATAACTGTCTGTTTTTTAGATAACTCTTTATTAGGATAAATAATACTGCCTAATGTACATAAAAAGGCACATACAATAAGCTGCCACAATATCCTAGCTAAACTTCCCAGACTTCCTCCTGAAGCACTTAGAAATATGGCTGATGAAATTAAAATCCCTGTTGCAATATTAGGAAATAGTGATGCTAAATATTTGATACGTTGCATTTTTTCCTCCTTATAAACTTAGATTTAAAGTCCTAATTTCTTCTTTAGTTCACTGACATATTGTCTAGAAATAATTACCTTTTCCCCATTATATAACAATGCTTCAAATCTACCATTAAAAGCCGGTGTTAAGCTTTTAATCTTACTTAAATTAATAATAGAAGACTTGGAGGATCTGAAAAAATCAGTTCCCTCAAAGTCTTTTTCTAACTCATAAAGTTTAACTTTCATTTCATATACTTCTTGCTCCCCATAAGCAAACACCTTATTATCGACTGTATCAAAATAGTAAATTTCTTTAGGATCTAGCATAACAATACTGCCATCTTTAAAAGCCATCATTCTTTTACTACCCATTTTCACACTATAAATAAGCTGTAAAAGTTCCTTGTCAATATTTTTGCACTTTATAATGATTGTATCTTCCTCATCATCCTTACAATCCTCTATTATAATTCTCACCTGTAACTCTACCCCTCATAAACTTTATTTTTTCTGATTATTAAGATACTTAGTATTAAGGCTATTATACCACATCCTATAATGAATGCTATTTGCCACAAAGTATTTGCCTTATGATTACCTACTTGTATAGTAATTCCCATAGCTTTCTTACATTCTTCTATAACTTCTACAGGCATCCCCTCAAAAGTTTTCTCTATAGCTTTTCTCGTACATACTACTCTCAACATAGCTGTACCATGTAGAACTGGTAAACATTTTAATACGCTTTGCACCCCCTCTGGTAACATCCCCATACTCAAATAAATACCACCTGCAAAACCTACTAATGTGCTAATAACTGTATTTAATCCGCTCCAAGCACTATTGCTATGGACAAATAAAGCTACTAAAAACATGATGCATGCTGATGCAAATACATTGACTACTATAAGTCCTATAGTTCTTAAAGTATCTCCCAACGTTAAAAGCTCTCCGCCACCTAACTTAATATACACCTCTCCTATAGCTAAAGTAATGCTACACATAATAGTACCTACAACAAGTGCTGATATAACATATCCCATAGCTATTTTTATGCGGCTTACAGGTGCTACATAAAAGCTATTTAGTTTATTCTCCTCCTCGTCCCTTACCATAAAACCAATCATCATTACAGTAACCGTTACTGCATTGACCACTAAAATACCTGCTAATGTCCAAGTTTGTATAAAGTATAATGCATTAGCCTTATCTAATTCATAATTTCTATTGGTACCATATTGCTTTAAAACATCCACTATATTTTTACTATTAGATTCTCCCAAAAATGCTACCATCAGTAAAATAACAATCATCATAGATAAAAGTGAAAAAAACACTGCACTTCGATCTCTTATATAAAGCAAAATATTTCTTTTTACTAGGTTTCTTACAGTTCCCATTTTGCTCCCCCTTAGCCTACTAAAACCTTACCAGTTACCTTTAAAAACACATCATCCATAGACCCTTGAACCACCTCAAAACCACTTATTTCTTGCCTAAAATCAGCTACTAAATCAATGGCTGCCAATGTGTTACTTAGTTTAATCTTTAAACTCTTATCTTCTACTTCAAACTCTATTTTTTTATCCTTTAATAGTGTTTCTATCTTTCCTAACTCTTTAGGTATTAATCTCAAACTATCATTTGCAAAATCTTCTTTTAACGAAAAAGGTGTACCATATTGTTTTAGCTTTCCACTATCCATAATGGCAATATGTGTCGCTGTAGCTGCCTCCTCCATATAATGAGTAGTTAAAAATACTGTCATCTGCATTTCTTCTCTAAGCTTTTTAACACACTCCCATACATCCTTTCTAGTAGCTGGGTCAAGTCCTGTAGTTGGTTCATCTAAAAATAATATTTCCGGCTTATGCATTAAAGCTCTTGCAATTTCACAGCGTCTTTTCTGCCCTCCTGAAAGTCTCTTAAAACGTCTATTTAATATATCCTCAAGTCCTAAAAGCTCTATAACTTCATTCATTTGCTGTTTGAGACATTTTCTACTACTTTCATATAAGCTGCCGCGTATCATGAGATTTTCTGCTACAGTTAATTTATCATCTAAACTATTTTCCTGATAAACTACCCCTATCAATCTTCTAATAGCTTCATCTTCTTTTCCTAGCTTATAGCCTCCTAAATAAACTTCGCCTTCTGTTGGTTTTAATAATGTACAAAGCATATTAATCGTAGTTGATTTACCTGCTCCATTGACTCCTAAAAATCCAAAGAGTTCACCTTTTTCTACGTTAAAGCTTATATCATCTACTGCCTTTACTGTCTTATAATATTTCTTCAAATGATTTACCTCTATAATTTCACTCATATCCTCTCCCCTTTCTAGCTCTTCTTGTTAATTACACTATATGCCTTTAATTTTTTTATTCAATAATCCTCCTAGTAAGTTGCATAATCCATATTTCAAGTTGCAAAAACAGCAGATAAGTTGCGCACCTATCTGCTGTCTTATTTTGATTTATCGCTTTTCAAAAGTTAAATTTAGTACGTTTTGAGTGATATAAATATACTGATTATCTTCTGTAACATATACCTTATATTTCTCTATAATCTCCTTTGAATGTCTTTTTATAAGTTCCTTATAACCACTTTCATTAATCCTTGGAAAACATATTGGTGTTTCAAATGCTGCCTTTAGCTCCATATTCACCTGAGCTGCTAACTCTATAAACTCTCCTTTTGTATAATACTTAATATGTCCATCTTTTTTCATCTGCATATATTGATCTACAAACCTTTCGTTATCTTCTTTACAAGGCGTAGGGTCTGCTATAAAAAGCTGTCCCTTAGGCTTTAAAATGCGTCCTATTTCTTTAAAGGTTTCCTCAATCTTTGGGAAGTGATGTAATGCATACCTTGTCACCACATAATTAAAGCTTCCCTCTTCAAAAGGAAAATGAATACCATCATAGGTTACAAAACTTATATTTTTAAGTCCTTTTTGAATAGCTGCCTCCTGCCTCCTTATCAGCTTCTAATGTCTCCCCCACTATATCTAATCCTACAACTTCACACCCTGTAAACTGCTTAGCTATTTCAAAGGCTAAATAGCCACTTCCAGTTCCTAAGTCTAATATTTTGCTGCCAGGTTTTATATTTAATGCTCCTAATATTTGTCTTAAATGTGCATCATTTTGAGTTTGTTTATTATATAAACTTCCTTCTTTAAAGCTTTGCTCAAACCCCTTACGTGTGGCATCTATACTACTTTTAATATTTTCCTCCATATTATATATCCCCCTATTTTATAAAAAGGCGGATAGTCTCCTTATTAATCTCTACTTAAATAAATGATTAATTATGAATTCTATCCGCCTAGTAAATCATCTAGCTTATAAATAAACTCTATATAAATGTTACGACATCTTCTAATGGTTTACGTCTTGGTTGCTTTGGTGTTTCATCTTGTGGTACACCTAATGCAATAATTGACATCATTGAGTATTCTGGTTTATTAAATCCAATAATCTCTTCAATCTCGCTTTTCGCATGAGCTGGTCCTGTCATATAACATGTCCCATAACCCATATTAGCTGCTGCTAATAAAAGTTTTCTACTGCTGCCCCTATTCCTTGTGCTGCTGATTGTGGTGAACGTAATACTTCAAGTACATCTTCACTTACATTATTGGCCATTAAAACTTTTTCTTCAATCATATCATATGGTTTAGAATAAACAACAACTGCTACTGTTCCCCTTTGGAAAGTTACATAATATGGTAAGAATTTCATATATTTCTTTTGTTCTTCTTCTGTTTCCATCATATTAGCAATAGCCGTATGACTTTTGGCAACTACATCTGCCATTTGTTTGATTTTTTCCTGATCTTGTACAACTACGAAATGCCAGTTTTGTTGATGTTTTGGTGATGGTGCATAAGTTGCAGCTTCTAACATTTTTAAAATATCCTCTTTTGGTACTGGAGCATCTTTAAAATCTCTAATGCTTTTTCTTTTATAAATAAAATCTAACTCTGACATATTCATCTCCTATTATCTTTCTATTAACTTAATTATTCTACTTGCACATTTTAAGAATGTTTAAAACATCTTCTTTATTAAGTGGTACATAAGCATTTTGAAGATCACCAATTCTTACAGCTTTTTCAGCCATAGCTTCAAAATGGGTTTCATCAATACCAAGCTCTGTAAGCGTCATAGGCAAGTGGCAGCTTCTAAAGAAGTTTTCTGTAGCATCAATAGCTTTATTAGCATAAGCCATTTTATCAGCTTCTTCTGGCAGATGCCATACATTCTTAGCATACTCTATAAATTTATCTACTGTGTCCTCACTTAAGATATAACGCATCCATCTTGGTGTCACAATAGCCAGACCTACACCATGTGTAATATCATAAAAAGCACTTAACTCATGTTCTATTGGATGGCAAGTCCATGGGCCTGATTTACCTGCACCCACAAGTCCATTAAGGCTAAAGTACTTGCCCACATTAAATTAGCTCTTGCTTCATAATTTGTAGGTTCTTCTAAAGCTATAGGACAATATTTGATGCATGTTTCTAATAGATTTTCTGCTAATCTATTTTGAATAAATGTATCTGTTTCTTTTTTAAAATAGTTTTCGAAAATATGAGACATAATGTCAGCTGTACCTGCTGCTGTTTGGCGAGCTGGTAAAGTATATAAATACTCTGGGTCTAAAATAGATGCTTGTGGAATCATCTTCATAGATGCTGTGCCTAACTTTTCATTAAGCTCCATATTTGAAATAACAGCATTTTTATTCATTTCTGAACCTGTAGCTGCTAATGTAAGTACAGTTACAATTGGTAATACTTCTGTGATTTTGCTAGGGTCTGCAACAATATCCCATGCATCGCCTTCATAATAATATCCAGCCCCAATAGCCTTAGAGCAGTCAATAACACTACCTCCGCCAATGGCTAAAATCACTTCTACATTATACTTGCGGCAAAGCTGCACCCCTTCTCTAACTGTTTCAATTTTAGGATTAGGATCTACGCCTGGTAATTCAATAATATTACAATCTGAAAGTAAACTTTTTGCTTTATCATATATGCCATTCTTTTTAATACTTCCTCCACCATATACAAGCAATACGTTTTTCCCATGTTTACGAATAGCTTCTGGTAAGTTTTCAATCATACCTTTACCGAAATAAATCTTTGTATAAGCATTAAAAATAAAGTTGTCCATATTTCCTCCACTATTTCTTATTATTTTTATTTTAATTTATTTTATCATTAGATAGGTACTTCCTACAACTAATTATTTAAGAGTTCAAAAGTTTACTTAAATACTCTTTAAGTACCTTGGCTGCTGCTTCATGTGCTTTAATGCCTGGATGACATCTTGCGCCTACTGTTTCATCTGTTGTATCTGGTAATCTTAAATAACTTACAGCTTCATCATGGGTTTGCTCCTTATATTCTTTAATAGCCACTAAAATAGTCTCTTCCATAGGTATCCCTATCATCCCATATACCCATACAATCTGTGATTTTGGATTACATGTTCTAAGTTGTCTTAAGAAAGCTGTCATGGCATTTTGAATGGCATTTAAGTCTTCTTGATTATAAGTACCATCTGCATTTAGGCGGTTTTTATATACTTTGCCCGTTACTTCATCTTTCCACTCAGGAGAATTGAAAGCACCACTATCATTTGTACCTAAATTGATTACAATGGCATCGGGCTGCCAACTTGCAAAATCATACTTTTCATATGCACCTAAAGCCTTATTCTTCTCACCATTTAAAACGCCACATACCCTATCATAATAAAGCGGTAAGGCGCTATAAGGATTGTTATCCCATCCTGAAAGTACGCCCCAGCCACTTTGAGAAATAATATGATAATCTGCATTTAAAGCATTAGCTGTCATAACTGCATAGTTATTAGAGGTGCTAAACCACATTGAAATCCAATCTTGTTCTTGTAATGCGCCTATACTCCCTTCTCCTGAAGTAATGCTATCACCAATGAACTCAATTTTACACTTCTTATCCTCTAACTGCTCAAATGTCCCATCTGTTTTAAAGCGATGAATCTGTATGCAGTGAGCTGAATCTACTGGCATAGCCTGCACTTCTTTTAAAACTTTCACATTTTTAATTACTTCTGAATTCATATTTCTAAAAAGACAAATCCATTTTCTTCCCTTTTCAAGCATTTGTCTTGATATATAAGCTCCATTAATGACTACACTAATCCAAGGTTCATATATGTCATAGTCTGCTTCAATCTCTATCCAAAGTTCACCACCCTTAACATTACATTCAATCCCGCTTCCTGTCCAAAATAGTGTAAGCGGCATTCTATTTTTTGTAGTTCTTCCTAAAATTCTTAAATTTGAAACCTCGTTTACCCCAAAATTTTTCATCTCTCTGCTCCTTTATATCAATATGAATGTTATGAAATATCGTAACTGATTTAAATACTAACCTTGCCTTTGTGTAATGGCCTGCACATAATACTTGGAATATTCTCCTGCGAGAAACATAATGGTCTTAGTCACCATATCTTTCGTTTTTTCATCCATAGTATTTAAAGTCTTTAATATCACACTTATATTTTTAATCTTTTCTACCATTAATTCATTTACAGTTCTAGCGCCTGTTGCTTCTAAAGCTTCAAAAACAGTTTCTATAAACTTTTGCTTCTCATTTGCTTCTAACTTACCTAATAAAGCTGTAAGTGAATCATTTAACCTTTTACTATTCTCACTAATACCTTCTAAATAAATGAGGCTATTTCCCATGACTTCCCATTCCATAATGTCATGTTGTAAGATGCCTTTATTCCCACTTTTAATCACCAGATATTCTTCTTCATGCTCTAATAGCATGCCTACCACAGAAGATTCTGGCACAATGGTTTTAATCTTATGAAGCATTTCTCTATAATTTTTACTTTCAATTATTTCTTTATTAAAACCTGGGCCATCATTATTATAAATCTTAAGAATACGACGCTTGAGCCTTGAATGGCACATAATGCCTGCATACATAGCGAGATTACCTCCCTTTGAATGCCCTCCTAAACGTATAATTCTTCTACTTCGCTTAGTTGTTTCCTCTAAATAAGCTAGTGCATCTATTTGTGCTGGCACAGGTGTAATATACGTCATTTTTAAATCTTCTTTCCAGCCCACCAAAGTATCATCAGTGCCTCTATAGGAAATATAAGTTGTACCATCTCCTAATAAAATATGCAGTGCTGCAAATTGTTTTTCATCTGTATAATCTATCGTACTTACATATTTGCACAAACCTATATGCCTAAATCTTTCAGTAGCCGCTACTTTCTTTAATATAAAAGGCACTAACTTAGTGGATATGGTCTGTACTTTTAATTCTTCTTCTGAATACATTTTAAAAAACAGCTTACTCGCATCTTCTAGTGTGATAATATCACGGTACATAGGTCCTGGTACAATTCCATCAAAGTTAATATATGAGACTAATGATAATATTAAGTTATCAATTTCGTTAAAAGGTGCTTGTGCAAATGTTAAGTCGCCACGCCATATTAAATAATCTACTATATTGGCCATAGCACTCCCCCCTATTGCAACTTATTATATTTCCCCTATTCACGATTATTATACTACAGTTCAAATGAAATGTAGTCTGATAAATAAATTATTTCATATAGCTTCTAAAAATATCTCATCATAAGGCTTATCAACTGTTACAATATATTCTTTTTCATGTTCATGCTCTGCTGCCAATATACTATGGGCCAAATCTCCGTCATTTGTTCTAAAGTTCTCTGCATCCCTTTATTTATTATGGCATAAACACCTTCAAAAGAGGATCGCCACGCAAAAAAGAACTACCTTGAAATTATCCCTAACTCCCGATAGTCCTCTTTTATTATTTATATATTACCAATCCCAGTAATTCATACACTATATTTATTATTTATCAAATTAAAACAGTTAATCTTTCTCTATACAAATACATATTCATTTGTTACAGGTTGTAATCCTCTAGATTTAATAGCTGCATAAACCTCTTCAAAGCTGCGGTTATCTGCTATCTCAAATTGATTATCACCTTTATCTGCAATCTCTTCTTCCGTATGACTGCCTATACCTGTACTTACCCCAGCAGATATTTTTGTGGCTGCAAGGCCAATCACATTATCTCTAAACTCTGCACGTTCTCTAGTAGATATTGTGATACTTGCAAATGGCATAAATAAACGATAAGCTATGATGACCTGTAAAAGCTGCATCTCATGAACATCTTTAGGATTAATTTGAGCATTATTAATGATTGGTCTTAATCTTGGACAAGAAAAGGCTATCTCTGCATGAGGATATTTTCTTTGAATAAGATAAGCATGCATTCCTGTAGCAAAGGCATCTTTTCTAAAATCATCAAGCCCTAATAAAGCAGCAAAGCCTACGCCTCTCATCCCACCTTTAAGGGCACGTTCCTGAGCACACATACGATATGGAAAAACACGTTTATGTCCTGCCAGATGTAATGTTTCATATTTATCCGCATTATAAGTTTCTTGAAATACGGTAACAAAGTCTGCCCCACATTCATGTAAATAGGCATATTCATCACTATTCATTGGATAAACTTCAAGTCCTACCATTTTAAAGTATTTACGTGCAATTTTGCAGGCTTCTCCTATGTATTTAACATCACTCATCTTTCGGCTTTCCCCTGTTAGCATCAAAATCTCTTCAATGCCTGTTGCCGCAATAGCAGCCATTTCCTTTTCCATCTCCTGTACATTAAGCTTAGCACGTTTAATTTTGTTATGGCAGTTAAAACCACAGTAAATACAATAATTTTCACAGTAATTGGCTAGATATAGTGGTGTAAACATATACACACTATTTCCAAAGTGCTTTCTTGTCTCCTTTTGTGCTGCTTGTGCCATTTCTTCTAAAAAAGGCATAGCCGCCGGTGAAAGAAGGGCTGCAAAATCCCTTGGGTTACGCATCTCCTTCTCTAAAGCTCTCTTTACATCTTCTGCCGTATAACTATTATAATCATAGGCATTCATTGCCTTAATTACTTCTTCCATAATACCTGGTTCTAAAACTTCCATGCCTTCCATATATGCCATATGATCTGTTCTTGTTTCACTCATATTATTTATAGCAGTTGCTGTATTTTTACTGCTTTCTCCCTTCTACTTTTCTCTTTAACCCTATTTTTACTTCTAGTCTCTAATTAATCTTGTAAAAAACCAGTTAAAGGAGAGGAAGCACTTGCCCCACTTGCTAAAACACGACCAAGTCCAGAAAGATAAGCAAGTCTTCCTGCTTCTATGGCATTTTTAAAGGCTCTTGCCATCATTGTAATATTGCCGGCTGTAGCTATAGCCGTATTGGCCATAATAGCTGCTGCCCCCATTTCCATAGCTTCACAAGCCTGACTAGGTGCACCAATCCCTGCATCTACAATAATTGGCAGGTCTATTTCATTAATTAAAATCTTGATAAATTCCTTTGTACAAAGTCCTCTATTTGAACCAATAGGTGAAGCTAGAGGCATAATTGCTGCTGCTCCTGCATTTACTAAATCTCTTGCTACATTTAAATCTGGATACATATAAGGCATGACAATGAAGCCTTCTTTTGCTAAAAGCTCTGTAGCTTTAATAGTCTCTGTATTATCAGGTAATAAATATTTGCTATCTCTCATAATCTCAATTTTTACAAAATCCCCACAGCCTACTTCTCTTGCAAGTCTTGCAATACGTACAGCTTCTTTAGCATTTCTAGCTCCTGATGTATTTGGTAAAAGGGTGACATCTTTAGGAATATAATCTAAAATATTTTCCCCACTTCCAGTATTGGCTCGGCGTACTGCCATAGTCACCATTTGTGCCCCTGCATCTTCTATAGCCGCTTTAATCAGTTCTAAACTATATTTCCCTGAACCTAATATAAATCTAGACTCAAATTCATGCCCACCAATTACTAATTTGTCTAATCCATTTACTTTCTTTTCATCCATGCCTATTCTCCTTATCTCTATTTTCTATTTATAACTAGTCGTAACATCTGTTTATTAAACTTCTTCTATATTTAAAATAAGCCTTAAAATCATATTAGCTTGATGCCCTGCACAAATGCTTACTCTAGGCGCCATAAGCCCCATTCCTGCTTTGCCCCATTATAGAGGTCCCCACAAATATAAAGGCGCTTATTAATCTTCTTAGTCTGAATCTCATTACTACTTTCATAACCAGCCATCCCAGAAGCTGCTACAATTTTAATATCTCCTCGCGCCTCTAATAAAGCGTTAACAATCATTGCTTTAGCTTCTGGCTTATCAAAAGCTTCACAGACTATTTCCTCCTCTTTAAAAAGGTCTAACACATTTTCTTGTGTTACTTTAAAGGTATCGATTTCCACAGTGATATAAGGATTAATTTCTTGAATCTCTTGTTTTAAAGCTTCTGTTTTATACATACCTAAATGCTTAATCTTATACATCTGACGATTTAAATTACTTGGTTCTACAATATCAAAGTCAACTAAATGTAAATGCCCTACACCAGTTCTTGCAAGTTCTATAGCAATATGAGATCCTAGCCCCCCAAGTCCTGCAATAGCGACTTTGGCTTTCTTAACCTTTTCATGAACACTTGGCGTATGTCTTGCACACATTAACGCTTCTAGTTCTTCCTTGCTAGGCATCTCTCCTTTTACAATAAAGGCCACTTCGTCCCCTTCATCAAGCTTTAAGTCTTCATCTGTTTGGAACCCATTATAAATTGTAATAAGTGGCCCCTTAATTGCTCGAGTTGCTCCATATAGGAATTCTTCTTTAAGTGTCCATAAAGACTTACTTTTTACCTCTTGCTGTTTACCATTTATGCTTACTTTCAAATTAATGCCCCCTAACTTTTATCAGCCTCCACCTACAAAGTGAATAATTTCAATTTTATCTTCATCACATAGATAAGTTGTCTCATAAGTACGTTTAGACACAATCTCCTCATTAATTTCAACAGCTACAGTTTCTAAGCGATAACCCGCTGTCTTTAAAAATTCTAAAACTGTTACTTTTTTATACTCTTGTTTTTCACCATTTACTGTAATCATTTTTTCACCCCCAAAGCTTTAAATTTAATTAAAAAGCAAAAAAGGCCGCACGAAAGAATACTACACCCGCGGTGGTGTACCCCTTCATGCGACCTTTGTCACACTCTTATTCAATAAGCATTTGCCTACTGGTCTTAAATGTTATATGCAATTTTTAATTACTAATATTATAGTCAATTATTTGCGTATTGTCTAGTGGTGGAATAAACGAATACCTGTAAAGCACATTGCCATATTGTGTTTATTACATGTATCAATAACTTGATCATCACGAATAGAACCACCTGGTTGTGCTACATATTTTACACCACTCTTATAAGCACGTTCAATATTATCACCAAATGGGAAGAAAGCATCTGAACCTAAAGCTACTTCTGTCATACCATCAAGCCATGCACGTTTTTCTTCTTTTGTGAATACTGCTGGTTTAACTTTGAAGATTTTTTCCCATTCGCCATCAGCTAAAACGTCCATATAATCTTCTCCAATGTACAGGTCAATTGCATTATCTCTATCCATACGACGAATAGAATCTACGAATTGTAAACCGAGTACTTGTGGAGATTGACGAAGATACCAGTTATCAGCTTTACTTCCTGCAAGACGTGTACAGTGGATACGAGATTGTTGACCAGCACCAATACCAATCGCTTGACCGCCTTTAGCGAAACATACTGAGTTAGATTGTGTATATTTTAATGTGATTAAAGAAATGATAAGGTCAATTTTAGCAAGCTCTGGAATTTCTTTGTTTTCTGTTACCATATTGCTAATGAATTCTTTATCAATTTTAAGTTCATTACGTCCTTGTTCAAAAGTAATACCAAATACTTCTTTATGTTCAATAGGTACTGGTTTATAATTTTCATCGATTTTAATAATGTTGTAAGTACCTTTTTTCTTAGCTTTTAAGATTTCTAAAGCTTCTGCTGTATATCCTGGAGCAATGACACCATCAGATACTTCTCTACCAATGATTTTAGCAGTACTTTCATCACATACATCTGATAAAGCAATGAAATCACCAAATGAAGACATTCTATCGGCACCTCTAGCTCTTGCATAAGCACTAGCAAGTGGAGAAAGTTCTCCAAGATCATCTACCCAATAAATTTTGCTTTCAACTTCACTAAGAGGTAATCCAACAGCAGCCCCAGCAGGAGATACATGTTTAAAAGAAGTAGCAGCAGGAAGCCCTGTAGCTTCTTTTAATTCCTTAACAAGCTGCCAACATTGAAAGCATCAAGGAAGTTAATATAACCAGGTTTACCATTTAAAACTTCAATAGGTAAATCTCCATCATTCATAAAAATTCTAGATGGTTTTTGATTTGGGTTACAACCATATTTTAATTCTAATTCTTTCATGTAAAAATCCTCCATATCACTTATATGTTATTAACTCACGAACATCTCTATTTCCAAATCACACAAATACTCATTTTTTCTTCATCAAATTATACGTTTTTCAAATCTTACTCTTTCGTTTCTCATATAACTCACTATTCAAACATTCTCGTTCATCTCAAATTCACTACTCCAATTAGAAAAGTGGCTTCATTCACTTCTCACATCCACTCTAGCTAGCATTTGTGCCGTGGGCTCGCTGCTGCAACCGACCTCTCGTGGGGTGTGGTTAAGTGATTACATTTTATCTAACATTCAATCGAAGGGAGTGTTAAGGAAAATGTAATATGCCACTTAACCATGCTCCTCAATGACTAATCTACGGTTACCCACCCACCGGCACAACCCAATACTATTTATTTTTATTAATGATACGTGTTTCATATTCGCCACTTTCAATATCAATATATCTTACGAATAAAGAAACTTTATTTTCTTCATTTAAACTTTCCCATAACATATTTGTGAACTCATCGATTTCTTTATCGATTGCTACAAGTTTTGGTTCTCCTTCGAAGCTTGGAAGTGGATTTTCATTGCATTTATAAGTGTGGATGAAACGTCCTTCTCCAGCTTTTACATTATCATATGTAAATGTATAACGATTACAACAAGATGGATCACCGTTATTGCTCTTTAAAATAGACATTGCATAATCATATTTTCCGTTTTCAATATGCATAATACCTGAAATTCTAGGTGTATAGTTAGGACCATCTGGTTCAAATTCACGTGTTTTAAGTGCTGCTTCAAATGTAAATTCTTTGTCCATAAGTTCATAAATTGTGTCTGTTTGGTCACCATTTGTTACGATTGTACGATTGCCAAGTACACGTACTGGTGCATAAATGATTAAACTTGGATCACTTAATTTAGATGGGTCAAATGCTTCTGTACGGATGCCTTCACCTTCTGTAACAAAAACGCGATTTCTACTGTTTTCACTTCTACCCATGATAAAGTAAGCTGTTACTGCTTTTTTGCCATCAGCTGATCTACCAATTACAATACCTCTACCTGGATATGGGTTTGCTTTTAATTCTTGTTCTAATGCGATCATTTTCATTCTCCTTTTAATCATTCTTAATATGCATTTCCTTATTAAGTGATATACCTAGGTTGTTTCTTTCAAAGAGCTGCAAATAAGTATACGAAAAGCCGACAACCTGGATACCCTAAATAAATGGTGCCCAGGCGGTCGGCTTCTAATAATCTGTACTCCCTGTGGGTACTCCCACTTATCCGCCAGTCATACAGAACATACTTTTAAAATACACTATTTCACTTTGATTTGCAACTACTTTTATTAAAAAATATGCAATTATTAATAATCTTATGTTAAGACAAGTTATATTCTATAACCCTAAAATTCTTTCCACGATAAATACAACCATGCAGCCACTTGCAGCTACCATTAATAAACTTTTTTCTAAAAAAGCCATAATCAGTGCTACGCCAAATCCAATCCCTGCTGAAATAGGACTTTCCGTAGATGTTAAAATTGTTGGAAAGGTCATAGCTGCTAATGTGGCATAGGGTACATAAAATAAAAATGACTTAATATAAGTATTTGTAATCTCTTTTCGAATGAGTGTTAAAGGTAACATTCGAATCAAGTAAGTTACTCCTGCCATCACAAATATATATAAGTAAACATTATGCTGCATGTGCTGTTTCCTCCTTATATTCTTCATTTACTGGGAAAAGCCAAGCAGCTATACCAGCGATTATTAAAGTTAAAATTATAATTCTAAAGCCAAATGAAATTTCTTTTAAATAAGGTAATATACTAAATAATACGCTGCCTATCATGCTTATTATGACTACACCGCATATCACTTTATTTGTTTTAGAAGGTGGTATGATAATCGCTAAAAACATGCCATATAAAGCAATTCCTAATGCACTACTGATACTTGCTGGTAGAAACTTTCCTGATACTACCCCTAAGAATGTGCCTAGTACCCATCCAAATACAGAAATCACAATTAATCCATAAGAATAATAAGGACTAATCTTTTCCTCTCTACTCACAGATACTCCAAAAATTTCATCTGTTACTCCATAGGCTACAAGTAATCTATGCCCAAGTCCTGCACTCGAATCCAGCTTTTGCGAAAGTGAACAAGACATTAATGAATATCTTAAATTTAAGATAATCTGCGTACAAATTACTTCATAATACCCTGCTCCTATAGCAATTAAATTAAGCCCACCAAATTGTCCCGCTGAAGTAACATTGGTAATAGACAATAAGACAGCTTGAAAAGTACTAAGTCCCATTTCCTTAGCAACCATCCCAAATGCAAAAGATACTGCGAAATATCCCAAACAAATAGGCACACCATCTTTTAAACCATTTTTTAAATAACTCTTCTTCATATATCTACTCCTATCTAAAATATAAGCTATAAAAAAGACCATGGTTTACACCATAGTCTTTTATACCACAAACTCTCACCCTTAGTCCTCTTTTAAAAGCTTTACTAAAAGTACACCCCCATCTGGAATTTGTAAGCTCAGTACATCATCTACACTAATCTCTTCCGATGTAAGTACGCAATATGCTATGTACTTACCTTCTAATTTCATAGCTGATAACGGAATTTCAACAGATGTCTCCTCTGCTTTTTTGTTAAAACAGCTTAAATATGTTCCTGTTTTATCACTACTATATAATAAAATTACATCTTCAGTTTCAAAGAACATCTTTGTATCTTGTGTAATTTCAAAAGCCTTTAATATGAGTTGTTCTTTAATAGATGGTGCTTTGCCACCTGCTTTGAAGTACTCTTCAATTTCTTGTGTTGTAACATTATCCCTAATAATGCTTGCTACCTTAGGCACAATAATAGTCTTCATTTTATGACCTCCATTCTAGTACGAGCTTTTACTTTTCTGCTTATATTATATCATTTTTTAGCATAAAAAAATAGATTTACCATTAAATTATCTTTACATTTATGTACTATTCTACAAATTGACGCATATTCTTTTTGTATGCTACCATATACTATAATTTTATTCATAAGGAGATTGAATCTATGCGTACATATCATGATGATAAACTTGCCACTAGGCAGGCTCATACTTAGCATGGCTATTTCTGTCGCTATTACCCAAATCGTTAACGTTTTATACAACATCGTAGACCGTATGTACATTGGACATATTCTAGAAGTAGTCACCAAGGCTTTAACAGGCGTTGGGATTTGTTTTCCTATTTTAATGCTTGTTTCAGCTTTTAGTTCTTTTATAGGCGGTGGCGGTACACTACTAGCAGCAATTGAACTTGGTAAAGGCAATCGCAAAGAAGCTGAAAAGGTCTTAGGTAATAGTTCTATACTTCTATGTTTTATTTCCATTACTTTAATGACCTTTTTATGCTTTACAAAGCCCCTATTCTCTATGCTTTTGGAGCAAGTGATGAAACCGTTCCTTATGCCCTTGATTATCTAAGTATTTATTTATGGGGGGTACACTTTTATCCTAATTTCTGTAGGACTCAATATGTTCATTACTTGTCAAGGACAAGCTAAAATTGCCATGCTTTCTGTTTTAATTGGTGCAGTTATTAATATTATTTTAGACCCAATCTTTATTTTTATCATGCATCTAGGCGTTAAAGAGGCAACTTTAGCAACTGTTATTTCTCAATGCTGTAGTGCAATATGGGTAATTAAATCTTCTTCTCCCCTTATCATTACACCTTCAATTTCAGTGCAATCTTTACACTTCAATTAGCAAAGTCACTTAATTAACTTTTCTCTTTTTAAGCCTATATGTGATCAAAGAAAGCTAGGGTAGTGGTTGGGTGAAGGCTACCTGTGGAGTAATTTGCGCTCCTCCACTACCCTAACGGCCCCTTTGCATCTCCTCTTATATAGGTCGTCTTCCTACATTTGTATTATCACATTTTCTATCTCGTAAAAGCTCAATAGGATTTTCTTTATCTTCATAACGATAATCCATTTGTTTTTTATCTATATAATCTGCAATGACTTTATGACCTGGTTCTTCTGCTACATTTTTATTCACTATATCTTGGAAATTAAAGAATAGGGCTGTTTGAGGCAATTCTCCGATATTAATATATTCATCTTCTACAGAAGTAAGTTGTACTGTATCTCTTAAGATATTACGTACATATTCTTTATTTTCATGGAGTTTTAGAAGTTCTGGGAAATTGCCATCTGGTATAACTTGTTGCCACTCTTTGCCTTCGTATTGTTTGAGAAGATCAGCTGCTTGGTGTAAATGTGTGATTTCTTCACAAAAATGTTCTTCCCATATTTTTTTAATATAAAGGTCTGTTTCATCTTCATAACAAGAATAATATAAATAACACTCTGTATACTCATGATTTAATAAATTTTCCAACCATGTAAGTTTAGGATCCATTAAACTGCCATAATGACTTACATGCTCTTCTTCTACTAGGCAATTTCTTGATATAAGTTTCTGCCAATATCTGTATCATAGAAACCTGCCACATTCATATAATAATTCATTGTTTGCTGTTCTGCTGCTGTAATGATACCTACATTAAGTTTTGTAATAGGTGCAGCTTTGCAATAATCTACATAAGCTCGAATATTATCTGTTGGATAACGATGGTGGGCAATAGTTGGTCTTCCTGGTGTAATCTCTGTATAATGTCCCACTAAGTTTTCAGCCTTAATGCCACGTTCCATTTCTAGCAAATCCGAATAACGATAGAGATGATCAAAATCTTCAAGTAGTGCAAAATCTAATGCCATTTTTACATGTTTATCAGGTTCCCTTTTAGCAAGAGCTGCAGTTAAATCAACTGCTAACTGTTCATAACTTATAGTTGTTTCAAGAATTGTTTCATCCCTTGGTTTAAGTGTAGCTATAATTTTTTGTTGTTGTTGCTCACTTCTTCTTGTAGCTACAATAGCACGCCTTAAATCATTATTAGTGCAATGACGGGAAAATTGATGTGAAAACCATACAGCTTCAAATTCTGTACCATTCATTAAAATAATACGTGTCTTTGTATATGGGTCTACTTCATTTTTGTTATAAGGTTTTGGATAAATGCTGCACCAATCCTTAAATAATTTATTTAACTTCATTGGTTTTTCTAAAAAGGGATTCATAAATATTCTCTCACTTTCTTTCTAGTTTTGCATCCTTTAAATTAAACAATATTATTAGTATGATTATTTTTATAAATCTCATGCATCCTTATTCACTAACATATAAAAAAGGGATATTGCAAAATAAACTTCTGCAATATCCCTTAATGCTCATGGAATATTATTGTTATTTATTGATACGTTGCTTATTGTTACACTAGCAGGACCACTTCCTAATTGTCCACCTAATGTACAGCTTTCACCTGGAGCTAAACTTGCTTGCCAGCTTGGTGGAGTAACTGTATATGTGTTACCACTTTGATTTGCAATTGTCCCATTCCAGATAGCTGTAATTGGTCTATCTGTTGTAAATGTACATGTCCAGTTATTTAATGTGCTATTTGTTGTATTTGTAATTGTAATCTCAGCTGTAGCACCTGAGCCCCAATCTGATACAACTTTTACAGCAACTGCATTATCACTAACTGGTTTAGTTTCTGTTGTTGTTCCTTCTTGTATATTTTTATCATCGCAGCTTTCTAATACCCATGTCTGATTAGATGCACCACTATAAGCATATTCTAATACATTAGCACCGTCATTTATTGCTCTCTGCTCTACATCTAATCCTTTTGTATCGCTTGAACATCTTGTTAAAATACCATATACTCCATTTTGTGCTGTGCTAACTAATTTATATTGTTGAGCTGTTGCACCATTAGCTGAGTATACTTGCATATTTGTACCATTTTCATCTTTGCCATAAGTTACATCTAACATAAATCCTGTACCATTTTTAAGTGTCACATAACCATTATCTACATTAGTTAAGTACCATTTTTGTCCTGCTACACCTGTTCCAGTACTGATTTCTACATTTTGACCATTTGCACCTTTATTATCTTTTACTTGAAGATATTTTTGTGCATTTGTATTTTTGATATAGTACCAACCATCTTTAACTGTAGCACTTTGTACTGGTGTTGGAGTTTGAATTGGAGTAACTGTTCCTGTTTGTGATTCTGTTCCTAATGAACAAACAAATGTTGATACACTATTTGCAGGAAGTTGTGCCCAGAAACCATTTCCTGATGTTTCAAGATTAGCTGTTTTAGCTAAGTTTTCATTAGCTGAAGTTCTGTAACGATCTACAGTAGCAATATTACCGCCACTTACATTGAATTTTTGAGTAACTGCTGATGAACCTTTATTGATAGCTACAATAACAGCTTTATCATCACCTTTATAAGCAGATACTAAAACATTAGTGTCTGGATTCTTTGTTGCATCAACTCTTACATATCCTGGACGGATGAATTTAGAATATTGTGCCATAGCATAACCACGTTTAGTAACTGCTCCATTTTCATTCATAAGGCTATAGCTTCTACGAATATACCACCATACGTAAGCTTGGAAATTTCCTTCTACTAATGCATTATGAATATTCGTTGAAACTTGTACTGCTTCTGGCCAACGGTCAGCTGAGTTTGCATCACTATTTGGAACATATACTTCTGTCATCCAAAGTTCTTTACCAGCTCCTTTTTGTTGGAAAAGAGGGTATGGCATTTGAGATACTTGTGTACCATAGAAGTGTGCACCTAAAATATCCATATTTGAAAGTGCTTTTGCATCATTTAAGATAGGGTCTGACATATTTTTCAAGTATTGGAATGATTCTGGTGCAATAACACGACAGTTAATTGAATCTGCATAGTTTTTCATGAAATTAAGAATTTCTTGTGGTGTCCACCATGTCCATTCATCTGCATAATCTGGCTCATTTTGAACAGAAATAGCATATAAGTTAACACCATTATTTTTCATATATGTAACGAAATCATTAAGGTGTTGCGCATATGCACCATATTGACTATATTTAAGTCTTTTTTGATTAGGTTTACCATTACGTGTGAATGTCTCTACCATACTACTTGGTGGATTCCAAGGTGAAGCAAATATGATTGCTCCTTTTTGTGCAGCTGCTTTAGCTGTTGCTACTTCTTTAGACCAGTTATTTTTGTTTTCATCCACATGGATTCTTAAAATAGAAAGGCCTAATTGATTAGTTCCATTTCCAAATGCTGTCTCACGTTGTCCTGATGTTAAATCTGATATCCAAACAGGATGATTCATTCCCCCAAAGCCACGAATCACTTGTTTTTGTGATGATAAATTAACATTAACATCACTTGCTGCAAAGAGGTCAATAGACGGTATCATGGTAATAACCATTGCAAGCGCCATTAACCATACAAGAATTTTACTAAAAGTACTTTTTCTTGTGCATGTAAACATAATTTCCATCCCCTTTACTTTTATTTTATATAAAATATTAAGCATTTAATATAATACTTAATATTATATATAACATATTTTATTAATTTTTTCAATATTTGAATTTAATTAAATAATTTCAATTAATAATTATGTATATTTTTTTGTTCTTTTTTGTTTTTTATTTAATTATACTAACATCTTATGTATCCCTTGTATGCTACAACTATTTTAAAGAAACATTTGTAACTTTAACATCTCCATCACCATTACTTAATTGACAACCAAATGTATAACTTTCATCTTTTGCCAAATTTGCCTTCCATGCTGGATTTGTAACAGTATATGTATTTCCTTCCTTACTTACAAGTTCCACATTCCAAATAGATGTAATTGGACGATCTGTTGTAAAAGTACAAGTCCAACCATTTAAATCTTTTCCTGTTGTATTTGTAAGCGTAATATCTCCTACAGCACCACTTCCCCAATCTGAGGTTACTTTCACACTTAAAGTTTCTCCTTGGCTTGGTTTTTGCTCCTCACTAGGATTTGGATTAACTACTTCACTACCGCTTCCTGATACTTCGCAATTTTCTAAAGTCCATATCTGATTTGAGGCTCCATTATATTGATACTGAATAACATTAGCCCCATCTGTTACGCCTCTTCCTTCTACATCCAATCCTCTTACATCTGTTGATGCTTTTGTTACAATACCATAAACATTAGCCTTATCAGTAGGCAATAATTTAAATTGTTGTGCATCCATTCCATTTGGTGAATAAACTTGAATATTAGTCATATCTTCATCTTTTCCATATACTAAATCAAGTGCATAATCATGACCATTTTTTAATGTAAAGTAGCCATTACCTACATTAGTTAAATACCATTTTTGACCTGTACTACCTGTGCCCGTGCCGATTTCTACATTAACACCATTTCCACCTTTATCCCCTGCTACTTGAAGATACTTTCCTGAACCTGTATTTTTAATATAATACCAACCATCTTTTAATGTGGCATAGTTTGTACTTGGTGTTACTACTACTGGTGGCTTTGTTTCTTCTTTTTCTGTATTTGCACCTTTTAATTCATCTGATACTCTAAAGTAATCAAAATCTACATAACCACCCGTTGTTTTGGTAGCATAATTAAAGAGTCCAAAACGATATCCCATAAAGTGGTCTAATGTATATTCCATGCTTAAACTATTTCCAATTTTCTTCCAATTCTCACCATCTACACTATAATAGAAATTAGCACGATTACCACCTTCAAAATTAAAATCAATTTTAAAATAAACCTTATTTGAATTTAAATTTACACTTTCTATTTCCTGTGGTATTGAATTATTTGAAGCATTTACCATAACAATTTTCTTTACACCATTTTCCATCTTAATGCCTACATAACCATATTTATAAGAAAATGCTGCGAGACCTGCTACGTCTCCATTTTTCATATTACTTACATCCACAGCTACTTTTCCTGAACATGTTGGTCCATATGTTCTTTGTGTCAAAGTATTTCTTGCACTTGTAAGTGAATTGGTAATACCACTTGTTTTAAGCCTTAAACAACCTGGTTTTTCTTTTAAAGACCAACTATTATTATCAGGATTATGGTTCCATTGCCATACAAGATCTAATCCTGATTTATATGTCTTTCCACTATCTCCATTAAATTCATCTGATTTTACAATCACTTTTTCACTACTTATACTTGCTGGTTTATTCATTGTCTTTTGTACCCTGCCGTTAGTTCCCATCATAGGCCAACCATTTACCCAATTTACCGGAACTAATATTGGGCAACGTCCAACTGGTCCATGATCTTGGAATAATAATCCATACCATTGGCCATCTTCAGTATCCACAATGCCACCTTGAGCGACACCGCCTACATTATCAAAATTATCTTGTAAAACAATTCTTGATTCCCAAGGGCCATTTAAAGATTTACTACGACTTACATATTGACTACGAGGTTTGCCACTTGGCCACGCAATATTAAACACATAATAATAGCCATTTACTTTAATAGCTTGTGTTCCCTCAAACAAACTATTTCCTACTAAATTTTTTCCACTAAATAATAAACCACTTGCTCCACCCATTTTAATACCTGTGGCATCTGAGTTTAATTCTATGTATCTAATATCTGAACTACCATATAACATATACACTTTACCATTATCATCAAATAATAATGACATATCATGGTAGCAACCATTTATCTCAAATTTCGTCCATTCACCATTTTCAATGTCTTTTGTTTGATAAATATATGTCTTGCCAGTTGTATAAGACATGAAACTTATGTAATAAATTCCTTTATTATATTTTAAACTAGCTGCCCAAGAACCCTTTCCATACATGTTTTTACCATTTTGTAAATTAGTATCTTCTTTACTTGCTAAAGTATCATATACATAATTTACAACTTCCCAGTTAACAAGATCCTTAGATTTCATAATTGGACATCCTGGTGATAAATGCATTGTAGTACTTGCCATATAATACGTATCTCCTACACGAATGATACTATCATCAGGAACATCCGCATAAATCACTGGATTTGTAAATGTACCATTTCCATTATCTGAAGATGCTGATGCCCACACTGTTTCACTTTCTACTCCCATTCCTATTGCAAGACAAATTCCTAAACATCCTGTCTTAACGACACGCCATTTTTTTCCCCTTAACATTTTACTTAATTTCACATTCTTCTCCCCCTTCTTAAGTGCCAAACTACTTTAACTTTTATTAAAAATACTATACACCATCTTATTTTTTATAAATATAAAACGTATAAGATGAATAATTATTATGTATTTCTTGTATTAGTTTAGCATACTTAATTTTATCATCTATACAATTTTAACAGTTTTTTATAAAAAAATATTCTTTATTTGTAATCTTATTTTTTGTAAAAATACTATAAAAATTACTAATACTATCATATAAAACAAGTACAAAAAATGATACCTAAAATAATTTAGATATCACCCTCTTGTACTTTACTTTATTCTAATGTCTTGTTTCCAAAATCCATCATTATTACAATAAAAATAAAGTGTCCCTCTTTGCATTTTAGGAAATCTTACAGCAGGACTTTGTTCTGGATAAAGTTTGATAATTAGCACACGTTCACTGCAAACATAAGCTGCAAATGAAATATAATGTGCTTTTGTCATATCATGATCAAATGTAACATAATAATCATCCTCTATTTCCTCTATTTCTAATGCATGTGCTTCATCTACTTTTTGTGCTTCAAGTGGTATAAGCTTTCTGCCACAACATGAAATTTCACCTTCACCTGTGCTATTAATAATATTGCCACAGTTAGGGCATACATAAAATTTAATTCTTCTCATATTTCCTCCATCTACTTCATTAGGCTTTAAATCTCCTAGTAATATCTTTTCTACATTTACGCCTAATACATTTGAAAGTTCACTAAGCAGAGATACATCTGGACATCCTAGTCCACGCTCCCATTTCGAAATGTTTTATCACTAATTCCCATTGCATCTGCCACTTGTTTTTGTGTCATATTCTTTTCTTTGCGTAAACTATAAATTAATTTACCTACCTTTATGCAATCCATCTTAGTTTCCCTCCCTTATATGTAGCATAACTTGTAAATACCATTTATACAATAAACGCTCCGTAGAGTTTATATGATTAAAGTTCCTGCTATAGTTACAGCAATACTTAATTTATCAATTAAATACTATTTCTAAATTATACTATACTTACTATTCTCCTTAAAACTTAAATATATTTATATCTCATAAAATTAAAAAAGTGCCGCAAGACTTTGCGGCACTTTCATTAATCTATCTATTATGCAATTAAACCTTCACCAGTTGCTGAAATTTTAATTTCACCATTTTGAACTTTTTCATATACTGTATTGATTGCATTAATTGTTTCTTCACTTAAGTTAGGATTTTCGCTTGGAAGACCTACACCATTATTTGCTAAACCATATTCTAATGTTTGTCCACCTGGGAAGTTTCCTTCAACATCAAGTTTGATGGTATCATATACAGCTACACCTACATTTTTAAGTGCAGATGTAAGAACTACTGAGTTTTGGCCTTCATAAATACCATCATTATATTGGTCAGCATCTACACCAATTACCCATACTTTTTGTCCTGCTGCTGCTCTTTCTCTAGCTTCTTTAATTACACCAGCACCAACGCCACCTGCTGCGCTAAAGATTACATCTACACCTCTGTCATACATTTGAGCAGCAAGTTGTTGTCCTGCAGCTGAATCTGTAAATGTTCCTTGATAAATAAAGTTTTTATCTTCTACTTTAATATTTGTTCCTAAATTTTCATTAGCGTATGCAATACCTTGTTGATATCCCCAGTTAAAGCTTTGAATAACATCACTTTCCATACCGCCGATGAAACCAGCATTTGCTTCTTTTAATTGAACTGCTGCTGCAACCCCTGCAAGGAATCCAGCTTCTTGTCCCTTGAATACAACTGCAACTGAATTATCAGCTACTTTTACATCACCTGATGCTGAATAAATAGTTGAGTCTGTAATAACAAATTTAGCATTTGGATATTTTGTTTGTGCTTCATACATTGGTGTTGCAAATTTATATCCAGATCCAACGATGAAATTAAATCCACCATCATAAAGGTTTCCGAGCTCTTTCATTAATTCTGGCTCTGTTGTACCAGTTGGTTTTAAGTATTTAGATTTAACACCAAAATCTTTCCCAGCTTTTTGGATTCCTTCCCATGTTAATTGGTTAAATGATCTATCATCAATTGAACCCATATCTGTTACCATACCAATTTTTACGTTAGATGTAGCGCCACTAGCATTTTCCGAACCTGCACTGCCACATCCTGTAAGGGCTGTTACTGCTACTAATGTTGCTGCTAATACTTTAGTTAGTTTCTTTTTCATGTGCTTATCTCCTATGTCGTCTCTGATGTCTTTAGAATATTTTCCTGCGTCATATAAGTTGCACCGTATCTCAATAGAAATAGTTTAAATACCTGCATTGGTACTGCCAAATCTATCGTAGTCAAATCATTTAAGGTGATTTGGTAGAAACTGTTGAACCATATTTTCAACGTTATACGATGTGCTTATTAATGTATTAATTATATTAATGGAAAGTAGACCTTTTGTCTATACTAAATTTAATGTTCTAATTTTAAATTTAAATATTTATTTTAAAATCTTCTAATTAATCACCTATGTTTACACCTGACAAATACTTTAATATCTCGGTCTTGCGCACCCTACTTTATTTACAGATTATATTCTTTATATAGGTTTTGCAGTTATTTGAAATATTATAATAAAAAAGTACTTTTACAATATAAAATCTGTAAAAGTACTTTTTATTATATGATACTATGTTCCGCCCATTTCCCACTTAAAAATCTAAGTGTAAATAAGATGCCTCTTATAGTCCAATCAGCAAACATGCCAATCCATACTGCAATTGGCCCAAAGCCCCAAACTTTACAGAGGTAAACGCATAGTGCTACCCTACAAAACCACATCGTTAAACTAGATAAAATCATAGAAAATTTCACATCTCCTGCTGCACGCATACCGTAAGCTGGAATAAATGATAATGCCCATGAAATTGGCTTCGTTATTGTAATGAAAACTACCATTTCAAAGCACATTCTAGCACTCTGTGCTTCCATTCTAGCAAGTGCTGTAACCGGCTTTGTAATAATTAATACAACTAAACAAGATATGATAATTGCAACTTCTGCATATCCTGTTAATTTTACTATGTAATATTTGGCTTCTTCTTTACGCCCTGCACCCATACATTGTCCTACAACTGTCATTAAACCTATACCTATACTTGCAGCTGCAATTCCATTTACATTTTCTAAAATATTGGTCATAGCCTGTGCTGCAATAGCTATTGTTCCTAATTCTGACACTGTAGATTGAATCATTAACTTACCAAATTGAAACATACCATTTTCAATACCAGAAGGCACCCCTATGGCTAAAATCGTCGCAATAAGCGTAAAATCAGGCCTGATTTTAAAATAGTCTTTTATTACAATAGCCTGCTTCGGCTTACGTAAAAAATAAAAGATTATAATAGCATTAAAAGCTCTTGATAATAATGTAGATAACGCTGCCCCTGCTACACCCATTTTAAATACAAAGATTAAAATCATATTCCCTATTATATTTAAGATATTAGATAAAATAGAAACCTTCATAGGAAATTTAGAATTACCACTAGCTCTATAAAAAGCTGAGCCTGCATTAAATAACGCCATAAATGGATAAGAAACAACTGAAATCAAGAAATAGATCATAGAGTTATCCATTACATCTGCTTCTATATTTCCAAAAATAATATGTAATAGTGGCTTCCTTGCTCCTATACCAATCAGCATCAAGCTAACTGAAATCACAAGCATCGCTAAAACCACTTGCCTTGCTGCCTTATTACATCTTTTCTCATCGCCTCTGCCTAAGCACTGCGAACATACAATAACTGCCCCTGCTGCCATGGCTGAAAACACTTGTAAAACTAATGCATTGATAGAATCTACTAGTGATACTGCTGAAATGGCTGCGCTGCCTACCGAACTTACCATCATTGTATCCGCCATACCCATAAATGAATTTAAAAGCTGTTCAACCATAATAGGGATTAATAATACCCACAGTGCTTTATTGGTAAACAGTTTATTATTGATATCAATTTGTGAAGCATCATAAAGCTTATTTCTAATTGCTGCTAACATGTTGTTCCTTCTTTCGCTAATTTTTATATTTATTAGTGTCCAATTGGACGACTCCTTAATATATTGTAGTAAAATTACTTTTAAGTGGGGCGCTGAGAGAATAAAATCTCAAAAATGTAATTATAACACAAAAAAATCACCAAAGTAACAATTATGCACCATGCCGTAATACAAAATCTTACACTGAAGATAAATCTAATAATCACTATGCTCATAAATCTAATTATGCAGAAAGCTGTCCTCGTAAAAAATATGATTCACCTTCAAAAACTTGGTGAACTCATTGTCCTTCTTGGTGGCAGACTTGATTTCAAAGCACGTAAACATGGCTGCGGTAAAAATTGGTCACCTAACTATGTTAAAGTACTTTACAATTATGATGAAATCATTAATGCAAATATTGAAGGCGAACATACTACTATTAGACAATATGAAGAACACATCAAATGTATTAAAGACTGTTATATCACAGATATCTTAAAGCGTATTGTTAAAGATGAAAAATACCATATCCGTTTTTTAAAAGATTTATTAAAACATAAATGTAATTAAGTTTTACATTTATGTTTTAATAAATTTGGCACACTCTAAAATATCCCCTTTAATGAGCCTTCACTCATTGCAGAGGGATATTTTTTATACATAAATTTAATTTATTATAACACTTTAATTTTATGTTATCATCTTTATTTTCTATATTTCTTGCACTTATTTACTTGCTGCAACTGTATCATATTCTAATTGCCTATAAGTTGGTACAATACTTTTTAATGCTTTTCGAACATCTTCTTTATTAACTATTACACTTTTTAATTCTTCTAAATAATTGCTTAATTGTTCAAAATCAATTTCTCCAGCTTTACCCACAAAAATCTTATCAGAACTTGTTTTGGTCAAACCTTCTTCTGCCATTAAAAGCTCTTCATAAAGTTTCTCTCCTGGTCTTAAACCAGTAAACTTAATCTTAATATCCTTATCAAGCTCAAGGCCTGAAAGTCTAATAAAGTTCTTAGCTAAATCTAAAATTTTAACTGGCTGCCCCATATCTAATACAAAGATCTCACCACCTGTTGCAAAAGAAGTAGCTTCTAAGATGAGTCTTACAGCTTCAGGAATTGTCATAAAGTAACGGATAATCTCTGGATGAGTAACTGTAATTGGTCCCCCTGCTGCAAGCTGTCTTTTAAACAAAGGAATAACACTGCCATTACTACCTAATACATTACCAAATCTTACAGCCACAAAGTCTGTGGTACTAGTTGTTTCATTAATAGATTGAATAATCATTTCACATAAACGTTTTGTAGCCCCCATTACATTGGTTGGATTAACTGCTTTATCTGTTGAAACAAGTACAAACTTACTTACATTATGTGCCACTGCACACTGTGCTACATTAAAAGTACCAAAAACATTATTTTTAATTGCTTCTTCTGGATTATCTTCCATAAGTGGTACATGTTTATGAGCTGCTGCATGGAATACAATGTTAGGTTTATAAGTTTCAAACACTTCATCAATTCTCTTGCGATCTCTTACAGATGCAATCACTACACGTATAATATCTCTAGGAATACCATTTTGTAAAAGTTCCATTTGTAAATCATAAGCATTATTTTCGTAAATATCTAAGATTACAAGTAAACGTGGTTTAAAACTTACAATCTGACGGCATAATTCGCTGCCAATACTTCCACCACCACCTGTTACTATAATCGTACGGCCTTTTAAGATTTGTCTTAACTTCTTATTGTTAAATTGAATTTCTTCCCTACCTAATAAATCTATTGGCTGTACATCTCTAATAATTGTACTAAACTGTTGAGGCTCATTTAAAAGTGCTTCTATTCCTGGGAAAATCTTAACTACTCGCCTAGTATTCTTACAAATTCTAATAATTTCATTTTTACGTGTATATGTGGCAGATGGAATAGCAATGATAATCTCATCAATCTCATATTCCTCTACAAGTTCTGCTACATCTTCTATTTTACCTCTAATTGGAATACCATTTAAAGTCAATCCTTGTTTTTCAAGATTATCATCTACACAAAGTACTATTCTTTCTTCTGTAATGCCTTTATTGACTTCAAAATCTTTTATAATAAATGTAGCAGCTTCACCTGCTCCCACTAACATAACACGTTTAGTAGCCTTTTCTCTACGTCTTATGCTATCTATCCTTTTATAAACACGATAACTTGAGCGAATTCCTCCTAAAAAAGCAAGTAATACTAATGGATAAATAAGATAAATTGATATTGGAAACATCTTTTGGCCAATTATTCCTAAAAGTATAAACAAAGCATCTCCTATATAGCATGCTATTGCTAGTACACACATCTCTCTAAAACTAATATAGTGCCACAAATTCTTATATACCTTTAAGATATAAAATGTTCCAAATAAAATAATAGTTAGCCCTAATGCACTTTTCATATACAATGACTTATATTCCGCTGAAATACTCCCATTAAAACCCAAAAATAATGTCACTATAAAAGCTACGTTAATCATTACTAAATCCATACCATACATTAGTTTCTTGTAAAAATGTCCTTTCATCTCTTTCCTCCCTACTCCTTTTAATGTCTCATTTATATACAAGTAATTTTTATTCTCTAACAAATCTATTTACTAATGTCCTAAAATATTCACCTTATTTATTTTTTGTCAAACTATTTGATAATAAAAAACAGGCATGATGCACACTTTTTGTGAATATCACACCTCAATAATTCTCCGATCCCTGTGCCTTTAATCTTTTTACGGGCTAATTTTGTTATTAATACCATCATAAACTGCATTCTCTGTAAAATATGTATATCTTTCCCCTTCATTTTTCCATCTCCACACCAAAAAATAAGTTGCATTTAAATAATACATCTTCTCATATCCCTTCTTTATTATTAACCCTTCTTATGTCTTTTCTTTCTCTAACCCTTTAGCTGTCCTTTAATAATGCCTTTAAAGTATTATTGTTTACTTGTTGATAATATTAATTCTTTATATTTTCTTTATTATATCATAATTTTGTCACCATATTAACTTTTAAATCCCAATTTTTATATAATAATTAATATTTTAACTCTAACTTAATATCAAGCAATTTTATATTATTTTAATATATTTTATTTATATTTAATTAAAAA
>NZ_BBCG01000030.1 GCF_001311925.1 Cellulosilyticum ruminicola JCM 14822
CAACTCGTTAATATCTGTTATAATACCTCTTATCTTAACCATTTCTCCAGCTTCATTATAAACTACTTTACCTTTACAAAGCCCCCATACAATGCTACCCCCAATGCCTTGAACAGAGACTTCTCTACTAAAGACATTCTTTTTACCTTTTTGACACGCCTGAACATCTTTTTCTATTCCCTCTAAAGCTTTATATTTAATCACTTCTTTATAAGGCACATTTCCCTCTAACTCATCTTCTGCCTTTATAATGTCACTCCATTTTCCTGTGATAAATACCATATCTGTATTTAAATCATACTCCCAAATCGTTTCTTCTATATCAGCTAAAGTTTCTCTATAACGCTCTTCACTTTCACTTAACGCAGCTCTACTCTCTCCAAGATTCTTGATCATTTGATTATAATGTTTTGCCAAACTTCCAAACTCATCATTTGCGACATATTTACAATATTGATCAAGTTTGCCTTTAGAAACCTCTGTCATTACAGTTACCATTTCCTCTATAGGATCTGTAATTCTTCGAGACAAATGTATAATGGCAATACCTAATACAAAAATCAAAAAGGCAATCGTACCTACAACAATCCCCAATTCGGTTACTGCTTGATTTTGTACAGCTTTAGCTTTCTGTTCTACTACAATAATCCATCCAACATTAGAGAGTCGATAAAACGCCATATAGTTTAAAACTCCATTATCCATTCCAGCCATTACCCAACGATTCATCTTTGATATAGGTCCTTCTCCTTTTAATACATTCATAACTTGCTCATCTTCTAATTTCTCACCAATCTTAGCTTGTTCTGGATGTATAATGATAGTGCCCTCATCATCTACAATATATGCACAGCCTCTTTCATTCGACTTAATCTCTTCTACGACTCCCCCAAACACCTTGTTTTTTATAACCTTACACACTGCACCCAGAATTCTCCCATCATCATCTTTTACAGGAACAGTGATATCTGTATTTTCCTTTTTTCTTGTGTTATAATATTCTTAAATACACTCTTTCCTTTTAAAACACCTTTAAAATCTTCATTGATACTCATATTACTTTGAATATACTTTTGTTTACTACTTGCAATAATTGCACCTTTACAATCAATAATATAAACACCGCAACACTCTTCCTCATTTTCTTCTATATGCTTTAGTAAACTTTCTACGTCACCTAACTCTCTACTAACCCCCTCATCATCTTTACTCTGTCGCTTTTCCAAAATGTTTATTACTGTTTTATCCACACTTAATATTTTAACTTGTTCTTCTTTCGTTCGTACTAATATTTCCAATGCTCTTCCTTCAATTGTAGCCACTTGATTCATAGTCATTTGAGCTTTCTCAGCCAACGTTTTAGAAGAATATATATAAATCATAAACGCTAAAATGATTAAAGGTATACACATCAAAGTAATCATTGTTAATGATAATCTCTTCTTAATCCGCACCAATAATTCCTCCCAAACTTATATAATGATTCTCCCAGGTTAGCAACGTCCCCCAACTTATGCCATATCAATAAATCCTATAAGCCGTTTTAACTTTTCGGAATTATTAAAATTTTTATCAAGATAATTATATATCATTAACTATACTTTTAACAATTAATTTCTTAACAAAAAAGAAGATTACCATTAACTATTGCTAATGGTAATCTTCTTTTACATTTCTCTTCTACCTTCAAGGGCTCTAGATAAGGTAATCTCATCCACATATTCCAGATCTCCACCAACTGGAACTCCATGTGCAATACGTGTTGTTTTGATTCCTAATGGTTTTAATAATTTACTAATATACATTGCAGTTGCTTCCCCCTCGATATTAGGGTTTGTTGCAATAATTACTTCTTCTACTTCTTCTTTACCAATACGTTCTAAAAGCTCTTTAATTTTGATATCACTAGGACCTACACCCATCATTGGTGAAATTGCACCATGTAAAATGTGATAAAGTCCTTTATATTCTTTAGTTTTTTCATAAGCCGCCATATCCCTAGAGTCTTCAACAACCATAATCTGATGATTTGATCTTTGAGGATCCTTACATATAGGACATAGTTTATCATCTGTAATTGTACAGCATCTCTCACAGTAACTAATATTTTTCTTAGCTTCTACAAGAGTATTTGCAAGTTTTTCAACTTTTTCTTGTGGTAAACTAATAATATGGAAAGCAAGTCTTTGGGCTGATTTAGCACCAATTCCCGGAAGTCTTGAGAGCTCTTCAATAAGAGCTACCATCTTATCTCCATAATATCCACTCACTAAAATAATCCTCCTGTTGGAAGCCCTCCTGTAAGTCTACCCATTTCTTTTTGAGTAAGTTCATCAGCTTGACGAACAGCTTCATTTACAGCAACTAAAACTAAATCTTCTAATGTTTCAACATCATCTGGGTCTACTACTTCTGGTTTGATTTTGATAGATTTGATTTCTTTTTTACCTGTAATTACAACTTCTACCATTCCGCCGCCAGCTGTAGCTGTAAGCTCTTTAGTTTCTAAAGCAGCTTGTGCTTCTTCCATTTGTTTTTGCATTTTTTGTGCTTGTTTCATAAGTTGTTGCATATTAGGCATGCCACCAAAATTTCTCATTATTCATCCTCCTAGATTTTTATATCAGTACTATCTATTATACCTATTCTTATTAATAATACAACATTTTAACTACGAACTTCGATATTAAAATTGATTTTTGATTCAATATTTCTTAAAACTTGAGAAATATCCTTAACTTCCGTTGTTGGACTTGGACTTGAACCATAAGTCTCTATACACTTATTAGCATATTCCTCTGCTGTCATTAAACGTATTTTAACTTCTTTTCCTGCAAAGTTACAAATAGCTTTTTCCATTTTTTCAAAGCTTTTCTTCACGCCAAATTCCATTGGCTGCTTATAAACAATATATAAAATATCATCTTCAATATAACCAGCTTCTGTGGTAGCATATACAGTTTTAAGCGTTGTCTGTTCATCAAGAGAATGTAATACTTCCTGCCATCTTGCTACAAGCTCTTTTATATCCTCTGGTACAGCTTTAGGTAGCCTTGTAGGCACAACCTCTTTTTGCGGTGCTTGTTGCACGACTTGAGCTGATGCTGCTTGAATGCCTTGAGCCATAAGTTTTTCAAGCTTCTGTTCTAGCATTTGCATCTTCGTCATCATACTTTCTGCCGAATCATCCATTTGCACTTCACAAAGTTTAAGTACTGCTACCTCCAATAATACTCTTGGAGAAATAGCCGTCCTTAGTTCATACTCTAGAGTCCCAAACTGCTTGATATAACGCATAATCTCATTCGTACTAACTAGTTCAGCTTGTTCCTTCAAAGCTGCTATATACTCATTACTATAATCTAACACTTCTGATGAATTATTAGTTGTTTTCGCTACAAGTAAATTTCGACTATGCTCTAAAAGATCACTTGCAAATTGCCTAATACTTCGTCCTTGACTATTTACCTCATCACATAACACTAATACTTTAGCAGCATCCTGACTTTTAATAGCATTAATCATATCAAACAATATGCTACTATCTACTGCACCTACTAAATAAAGCACTTTTTCCATTGTAATGGTTTCATCAAAATAAAACGAAATACATTGCTCTAATATACTAAGGGCATCACGCATGCCACCATCTGCAATTCTAGCAATATATGCTAACGCCTTTTCTCCAATATCTATCTTTTCCTTATCCATATAAGTTCTTAAACAATCTTCTATTTCTCTTGCGGAAATACGCTTAAAATCAAAGCGCTGACAACGTGATAAAATAGTAACCGGTATTTTCTGTGGATCTGTTGTTGCTAAAATAAATATAACGTGTGCAGGCGGTTCTTCTAAAGTTTTTAATAAGGCATTAAACGCACCAATAGATAGCATATGCACCTCATCAATAATATAAACTTTATATTTTCCTACAGCCGGTGTATATTTAACTTCCTCATTAATTTCACGGATATTATCTACACCATTATGTGATGCAGCATCCATTTCAATAATATTAATCCCCGTACCATCTTGAACTCTCTTACAAGTTTCACACTCACCACAAGCTGATCCATTAACTGGTGCTTCACAGTTTACAGCTCTTGCAAAAATCTTAGCAATAGATGTCTTACCTGTTCCTCTGCTTCCTGTAAATAAGTAAGCATGAGCCACACGATTTGAGTTAATTTGATTTTTTAATGTTCTTACAATATGTTCTTGCCCTACAACATCATCAAAAGTATGTGGTCTATACTTTCTATATAACGCTAAGTAACTCATGTTTCCCCCTTTCTAGAAAGCTTTTTGCCTTCTTTTAAAATCTTCGCTATTTTTTAGTATACCACATTTTTATATTTTCTAATACTCTAGTCCTCTTACATCATATATATGATTACTTTTAATTCAAACTAATTTTTTTATTTTTTCATTTTTACTTTACATATTATTACTATCTTCTCATATTTTGTCAGTAAATAAATGGGCAACTAATTAATATTATTAAGTTACTTACTTATAATATTAATTAATGGCTTCCTATGAAAATCTAGTAATTGATATGATTCTAGATTCACAAAAATTAATTACCGAAAGGAATCTCAATGAAAAAGCAACATATTAAGTATCCAAGCATTTTGGTATTACTTTTAGTAATTTCAATTGCTGGATACTTTACTTTCAACACAACTAATTCTGTATCTAATATGACACTTTTAGATACTTCACTTAACACAAATGCCTATGTCTTATCAGAAGATAATTTTGAAGAACAAATGCTTGAAGTTGTAGAACCTTACATAGCATCTGTCACAACTTCTGGTTATTTCATCTCTAATGACTATACCGATATTTATTATGAGTACTATACAGTACCTTCTGCAAAAGGCAATATCGTTGTCTCTCATGGCTTTACAGAATCATTAGAAAAATACACAGAACTAGCTTATTATTTCTTACAAGAAGGCTTTAATGTTTATATTATAGACCATCGCGGACATGGTTTATCAGAACGCACAACAAGCGATTTATCTTTAGTAGATGTTAAAAGCTTTGATAATTATATTAACGACTTATATACTTTTATCAATGAATTTATTACTTCTAAACAAGATGATTTACCACTCTTCTTATTTGCTCACTCAATGGGGGGTGGAATAGGAACTGGCTTATTAGAAGCATATCCTGATTTATTTGATGGGGCAGTACTTTCTTCACCTATGTTAGGTATTAATCTAGGATCTGTTCCAAAGTTTGCAGCAAATATTATTTCTAATACTGCTACACTTTTAGGTCAAGGTAGTCAATATATTATTTCACATAATCCATTTAATCTTGAATATGAAACTTTTGATGCTAGCTCATCAAGTTCTCTTGCACGTTTCAACTACTATCTTGATAAAAAAATAAATAACAAACACCTTCAAACAAGTGGTGCTTCATATTCTTGGCTTAAGGAAGCACTTTACGCAACACACAATATGATTAAACCTGAAAATCTAGAACGTATTACAACACCTATCTTACTTTTCCAATCTGAAAATGATAGCCTTGTATTACCTGGCCCTCAATATGCATTAGTTAATAATGTACCAAGCGCAGAACTAATTTTTGTACCAGAAGCTAAACACGAATTATTTAGCACACCAAATGAATTATTTATTCCTTACCTCAATACAGTACTTGATTTTTATACAGCACATATTGAGTAAAACACAAAGAGTTGTAACCCAATTGGGTTACAACTCTTTTTATTTTATAATACACTTATAAACAAGCTACATTTTTAAATTAATTTCCATAATATATATACTAGAACATCTTTGAGAGGTTTATATTATGTTAGAGTCACTTTTACTAGTTCTTTCATTATGTATCGATGCCCTTGTTGCTAGCTTTGCATATGGTACTAATAAAATTAAAATTCCTTTTATATCAGGCACAATTATATCCATTATTTCAACAGTTTTTTTATTATTAGCTCTAGGACTTGGCTCATGGTTTAAAGGATTTCTTCCCATAGGCATAACCAGTTTTCTCTCTTGTGGCATTTTACTTATCTTAGGTATAAGTAGACTTTTCGAAGGTATATTAAAAAACTTTTTAAATAAAAAAGCCTCTGATCCAAGTCATATTGAGTTTAAGCTCTTTGATTTCAAACTTATCCTTAATGTATATGCAGATGCTACAAAAGCTGATTTGGACCATTCTAAAGTATTAAGTACTAAAGAGGCTACTTATCTAGGTATCGCACTCTCCTTAGATAGTTTAGTAGTTGGTCTAGGTTTCGGCCTTAATACCATCGATCTATTACAAATCACTTTAATTTCTTTAATTTTACACGGCCTTGCAATTTTCTTAGGTGTATTATTAGGTAAAAAATGTGTAGAAACTTTAGATGTAGACATTTCTTGGCTTAGTGGTTTCATTCTAATTTTATTAGCCATTTTAAATATATTATAGTCATTGTACAAAAGGGAGAAATTAACTTCTCTCTTTTGTTACCTTTAACTCTCTATTTTTTGATTATAATTCACAAATATATATTATTTATATTGAATATTTAAAATTATCTAGAAATATATTGAATATAATTGTAAACTATGCTATATTTTTATATGTACACTCACTTTTCAAATTTTTTAATAAAGAAGGTGCTTATATGGATTTAGTTAACAGATTTATTCCTAATAATGTACCATGCAAATATACGTTAGAGAGTATTAATGAAAGTTCATTTCCACAATGTATCGCACATAATGATAAATTTAGCATTATTCTACTAGAAAAAGGTTCTGGCAAATGTACTATCAACGATTTAACTCTTACACTTATTGCACCAATGGTATTATGCATAAATGAAACAGAAAAACTTACCATTATTAACAGCAAAAATCTTCATGAACAAGTTCTTTCTTTTCATCCTAGTATAATTAATAGTTCTTTTAATTTCGAAACTGTAAGACAATTTGATCATACTTTTTCAGCTAATGACATTGAAGTGGCTCTTAAACTTTCTATATTCTTTAAACGAAGTGCTACTTATGTAGGACAAGTTAAATCCTCTGAACCCGCACTTAAACAACTCCAAAAGTATATGTTACTTCTTAGTAATAGTAATATTATAAACTATGGTACACATAACACAATTTATAGTATGATTACTTACATCGAAACACTTGTAAAAACAAATGCTATTTTATCTGAATCATTTGTTGCTGACACTTCACTAGAAATCCATGACTTACTTTTATACTTACATGATAATTTCAAAGAAAAAATCACAATTCCCCACCTTAGCAAAGTATTTCACATTAACCGCACCACACTTAGCGACCGCTTTTATAGTGCAACTGGGGAAACAATTATCACTTATCTCAATAAACAACGTATTAATATGTCAACTATTATGTTAAGAGATACAACTTACTCTATTTCAGATATTGCGACAGATGTAGGCTTTAATGATACTGCATATTTTGCTAAACTGTTTAAAAAATACATTCATCATACACCATCTGAATATAGACAACGTTATCAAGCCTTAACACATAATTAATTCACTTATGAAAATGTTAGGATAAATATAAAGGAGCGCCCTTAATTTCACCCTTAAGGGCACTCCTTTATATTTATTCTAATCTTATTAATAAGACATTTTGGCAAAACAAAAAAACGAGCTTTCGCTCGTTACGTTCATTATTAATTAATCCGTGCACTTCGCTTCGACAATAAATTACACGCGTTACTCTAGCAGTAAACTCAAACTAGGCACCCTCACGGCACATAGGCGGGCTTGCTTAGTGCTGCTTCCTTCCGGACCTGACACGGTTCACAAGTGTCTATTGCGTAAGACCCAACTCTCATCGCCACTTACTAAAGGCAGACCATACAACTTAATGCCTCAGACGAAGCATCACCCTTGCTATAGCGGATTGCAAGTACAGGGCACCGCTGCCTCCCCAGCTAGCACGGAAATTGTTTGACTGATTTATGTCACAAAGACATTTTAACAGCTTTCATGTTATATGTCAATTACTGTTTTTAATTACTAATTTTTTAAAGAAGAACTTCTTTAAGTGCTTCATATTGTTTGTCAGCTACGACTCTCATAATTTCAACTGTTGTTCTTACAACACGTTCTGCATCAAAGTGTTCTTCATCAGCTGGGAAGAACATAGAGGCTACAACACCTTTATCTGCTGTTAAAACATATTTTACTGTTGGTAATTCTAAGTTAAATTTATTGATAAGCTCTAAAACAGCTACTTTTTTATCTTCTGCTACTTCTGGTGCTACTAAAACTTGTGTCCCAACATATGGTGTATCATCTACATTGATTACAACTGGTTTATTATCACCTTTCATAGGATAAATAGTTCTGAATAAAATTACTTTTTCTTGTTCTTCTTCTTTGAACATTTTAATTACATCTTTTTCGATCATATAATCTCTAATCATTCTTGCTTTTTTGTGTCTTGGATAAGTTGCCATAATTGCGCCTCCCTATATTATTCCTTAGTTTTTTTGTTTCTCATATTTTTAAAATACTGCTTTAATAAATCACTTGATTCCTCTTGACCTACTCCTTGGACAACTTCACATCGATGATTTAAGGCTTCCATTTGTAATACGTTAATTAAAGAGCCTCCAAAGCCTGCTTTTGGACTTGTCGCCCCAAATACAACTCTTGGGATTCTAGCTTGTACAATTGCACCTGCACACATAGGACATGGTTCTAATGTGATATAAATTGTACATTCTTCTAAACGCAATCCCCTATACTCCCACAAGCCTCATTAATAGCAATTACTTCAGCATGAGCTAATGAATTCTTATCTGTATTTCTTCTATTACAGCCTCTTCCAATGATTTTACCATTATGAACAATAACTGCTCCTATTGGAGTTTCATCTAACTCATACGCCTTTCTAGCTTCTATAAGCGCTTCATTCATAAACAGAATATCTTCTTCCATGATGTCTCCTTTTAATAAGTCCTTAGTAATAGTCTTATTGTGTTTCATATCTAAATTATATAATTTTTATAGCATCTTTCCATAGTAAATGTGCAAGAAGTATAATTTTTTGTATTGTGCATATCCTATCTTTATTCTGGAATGGTGGTGACAATATGAACATAACAAATAATCTTGAAGATAATGTCCAAAAAATTCGGGCTGCCCTCAAGTTTGGTGAAAGCTTCGATGTACTTGAACGAATTATTACAGTACATAATACAACTTTTTATCTTTATTATTTAGATGGCTTTATGAAAGACACTAATCTTGAATATGTCCGTAGGGATATGGTCAATATTAGTGATGATATATTTAAAACTATTAAAAGTGCTAAAGAGCTCAGTGAAAAGGCCATTAGCAGCGTTGAAGTAGTTACTGAAAAAAACTTAGATAAAATTATTATGGCATTACTTTCTGGACAAACTATTTTATTAGGACCTAATTTTGATGAAGCACTTATCATAGATGTTAGAACCTATGAAACGCGTGGCACCGAAGAACCAGAAAAAGAAAAAAGTGCTCCGTGGTGCCCATGATGGTTTCGTAGAAACTTTAGTCATTAATACTTCTCTTATTCGTAGACGTATTAGAGACCCACATCTTGTATTTGAAATGAACTCCGTAGGTGACATTTCCCGCACAGATGTAGTCATTGCCTATATGCGTAACAAGGTAGATAAGAAAACTTTAGATAAAGTTAAAAATTCTATTAAAGCTTTAAAAACAGATGCCCTTACAATGGGCGATCAAAGTTTGGTAGAGTCTATTCACTCTTATTCTTCTTTTAATCCATTTCCAAAAGTACGTTATACTGGGCGACCTGATGTTGCTGCTGCGCATATTATGGAAGGCAAAGTTATTATATTAGTTGACAATACCCCTACAGCACTTATTTTGCCTACAAATATTTTTGATTTCATGCAATCTGTAGATGATTATTATATGCCTGTTATTACAGGAAATTATTTAAGACTCATTCGTTACATTGTTTTCTTTACTAATTTACTTATATCACCGCTATTTATTTTATTTACAGATAATCCGCAGTGGATTAGAGAAAGTGCTTTATCATTCTTACTCCCTGATGTCTCCTATACAATACCGATATTCTTGCAATTTATTATATTAGAGATTGCCCTAGATGGCTTAAATCTGGCCTCACTCAATACACCTGATGCATTAGGAACTTCTCTTTCTATTATTGGTGGTCTTATCTTAGGTGATTTTGCTGTTACTACTGGATGGTTTATTCCTCATACCATCTTATATGAAGCTGTTATTGCTATTTCTAGCTTTGATCAACCTAGTATAGAACTTACCTATGCTTTTAAATTCTCTAGATTACTTTTGGTATTTCTTACAGGAATCTTTGGACTATGGGGATTTATTGCTAGCTCTATTATTATCATCGTAATAATTACCCTTACTAAAACATTTACCGGTGAACCTTACCTCTATCCGCTTATTCCTTTTAATGCTAATGCCTTACGTCATCTCTTATTCCGTACCCGTATAAGAGATAAGCAAAAGGTAGACACCAAATAAATAATAGGGGGTGCAGCAAAATTTTGCTGTACCCCCTATTATTACACAAGTGATGTTGTGCACTAACACATTTTCTTTTGCTAATCTACTAATTTCACTTGCACATGTCCTATATTTAAAAGTTTTTGAATCTCTACTGCTTGCATATCTAACTTTTCTGCATAGGTTTCACGTTCTACTGCAATGTTTTTAAGTGCACTAACTACTGCTTCATAATCATTTTCTTCTTTGATTGTAGCAATCTTAGCTTCAATTGCTGCAATTTCGCTACGAATATTAGATACTGCATTTACCTTAGCCTCACGCTGCTCTTGAAGCGCTGCTATTTGATCTAATTGATTTTGTGACACTTCTACATAATATGGATATTCATTCCCTTTATTATTTATCTTAGTGCCTTGTAATGTAATATTCACATAGTAAACACCTGGTGTTGAAAACTGGCTTGTTGTCAATTTAATGATATACTTTTGACTAGATGGTTTAAAGTTACCAAATAACCCTGTTGTAGGAATAGATGCTTCATATTCTCCATCCCCGTAAGCTTTTTCAATATAAAGGGCCATATAAGCATATCCAGTAAGATTTCCAAGTTGACTTTCCACTTCACTTACTGCTGATTGTGCATTTTTAAGTTCTACTTCTTTGACTTCAATATTCTTTTTAGGCTCGTTAAGTTGTAATTCTATAGCTGATTTTTTATTTTTAAGATCTACTTCTTTACCATCTAACTCGCTATATTGTTTACGAATTAAATGTACTTCACTATATATATTATTGAAACTTGTATATGTTTTTGTATCTATAATATTATTACGATTTAAAAATTCCATTAAATCTTTAAGCGTTTCTAACTGAATTGGGCTAGTCTTTAACTTAGCAAAAATCATTTCTTTTGCTTTTCTTGGTTCTAATTTCTTAAAAATAGTATCTTTCTTTTGAGCTAAAGTAATCTTTAGACTCTCTTGAACCGTTGCATTACCAGCCCTACCTTATTAGATTGTATCCCTTGTCCGTCTTTCCTCTCCACTACTAGCTGCTCATTATTTTGATTTGCTGCTATTTCTCCTTTTGAAGTTTCTTTTTCATTTCCATAAACTAATAGTCCATACACATCAAAATTAAATTTATCTAATAGTAACTGTTTTGGATATACACTTGTAATTTTATAAAATTGATTTACAAATTCATCATTTAAAGCTGTCTTATCTTTGAAATAATTTCCTAACATTTCATCCACAAGCATTTCATCTAAACGTTTGAAATAACCTGAATAAACTTCTTCATCAATATTATCTAATAAAATAGTAGATAATGTATTTTTATTCGCAAAGAATAAATTGCGCTTATTATATTGCTTAATAATATCCTCTTGAATTTCTGGAATAAATTCATTGAAATGAGTTTCAAAAAATACCTTTACTTCCTCACTCATATCTTGCAATAAATACTCCATTCCTTCTGAAAAACACCAACCATTTTGATTTTTAGTACTTTTGAGATCGTGTTCCATTAACTCTATTACTGCAGGTGTATTGGCTTGCATTTTATAACTCATCAATTGAAACACCTTTATATTAGCTGTTATAACACCAGCAAGTATAGCAATTGACAAGCCACCTACTATAATCCATTTGTATCTTTTTAATGCCTCTTTAAGTTTTCCCATATATCCTCCTTATCTAGATTAGTATTTTAACAAACTGTATTTCATAGCTATTTTATATCATATCTTTCGACCTCTATATTATAAAATAAACAACATAAGATTACAATTTTTTCAAACTGCTATGTACCTTATAAATTCTAACATCTCTTATATTTATGCTGACTTTAAATGTACGCCCATCACCTTGTTTTTTACTTCCAACTGTATTATTCTTATTATGTTCTGTTTTGCAATATTCTTTCCCGAGTATGGTCATCCTTTCTTCATTAGACCATACTCTTTTTATTGATATTTATTCTAAGCTTTTATTATGTACACACTACTATTTTGTGCATAACAACTCATAAAAATGAATAATTATTTAAATTTGTTATTGCTTTTTTATGTTAATTCATTTATAATGATTTTACTTAATAGACATAAAAATTTCACTAAAGGGGATTCAAATAAAATGTATCTTATACGTAAACAGCATGCTCTGCTTAAATTTATTATTCCATCTTTAATTGGTATTTTTTTATTCATGGTACCTTTTCCAAAAGACGGTTCAATTACAATTCCAGTAGCTATACTTTCTAAAGATTTACAAAACTTATTATCAAATTATATACCGAGTATTTTATTTATACTTGTTTTAATTTCAGCAGTTGGAACACTTGTTACTAAGTTATTTAAACCTAAATTTATCGTAAATAATCATTTCCTATATAGTTTATTTAATCCATCATGGCTTTGGACAGTTATTCGTTTATTAGGTTTCATCTTTGTTAGTATCATTTTGCTTACTTCTAATAATATATTACCTAATATTCCCGTCGTAGAAATAATTACTTCTAGCGATACAGGATCTATGGTTATGAACGATTTACTTCCTGTATTATTTGCAATCTTCCTGTTTGCAGGATTATTTTTACCATTACTTTTAAACTTCGGTTTATTAGAATTCATTGGTGCTTTACTTGTTAAAGTTATGCGTCCTGTATTTAACTTACCAGGTCGCTCTGCTATCGACTGTATCGCTTCTTGGTTAGGTGATGGTACAATCGGAGTCCTTCTTACAAGCAAACAATATGAAGATGGCTTCTATACTCAAAGAGAAGCTACAGTAATCGGAACAACTTTCTCACTTGTATCTATTACATTTAGTTTAGTTGTTATTAATACAGTTGGACTTGGAGATATGTTTATCACATTCTACTTAACAGTAACATTTGCAAGTTTAGTTGCAGCTATTATCTTACCTAAGCTTCCACCACTCTCAAATAAAAAAGATATTTTATTTGATGGTTCAAAGCCTAAAGCAGCAGATGAAATTCATCATATAAACTTTAATCAAAGCTTAAATGCAGCACTTGAAACAGCTGAAAAACAAAATTTATTCCAATGCATCGTAGTAGATGGTATTAAAAATGTGATTGATATGTGGCTTGGCGTAATTCCTGTTGTTATGGGAATCGGAACTATTGCTTTAATCTTAGCAACTTATACACCACTCTTTAGAGTTCTTGGCTTACCTTTCGTACCAATTTTAAACTTACTCGGTGTTCCAGAAGCTGTCGCAGCTTCCCAAACACTTATTGCAGGCTTTGCAGATATGTTACTTCCATCTATTATGGCTGCTAATATCGAAAGTGATATGACAAGATTCATCATAGCTAGCGTATCTGTATCACAACTTATCTACTTATCAGAAGTAGGTGCCCTTTTACTTGGCTCTAAAATCCCAGTAAAATTAAGCGAGTTATTTATGATTTTCTTAGAAAGAACACTTGTTACACTGCCAATCATTGCAGTAATTGCACATTTACTTTTCTAAGAAATTTCTTATATACATCAAAAGAGGTATGTTGAAACTATTGTCAGTCTCAACATACCTCTTTTTCTTCTCTAACATATGTTAGCCCTTTTCAATAATAAAAAAACCTTACTTAGCTACTCACTAAGTAAGGTTTTTTCATCTATGTTAGTTGCTAGATACAATTCCGCGAGCTGCATCTACTGTTACAACTGATCCTGTTTTAAGGATTTCTGTTGCATGGTGTGCACCAATGATTACTGGAATATCAAGTGCAAGACCAACGATAGCTGCATGCGAATTTAATCCTTCGTTTTCTGTGATGATACCTGCTGCACCTCTAAGAAGTGGTAATAACTCATTAGTTGTTTGAGAAATTACAAGGATATCTCCTTCATTGAAGTTATCGATAGCTTCTTGTACGTTGTTTGCTACACAAAGGTTACCGCAAGCTGTTTTTGTTCCAATTCCTGTACCAGAAATTAAAACGTCACCAATGATATCAACTTTAATCATGTTAGTTGTTCCTGATACACCTACTGGTACACCACTTGTGATAACAACTAATTCACCATTTGAAACCATACCTGATTTTTCTGCACATTTTAATGCATCTGCGAACAAATCTTCAGAACTAATGTGCTCTTCGATTAAAATCGGTCTTACGCCCCATACTAATGCCATATGACGGTATGTGCTTTCAGATGTTGTACATCCAAGAATTGGTGAAAGTGGTTTGAACTTAGAAATCATTCTAGCTGTTCTACCTGATTTTGTTACTGTAACGATGGCTGCTGCATTTAAGTCATGTGCTGTAGTACATGTTGCATGAGAAATAGCTGTTGTTACATTTGTATGTCCTTCATTTCCTTTTTGTTTGAAACGTTTTACATAATCGATATCTGCTTCTGTTTTAAGTGCGATTTTTACCATTGTTTGAACAGATTCTATTGGGTATAAACCAGCTGCTGTTTCACCTGATAACATGATAGCACTTGTTCCATCGTAGATAGCATTAGCTACGTCACTGATTTCAGCTCTTGTAGCACGTGGGTTTTTCATCATTGAGTCTAACATTTGTGTAGCTGTAATAACTTGTTTTCCAGCTGCTGTTGTTTTCTTAATGATCATTTTTGGATGGCTGGTACTTCTTCACCAGGAATTTCAACACCCATGTCTCCACGAGCAACCATGATACCGTCAGATACACGGATAATTTCGTCGATGTTGTTTACACCTTCACGGTTTTCGATTTTAGAGATAATGTTGATTGAGTGACAGTTATGTTCTTCAAGAATTTTTCTTATTTCAAGAACGTCATCTGCACATCTTACGAAAGATGCAGCGATGAAGTCGTATCCTGTTTGAATACCGAAGATGATATCTGATCTATCTTTTTCACTTAAGTAAGGCATTGAAAGGCGTGTTTGTGGTAAGTTAACACCTTTGTTATTTGATAAGTTTCCACTGTTAAGTACTTTACAAACGATATCTGTTTCATCTACAGAGATAACTGATAATTCAATAAGACCGTCATCAAGTAAGATTGGTGTTCCTACTTCAACGTCTTTTGGTAATTGTTTGTAAGTAATACTTACGATTTCTTGTGTTCCTTCTACATCTCTTGATGTAAGTGTAAATTGATCACCTTTGTTAAGTGTAATTTTACCTTCTTTAAATTGACACACGCGTACTTCTGGACCTTTTGTATCTAATAAAGCTGCGATTGGTAAGCCTAATTCCTCTCTGAATTTAGCAATTCTATCAAAGTTAACTTTGTGTGTTTCATGTGTCCCATGAGAGAAGTTGAATCTTGCTACATCCATCCCCTCTAACATTAATTGTTTTAAAATATTGTCGTCTTGTGTTGATGGACCTAGTGTACATACAATTTTAGTTTTTCTCATATTAGTCTTTCTAGTCTCCTCTTTCAGATTTTGCTTCGTAATATGCTTATGTGAATTTTATGCGCATTTTCGAGCTTATTATACCATATACTTCTCATAATTTACATAGCTTATGCAATATAAAATAGTTCTTGTCAATTAACATTTTATTCTATATTATCCAAATCATTATTTTTTATTGTTTTATATATGTATATTTTAAGTAATTTAGTCTAATTTATACTCGATTCCTACTATAATAAAGTACCAAAACATATTACGCATTGTATAACAATAACAACATTTTTTTTCTTTTTATTGTTAATTTTTCTACAATTATTTTTTCTAGGATTTTTGACATTTTGTTTAATATATAATTAAAAATAATTTTAATGTATTTAATGCTTAAAACTGTTAATAATACTACTATATCTGTTTAAAGGAGGATATAAATATGAAAGCTCATGTGGACAAAGATATTTGTATTGGCTGTGGCCTCTGCCCATCTATCTGCTCTGAAGTGTTCGAAATGGATGATGATGGAAAAGCTGTAGCTTATACTCCTAATGTGCCATCTGATTGTGAAGATAGTGCCCAAGAAGCTGCTGACTCCTGTCCAGTAGAGGCAATCTCTGTAGAATAAGCTATTTATCACAACAAAGCCGTGACATACACCAACTAGCTTTGTATACTAAAAAGAGTATTACGAAATTATATCACTAATTTCATAATGCTCTTTTTTCCTTTTTTCTCTCTTAATTATTTATATAAATCTATTTAATAGCTTTTTCTTTTTCCTCACGGATAAGCCTTTTTAAATGTAGGACCTTCATTTTTAATCTTAAGGTTACATTACGATCCAATAAAACAAAACTTACCCATTGTTGGGCTATCATATTCTTTAAAATGGCGGTATAATTCAGCAATCAGATAGGCTACCGTTAATTCTCCTAATTCAAATATAGGAAAACGTTCTTTATTATATGCATTTAAAAATCCTGTTAATGCATGCTGTAAAAATAACATTTCATTTTCTTTATCTTCTAAGTCTCTATACACCCATGCAGTCTTTAAACGTGTATTAAAATTCTTTGCTAGTACTCATATTCACATCTTTCACATACAATTGGTTCATATAATAATAGGTTTACAATATCACAAACTAGACATAAGTCAATGTCTACGGTCATTAGACAGTTTTTCCCTGAACGAATTGTCTTCGATTTAAATGCATGATCACAAACAGAACAAACTTAACTTTTATCATATAAGGTTTCTTCTAAAGTAAAACTACTAACCTTCTTTGTAGCTTGTTTTTTCTCCTCTTCTTCAGGCTTGGTAAAACCTCTATCTTATCTAAATTATTGAACCCTAAAACTTTTAATTCTTCAAAAATATTCTTCATGCTACTCCCCCTCTTTTTATAAGCAACTCTAGTACTCCCCACTACTGACTTTCTACTTAGTAACTCTTATTTACTAATAGCAATACTCTTCCTGTATTCCAACGGACTAAGCCCTACATACTTTTTAAATTTACTATGAAAATAATCAATATGCTTGTATCCTACTTCTTTTGAGATTTGATATACTCTCATATCCTTGTTTAAAAGCAATTCTTTTGCTTTATCAATACGTAACTTATCAACATACACATTAAAACTTTCCCCTGTATAGTTTTTAAAGCTTTTCCCCAAGTAAGCACTATTATAATTAAATAATTCTGCTAAAAATTCTAATCTTAATTCTTTATTATAGTTATTTTTAATGTAGTAAAGAATTTTTTCCATAGTATTCTCAGGGGCTTCACGAGCAATTTGATTACAAACTAGCACAAGTTCTTCATCTATATATTTTAATACTTCGTCAATATCAGCACACTTATAAATAGTTTCTATAATAAATTCTCCATTAGGAATTGCAATATTATACTGGGCATATTGTGCACGAATGTAATCTAAGCATTTCATTAAAATATTTACTAAAATGCCTTTCGCACGATTAATATTCATCTCATTAGCTATAAGTAATACTTTTATATTTTTGATTTCTTCTTTTAATCTTTTTTTATCGCCTACTTGAATTAAACTATAAAGCTGTTTACTGATACTTTCTGCATCTATCTCCCTTTTATCGCTGTATACTCTGTTTTCATTATTTTCTTCTTCCCAAATTAGTTTTTCAGGTAATAAAAATCTTTTTTCCCCCATTTTCTTAAGGTTTTTATATACACTAGACATATTTTCAAACCCTTTAATTCCTTTACTAAAGGATATAACATTTTTGATTTCATAACGATTTAATAATTTCTTATGTAATCTTATTAAAGCATCTTTTATTTTTAACACATTTTCCCCTTGGATAATGCACACGACTTCACCATTCAATATGACATAACTTATATCTTCATAATTACTTATATACTCTGTAATTTGTTCTAAAACTTCACTACGTCTATTTAATGTACTCTCCAATTCTAAAATAGCTATATGATATGCTTCATATTGCTGATCTAAATCCTCATATGCATCTTTAAGTACTTTCTTTAAATCCTCTGGCTTAGAAGTTAATGCTTTAATCAGGAACTGACTATGTAAATAATTTTCTCCTAAATCAATTTTACCTCTCATTTCATTTTCTTTATTAATTTCTTTTACCAGTTTATCTACTTCTTCAATTAGCTCATTTTCATCAATAGGTTTTAAAACATATGAACTTACCCCTAAATTAATGGCTCTTTTAGCATATTCGAACTCTGAATATCCTGTTATAATAATAAACTTACCTTTAAACCCCCTCTTTTTAGCTTCTTCTATAACTTCTATCCCCATCATCCCAGGAATACGAATATCTACAAGTACAAGTTCAGGCTCTAAAAGCATGATTTTTTGAAGTCCGTCAATACCATCTTCCGCAGTATCACATACTATAAAGCCATGCTCCTCCCAAGGTACAATTACCTTTAGTCCTTCTCTTACATTTGGCTCATCATCAATAATTAATACCCTCATCCTTAACCTCCTATAATCTTTGGTAAATTTACTGTAACTTTTGTTCCTTTTCCTAAAGTACTTATTATATGCATGCCATACGCCTTACCATAATAAAGTTTAATCCTTTGATTAATATTATATAAACCAAAACTCCCCTTTAATCTTTCCCCGCCTTCTTCTAATTGCATTTTCAATTCTTTAAGTCTAACTTCATCTATACCTAAACCATTATCTTCCACTGTGATAATCATTTCTTCATCCGCTTTTATACTGCAAACAATTTTACCTTCACCAATCTTAGATTCAAGTCCATGTACAAAAGCATTTTCTACTAAAGGCTGTATAATGAGTGGTAAAATTTTAAGCTTCATTACTGATTCATCCGCTTCAATCTTATAGCTAATACGACTTCCAAAACGAAACTTCTGAATCTCTAAATAATCGACCATCATCTCAACTTCATTCTTTAAAACCACTGCTTGCTCTGTAACTTCTAAATTTCGTCTCATAAGCTTAGATAATAGTTTTACTACTCTCGCCAAATCTTTTTGTCCATTACAATACGCTTTCATACGAATAGTTTCTAATGTATTGTATAAAAAGTGTGGATTGATCTGTCTTGCTAACATTTCAAATTCCACTTCTTTTTGATGGCGTTTTAACTCTTCTTTTTGAACCTTTGCCCTATAGATTTCTTGTACTGTAGCATATATATCTGTATATAACTCACCAATCTCATCATGTCCTTCAATACTTTCACGTATATTAAAATCTCCCATAACTACTTTATGCATCTCTTTTTTCACCAAAATAATACGTTCTGAAAAACTCCTTGAAAATATATCTATTAACACACCTGTAAGTACTATACAAATGGCCATAATGACTAAGCTAGTACCAATGATTTCAATCGTAGTACGTGTAATACTTTTAATAGACATGTTCATACAAATTTCTAAAGATGTTTCCTTAGTTTTCATTGGGGCAAATGCATTTAAAATAATATAATTCTTACCATTTTTCATCTTATAGATTTCACTGTCTCCTAATTGCTCTTGCCTTATAAGCTCCAATTGATTTTCAAGAATTTCTCTATTTCCTTTTGTCTCAATGATTTCTTGATTAACTGCAATAAGGGTATCATATGGTTCATCTTTAATAATATTTTGTAGTCTTTCTGGATTGATATTAATAACTAAAACACCTATTAATCCATTATTCTTATTATGGATAGCACGTATAAGAGCTAAGTAATCTTTTTTCATTACTTCATCATATTTATACTCCCATTCTAAACAATCTTCTCTTAACCTAGCATTTTGATACCATTCTTGCTTCCTTACCTCATCTGTAATATGGGTAAACTTAGAACTACTTAATAATGTCTCATTCATTACATAAATTTTAATGCTTTGAATCTCACTATAGTTTTTCAAACATTCTTCAATAGTTGTTTCCGTATTGTAGGCCGCTACTACTTCTCCAGTACTTTCGTACTTAGTCGTTAAAATAGTCCTAATCTTATCATCTACATAGATGCGGTCTGCTACATTACTAGCAATTTTTATAGTTTCATTCATACGTTCTTTAATGCGTTCTGTATTAATGCTTGCTTCATTAATAGCACGGTCAATAACCATATTACACATACGGTTTGTTAAAAATGATCCCAAAATAAGTACAGGAATAATTACAACACTGATATACATTCCTATAAGCTGATTCTTTACCTTTAAGTTTTTTAGGCTATCAAATAACCTATTTGTAATTTGCATACTACTCTCCTTAGAATTTTTGTCCAAGATATTATTTTACAATAATTATTATATCATATTTTGTATTTTTATATAAATTTATAATATTTAAAAAAGACACATGGACAATTTCCATATGTCTTTAAACCATTTTATTAATATAAGTAACAAGTTAAATTTTTACATCCTTCATCAGGTGTAATATGTGCACCATCTTCTTTTATTTCAAAGCTTCCACCTTGTACTTCTTTTACTTTATCTACATTTTTAAGAATCATTGTCCATGGTTTATCATTACCTTCTATTGAAATAACTACTTTATCAGCTATTTTAACAACTCCAGCCATCAATTCTTTTTCTTCATTCATATTGATTATCTCTGTAGTTGCCACTTGTCCTTCCTTAAGTTCATATACGGCAAGGATAACACCATCTCTATAATCATATTCTGTAAGGGTATTCACCTTACCAATTGGGATAATACTATTTTCTCTTACAAGAAGTGGCACGCTTAAGTAATCATGTTTTTCTGTATACCACTTACCACCTTCTACAACTTCACCTGTTAAGAATTTAGTCCATTTACCTTCTGGTACATAATATTGGGCAATCCCCTCTTCATTAAAGATTGGTGCTACCAACATATTATCACCAAGCATATATTGCTTATCTAAATAAGCACAAGCCGGATCTTTTTCAAATTCCACAACCATGGCGCGCATAGTAGATACACCTGTTTGCGCTGTGTTAGATGCTTGTTTAAATAAATATGGCATTAAGCTGCATTTAAGCTTGGTAAAGTAACGTACTACATCCACTGATTCTTCATCATAAAGCCAAGGTACGCGATAAGATGTGCTACCATGTAAACGGCTATGAGAAGAAAGAAGTCCAAAGGCTGCCCATCTCTTATAAACATCTGCTGTAGCTGTACTTTCAAATCCACCCATATCATGACTCCAATAACCGAAGCCAGAAAGGCAAAGTGAAAGTCCACCACGTAAACTTTCTGCCATAGATTCAAAGTCTGCTGTGCAATCTCCGCCCCAGTGAACAGGGAATTGCTGTCCACCTGCTGTTGCAGAACGAGCAAATAATACAGCTTCTTTTTCACCTTTTTTATGTTTTAATAAATCAAATACCACTTTGTTATAAAGGAAAGTATAATAGTTATGCATTTTTACTGTGTCGCTACCATCATAATAAACTACATTTTCAGTTGGAATTCTTTCACCGAAGTCCGTTTTAAAACAATCTACACCCATATCTAACAATGCTTCTAGTTTGCTAGCAAACCAGTTACAAGCTCCTGGATTTGTAAAATCTACATAAGCCATCCCCGGTTGCCACATATCCCATTGCCATACACTACCATCTTGACGTTTTACTAAATAGCCTTTTTCTGCTGCTTCATCAAATAAACTAGAGGCTTCTGAAATATAAGGATTAATCCATACACAGATTTTAAGTCCTTTATCATGCATACGTTTCAGCATGCCTACTGGATCTGGAAATACTTCTTCATCCCAAGTAAAATCACACCAATTAAATCCTTTCATCCAGAAACAATCAAAGTGAAATACTTGAAGTGGTATATCACGTTTCGCCATGCCATCTACGAAACTCATAACTGTAGCTTCATCATAATTTGTGGTAAATGATGTTGTAAGCCAAAGACCAAATGACCAAGCTGGTGGAAGGGCTGGTTTTCCTGTAAGGTTTGTATAGTTTTCAAGAACTTCTTTCATACTTTCCCCACCAATAATAAAGTATTCCAGTTTTTCTCCTGGTACACTAAACTGAACTTTAGTTACTTTTTCTGAACCTACTTCAAAAGAAACCTTTTCTGGATGATTTACAAATACACCATAGTCTCTATTTGTAATATAAAATGGTACTGTTTTATAAGATTGAGCTGTACTTGTACCACCATCTTCATTCCATGTCTCTACTGTTTGCCCATTTTTAATAAATGGTGTAAAACGTTCACCAAGTCCATAAACCAACTCACCCACTGATAAACCTAACTGTTCTCTCATATAGCACTTACTTAAATCATCATTTAAAAACTCACCGGCTACTGGTGTGATATAAGCCGCGCTTCTAAAGCCACTTGTTGTAAGCTTCTTTTTCCCTCTATAAAAATCCATATGAAAACCATTTTCTTCACTAATTACAATACTCATTTCTCCATTTTTAATCATAAGAACACCATCTTGCTTTTCATATGTAAGTGGCATTTTATCATCTTTTAAAATCTCATAATGAGGACCTACATCTTTGATTCCTTTATAATGTACCATTGAGATTTTAAATACATCTTTCATAGGAACTGAAATAGTATAAGTAAGTACTGGACCTTCTAACGTATCTCCACGCTGATTAATTTTTTTACATGGCACATAAAGCTCTAAGGCACCATTCTTTTCTTTAATACTATAGACTTCTTGTGGGCTAAAACTCATAATTCCATCTTTATTCAGCCAACTTCCATTACTAAATCTCATATTCTCTCTCCCATCTATCTTAAGACAACATGAGCTTGATAAAAGCAACCGTACTCTTCTCAAGCTCATAACTTCTTTGCTATTTACTTTTTATATACTAGTTATTCCAAAATTCAATTGTGTCTTTTGTATATTGTGTCATTTGTTCATTAGCTTTTTGTACACCCATTGCATCAAGAGCAGCTAAAATCTTATCCCATGCCGCATCAAAATCTTCCGGTTTTCCTAAAATAGCTTGTGTAACACTTTGTTTGATATAGTCTTCTGATTTTTTATTAAAGATTGCAAGATCTCCATCTGATGGAATAGAGAATTGCCATGCTTGACCATGTTTAGATACAGGAAGTGATTCTCTAGCTGGGAAGAAATCTACCCAAAGTTTCTTACCATATTTAGCAAGTGTTTCTTTTTCTGTAGCTGTGAATTCTGCTTCTACTTGTTCTGGGCTATTTGTTGAATAGTAGTTACCTGTTGAATCTATAGCACCATCACCTCTTTGTGGGAATGGGTATAAGTATTTACCAATACCTGTTTTCTTAACGAAGTCTTTATCTTCAACTTTTTGTTTCTTCATTTCATCTGTAAGTACTCTCTTACCATTTTCATCAACTGTATAATTTTGTCCTTCAAGACCCCAGTTCGTAAGTACTTGTGCTTCATCAGAAGCCATCCAATCTAAGAATTCGAATGCTTTATCTTTATTTTCACTTGATTCACAAATTGCAATACCTTGACCACCACTAAATCCTGGATCTTTAGAGAATTGTGACTCAATATCTTTATTTACAGTAATATTAAGTGCTGCCATTGTTCTCTCTTCGAGTCCAGCTGAAATAAGTGCTTGTTTTGCATTATTTGTCCCCCAGTCTGGTGTAGCACTACCAAGTACACGTCCTGATGCAAGTTTCGCAAAATAAACATCTTCTTGGTGCGTAAATGATTCTGGATCAAGTAATCCGATATCATTCATATGACAAAGCCATTTCATATATTCTTTAACATTTGGATCAAGATATTTATACTTAGCTTCTCCTGTATCATCATTAATAGCCCATTCACCATCATCAAAGATACCTGCAGCTGCTGAAGCAACGTTACCTACAGTAATAAGCCATCTCCAGTCACTACCCATGAGGCAAAGACCGATTGTATCTTGTCCTTCAATTTGTGGATATTTATCTTTGTAAGCTTGTAATGCTGCTTCATATTGATCGATTGTTCTAATTTCTGGATAACCTTGATCTTTAAGTACAGCATTTTGGATTTGCATAACCCCATCTGATTTCCAAAGTGCCGTACTTACACCATAACAACCTACAGTATAAATACTTGGGTCTTCTTGACTAAATTTAAGTCTTTGAAGCATGTTACCATATAAGTTTTTAAGATTGTTTCCTTTTTCTTCAATCATATCTTCAAGTGGAATAATAGCACCTGCATCAATAAGTTTATTTGTATCCCCTTTTGCATAAATCATATCCGGATAATCGCCGCTAGCAATCATAAGTGGAATTGCTTGTTCATCCCCTCCTACAGCATGTTCAACTTTTAATGTAACACCTGTAAGCTCTGTAATCTTCTTAGCAATTGGGTCTGTAAACTCTACATCTTCTGTTAAATCTTTTTCAAATAATGTAAGTGTAACAGGTGTTCTATCTGCAAGGCCTACAAAGCCATCTGCATCTGGAGCAGCCTCTGCTACTGTTTCTGTAGCAGCTTCACCTGTATTATTAGATGTTGCACTCTTATCTACGCCACATCCTACAAAGGCACTACCTACACATACTAAAGATAATAGAACTGCTGTAAATTTCATCTTTTTCATTTCATTCATCCTCTCTTTTTTACCTAATACTTTCTTTTTGTCTTAAAAGTCTTTTAGATATTACTGAAGCTGTCTTGTATGAAAAATCCCTTAATGATTTAGCTTTTAACTGCACCAATTGTCATGCCAGATACGAAGTATCTTTGTAAGAACGGATAGACACAAACAATTGGGATTGTTGTAACAACAGTAATTGCCATCTTAATTGATTCTGGGTTTGAAGTAACTTGCTTAATTCCTTGTGAATTAACATCCGCAGCCTTTACCCCAGCAGCCGCATTATCGATAACCTTCATCAATTCATATTGAAGTGTTGTAAGCGCATCATTTGAACGGCAATATAAATATGTATCAAACCATGAGTTCCATTGACCTACTGCTAAGAATAACGCAACCGTTGCAATAACTGGTAAACACAATGGGAATATAATCTTATAAAAGATTGTAAAGTCATTAGCACCATCAATCTTAGCTGACTCTTGCAACTCATATGGTAAGTTATCTATAAACGATCTAAGTACAATAATATTGAAACCACTAAGAATCATTGGCCAAATATATACTGAGAAGTGGCCAATTAATCCTAATCCTTTAATAACCATGTATTCCGGAATCATACCACCACTTACATACATTGTAATAACAAATAAAATTGTAATTGGTTTTCTAAACACATAATCTTTACGACTTATTGTATAAGCGAGCATCGCTGTACAAATAATGCCTATAATTGTCCCTATAACTGTTCTAGCTACTGAAACCATAAACCCTGTCACAATCCTTGTATTTGATGAAAAGATTTCCTTATAGTTATTCAGCGTAAACTTTCTAGGCCATAAATGAATACCGCCCCTTACAGTATCCGTTGCATCATTAAATGAAATGGCAATTACTTGTATGAAAGGGTAAATTGTAATAATCAGTACAACTGTCATTAGTAATGCAATAATAATATCTGGTATTGTAATTTTTTCTAACTGCTGCCATCATTTCCCCTCCTTATATTAATTGACCTTCACCGGTTTTCTTCGCTAGATTATTAGCAAACCAAATAAGTACAATACTTACAACTGATTTAAAGATACCAATAGCTGTACCATATGAGTAACGCATCATACCAATACCATAATCAAGTATATATTTATCAAGTACTAATGATTTTTCTGCTACGATATTATTTCCTAATAAGTATTGTTTTTCAAAACCAATGTTAACAAGTCCACCAATATTCATAATAAGGAGAATAATGATTGTTCCTCTGATGCTTGGAAGTGTAATGTTCCAAATTTGCTGCCATCTATTTGCACCATCCACTTTTGCTGCTTCATAAAGCTGCATATCAATACCTGTAATAGCTGCTAAATAAATAATTGCATTCCATCCTGTTTCTTTCCATATATCTGAGGTAGTTACTACTCCCCAAAACATATTTGGCACTGCTAAAAAGTTAATCGGCGTTTTTAAAAGATGTGCATTCACTAATAATTCATTGACAATACCATTTGGTGATAAAAGTTGTCCTACAATGTTAGCTACAACTACCCACGAAACGAAGTGAGGTAAGTATGAAACCGTTTGTACAATTCGCTTATACTTTACACCTCTCATTTCATTTAATAGGATTGCAAATGTAATAGAACACATTGTACCAAATATAATAGCCAAAATACTCATGCCTAATGTATTGGTTAAAGCTTGATAAAATTGTTCTTCTTTAAATAATGTAATAAAATGTTTAAGCCCTACCCATTTAGATCCTAAAATCCCCTTTGCTGGTTTGTAATCTTGAAATGCCATAAGCCATCCTACTAATGGTGCATATTTAAACACAAGTACCCAAATTACAAAGGGTGCTGACATCGCTATTAAGTACTTTTGTTCCTTTAACTTTTGACTAAATGAAGCTTTGTAATATTTTTTGTCTGTGTTATTGTTTGTTTTCACTAAAATGTCTATCACTCCCCTCTATGATTTATACAACTTTTCTATAAATATATAGTAGTACAAATAAGAAGGCAATTATACCTCTAAAAATATATGTTTTTATACATGGAAATTAGACATAATCCTATATATATTATTTAAAGCTTCTAGATACTATTGTGCATTTATCTCATAAGTATGACCTGCTAAAGCCCTAATTATTATGCTATTTCTCTCTGGTATATGAATTTCTCTTGTCCCTTTTTTACAATCTATAACCTCTAACTTAGAGTAGGTATAAACGTGTAAGTTTCCTCCATTTTGCGAAGTAATTACTGCTTTTTGAAATTTACCTTCATTCCAAATTAAATCCACTTCATAGCCACCTCTTACACATATACCTTTTGCCTTTCCCTTAATCCAAGCTTTTGGCAAAGCAGGTAAAAATTCTAGGCATATAGTATCTGGCAGCGTTTTACTTATATAATCTTGAAGCAACATTTCAACAATACCAGCAATACCTCCGAAGTTCCCATCAATTTGGAAAGGTGGATGATTATCTAAAAGATTCGTTAAAGTAGATTTCTTAAGCAACTCCTGTACATTTTCATAAGCAAGTTCACTTTCTTTTAGCCTTGCCCATAAATTAATAATCCAAGCTCTACTCCATCCCGTATGGCCACCGCCATATTTAAGGCGTCTTTCTAATGTTGCTTTGGCTGCTTGAGCTAACTGAGGCGTCTCCCTTACACTAATTTGGCTACCTGGATAAAGCCCAAATAATTGAGACACATGGCGATGCCTGGTTCTACTTCCTCATAATCCTCACGCCATTCCATAATCTGACCATATTTTCCAATACGAAGTGGTAATAATCTGCTTCTCATTTCTTTAAATTTTTGAAGCTCACTTGACTCAATACCTAGGATTTTACCCCCTTTAATAATAGCTGTGAAAAGCTCATATAAAATCTCATTATCCATTGTTGGTCCTATACAAACTGTACCGCTTTCTCCTGAAGGTAGGATATATGTATTCTCTGGTGAAGTAGAAGGACCTGTTACCAAATGGCCTTCTTCATCCTCCATTAAATAGCCTTTAAAGAAATCTCCTGCTGATTTTAATAAATGGTATTTCTCTTTTAAAAACTTTTCATCCAACGTATACATATAATGTTCCCAAATATGAAGGCATAGCCAAGCAGCGCCCATTGGCCAAATAGTTGCTGGCATCCACATATCCTGTGGTGCTGTATCTCCCCATATATCCGTATTATGATGGGCTACAAACCCTTCACACCCATACATTTTCTGAGCGGTTTCTTCTCCATGTGGCTTCATTTTCTCAAGAAGCTCAAATAGTGGCAGATGACATTCTGATAAATTACACTTTTCAGCAGGCCAATAATTCATTTGGGTATTAATATTAATCGTATATTTTGAGTCCCAAGGCGGCTGCCAACTACTATTCCAAATACCTTGAAGGGTAGCAGGAAGTCCTCCCTTACGACTACAACTAATTAATAAATAACGTCCAAAATTAAAATATAAATTAATAAGACCTATATCTTCTTTATTTGCTTTTAATCTTTCAAGACGCTCACTGGTAGAAAGTACATTAATTTCTAATTTCTGCTCATCATCCTCCTGAAGATTACTTTCCTCCCCTTGTATTTCTAAATTCATTTTATTATAAAGACTTTGATAATCTACTATATGGCGATTTAATAATGTCTCATAACTTTGTTTAGAGACTTCTTCTAAATGCATTTCACATACTTTTTTAGGCTCCTCCACCTTATAATCCGTAGCAGCCGTTAAATACAATATAACTTCATCTGCATCTTTTACATAAAGCCTCCCGCCTACACTTTCTAAAGTCCCTCCTATATTTTGAACCTTTAGACTATAAGCATAATAAATACCACCTTCACCACCGCTTAATCCATGCAAAGTCATATAATTTTCGTGGTATTCCTTTTCATCTACATACTTCCATCTATCAATGTAAGTACTAAGTTCTAGCTTTTGCTCTCCTTTTATATGCACAATAAGTACATTGTCCGGATTTGAACAAAACATTTCTCTTTCATAGCGCTTACCATCTACTTTATAGCTCATCTTACAAATAGCCTTTTCAATATCTAACTCTCTTTTATAATCTGTGACTATACCCTCTTGCCCGTAATTTTCGATTATAAAATCACCTAGCACAGAATACTGTCTCTGCCCATCTGGCACAGCAAACATACTCATTGCCATAAGTTTTTCGGCTTCTCTAATCTTCCCCTCCCACAGTAAGCTACGGATACGTGGTAAGTATTCTTTTGCATCTTTATTATGACGATCTCTATAACCACCATACCAAAGACTTTCTTCATTAAGCTGAATAAGTTCTCTTTTTACATTGCCAAACACCATAGCACCTATGGCCCCATTTCCTAAAGGCAATGCTTCATTCCACTCATTAGCCGCTACTTTATACCAAAGCTTATGCTCTGACATAGTCCACCCCCTTACTATTAGTAATTTTTTTATTTTCGAAATACAATTATAAATATATTACTTTATAAGGATAGTTTCAATATAAAAAAGGCAAGTGAATGAAATAGCTTAATGCATTATTTCATCACTTGCCCTTTTTAATTTATATTTCTTTATGACTATAAATAGTTTTTAGTATATTTTCATAAATTCCTTAATTGCTGAGATTTCTCCTACTAAACTACCTTGGCATAATTCTGGTTTTCCGCCGCCACGGCCATTAAACACTGTATTAAGTGCTTTGCTAATAGGTCTTACATCTTCTTTACTGCTTCCTAAAGCATATTTAATACTGCCATCTTGCTGTGTTAAAACTAAATAAACCTTATTCCCTAATTCTGCCATAAGTACGCAAAGCTTTCTTAGTTCATCACCACTTAAACCTTCTTGCATAATGCAAGTTTCACCTTTTGCAATATAATCTTGTGCTCTAAAGATTAAAAGGTCATTGGTTACTGATGCTACTTTTTGTTTTAAATTATTAAGTTCTTCTTGTTGTTTCATAAAAGCTTCTAAGATTTTCTCTGTTTTAGTAGAAAGCGTATTGCCTATTTCTCTTGTAATCATTAATCTTTGATCATAGTCCTCAAGGGCACGTTTCCCACAAAGAAGTGTAAGTCTCATCCCCCCTCTATGTCTTTCCCAATTAATGCACTCTATGACACCTATTTCACCTGCATTTTTTACATGTGTCCCACAGCATGCACAAGTATCATAGTCCCCAATTTCTACAAGTCTTACTTTGCCAGCAAGTTCAATCTTTGAACGATAAGTTTTATCTTTCACCTTATCATTTTCAAACACTGTGGCTTTTACTGGAACATTTTTAAATACAGCTTCATTGGCAATCTGAATCACTTCTTTGATTTGTGCTTCTGAAAGTTCTCCGTCTACGTCTGCTGTCATATAATCACTGCTTAAATGAAAACCTACATTGTTATAACCGTATTTCGCATTAATAATTCCTGACACAATATGCTCACCACTATGTTGTTGCATAAAGTCAAAGCGTCTTTCAAAATTAATTTTGCCTTCTACCTTACTGCCTACTTCTAAAGCCTGATCCACTACATGATAAATCACTTCATCTTTGATAAATACGTGACTTACCTTTGCTTCATTAATGAATCCTTCATCAGCTGGCTGCCCACCACCTTCTGGATAAAATGCAGTTTCATTAAGTACAACTGTGAAACCTTCTTTATAAGGCTCACAGCTTATAACTTCTGCCTCAAAGTTTGTTAAATAACTGTTTTCATAATATAGTTTTTTAGTCATTTAAATGCCTCCACTATTTGTTAATTTATCTATAGCATTTCTAGTTATTGTTTTTGATACGCAGCCAATAGTCTGCTCAATTACTTTAGCATGTTTTCCGAATTCTCCATGTTCATCACTGCCTACTGTTCGAATAAGTCCATATTTCTCGCAAAAGGCTTCACAAGTATTTGTCATCAGTTCACTATGGGTTGGATAATAACATTCGATACCATCTATCCCCTGTCCTTTTAAATCTTCTAATACCACTTTAAGTTCTGCTTCATTTAGATTCTTATAATATTCTCCTGGATGGGCTAAAACACTTACGCCTCCAGCCTTATGGATAGCTTCACAAAGTAATTTTATTTTCGGGAAATAATAGTTCGTAAAGTCGCAGTTATATTTCCCATACAATTTAAACCCATCAAAAAGCTTTTCTGTAATCCCTCGGTCATGGATATAATGAAGTCCTTTCCAACCACCTTGTCTCACATCATAATGATATGCTTCATAATCCGCCATAGATACCTGTGTATACTCTTTTGAAAGTTCCTCTACTAAATCAACACTCATGCGCTGCATTTCATCATCCGCTAAATGAATTAATTTCATAAACTCTGGTGTGTTTTCAAAACCATAAGCCAAAAGATGCACCACTTTATCTTGATACTTACAATTAATTTCACAGCCTTTAATCGGTATCATCCCTACTTCTTTTGCCGCTTCATTAAGTTCCTCCCATGCCCCAATCTTATTATGATCTGTAATAGCTACAGCTTCTAAGCCCTTTTCTTTAGCAATTTGCACTACCTCTTTAGGTGACAATGTGCCATCCGAGTAAAATGTATGAATATGTAGGTCTGCCCTCATCTTAATCTCCTTTACTGCTATTATTTTCTTTATTATACCAAAGCCTACTTTTAAAACAAGGATGCACCGCAAACTAAAAAGAAGATATAACGCCATTGTTTATTAGCATTATATCCTCTTTAGTCTTATAACTTATCTTTAAACAAATCTTCTAGAAAGGTTTTTAATTCCTACATCATTTGTTCCTTGACCTATTGCATTAAACTTCCATTCACCATCATGTCTATAAATTTCTCCAAAGATCATAGCTGTTTTACCAGAATAATCATCTGTTAAATTATAACGGCACATTTCAGTATTATTTCTACCATCTATTAAACGGATAAAAGCATTTTGAATCATACCAAAATGTTGTTTTCTCTTCACTGCATCATAAATATTTACAGAGAAAACAATACGGTCATATTCAGCTGGTACTTTTGATAAATCTACTAAAATGTGTTCATCATCTCCACTGCCTGCACCTGTTAAATTATCTCCTAAATGTTCTACTGTTCCTGTTTTATGTTTAAGATTGCCAAAGAAAACAATATCTTTTTCTTCACATAACTTACCATTTTTAAGCATAAATACTGATGCATCACAGTCAATATCATTTCCCTTGCTTGTAAAAAGGCCAAGTAACCCTCTTGATTCTTTTACTTCATCCCATCCAAGTCCTACAACAATTCTTGATAAACCTGGGTTTTCTTTTGTAAGACTTACCTTTTGTCCTTTTTGTAAGTTAATCGCCATCTATAAGCCCCCCTTATGCTACTTCAATGCCATAGTGATTGCAAAGTGCAGCGAGTCCACCTTGGAATCCGCTACCAATTGCATTGAATTTCCATTCACCATTGTGTCTATATAATTCACCTACTACAACTGCTGTTTCAATAGAGAAATCTTCTCCTAAGTCATAGCGAATTAATTCTGTTCCTGTTTCGCTATCCATAATATGAATAAAGGCATTAGATACTTGACCGAAGTTTTGTCTTCTTGTTTCAGCATCATAAATAGTAGTTGTGAAAGCTATTCTTTCAATATTAGCTGGTACAGTTGTTAAATCAATTTGAACTTGTTCATCATCACCTGCACCGACACCTGTTAAGTTATCTCCCATATGTTTAACTGAGCCAGTTGAATGTTCTAAGTTACCATAGAAAATGAATTCTTTGTCTGTAGGGCATTTGCCATTAGCACCTACCATAAAGACAGCACTATCTAAGTCAAAGCCTACCCCTGTATCATAAGCATTTACATCCCAGCCTAAACCTACAGTAATTTTCTTTAATCCTGGATTACCTTTTGTTAAATCAACTTTTTGTCCTTTTCCTAAACTAATTGCCATAATATTTCCTCCTTAAATTAACCTATTTATATTATAAATTTTTATATAATATCAATTTCTTTTAAAAATCTTATTGCTCCATGCACGTAAAGTGTTTAATGAGTTCTTCTCTAAACTTGGAATTTGTAGATCATACATATATTCCCCGATTTGATGCTGCTCCATTAAACTCTTATTAAAATACTTTTCAATGCCTTGATATCCTGTTGGCGTAAAACATACGATATCAAATCCTATTAAATTCAAATAAGTCATAAGCACGGCATCTTCTAAAGATGGTAACTTCTCACCTGTATGAATATAAATAAGCTTAGGATTTTTCTTCGTGAAGTCAAATCTTTGAATCATTCTTAATAACTCTTTTGGTAAGTTTAATACAGTAGCTACAATGGTATACTCTGTCCCATTTTCAAAAGTTCCTTTAATAAGCTTTTGATTAATTAATAAACTAAGTTTATCTAGCATATAGTCCTGTATTTCTTCTCTTAAGAAGTCAAAAGGATTATGCCCATGTGTCTTTATTTTTTCCTTTTGTAATGTACCATTTTTAAAGAACTCATTTACATAAGCTTTCATTGGATTAAATGCTGCACTTTCTATAAATGGCACTTCTTTCACCACGTAAGTTTCCTCTTCTATAAGCTCCTTAACTTCTTCCCAATACTGAGTTACATTTTTGTTTCTAACACCTGATACCTTTGAAAAGATTACTGGCATATTAACCAGATCTAAGGTTGTGCTAAAATGCTGGCGGCATCTTAATTCCTCTGGCCACAATATCCTAATTTCTTCATACATTGTTTTAAGCGTAATGCTATTCGCTTTCATATACTGTTTATTACGATATATTCCCGTATCTTGATATAGGAGTGTATCTAATTCAGCTTCTGCATGATGAGCTACTGTTGCCATTTGCACATTATTATCTTCTTTAGGATACTGCTTAACCTGTAATGTATACTCATAATTTATTTCTTCTAATAAACAATCCTCTAAGCAGCATCTTGAATTTAAACTTGGATTAAGTATTAATACATCTACAGGCAATCTACTTAAAAGCTTCATAAATAATGCTTCATTGTCATTTTTACATGTTCCCATATAAATAAAGCAGCTAACTTCCGGCATTCTCCAATTCATAAAGAGCTGCGCTTCATAACGCTTTAACCAACATAGTACATAAACAGCTTTATTCATGAGCTTATTTAAATTCATCTCAGGCTTTTCTGCTTCCAAAAGCATTACATCTATAAAAGACTTCATTACAAGTTGTCTTAACTGCGCCCCTGTGGTAAATTGAATATTTTGAGCTAAATCAGAAAGCATCTGTTCCTTAGACATATAATTCTTCCTATGAATTGCTGCAATTTCTTCCACAGTAGGTGACATGATTTCACCTTCTACAATGACTACTTTTCGCTCACTATTTTTAAGTGCTAAATTAAAATGATACAGCTCACTAATATAAGTCAGCTTATCCTGTACACCATTTATGCGATAGTAACAATTATAAAAGTGATTCTTCTCATCGCCTCTTACACCTGAACTAATCTTAATAGCTTCTAAACCTTTTTCATTTGTCCAAGTATTTGTCACACCTACAATTTCAAGTGCTTTACCATATAATCTTTCACGACTGCTGGCTTCTTGCAGCTTTTCTCTTATAAATCTGAGATTAAATGTATTTGGGAAAGCGGTCATCTGTGACAATACTAATGCATTAGACTTCTCTGAACCTTGATCTAATTGCAGATACTTTTGATCTCCTTCATATTGCAGTAACACAATATCACACCCCGCATGGGCTAAGATTGAAAGAAGCATTAATTCATAGCTGCTTACTTCTCCCTCATATAAAATCTTAGGTATATCATTTTCTCCTAGTTTATTAACGATGCGCTCAAACTTATAATACAACCAACACATGAATTTTATATATGCATTCTTTAATATATTTTCATTTTTCCCTGCGCTTTGAAGTGCCTCTAACTCATTATGCATAGCATCTGCTATATTACCTCTTTGGGTGCCATTCATTCTTGGTAGCCATTTTCTAAGGCTCTCTTCAATGAAACCTCTATCCATTTGAAAAGTCATGCCCATCATCTCTTGATAATAGGCTAAATTCTTCTCATCTGGATTAGGAAGTTTGCCTTCAATAATGACACCATTTCTTCTAGCAGCTTCATAATACTTGCGAATAAATTCATCTATTTGTGATGCATAACCACTTATTCTATAAAAATAAACTGTCTTACTTGTCCTCTGATTTAAAGAGATAAAAAAGTCATTTAACCCCTGAATTTTTCCATGTACAAACATTAACTTTTCTCACCTTCAATATCGTTATAGTTCTATCTCAGCTTCTACCCCATAATGATCTGAAATAACCTCTTTATATTGACCATTAAAGATAACTCTAGAAGTTTTAACATTTAAAACCTTATTCATTAAAATCAAATCTATTCTGAGGCTTTCTTTATTGCCATCCCATCCTGCGATTTCACCTTCTACTGTAGCTCCTTCATCTTTTTCTTCGGCAAGTGTATAAGTATCCTCTAATCCTTTACCTATTAAATAATCATAACCTTCATTTCTAATATGGGCATTATTATTGAAATCTCCCATAAGGAAGCTTAATCTATCCTTATTTACCTTAGCCATCAGTTTATCTATTTGAGGTTTAGCTGGGTCTATTTCATCATGCCACCATCCTAAATGACAAGAATATAAATCAATGAGCTCGCCTTGATATTCAATAGTTCCTCTTACAATTGTACGGCGTTTAGGACTTAAACAATCTGTCACACCTGAAACTAAAAAGGCTTCTGTTTCTTTAAATGGATATTTTGAAAGAATCCCACAGCCTTCTTCATAAGTTTCTCTTAATGATTTAGCCTTATCCCAAAAATAATAATATTGAGGACCACCTAATGCATTTATTTTTTCTAGAAGAATTGCTACGTAATTATTATAGCGTGTTACCCCATCTGCTAGAAAATCACCATTGATAAACTCTGCTCTTACTGCTTCTTTTGTAAGACAGCTTGGTGCTACACTTTCTATCTGTATCATTTGATTGACTTCTTGAAAAGCAATAATATCATAATCCTTCTCTATAATTGTCTCTGCTAAATGACTAAGTTTAGCTTCTCCATTTTCTTCTCTCCACGCATGTGCATTTAACGTTAATATTTTCACTGTTTTCACCTCTCTTTTATATTAACTCAATCAAAAAAGGTTGCACTAATAATTTAGTACAACCTGCCTTTTATTTTACATCTGTATAACGTTCCCTTTCAAAAGGATCATTATTTGAAAATAAAACTGGATTAATAGCTAAAAGTTGATTTAAAATCTCTGTCATAAGTGCTGCCTGACAAATGCGTACAGTAGCATCTCCAAACTTTCCTTTTCGCATCACACCTTTTTCTTCTAAAAACTCATCTACCTTCCCAAAATACTCTGACCAATGATTAGGTGTATGACGTTTAGATGGAACTGAAATCTCTCTGCCATCTGGGGTAATAACTACAAACTTCTGTGGCATATCTTCCACTCTACCTGGAATATCAGCCCATTCCTCTACCCCATGAATAAAAGTATTGCGTGTTAAATCTACACCTAAAAGCATAATTTGTGCATCACGATCTAAAAGCTTTCCCCATGGAGATGTCCTTGCACAAGGAGTATCACAAAGCTCATTGTCTGCTACAAATTCCGCTGCATCCTTGCCTAATGCTGCTACGGAATGGGACGGATGCCATGATCTAATAACGCCTGGTCTCTTACGAAAAAGTTCTGGTAAGATGCCTACGCAGCATTTAGTTTCATTAACATCAAATCTTAAAGTATTCATATCAATAGTGCCCCATGTATGCGTTGGCAGTACCAATAATCCTTCTTTCATATATTCACTAAATGCATCTAATACTGTATCTGCTCCCCCTTCTACTTCACCAATGCTTTTCATAGAAGAATGTACAAGTAATGTGCCTTTAGGATTAATGTTAAGCTCTTTTAAAGCATTTAATAAATCTTGTCTTGTATATGCCATTTTTCTCTCCTCATAACTTATCTATTGATTATAAAAACCTATTTATAAATACCTACCATCTTTAATAAAAACTGAGCATTTGTAGTCCTACAACGACCTATTTTAAGTTTATAATCAAATCTAATTTTATTTTGAACATAATGTTCTTCAAAGTGATAGTTAAACACTTTGCGTCCCATACTTTCTTCAATTTCACAAAGCTCAAAATCATGGGTACTTACCATAATGGTGATCCAAGGTTTTTCAAGGGATTTAATCGTTTCTTTAGCCCCTAATATACGATCAGCTGAATTGGTACCTTTGAAAATCTCATCAATTAAAACTAACATAGGTTCTTTCTTAGGTGCCTGATCAATCATTCCTTTAATACGTAAAAGTTCTGCATAAAAACTAGAGATTCCCTCATTCACATCATCTTGTATACGCATAGAAGTACATATATTCATTCTAGCAGCATAAAAATCCTTAGCTAAAACAGGTGCTCCTGCATATGCTAAAGCTAAATTAATACCTATGGTGCGTAAAAAAGTAGTTTTACCTGACATATTTGAACCTGTAATAATACATGTTTCATCCTTTAAGACTAAATCATTTGCCACTGCATCTTGAATAAGTGGATGTTCAAGGGCCTTAAAACTGAAAACTGGTTTTGTTAATGCTTCTATTTCAGGATAACTATAACTTTCTTTAACCTCACACAAAATACCAAGACTTAATAAAGCTTCCATCTCTCCCATGACACTGAGCCATTTCTCCACTGATGTGCCATATTGCTTTTGCCATATATCTAGTGCATCTTTACAATGAAAATCCCACATTAATAACCCACTTACTGTTAAATAAGCTACCCCATTTAGTCGTACATGTAAGGCTTCAGATAGTTTATATAATGTTTCTAATCCCTTCTTTAAGCCTTCATCTTCACAGAGCATTTGCTTTAAGCTCTTTAAATACGGTGTTTCAAATTCTTCATTTTCTACAGCTATTAAAAAATCTTTGTATGCTTTTATATTCCTACTAAAGTTTAACACTGTACTAAAAATTTCATTATGCCTGCCATAATAAAACACTGCTAACCCTATTTGCATGACTATAGAAATACTTCCTATTATGGCAAACAAACTGCTTTCTCCGCGTAATAAAATTGCTACAATAGAAAAGAATGTGGCAAAAGGTAATGCTAGACTTAAACCTTTTAAGACCTTGCCAAAAGTTTGATTGTCCTTATGCATCATATCAATGAATGCTCTAATGCCATCTATATCCACTTTATTCTTTTCCATGCCAATAAGCTTACTTAAAGTCTTTAAATGTAATGTAAACTCTGCTTTTTCATTAAGTTCCTTGATAGCTGCCTGTCTTTTCTTAATCTCTTCATTTCTTATACCATATACTAACGAATCGGCTAAAGCCTTTTTGCCGTAAGGCGTATGGGCCGTACATAAATACTGGAATAATGAACCTTTCCCTAGTAAGTCTAAATCTTTAATTCTAGGTATATCCTCATTTATAAACTCACTACCATTTTCAGCAAAGTTTAACCACCCTTTATCTAAACGTTTCACATTATCTTCAATGACAGTTCTTTTAGCCAGTTCATACTTTTTCTTATCATTCATTTGATGGTGCTTATGAACTAATGCAATAAATCCAATAACACATCCTAAAGTACCTATAAAATAAATCTTTTCATGCCAAGCGGTCCCTATAATCAAACTGCCTAGGGCTGTTAAAAAAGCTATTACTCTTAAGGTTTCTAATTGTCTAAGCTTTTTATTTAAAGTTTGTATTTTTTCATCTACTATTTTTATTCTAGCTTGATATGCTTCCTTTTTCATAAGCGCTCCTTCTGGCTTTTGTCTTTTACTGATTATACATACTGAAAATGTATAACATTATGTATATTACCATTTTCAGTAAAACCATGACGCGTGATGCCTATTTGTTTAAATCCTAAACCTTTTAATATATTTACACTAGCTTCATTAGCTGGTACTGCATCTGCAAGTAGCATTTTTGCCTTTACCTCTCTAATTGCATAGATTAATACTGCCTTAGCAGCTTCTTTACCATATCCATTATTCCAAAAACGTTTAATAAGCTGATAATAAAAACCATATTTGCCATCATTCTCATTAATAGCTGGTATCCCCACAATACCTATAACTTCTTGTTCTCTCAAAATCACAAAATGCGTTGTATATTCACTCTGAGCAGCTCTTCTAAGCCAGCCTTCAATCTTCTCTCTTGCCTCTTCTACATCATCTAGTAATAAAGCATTTGTATAACGAATCGTCTCTGGATTCTGCCATATTTCAAGCAGCTCCTTAGCATATTTTTCCTCTAAAGGTACTAATTCCAATCTCTTTGTCTTTAATTTCATACTACCCCTCTTTTCTCTTTTAGTATATATTAACATATCTCATCTTTTGTTTTAATATTCGTTATATAATTTATTGATTGATTTTTAGTCGTATTTCCTTTATAGTATAGATAACAATTTTAAGACAACGTGGTCTTTCTATTCTTTAATAGCTTAATGTTTTTAAGCGTTTTTAAAGTGATAGAAAGACCTTTTTTATTTTTTAGGGGGGATTTTTATGAATCGTTTTTTAGATCAAGTTGCTTTAATCAATGATAAAGTCAACGGCTTCGTTTGGGGACCGCCAATGCTTTTACTCATTATATTCGCCGGCATTTTCTTTTCTTGCCGCACTGGCCTTTTCCAACTTGTACACTTTAACCTTTGGATGGATAAAACCTTATTAGCCATCTTCAAAAACAAAAAAGTCCGTAAAGCTAGCGGTGCTCATTCTATTTCAGAATTCCAAGCTCTTTCTACTGCATTAGCTGGTACCATTGGTACAGGAAATATTGCAGGTGTAGCTACTGCTTTAGTAAGTGGTGGGCCTGGTGCAATATTTTGGATGTGGCTTTCTGCCTTCTTTGGTATGATGACCAATTACTCTGAAAATGTACTAGGTATTCATTACCGTTATAAAAATGAAAAAGGTGCCTGGATGGGTGGTCCTATGGTTTATCTTGAAAGAGGCTTACATCAAAAATGGCTTGCCGTTTTATTTTCTTGCTTTTGTATCTTAGCTTCTTTCGGGATTGGGAATATGACACAAGCTAACTCTATTGCCGAAGCTTTAAATGGTTCCTTCGGTATTCCTAAATTAGCTACAGGTATTGTACTTGCCATTTTAGTTGGACTTGTTATATTAGGTGGTATTAAACGTATTGGGCAAGTTACTGAACGCATTGTCCCATTTATGGCACTGTTTTATATCATAGGCGGCATCGTCCTTATTGGTGCTAACTTCAGCTTTGTCCCTGCTGCTCTTAAACTTATCGTGATCAATGCTTTTAATTTTAAATCTGTAGGTGGTGGCCTTCTTGGATATGGTATCGCTAGAGCCCTTCGATTTGGTGTAGCTCGAGGCGTCTTTTCTAATGAAGCCGGACTTGGCAGCTCTGTTATGGTTCACTCTGCTTCCAGCGTTCAAGAACCTGTTGTTCAAGGTATGTGGGGTATATTTGAAGTCTTTGCCGATACTATTATTGTCTGTACAATTACTGCCCTTTGTGTTTTAACAAGTGCCCTTAAATTCAACTTATTTGCTGTGGACGAATATGGTCAAATTACTTCTAGTTTATCTGGCAGTAACCTTGTCTCTGCTGCTTTTGATACCCTTACCCCATTAGGTGGCAGCTTTGTTTCCATTGCCGTTATGCTCTTTGCCTTTTCTACACTTTTAGGCTGGTCCTTTTATGGTGAACGTGGCATTGAATACTTAATAGGTGTACGTTTTACCATTATTTATAAATTTATATTCCTTTTAGCTATTATTGCTGGCTGTACCATGCAGCTTGACCTGGTTTGGAATTTATCTGATACCTTTAATGGTCTTATGGCCCTTCCAAACCTTATTGGTATCCTCTTCCTCTCTAATGAGGTAGTCAGCATTACTAAAGACTATATTAAACGTTATAAATCCCATGAACTTAAAGAAATCCACGATGGCGATCCTGAAACATTAGAATCACCTGTAGAATGTTAATAAAAATGAGGCTGCTGTAAAATAACACCTTTTGCGGTAGCCTCATTTTTGTATAACTCTCCTATAATCCTTATGAATATATCTCGGATTCCCTATAGTCTTTTTACCTACTTGTAAAGCTTCTGTAGGACAAACATTAATACAAGCTAAGCAAAATACACATTTCTTAATATCTCTTACTGGCTTTCCTTCTTTTATATCTATAGCTTTCATAGGACAAATCTTAGTACATTATCCACAACCCTTACACTTTTCCCCCACATCAAATTTCGTTTCTTTCTCTAATGCTGCTAACTTATGAAGCCCATAGGATAATAAAAAGGAATGTTTTTCTTTCTTATAATTATAAGTTTTAGCCTGTACTGCTTTTACAATTTCATTAATATGATCATCTGCCTCGGCTAAATACTTCTTACACTTTTCCTCTGGTAAATGCTTTTTAACCGTTACATAATTGCCTGGCATAAGTACTTTAAAGAAGCCTCCTATTTCAAATTCTCTCTTTTCACAGGTTTCCTTGATAATACGTGAAGTATATTCATATGTACCTGCACAATTAAAAACCGAATACATATAATTATGCTCATAGTTTATAAATTGAACTGTTCGAATAAAATGAATCACTATATCTGCTGGCGCACATGCATGTACAGGATATACAAAGCCTATTTTTTCATCTTTTTCTAATATAACTTCATATTTTCCTTCTCTTACACACTCTGCTATAGAAATTAATCTCTCATTTAAAGCCTCACTTATTTTCTTTGCAATATAATATGAATTTCCTGTTCCACTAAAATAAAATATCATCTTTATCCCTCCACTAAATGTGATTTTATAAAGCTTATGGCATATTCCTCTAGTGTGTTAATTAATAACTGCATATTATCTTGTAATTGATACTGAATCATAAAAAATGGTGAAAAGAATGCTAAAGCCAACATTTTGCCATTCTCTCCTTTTAGAACCTTCTCATCTATTAAAAACTGAAAAACCTTTTCTTGATAATTCATTGGCTTATCTATAAAAAAGGCTATGTATAATGCTTTCATTTCTTCATTTCTATATTGTTCAATGGTTAGAAGCTGACGAAACTTCCTTATAACCTCATCTTCTAATTGCTTTTTTAACATGTTTATACATAACTGTGCCACTTCTTCTATTTCAACCTGCATATATCTTGTAAGTTCCATAGTACTTTCTACTTTCGGTACATTAAGTGCTTCATACATCACTTCTATTCTTGTCTGGGCCATTTCTATTATAGCTTCTAAAATCCCTGCTTTACCTCTGTAATGTTTATAAATGGAGCTTTCTCTAATTCCTACAACACTACTAATATCACGCATAGAAACAGCCTCATATCCCCTCTTAGAAAATAATTCTAATGCCTCATATAAAATGCATTCTTTAGTTGTCATATGCCTCTCTCCCTATAAATAAATCTATTTTCCACCTCAAAAAAGAGAACAGTTGATAGCTTTACTATAAAAATAGCTATCAACTGTTCTCTTGTCAATATATTTTAAATATTCTATTTATTTATCATCTAATTTTTCTTTCTGATGCTTAATAATCAGCTTCGCAATAAAACCGCTACCTTGGCATTTTATAGTCTCTAGTATTTTTATTAGCTTCTTCTAATAGCTTCTCTGGTTTAATAATCCAACCTATTACAACGCATTCCAAAACACCTATAATAACGACATGTGCTAGATTATCTCAACTTATAAATAGGATAAATATGGTAATACATCAAACTGTATAATCCCTAAAATAATTATACTAAGGTCTATTTATGCAAATATTAAATGCTTAATCTGTCCAGTTTCTTAAATCTTTTGGGTAAGGGTTCTTACTGTTATTTCTTTTTAAAGCTAGCAAGGTCATATTTTTCTCATTTTTTAGTTCTTGGGCAATATGATCACCTATATATCCTTTGTCACCTAAACAATAGGTTGATAGACATTTG
>NZ_BBCG01000031.1 GCF_001311925.1 Cellulosilyticum ruminicola JCM 14822
ACCAACAATGAAAAAAGCAAACTGTATCAGCATAACTCTAAGTAATTAAAAGAAAAATATTATAATAAAGCCTGTGGATAAAAAATATCAAATTTTACTGGCTGAATTGAATGACGCCATTTTTTGAACTTTTTTATAAAAAATTAAAAATTTTATCCACTGAAGGCAACTTTTGAATTATGAAATATCCTCATTTATTTAGCCTCTTTGCTACTGTTAAATATTGCCAGAATGCCACTTTTCATTTTTATATTACATTAAAAACGAACTAAAAACTTCATTACATACATCCAATCCATATGCAGTTAATTTAATATGATCGTCTTCTTTTACCAGTATATTATACTTAATCCATTTATCAAGCTGCGTCTTATAAACATCCCATACGGATTGACCAAATTGTTTTTCAAAATCACTTTCAGATATACCTTCTAAAAGTCTCAAGCCTAAAAACATGTATTCTTCCATACACATTGTTTTTGTAAGTCTGTCTTCTTCATGACGAATTTTAGTAATATCTCCTGCTGCTTCAATATATGTTTTGAGATTTTCTTCATTTGCATAACGGGTTTCCTCAAAAAGGCTCCTTGCACCTAAGCCTACACCTATATACGATACACGATGCCAATAGATGAGGTTATGCTGACATTCTTTATTTGGCTTAGCCCAGTTAGAAATTTCATATTGATGATAGCCTTTTTCTTTTAAATAACTTTGAGCAAAATGATACATTTCTCTATCTAATTCATCTGAAAACTCTTCCATCTTGCCCTCTTCATAAAGCTTGCCAAAGCAAGTACCTTCTTCTATGATAAGCGCATAAACAGAAATATGTTCTAAATCATATTGTGTCACCGTTTCTAAAGTTGATTTAAATTCTTCCATTGTTTGTCCTGGAAGGGCAAACATTAAATCTGCATTCACTGCGCAGTTTGTATAGGTTTTAATCAGTTTTAAGCTTTCTTCCCAATCTTTAAACATATGACGTCTACCAATCTTCTTTAATAAATAATCATGGGTTGTTTGAAGTCCCATACTTACACGATTAATGGGATATTTAGCAATGACCTCTACCTTTTCTTTTGTAATGGTACCTGGATTAGCTTCAATAGTCCATTCTAAGTTTGGTGATAAATTAAAGTTTGCTACAATAGCAGCTGCCAATTTGTCTAGTAAAAAAGGCGACAATACCGTTGGGGTACCGCCACCTATAAAGATAGACTTAATGACAACTGTACTATCTAACATTTTCCCATAATTTTCGATTTCTTTAACAAGGGCATTAATATATGCTTCTTGCATATCTTCTTTAGGAAAAGATAAGAAATCACAATAAAAACATTTTGATATACAAAATGGGATATGAATATATAGTCCAATTTCCATTCTAAGTTCCTCTTCTATTTTAAATTTAATTAAACTTAATTTAAGTTTTATTCGTCTAATTTAAGAATGCTCATGAATGCCTCTTGGGGTACTTCTACGTTACCTACTTGACGCATACGTTTTTTACCTTCTTTTTGTTTTTCAAGAAGTTTACGTTTACGTGAGATATCCCCACCATAACATTTTGCAAGAACGTCTTTACGCATGGCGCTAATTGTTTCCCTTGCAATAACTTTGTTTCCAACTGCTGCTTGAATTGGAATTTCAAAGAGGTGTTTTGGAATCTCTTTTTTAAGTTTTTCTGTAATTTTACGTCCTTTACTTACTGCATTACTTTCATGCACAATAAGTGAAAGGGCATCTACTACTTCACGGTTAACTAAGATATCAAGTTTAACAAGTTTTGATTCTTGGTAGCTAGATAATTCATAGTCAAATGATGCATAACCACGTGTACGTGATTTAAGGGCATCGAAGAAGTCATATATGATTTCATTAAGTGGTAAATCATATGAAAGTACTGCACGTGTTGCTTCTAAATACTCCATACCAAAGTAAATACACGGCGTTCTTGGCATAAATCCATAACTGCTCCTACGTATTCTGATGGTACGATAATTTTAGCTGATACCATTGGTTCTTCCATAAAGTCAATGTTTGATGGGTCTGGTAAGTTAGCTGGGTTAGAAAGCTCAAGAATTTCCCCATCTGTCTTGTGTACTTTATAAATAACGTTAGGTGCTGTTGTTACAAGGTCTAAATTGTATTCACGCTCTAAACGTTCTTGGATAATTTCCATGTGAAGAAGTCCTAAGAATCCACAACGGAAACCAAATCCTAAAGCAATAGATGTTTCTGGGTCAAATACGAGAGCTGCATCGTTAAGTTGTAATTTTTCTAAACTATCACGAAGATCTCCATATTTTGCCCCATCTGCTGGATAAAGACCACAATATACCATTGGATTTACTTGTTTATATCCTGGAAGTGCATGGGCTGCTGGATTATTGGCATCAGTTACAGTATCCCCTACGCGTGTATCTTGTACATTTTTAATACTTGCAGTAATGTAACCTACTTCTCCAGGCATAAGCCTTCTTCTTTAGGTCTGAATTGTCCTGCACCAAATGTCCCTACTTCTACAACATCAAACTCTGCATTTGTTGCCATCATACGGATTTTCATACCTTTTTTAACTTGACCTTCTTTTACACGACAGAAGATGATAACACCTTTATATGGATCGTATAAAGAGTCAAATACTAATGCTTGAAGTGGTGCATCTGCTTCACCTTTTGGCGCTGGTACCACTTTTACAATTTGTTTAAGTACATCTTCTACATTGAGACCTGTCTTAGCTGAAATGAGTGGTGCTTCTGAAGCATCTAGACCGATAATATCCTCGATTTCTGCTTTTACGCGGTCTGGATCTGCACTTGGAAGATCTACTTTATTAATGACTGGCATAATTTCAAGATCATGCTCTAATGCTAAGTATACGTTAGCAAGTGTTTGTGCTTCGATTCCTTGGGCAGCATCTACTACTAAGATAGCACCTTCACAAGCCGCTAAGCTTCGTGATACCTCATAGTTAAAGTCTACATGTCCTGGTGTATCAATTAAGTTGAAAATATACTCTTCGCCATCTTCAGCTTTATAAACAAGACGTACAGCTTGCGATTTGATAGTAATACCACGTTCACGCTCTAAATCCATGTTATCTAAAACTTGCGCTTGCATTTCTCTCTCAGTTAAAGTTCCTGTCATCTGAATGATTCTATCAGCGAGTGTACTTTTACCATGATCGATATGGGCGATAATACAAAAATTTCTTATTTTTTCTTGCTTTGAAAGAGACATTTTGCCCCTCCTTATTTCTTTTGTCTAATCTTTTCGTTTCATTATAGCATAGCATTTGTTTTTGTATCAATCTTTTTGCAATACTTTTGCTAATATATCTGCTAAAGGCTCCACTGAATTAATGGCTTCTTCTCCTGTATTAGTTTGTGCCCCAATCTCTATAACCAAAGAATTGGGACGCATATGGGTGCTATAACGATAAGGCTTACAATATATTTTTCGAAGTAAGCCCGGATAGCATTCATTTCCTATTGTTTCTGCCTGCATGGAAAATGCCAAGTTATCTTCTAGATATGGATTGGGTAATCCTTGTTTATGTATAATTTCTCCCTCAGCATTACGATGCAAGCAAAGTCCATTCACAAACATTATTTTAGCAGCTTGCTTGCCATTCATCTCTGTTACTAAATGCACATTATCACTAATCCCATCACGATGTAAATCAATGACCACTTGTATCGAAGGATTAGCTTCTAAAACCTTGCGAATACATGGCTCCATAATTTCATATTCCGTACCATCTACGCCACCTTCATTTCCAGGCGCATAAAACTCTTCCGTCACATGCATGACTTCAAAATGATACTTTTTTTCTAATACTGTTTTTAAAGCCTCTCCTACATCAACTACTGTTTTTCCCCCTATATAGGCTTCTCTAGCATGGGTATGAAAAATAAGTATTTTAGGACCTTGAATACTTTGATCTATTTGAATCTTCTTTTGCATGAGTGCATAAAAATCCCACTGTTTTAAAAGATCAATATCTATATCTAAAACACTATCGCCTGTTATAAAATTCTTAAGAATATAATAATAATCTTTATATTTTTCCAGTGGTATACTTTCGTCTTGCTGCTTAGGCATTTCATTATTATAGGTAACATTGGTTGTTTGTGAAGTGACATCTTGTATATTTTGAGTCACACCATTTGCATCAAATGCCATTTCATTTTCATCTCTACTAATGAAACCTGTGATTTTAAAATAAGGTACTACGCTTTCAATAATCGAAAGTGGCTCCTTCCATTTAATATTTGTAAAATAATAACTATAGCTCTCCCAAAATCCCACCCCACTCTGATTGGTAAGCTGTTTTCCAATAATCGGATTACTTATCATCATAAAAAAGCCGCCAGCATAGCCACCTTGCCGATCAATTTCACATAGATTATTAATTAAAGAACCAAATATAATGATATATAAAATCCAGTATTTCATTTGATTTCTTTTAGTGTTTCTTAACGCATGCAACATCGCCTACGCCTCCCTCTTTGTATACTCCTTATTATTTTATAAGCTTATCCTCCCTTTTATGCCTAAAAAATAATAAAGGCGTACGCATTAAATGATTCATACGCCTTACTACTTTCTTCTTTATTAAATACATTAATCCATTAATAAGTATATTTATTAATATCCTCTAAAGTCATACCTGGATGTACACCAATATTAATAGCATTAGCAATAATACTTGCTAAATATTCAATGATTTCATCAATTTCTTTTGGTGTAACAAATAAATCTCTAATTTCTGGATATAAAGTTTCACGAATAAGTTCATATTGTTCTTTTTCACTTAAATCTTTTAACATATCATAAAGTGGTGAGTGTTCTGCTTGTTTGAGCATACTTTTAATAAGTTCACCTAAAGCATCTGATAGTAATGTCGCAGTATCTACTACTGTTGGCACACCAATGGCAATGACTTTACAGCCTAGCGTTTCTTCATTTAAAGGTTTACGACAATTTCCTACACCTGCCCCTGGCGAAATCCCTGTATCTGTAACCTGAATCGTTGCATTAATACGTGATGCACTTCTAGCTGCTAAAGCGTCAATGGCAATAATACAGTCTGGTTTTACATTTTCTGCTACACCGCGTATGATTTCAGCTGTTTCAATACCTGTAAGTCCCATAACACCTGGTGCTAAACTACTTAAGTGACAAAGTGAATCTTCTAAGGCCTCTGGTGCTCTTACTGCAATATGACGTGTAACAAATACTTTATTTGCTACTTTAGGTCCTAATGTATCTGGTGTTGCAAAACGATTTCCTAAGCCAATAACTAATACACTTAAGGCTGTTTCTTTCTTTTTAGGTAATAAACTATGAATCGCTTGTGACAAAACATCTATTACTTTTTCATGCATAGGCGGATCATTTTCTTTAATTGATTTTGACTCAATCGTAATATAATACCCTTTGGGTTTTCCCATACTTTCTTCGCCAGTTTCATCCAAAACGCGTACGCGGGTTACAGTAATCTTGCCATCTTCCAAAGATTTGGTATCTACTTGTACACCTGGTATTTGATAATCTTCGTCTTTATCCAATCTTAAAGCATCACTAATTTCAATGGCCAAATCTGTACGAGGATGAAAGCTGTCATCTTTTATAACCATATCCATAAATTCACTCCTTTTTCTTCGAAAAAAGCTTTACGAAAGCATTTAAATACATTATAATCATCTTTAGTTTCATGAACGGGTTCTTAACTAGTTTGACCATTATTTTTTTGTGTATACATTGACTTTTTAAGAAAGATGTAATACAATGAATACTGTTGAAACCGTTCATAATTCCCCAAACCGTGTCCAAGAATATGAATGGAGGTGCCACACAATGGCAAATATTAAATCAGCAAAAAAACGTATCTTAGTAATCGCAACTAAAACAGCACGTAACCGTGCAATCAACTCAGCAGTTAAAACTCAAATCAAAAAAGTTAAAGCAGCAGTAGAAGCTAAAGATTTAGCAGCAGCTAACGTAGCTTTAAAAGTAGCTGTAAAAGCTATTGATAAAGCTACAGCTAAAGGTGTTTTCCACAAGAAAACAGCTGCTCGTAAAAAATCTACTTTAGCTCGTTTAGTTAAAACTGTAGCATAATCTGCGACAATAAGCATACGAAAACCGTAGGAAAATCCTACGGTTTTTTATATGCTCTTTTGCATTTTTTAATTAATCTTTCCAAACATAAAATACATTGCTTAATTCCCTACTAGGTATTTAAGCAATGCATGATTAAAATTTCTACACGCCTAGATGCTTCCATCTTTCCTGTCTTAATATCTTGATCCACTTGTAAACACTCTTGCACAATAGCTTCTAATTGTTTAAAACTATATCCTTGCGCTTGATTGAGCATTTCTTGCACTGCAAAAAATGGAATCTTTACAGCACTACTGATTTCTTTTGGCGATTTTCTTTGTGCTGCCAAATACTTCACTTGCATGAGCATACGATACTGTCTTGCAATCAGCACTAAAATACCAATAGGCGATTCTTTGCTTTGTATTAACCTACTATAAATTCCTAGTGCAATCTCACCTTGATGAAGTGCAATACGTTTTACCATCTCAAAGACACGTTGTTCTAATGAAAAGACGCAAACTGCATCAATATCTTCTTTTGTAATCTGACTTCCTGTAATATAACCTAATAATTTTTCCCACTCTGTTAAAATATAAGAAATATTTTCTGGCATATTACGAATAAAGTATCTCATTGTACCTTGTTCAATACTAATGCCTTTTGCTTTGCAGTCTTCTACAAGTAATTTATAAACCGCATCTTCTCCAGGATAATCAAATTCCTTAATATGATGCTTAGACTTGATTGTCTTATAAAGCTTCCCACGTTTGTCAACTTCTTGCTCATCTATTAAAATAACAACATAATCCGGTACCTTTTGAATAAAAGCTTCAAATTTCTCTGTTTCTTCTTTTTTACCTGGTTTAAAAAGTCCTGTATCTTTTAAATAGATTAATTTCTTATCTACAAAGAATGGTAAAGTCTCAGCAAAATCAATAATATTGCTCACCACAACTTCCTTATCCTTTGCTTCTAAATAGTTCATCATATCATTAGGGTCATTTAAAATACTGGATTTAACTTGCCCAATCCATTTATCTTTTGACCAGCTGTCCTCACCTACTAATAGGTAACACCCCTCCACATTTTCCATACTTACTCTTCCTCTCTCTTTTGTTGTTTCTGTGTATATAAATTCATCTTTTCACCATCACTTGTAATCCAAGTTGCACCTTGTAAGTCTGTACGACTATATGGGATATGGCAATTTTTTAATGATGTTAAAACTTCTTTATGAGGATGTTTATATAAATTATTAATCCCGCAACTTATCATAGCATATTGTGGCCTGAGTTTCAAAAGAAGCTTATCATCCGTCCCTGTTTTAGAGCCATGATGGCTTACTTTTAAAATACTGATAGGTGCAATACCTTTATAAACATTTATTTCTGAATCCTTTTCCTTATCTCCCGTAAAAAGTGCTTTAAACTTCTTATACTTCACTAAACATACTAAAGAATTGTTATTTAAATCATTCTGCTTTGTTTTTGGTGCTAACATATCAAAATTTACATGATCCAATAAAAAGCTATCTCCTGCCGTTAATTGATGAATAGGAATTTGTTTTTTCTTACACGCTGCCATAAAGTTATCCAGATTCTCAGAGGCATCCATCCTAGAGATAAACACATGTTTTATTTTTAAATTACTCTGTACAAGTTCTAGCATTCCCCCTATATGATCACTATCCGAATGTGAAATTACCATGGCATCTATTGTACGTTTTCCCTTGTACTTAATATACTGATCAATTACTTTTCCTTTTCCAATAGGTCCGCCATCAATAACAACTACTTTTTTGTGCGGGGTTGTAATAACACTCCCGTCACCTTGTCCTACGTATAAGTAAGCAATTTGTAAACAAGGCATTGTAAAACAACTTATAATGCCGCCTAATATTAGGCTCGAACCAACTGCTAAACCTATCTTTTTCTTAATCTGTACCCCGTAAATACTTAATCCAATAAGTAGCAATATCCCATAATAACTTATAAGAAGACCTATTGTAGGTTTCCCTGTACATATTGTGCCGTAAGGTACTGTAACAATTATTTTACAAAGCACTTCAATACTTTGTAACAAAACAATAATGCCTTTAATAAGTGGCCAAATGCAAATACCACTCACCACATAAATACCTAATATACACCAGCCCAATATAATAATTCCTGAGAATAACGGCAAAATACATAAGTTCAAAATACTACTCAAAAAGGGAATTTCATAATAATGAAAGGCTATAATTGGACTTGTTATCAATGTAATAATGAGGCATGGCATTATAATAGTCAACAACTTCTTTTTGATGCCCTTTACTTCTTGTAGCCATTTTTTTAAATAAATTTGACTCATACCTATAGCAATTACTGCTGCAAAAGATAATTGAAATCCCATATTGAACAAACTATAGGGCCGCCAAATTAAAATAATACATGCACTCAAAGCAATACTTGTCCAGAAATCTTCTTCTGCCCATATCATACGCGCCACCATAATCAAACTCGCCATCACACTAACACGTACCGTTGATGTAGACAAACCTGTTAATACAGCATATAACCATATCCCTACCATACTCACTATATAGCGCTTATTATATGATAATCCTATAAAACTACAAGAACCTAATAAAAAACTTATTACTAATGCCACATGAAATCCAGAAACACATAAAATATGACCAATGCCTACTGTACTATATAAACTTCTTGTTTCTTCTATTAAGCATCATCATCTCCTAATAGAGCAGCCTGCATAACTCCTTCATCTTCTGCTTTAAAAATAATTTGTAAATCTCTTATTAGCTTTTCTTTAATCCTTACAAACCAAGTTTTGTGTCCGCCTACCAATTTTACACTGCCTGTTATAACACTTACAACATTTTTTCCTTTTAGATATTGTCCATAGTCAAAATCACTAGGATTCATCTGTTCCGGAAACGCTACTGCCTTTCCCTCTATTTCTAACTTCTCCCCTACATAAATACTTTGACTTAGAGAATTCTTCAACTTTACTTGAAGTTTACTATATATTGCCTGCTTTTTAGGCATAATCACCACATTCCTTAGAATGATCGTTTGTCCATAATCCATTGTTTGTATTTCCTGAACTGTTCCCTTTAGGCTTACAGGCTGATTTTCTTGGAACTTTCCCATATCTCTTGTAGTAGGATGGTTCACCAATAATACTATCCCTATTAAGAAACTTATTAAACATATGCTCAATTGTCTTTTGCCAAAGTAATAATAAGTCCCTAACAAAGTAGCTCCTACTAGGATACAAAAAAGAGGCCAGCCCTGTATGATCTTCTCATACATACTGCCCCCTATTAAACCTAAAGTCCAATAAAATACACTATATACTAACGGTCTCTTAACTTGTCTCATGCCGATTAACTTTATTTCACCTTTTCAATAATCTTATTATTTCTTACAAAGGTTTCTCTTAAGTCAATGTCCTTAGTAAATTCTATATCTTTTTTACCATCTACTAAGAATGCTACTTTATTAATTTTAGATGATTCTGTAAGTGTGTTTACAATAGAATAAATCATCATATATTTACTTTCTGAGGTTGTAAAGAACTTAGATTTTAAATCAAAAGATAAATCCACTTGACAAATACCGTCTTTAACCGTTACATCCTTAACGATTGTTTCAGCTGGTATAGTGCCTAATAATCCTTCTGTCTGTGGTCCTTTAATAAGCTCTTCAATAATTGTCTTTTCTTGCTGTACACTGCTATTTAATTCTATACGTCTTTGTTCAGGTACAAGTTTCATATCATCTGCACTAGCAAAATAGAGTGTTACAATCGGTTTAGATGTTGCTTGATTCGGGTCAAGTATTCCCGTTAATAAGTCACCCGCTTTTACGAGTCCTATTTCCTTATCATTAGCACCTGTCATTGGTTTCCCTTCTATTGAAAAAGTAACACCTTCAATAAAATCCAATTCACATAAAGACTCTACTAACATAGCCCTTGCTGCAATACGTTGTACTGAACTGAGTTCATTGTAGCTGGTTTTAAAATCAATATTCACTCTGCTGCCATCATGATTGGCACTCTGAATAGGTACTTCAACAACTGTTGGCAATGTTGCAATTTTAGGACCTGCTGATAATGCATTTAATATAAATAAAATTTTATCATCCTCTGTTTGCTGATTTAAGAAATTCACATCTAGATTTTCTGTAAATAGTTTATTTTTAGCTGTATCAAAGAAATAAACATTTGGTGTGGCTGGTGCTTCAGAAACTACATTCTTATCAACACATCCTACAAGCATACCTATTAAAACCACACTTAAAAGTATTAAATTGCATTTTTTTAGCTGTTTCATTTAGCGCCCTCCTTCCCATACATGACGTAATGGAATTTGTACTGTAAAGATAGAACCTATCCCCTCTTCACTCTCTACTTGAATGGCACCATTATGCATCACAACTGTTTTATACGTAATTGCAAGTCCAAGTCCTGTACCACCTGTTTCACGATTACGTGTTTTATCTGTTCGATAAAAACGTTCAAAAATTTTAGATTGTTCCTCTTTTGCAATCCCAATACCAGTATCTTGAACACTAATAAATAAATCTTGCAAATCACTTTGAAGCGTAACCTTTACTTCTCCACCATTAGCGGTATATTTAATAGCATTCTCAATCAGGTTTGAAAGTGCTAAAGTAAATTTCACTTCATCAATTTCTGCAATAATATCTTTATGACTTTCATAAATAAGTTTAATCTCTTTACGTTTTGCAAGTGGAATAAGACGTTTTTAATATATTTTGTGTCATCTCATTCACATCAATATTGGTAATATTAAGTGGTATTTCTCGTTGATCCAAACGTACAAGGGTTAATAGGTCTGTAATAATATTATTAAGACGGTCTACCTCCGAGTTAATATCTTCGAAAAATTCTTGATACATTTCTACAGGTACATTTTCTTGGAAGATTAATGATTCCGTTAATACCTTAATAGATGAAAGTGGTGTCTTAAGTTCATGAGATACATTCGATACGAATTCTTGTCTCGATTGTTCGACACGTTGAAGCTGTTCTACCATATGATTAAAAGCATTGCCAAGTTCTGCAATTTCATCTTTGCCTACAACTTCTACCTTTTGTTCCATTTGCCCCATGGTCATCTTCTGCACAACTTTCATCAAACTCTTAAGGGGCTTTGTAATAAAAGACGCTGTCACAAAACTTAATACGGCTACAATCAGTCCTACAATTAAAGCAATGATATAAACTTGATTACGCATTTCTTTTACTGGCTCATAAACTGTCTGAATATTAGCCGATAAAATAACTGCACCTTGAATAATATCTTTATTCTCCCTGTCGACTACAGATACAGCAGCCGTTAAAATAGGATTTTCACTATCTTTTTCAACGCCTTCATTAGATGTTGTATTTAATGCTGAAAGTACAAGAGGTGACATTACTGTCTTATTAAGGGCTACATAACTTGAATCAGCTACAACAATCCCATTATCATTCACTACTAAAATACGGCAGTTCATATCATTTTCACTACTACGATTTTGAATAAGTGCTGTAAAGCTATTATATTTCTCCTCAGACGTTAAATAATTTTCTTCTTTAATTTCAACAGCAATACGATTTGCCTTACTTAATAAATCCTTTTCCTTTTGGCTTACAAAGTAAGTCTCCATACGGTCAAGTACAACCGTTGAGAAAATCATAAGTGGCATATAACTTACAATAAAAAATAAGATTAAAAGCTTCCACTTAAGACTTTGAAACCATTTCATCTTAATCTTTAAAATAGTAACCTACCCCCCATTTTGTATAAATGTATTCAGGTTGTCCTGGATTTGGTTCAATTTTTTCACGTAATCTTCTAACATGTACATCCACTGTACGTACATCTCCTGGATATTCTCTTCCCCAAATTGTATCTAAAAGTTGATCTCGACTATATACTTTTCCTGGATGTGTTGCAAAAAGTTCTAACATATCGAACTCTTTAGCAGTTAAATTAATTTCATGATTATTAATAAAGAGACGACGACTACTTACCTCAAGTCTTAATGCTCCTACCTCAATTGATTTTTTACTTGTTTCTCTTTCATGATGATTTGAACGTCTTAAAATTGCTTTAATACGTGCTTTAAGTTCTAAAATATTAAATGGCTTTGTCACATAGTCATCTGCACCATATTCAAGTCCCATAATCTTATCCATGTCTTCACCTTTAGCGGTAAGCATAATAATAGGAATATTTGAAAATTCACGTACAAGTTGACATACCTGTAACCCATCATATTTAGGCAACATTACATCTAAAATCATTACGTCATATTTATTACTCTTAACGTAGTTTAAAGCTTCTTCTCCATCATAAGCGGCATCTACTTCCCAGCCTTCTTGTTCAAGACTAAACTTTATTCCTTTCACAATTAATCTCTCATCATCAACAACTAAAATCTTGCTGTTCATCCCTTATCCTCCTACTGTATTATTACTTTGTCTTTTATGTTTTCAAAGGTCTTATCGCCTATGCCATCTACCTCCGTTAACTCTTCAATTGCTTTAAATCCACCATTTTCATCGCGATAGTCTTTAATAGCAGTTGCCTTCTTTTCACCAATACCTTGTAACTGTTGAAGTTCTTCTATAGAAGCTGTATTAATATTTACACTCTCGCCTGTTTGATTTACATTCACACTCATACTATTTTCATATGAATCAAGGTTTTTGTCAATTTCTTCTCCTATTTTAGGCACAATAATTTTACCATTAGGTGTTACTTGACCAGCTAAATTAATACACTGTACATTTGCTTCCTGTGTAAATCCGCCCGCCATCTTAACCACATCCTTAATAATAGCACTTGAATCTATATAATAAACATCCGGATTTTTAACTGCACCACATATATAAATAGGTACTAGTTCACGCGCTTGATTCATATTTCTTAAAGTATCTTTACTATTAACCTCAGACTCCTCTATATCTATTTCTTCATTTAAATTACTTTTCTGCATCTCTAAAACTAATCCATCCTCAGTATTAGGTTTATAAATGAAACTACCTATACCTATTAAACTCACTAACCCCATTAATATAATAAACTTATATTGCTCCAATAATTTTAACATATAATCACCTCTATTACAAAATAGTGTGTACATATTTTTCATAAAATAGACAGTTCATCTACCTAATTTTTGAAAAATCTGCTATAATATACTTCAATGAAAGGAGCTAACTCTATGAAAATTAAGTCAATTATCAGTTCATTTATGGCAATTTGCATATTGAGCTTTACAATTCAACCTTTACAAGCTACCGAAAACACCAGCTCAGTAACTACCACTACTGCTACTGATTCTACTAAAGAAAAAACACCTACAATTGCAGCAGAATCTGCAATTTTAATAGATGCTAATTCAAAAACAGTTTTATACGAAAAAAATGGTTATAATAAACAATATCCTGCAAGTATTACAAAACTTATGACTGCATTACTTGCTATTGAAAATCTCAATCCGAATGATACAATTACTTTCTCACATGATGCTATTTTTAGCATTGAACGTGGTAGTAGTCATATCGGCTTAGATGTAGGTGAACAAATCACTGTAGATCAAGCTCTTCACGGACTTTTACTTATGTCTGCAAACGAAGTTGCAAATGGACTTGCTGAAGCAGTAAGCGGTTCTATTGAAAACTTTGCAAACTGTATGACATTACGTGCTAAAGAGTTAGGGGCTAAAAACACAAACTTTGCTAATCCACATGGATTACATGATCCAAATCATTATACAACCGCTTATGATATGGCACTAATTGGAAGCTATTTAGCTTATAATGATTATTTCCTTGATATTATGAAAGATACAACGTATCAAATTCCACCTACTAACCTTGTCAATGAAATTCGTTATTTATATCAGCAACACAGTATGGTAAATCCTACAAAAAATCCCATTTACTACCGCAAAGATGTTATTGGTGGTAAAACAGGATTCACAGATGAGGCCCATCATACACTTGTTACAATGGCCCGCCGTGGAGATACAACTTTAGTTGCCGTTGTTTTAAAATCTAAAAAAGCAACTCTGTATACAGATACAGCCGCCCTTTTAGATTATGGATTTGATTCTTATGATATATTACCACTTCATAAAACAACGGATATGCTAGCAACTTTACCACTATACAGTGTCAAAAGCGGTAAAAACTATCAAGCTGGTAACTGTAGCATTGGCCTTGCTGAAGATAGTAATGTACTTGTTCATAAATCAGTTACAGCCAGTGATATTACAACTAAGCTACGCCTTCCGGAATATATCACTTTAGGCAATCAAATAGGTGATGAAGTTGGAGAAATTACATACCTTTACGGTAGTGAAATATTATGTGTTCAAAAACTTATTATTACAGACATTGCTTTTTCACCTTCTCCTTTTACAACTGAAACACCTACTAGTGGTTCAATTTTATCAAATATCTGGTATATTGCTTTAGGTATTCTCACACTATTTTGCTTAATTCTTTTTATACTTTGGTTAAACAAAAAATACCTTAAGCGCAAAAAGCCTAGAATATTTGATAAATAAAAAAGGTGCTTACCTCTTTTATCAATGTCATTAAGTTAAGATGACAAAAAAGATCTCTATACTAATCAAATGGTATAGGGATCTTTTTTTGAAAAAATATTGACAAGTCTAAAAAAATGTGTGATTGCTCTCACTACTGACTGAATATAAAGGTAGTGAGAGCGGCCCTTGTAATTAAAGGAAACTTAGTTACAAGAAGGATACATATGAAACCAAATTAAAAAGCTTTTATTAAATAAAATTAAAAAGATAAGTAATAATCCGCATGATTATTGTACTAATCCAAATTGTGATTTTTACGCACAAGAAAATTGCCTATGAATAAGGTTTTAGCTAGAATCATTGGAATGGGAAGTGGAAGTCTTACAAATGAATTATTAGATTTATTTGGTGCATCTGTAGATACGCCAACTTCTTCTGCGTTTGTTCAGCAGAGAAAAAAGATAAAGCCTGAAGCGTTTAAGAACATATTTGATGACTTTTCAAGCAAACTTATGGCTAACTTTAATGAAGATATGCCTATACTTGCTGTTGATGGGTCTGATGTATATCTTCCAACTAATCCTGATAATCTAAATTCATTTCATTCTGGAAAAGATGAAAGAAAACCATATAATCTTCTGCATATAAATGCATTGTATAATATAAATCATTCTATTTATCATGATGTAATAATACAAAAGTCTAAAGAAAAAAATGAACATAATGCTTTACAAGAAATGGTCGATCGTTCTGCAATTCCTAAAGCTCTCGTTATTGCTGAGAGATGTTATGAATATTTCAACAGTATGCCTCACATTCAAAAAAAGGATTGTTCTTTCTTATTCAAGTTAACGATTTGATTAATGGTATAAAAAATGGACTAGATCTACCCAAAACAGACTGTTTTGATATGGATATTTCATTAAAACTTACAAGAAAGAAAACAAATGAAGTCAAAGACCTTTTCAAAGACAAAAACCATTATCGAAGTATTTCTTCAACTCAACTGTTTGATTATTTATCACTTAAAAACAAGAAATCTGAACCTGCTAAATTCTATGAATTACGTTTTCGAATAGTGAGATTTCCTATTTCAGAAACTTCATATGAAACCATAGTTACAAATCTAAACAGCAAGGAATACCCTCCTGATAAAGTAAAAAAACTGTATGCTTCTCGTTGGGGGGTTGAAACATCTTTTAGAGATTTGAAATATACGATTGGAATGTTACATTTTCATTCAAAGAAGGTGATGTGCATCCAACAGGAAATCTATGCACATATGATAATGTATAATTTTTCAGAAATGATCACCTCGCATGTAGTCATTGAAAAAACAGAGAAAACATACATATAAAGCTAATTTCTCAGTTGCAGTACATATGTGTAAAAGCAACACCACCTGATTTAGAAGCCATAATTGCAAAAAATCTTATTCCTATAAGCCTGATAGGCATAGGAAACGACACTTAACTATTAAGATTTTTCATAGCTTCCTTTATAGGTTAGGATAAATTTTTATAATTGAATAGAAATTTTGAGAGAGATTCAAATCTGTCTATTTGTAGTGCCTAAAAATAGAAAAAGAAGTTGAAGAAATGAATCTTCAACTTCTTTTTCTAAAGAATGCGTTTCTAATACAATGTTAACTTAATGACATTGCTTTTATAGGTAGCATCTTTTTTTAATTTATTTTTTATACACTCACAACTTCTTGAAAATCAATATGTTCAGCATCTTTCCAAAGTCTATCTAAGGCATAAAATGCTGCATCTTCTTCATCTAAAATGTGTACAATCACTTCACCATAATCCAATAAAATCCACTGTGCAGTTTGATACCCTTCTTTATGAATAGGTGATTTTTCTGCAAATTCTTGTACCACTTCTTCTACTTCATCTGCAATAGCCTTTGTTTGACGCACATTAGATGCCACTGCTATAATAAACATTTCTGTAAGTGGTGTAAGTCCTTGTACATCTAGTACCTTTAAATCTAAAACCTTTTTCTTATTAATTGCTGCAACAATCTGTTTAGCAAGTTCATGTGTAGAATAACTCAATCCAATCCCCTTTCTGTAGTACATAATTAATTGAACTGCTTATAATATTCTATGAGTTCTTGTGTAATAGGATGCACTTCTTGTTTTAAAATATTCGTTACATAGTTATACGAACTTATAAGTGCTTTATACATAGCACGGTCTAAATCATAATGCGCTAACTCTTTGATTTGATCTTTTCCTTTATAAGTGCCACGCCCTTCTTCCGTCATATCTGCCAAATAAATAATCTTATCTAAATCTGTCATATTGTGACGACCTACTGTATGATAACGAATACTATTTAAAATAGAAGGCTTACTAATTCCCCAATTTTTTTCTAAAAGAACTGCACCAATTTTACCATGTGCCAAGTCAATATGTTTTTGTTCGAACTCATCTAACTCGATTTTATATAAATCACATAATCTCTTTTGTTCTTCTTTACCAAGTTCCTTAGCAATATCATGGAACAAAGCTGCAATAAATATTTCATCATAATCAAGATGATGATATTTTGCATACTCAAGTGCTATTTCTACAACGCCTCTTGTATGTGCATAACGCTTAGGTGATAATTTAGATGCAACATAATCATACATTTCAGTACGTTCTTCTTCTGTAAGACAAATTTTATATTCATATAAATCATATTTCTTAATATAATTTTCAACTTCTTCTGGCACTAAATACTTAATCGGTTTCATTGCATTAATCCTCTCCCTAATATTAGATGATGAAATTGCAAGTGCTGGTACCTCTAAAAAGTGAATATTCGCTTCATACTGCTTCTTGAGCTCTTCAACTTTTTGAATCAGCTCAGCTTTATGATAGCCAGGTCTTGTAACTGCTACAAAATCGCACAGCTTCAATAATTCCTCTGGTGATTTCCATGTTAAAATCTTTTGTACTGCATCAGCACCTGTAATAAAGTATAATTTAACTGTTTCAGCATAAATTCTCTTAAGTTCCTTTACAGTATCTACAGTATACGTCACACCTTCACGATCCATTTCTAAGCGTGAAACTTTAAAATTAGGATTCTCAGCTGTTGCAAGTACCGTCATTAAATAACGATGCTCACTTGTTGTCATATTAATGTTTGATTTGTGTGGTGGATGTCCTGTTGGTATAAATAGTACTTCATCTATACCAAATTCATGTCTAACCTCTTCTGCTGTTACAAGATGCCCTATATGTATAGGATCAAAGGTTCCCCCCATAATCGCTAGTTTTCTAATAGGTGAAGCTTGTGTGTCCATAATAATCTCCTTGTATAAATAAATACTTCTGTAATTTACTTTATTATAACCTATTTTCTTATTTTTATATATACTTTGCTTAAAAATAAACACCCTATATACTTACTTGAAAATAGATAAAAAGGATGTTACAAGTAACTTGTAACATCCTTTCATTTACCCCCATTACAATAATCGATTTATTATAATGTGATTTTTGGATTCTTTTTAGAAGGTCTGTAAAGTACAATTTTTTTACCGATTACTTGTACAGTAATTGATTTAGTACGTTCACTTAACATACCAGCGATATCTCTTGGATCTTCTAAACAGTTTTGAAGTACACTAATTTTAACGATTTCTCTTGCTTCTAAGGCTAAATCGATTGCTTCTGTAACTTCTGGTGTTAAACCATTTTTACCAATTTGGAAAATTGAATCAATTTTTTGTGCTAAAGATTTTAAATATGATCTTTGTTTACTTGTAATTGTCATCATCTTGCTCCTTTCTATGTGCTATATATTTTATTATTTATAGTAGTCAAATTCAAGATCGTAAATATTAACTGTATCTCCTTCAGAAATACCAGCATCTTCAAGAGCTTGAATAATACCTTTTTCACGTAAGTATTTTTGGAAGAATGCAAATCCTTGTTCTGTATCCATAGCTGTATAACCAAGCATACGTTCAATAGCTGTTCCTTCAACTGTGAAGTAACCTTCGAAGATTTCTTTAACAGTAAATGGTCCATCTGGCATTTGACTAATTTCTTCAAATTCTGGTTCAAAGATAATGTTTTGTTCTGGTGCTGTGGCAAGAAGTTCAGCTACGTCTTTTAATAATTCTTGTAAGTTGTCGTTTGCTGCTGCTGAAATTGGAATAACTTTGATACCTTGTGGTTCAAATTCAGCTTTAAGACGCTCAAGATTTTCTTCGTGACCGCCTACGTCAATTTTATTAGCTGCAATAATTTGTGGTTTATCTTTTAAGATATTTTCATTGTAAAGGTTGATTTCTCTCTGAATTGTATAAATATCTTCTACAGGATCTCTGCCTTCTGTTCCAGCAGCATCTACAACGTGTAAAAGAACTTTTGTACGTTCTACATGTCTTAAGAAATCATGTCCTAAACCAACACCTTCTGCTGCTCCTTCAATAAGCCCTGGAATATCCGCCATAACGAATTGTTTACCATATTGGTTTGTAACAACGCCAAGGTTAGGAGCAAGTGTTGTGAAATGGTAGTTTGCAATTTTAGGTTGTGCATTTGATACCATTGATAATAATGTAGATTTACCTACGTTTGGATAACCTACTAACCCTACATCCGCAATCATTTTAAGCTCTAAAGTAATCCAGTATTCTTTAGCTGGTGTTCCTTTTTCTGCGTAACGAGGTGCTTGTCTTGTAGCTGTAGCAAAGTGTTGGTTCCCGCGCCCCCCACGGCCACCTCTAAAGATAATTTCTCTTTGACCTGTAGCATGTAAATCCGCAATAACGCGTCCTGATTCTGCTTCTCTAATAACCGTTCCTTGTGGTACCTTGATCACAAGATCTTCTGCATCTTTACCATGACAACGTTTTTTGCCACCTTCTTCACCATCTTTTGCTTTGTAGTGACGTTGATGTCTAAATTTCATTAATGTATTTAACCCTGGGTCTACTTCAAAAATAATGTGACCCCCACGGCCACCATCTCCACCGTCTGGTCCTCCGTTAGGTACATATTTTTCTCTTCTAAAAGAAACGTGACCATCTCCGCCTTTTCCCGATCTTACAAATATCTTGACTTTATCTACAAACATTTATTTCACTCCCTTCATGATGATAGTTTGTACACTTCCTAAGTATTCCATCATGTTTAAAAAGTATTCTTTAATGAAAGAAAAATCTATATATAAATGTATATATAGATTTTGATACAAATATATAAAAAGAAGGCTTCAACCCAATCGTTGAAACCTCCTTTAAATCAATTATGCTTCTTGTGCAACTGGATATACAGAAACTTGTTTTTTGTCTCTGCCTTTGCGTTCGAATTTAACTGTACCATCAACTAATGCGAATAAAGTGTCGTCTCCGCCACGTCCTACATTAAGTCCTGGATGAATTTTAGTTCCTCTTTGACGGTATAAGATATTCCCAGCTTTAACAAATTGTCCATCTGCTCTTTTAGCACCAAGACGTTTTGATTCTGAGTCACGACCGTTTTTAGTAGATCCTACCCCTTTTTTATGAGCAAAGAACTGAAGGTCTAAACGTAACATATATTTCACCTCCTAGTGTTTTTGGATTTGAATGTATTTTTCTCCGTACATTTCTCTAACAGTCTCAAGACCGTTAATCATGCTTTTAATTAAAAGCTCAGCGTCCATATTAACTTCCCCTTGCTTACGCCTAGGAAACTCAATATCAATAACACCTTGCTCATTATTTACTTGGCGTTCCTGAATCGGTTCACTTGTAAATTTCTCTATTGAGTTGATTGTGTTTATGACAAGCATACTTACTGCTGCACAAACTATATCTTCTCCATGTTCTGCATACCCTGCATGTCCATCAAACCTAAGGCGATAAACATGTAAGTCACGCTGATAAATATTCACTTTAATCATTGCTAAGAATTAAGCTTCGATAGCTGTAATTGTAACTTTTGTGAATGGTTGACGATGACCACGTTTTTTGTGGTAACCTTTTTTAGCTTTGTATTTGTAAACGATGATTTTTTTAGCTTTACCGTCACCTACAACGTCAGCTTTAACAGTAGCGCCATTAACGAATGGAGCACCAACTGTGAAAGAATCTTCTTTACCAACAGCTAAAACCTTGTCAAAAACAACTGTTTCGCCAGCTGCAACGTTTAATTTTTCAACTACAACGCTGTCTCCAACTTTTACATTATATTGTTTTCCACCTGTTTCAATAATTGCGTACATGTGTACACCTCCTTATTCCGAAAACTCGCCGAATACGGTACTGCCTAGCAGTTTCAAACCTCTTCGTGCGGCTTAACCACGCTCTTAATTTTATCATGGGGGTACCAGATTGTCAACACTTATTTAGAATAAAATTGACATAAAAACTTGTTTTTTGATTTTCTTTCCATTTTTTCAAAAAAAATCTCAATCGCATAAGCTGCTTCAAGCCTTGATTTTAAGTCATTTTTCTGAATTATTTCTAGTAAATCAGAAGTCGCACTTATTACCATTTGCTTTTGAATTGTATGGGTGCTGACATGCTTAATTTGCTTTTCCATTAAGAAAAGTTCATATAAAACATGAAAACTAGCATATGGATGACCACATTCTTCACAAATTGTTTGCAGCTTATGATGTAAACTTGTATATTTCCCTGTACGTGAAAATTGAAGCAAACCGAGTTCTGTTAACGGATAAACTTTTGTGCGATTATCTCCATACATATTTAATAGCTTTTTTGCACTTTCATAAACAGCCACTTTATCTTCTTCTTCTTTCATTTCCACTAAATCAATGATAATAATCCCTGCTAGATTTCTTCTTAAAATCTGCAATATGCTTTCTTTAGTTGCAAGTAAGTTCAAATCAAGTACCGCCTTGCGTGGATTTTTAGTTAAGACTGCTTGGCACTATTTACATCTATGATTGTCATAGCTTCTGTGTAGTCAATCATTAGATTACCACCGTTTTTAAGCCATATTTTCCGGCTTGTTAAATGGTCAATTTGTTTTTGAAGGCCATAATTGACAAAAATCTCATCTTTTTCATTCACTAAAGTCAGTTTAACCTGCTCTCTTGTCCCATATTCTTGCATTAAACTTTCAATTTCTGTTAAAACTCCTGTTTGATTACATACTATTTCTATTTCATCTTCATTATTAAGTGTTTCATTAATAATCTGTGTGTATAGTGGCGGCTCTTTATAAAGTATACTGCCTCTTGAAAGAAAATCTTTTGTAGCCATAAATTGCTTAGCTTTTTCCATTAAAGACTGTGCATCTTTAATAATTTGCTCTATTGTCGCTTCTTCTGCCTGCGTACGTACAATAAAGCCATAGGAATCTCCTACGACTTCACTTAAAACTTCTTTTAGCTGCCTTCTTGTATTATTATCTCTAATCTTCTTAGAAACATTAATACCTGTTTCAAAAGGGAGACACACAAGGAATCTCCCTTTCAAACTAATTTTACCCGTTAATTTATGACCTTTTTCACCTACATTTTGCTTCACGACCTGTACAGGCAATTTTGCTCCTTGATGCAGTTTGTTATAATATCTCTCTGGAATCTGCTTAATATGCAACAGTCCATTTTTATCACTGCCATAATTGACGAACACAGCTTTTAAATTTTTAACCACTTGTTCAATTTGTCCAATAACAACTTGATTTTGCATATCTTCTTCTAAATGAGAAGTCACATAAAAGTTAGTCCACTCCCCTTCTTGAAGTACTGCAATGCGCGTCATCAAAAGTTGCTGCTCAACGAGTATTTGTTTTTTCATTATTGTTCACGACCAAATGTATCTAATGGAATGAAAGTATCACCATCTGCTGTATACATTTCCTTTCTTGTAACTTGTTTTTCTATTTCAGCTACTTCACCTTCTAAAAGCGCCTGTACAAAAAGATCTGGATTTAAGTTACTGCTACTTCCTGCTAATACATACATACTAATAAGAATACTATCTGGTTCTTCAGAAACATTACATTCTAAAAGCATTGGTTTAAGATCAAGTGGACGAATGCCCGCTTTACCCTTTTTCATCACAATAAGTTCTTCTGCTTGAAGTTTTCTTTCAATAAGCTGTAGTGTAACGCCTTCAGTTTTAGCAATACGTACATCATAGTCCGCAGCTTGAACAAGACTCATAAGTGAATCGCTTTTGTCCCCTACTTTAAAAGCATCTTCAATACGAACGCCCTCTACTAAAACAGCATTTAAATTATCTTTTACAATAGTAGGGTCAATATCTGTAGCTGTTACAATTTCCATATAATCTCCTGTACTTTGTACACCTACACCAAGAGGAAGGGCAAAATATACGAGTGAGTGTGGGCTAAACCCTTGTGAATAAGCAACTGGTACACTTGCTACCTTTACAGCTCTTTGAAATAAACGCATTGTATCTAAGTGTCCTACAAATTTAACTGGACCTGTTTTTCTAAACTTTAATCTAATTCTCATGACAAATTCCCTTTCCAAATCGAGCTGCCCCACAACCTGTACATTTTTGTGCACAGTTAGGTGTAGTTGTTACATTCTTAGCTAATTCATTTTCACGAATTAAGAATTTCTTTGTAACGCCAATATCAATGTGATCCCATGGTAATACTTCTTCATAACTACGTTCTCTTGCTGCATAGAAGTCGAAGTCTACACCGCTTTCAGCTGAAGCTTCTTTCCATGCATCATAGCTAAAGTGTTCACTCCAACTGTCAAATGTACAGCCTTTTTTGTAAGCTGTATAAAGGAGATTCGCAGTGCGACGATCTCCTCTTGCAATAACCGCTTCTAAGACACTTGTTTCAGCATCGTGATGGTTATATTTGATTTGACGACGTTTAATTGTGTTTTTAAGTAAATTGTGTTTTCTCTTGAAGCTTTCTTCACTATCTTGTGGTGCCCATTGGAATGGTGTAAATGGTTTTGGAACAAAACAAGATGTACTAACTACGAGTTGAAGCCCACCTTGTCTTTTTTCTTTAGGTACTTCAAAGTATGTTTCAACAATTTTCTCTGCAAGATCAGCAATACCTGTTACATCACTATCTTCTTCATTTGGAAGTCCTAACATAAAGTAAAGTTTAACACGGTTCCAACCACCTTCAAAGGCAAGTTTACAACCATTTAAAATTTCTTCTTCTGTAATATTTTTATTAATCACGTCACGTTGTTTTTGTGTTCCTGCTTCTGGAGCGAATGTTAAACTACTTTTACGTACTTCTTGTACTTTTTGCATTAAATCTACTGAGAACGCATCTACACGAAGTGATGGTAAAGATACGTTAACATATTCACTATTACAAAGATCTAAAAGTTCATCTGAGAAGTTTTCTAAGTCTTTGTAATCACTTGTACTTAATGAAGCAAGAGAAATTTCTTCATACCCTGTTGATTTAAGGAGTTTTTTAGCATGTCCAATAAGCACCTCTTTGCTTTTTTGTCTTACAGGACGGTAAATCATCCCTGCTTGGCAAAAACGACATCCACGAATACATCCTCTAAACATTTCAAGTGTCACACGATCATGTACGGCGCGAATCCATGGTACAACCTGACAATCTGGATAAAATACATTATCTACATCATCTACGATTACTTTTTTAATGGTTTCAGGTGCACTTTCATGAAGACGAATACGTTCTTTGATTGTCCCATCTTCATTGTAAGCCACATCATAGAATTTAGGTACATAAATACCTGGCATATCTAAAATAGAAGCTAAGAATTCTTCTCTTGTTTTGCCACATTTTTTCCATTCTTTATAACGATCCATAAGTTCATCATACATTACTTCACCTTCACCAATATAGAAAATATCTACGAATGCTGCTAAAGGTTCTGGATTGTATGCACATGGTCCACCTGCGATAACAAATGGTGCATCTTCTGATCTATCTTTAGAGAAAATCTCAATATTACTAAGATTTAACATGTTTAAGATATTTGTATAACTCATTTCATATTGTAAAGTGAACATTACAAAATCAAATTCATTTAATGGACTCTTAGATTCAAGGCCATAAAGTGGCATGTTTCTCTCACGCATGATTTTTTCCATATCAAGCCATGGTGCAAATACACGTTCACACCAAAGATCTTCACGTCTATTAAAGAAATGATATAAAATTTGCATTCCTAAATGACTCATCCCTACTTCATAAACATCTGGGAAGCAAAAGGCAATACGCACCATTTCTTCTGTTACTTCTTTTGTATAGCTATTAAGCTCGCCACCAATGTAACGGGCTGGCTTATCTACCTTATTTAATATTGAATCTGGTAAATCTACTTTTGTCATTAGTTCCTCCGTACTGTAACCCCTAAGGAATTACATTTTGATATTCTTGCATTAAATTTTCAGCATAATTCCAAGCAGAGATAATTTCCTGACTGGTAAGATTATGCCGAATTTCTTCACGCAAATTAAGTTGCAATCCTTCTGTATTTTTGACATTTTGCATAATTAAAATACCTAATAATATAATTGCACAAAAAAAAGCTTCTACCCACACATAACTTAACTTTTGTCGGTTAGCATCTTGTGAACCTTGCCTAGAATTCAAATTAGTATTAGGTGTATCTTTGCTAAGTATTTCATGACTTACATCTATCTCCTCAGTTCCATTTAAAAACTGAGTATTACTTTGTGCATACACCCTATTTGAGTAATTTAGATTCTCTCTATTATAATTCACAAGAGGCATTTCATAGAAGCCTCTTTCATCTTGCTCATCATATTGTTTAACAAGCCCCATAACATCACCTCAATTATCATTATGCATAATATATATGGAACAAGTCTTTTATTTATACCTAAATTATACTGCCAAAATAAAAAAGACTTTAAAAAAGTCTTTTTTATCTCATAACCTCTCGCCAACTTAAGTCGCCACGTTCTAAAGCTTTTACTAAAAGCTCTGCAGTTGCTAAGTTTGTTGCAATAGGTATATTATGAATATCACATAAACGTTCAATACTTCCTAAATCAGGTTCATGAGGTTTTTGTGATACTGGATCTCTTAAGAAAATAACCATATCAATTTGGTTATGTGCAATTTGTGCACCTAATTGTTGTGCACCACCTAAATGCCCTGCTAAATACTTATAAATGTTTAAATTTGTGGCTTCTTCTACAAGTCTTCCTGTAGTACCAGTAGCATATAAAGTATGTTTAGTTAAAATATGTCTATACGCTATTGTAAAATTCTCCATTAATTTCTTTTTTGCATCGTGTGCAATTAATGCTACATTCACTTTACAACCCTCCTTTAAAACAAAGTATCTTCTCTGCTCATTGCAACATTGAGAACAAGGCCCATACCAATCATGTTTGCCCATAAGGCACTACCACCATAACTGATAAATGGAATCGGTACACCTGTGTTCGGTAAAAGGTCTGTTACAACCCCAATATTTACAAAAGCTTGGATTGCAATCATACCTATGTAACCAACTACTATAAACTTACCTAAATCATCGGGCGCTCGTCCAGCAATAAACAACCCTCGTCCTATAAAGAGCAATAATAGCGTAATTAAAACAAGGACACCTATGAACCCAAACTCTTCGCCTATAACCGCCATAATGAAATCATTGTGTGATTCAGGTAAATAATTTAGTTGACTAATTGAACCATTATATAATCCTTTACCCTTAAGTCCACCTGATCCTATAGCATGCACAGCGCGATCTGTTTGATAACTATCTGACTGACTATCACCACCGTTAATCATATTCACAATACGTTTACGTTGATAATCCTCGATAATTTTTTGGTCGGGATTATTTACAATATACACGAAAGCTATTGTTACTAGCAAGATGCCTACCACCATCGTTGTTGCTATATATTTGAAGTTTAACTTTGTTACAAATAATTGTATCACTAAAATAGCTAAAATTACAAGACTAGTCGATAAATTTGGCTGTCTATTTACTAAAATAAATGGAACAAACGCCACACCGCCAATTACTAACACTGGCCACAATAAATTGATACGCTTATTATATTTAGCAATAAGCTTTGCATTACATAAAATCACTGTAATTTTAGCAAACTCTGAAGGTTGTAACTGAATTGGTCCAATTTTAATCCACCTTGCAGCACCATTTACTTCATGTCCAAACAAAATAACTGCTAGTAATAATACAATGGTCACACCATAAATAATCATATACCAGTTACCTATAAAGTGATAATCAAAGGACATAACAATCAACATTAATACTAAACCGACTGAGAAATATAAAATCTGCATTTCAACAACTTCTATATTACCAGAATAAGCCGTTGCACTATTAATGGCGACAATCCCTACACCCACTAGTGCAAACATCAGCCTATAAGGCACCAGTCAATTCTTTTAAATATTTCTTTAATCTGCATTTTAAATTAATATTTTCCTTTCTATCTATTCAATAGATATGCTATTTAACCTTTTTTAAATTTTTAATAGGAATATTTGCAGATAAATAGGTGCCTTCTTACCATCCTCTTCATATTCCATATTAGAAATCTGTATATTTAGCTCTTCCGTATCAATATCTACATATTTAGAAATCACGGCCAAAATATCTGTACGCATCATTTCTAATAATTCTGTGGAACAATTCATACGGTCATGGATTAATACCAGCTTAAGCCTGTCTTTTGCCACTTCGCTTGATTTATTATTCTTTTTTCCAAACAAACTACTCAAATCTAGCCTCCCCACTGCTTTCACCTTCTTTTTTAATTACTAAATCCAAAAACCTTTTTGATTCGGTCTACAATATTATGACTTGTATTTAAATCAATATAAGCGACTTCTTCTCCTAAAACACGTCTTGCAATATTTCTAAATGCCTTACCTGCTAAAGAAGTTCCTTCTGCTGTTGCTGGTTCTCCTTTATTGGTTGTAATAACGATATTTTCATCATCTGGTACAACACCAATAAGTCCTACTGCTAAAAATCCTACTACATCTTCTACAGCCATCATGTCACCGCGTTTTACCATATGCATACGGACACGATTAATAATAAGATGCATATTGGACACACCATTAGACTCTAAAAGTCCGATAATACGATCTGCATCCCTTACAGCTGATACTTCAGGTGTTGTAACAATAAGCGCACGGTCAGCACCAGCTATAGCATTTTTAAATCCTTGTTCAATCCCAGCAGGACAATCCACTAATACATAGTCAAAATCCTCTCTAAGTGTATCACATAACTTTTTCATTTGTTCAGGACTTACTGCATTCTTATCTCTTGTTTGAGCTGCTGGCAATAAATAAAGCCCTTCAAATCTTTTATCTTTAATTAATGCTTGATTTAATCTGCATCTGCCTTCTACGACATCAACAAGGTCACATACAATACGATTTTCAAGTCCCATAACCACATCGAGATTTCTAAGCCCGATATCCGCATCAATTAACACTACACGTTTTCCTTGTAATGCTAATGCTGTTCCTACATTGGCTGAAGTTGTTGTCTTACCAACTCCACCTTTACCTGAGGTAATTACTATTACTTCACTCATCTTAAGTCCCCCATTACGTTTAGTTTTAGTTTTATTTTAACATATGATTTAATGTTTTTAAATCAATTTGATCCATATAAATTTGCCCGTCTTGTAAGTAAGCAATAAGTGGACCATTTTCACTTTTTCTATAAAGCGCTTCTGCATCACCTTCTGGCGCTTTAGCAATCACACTTCGAATTCCTATTTGGATTGGTGCCATAGAAGTGCTTACAATAAAAGGATGCGGTACTTTTTCATCTAAGCCTGCACACACTTTTCCTTTAAGAGCGCCAAGTATAATGACATTCCCCCCAGCACTAATGAGTCCTCCTGGATTCACATCTCCTAAGACCACTACATTTCCTCTATATTCAATATGATGTCCTGAACGTACTATGCCATAGTGGAAATGTGTCATAGAGCCTTCAAAACTACGTAGTTGCTCTCTTACCCATAACATCTCCGTTTTTTCTTCTTTTATTTCACCTTCAAAAGGATGAATAAAAGAAATATGAATACTTTCTTGATTAGTTAAGATTTCTAAAAGTTTTCCTTGTTCTCTTTCGCTTAACACTCTTCCTTTGAAACGTACACTAACCTTAGTTCCTTTAAAGAATTTTTTAGATTCTTCAAGTTTTGCTTTAAAGTGTTGTAACACTATTTCAAAATCTGCTTTTGGGTCAATAAATACAATGATTCCATCTACTGTTCCTTTAAAAACAACAAGATTTTCCTCCCTCATCTCTTCCCCCTTATTCCATCCATGTATTTGCTAAGGTGATACTCTCTTGTTGGTTTTGTAATCCAAAATAACTAGATAGCATATCGTTTGCAATTAATGTACTATATCTACCTAATCCATCTGCATTATAAATTGCCACAATGAGTGCAACTTCAGGTTTTTCATAAGGTGCAAATGCCACTATATAATTATGCTCATGACTACCTTCCTCAGCCGTTCCAGTTTTAGCTGCTATTTTAAAAGGAAGATTATCAAATTGCCCTTTTGCTGTTCCTTCTTCACCTGTTGTAACAGTTAACATACCTTCTTGAACAGCCTTTATATTCTCATAGCTGAGCCCTAAAACCTCTTCTTTTCCTGCATTTCCACCTTGAATAAGTGTAAGTGGCTGCAATTTCTTGCCATTAGCAAGGGCCGCTACATATCTTAATACTTGAAGAGGTGAAAATGCATTATATCCTTGACCAATAGCTGTTCTTACGGTAATGCCCTCTGTCCAATTTAATTCTACACCATTTAGCAAGTTATTGACAATTACATTTAACAAATTTTGTCTAACTTTTGTTAGAAGTTTCTTCCTTATTTCTTTTTCCTGATCATCTAAATATTTTATTTGCATTTCTAGCTGTTTAGCATCCTCATTTTTGCCATCCTGCCTAATTAATTGTCTATAAGTTTTTAAAAGTGCATTCTCATAAGCATCTAATAAAGTGTTTGTATCTATTTCATCTAATACTTTCTCAATTGCCGCATCAGATGTATGCGCTGTACCTTTTTCAACTAAATTACAAACAGCCTTATAAACACTTTCATTACGACTGCCAAAATTTTTATTAAAAATCACCTCTCGTGTTAGCTGCTTAGTTAAATCCTTTTGATGCATTACCACATAATCTTTTACCTGCTTTGTCATTTCACTTAATAACGCATCATAATGTTTTTTTAAAGTCTCTTGTAGTACAGGGACAACATATATCTTTAGTTGCTGATTATACAAGGTGCTTGCCATCTCATCCTTTATATTTTCATCTGCTAGATTAAAAGATTTGTTAACTTCTACTATTTCATTCGCAATCATTTCTTTTTGCTTAGATTGACTAGCCGATGCAAACTGCTGCAACAGCTGTCCTATCTTATTTTCTACTACAATATCAGGTACTGAAGGATTCGGCATCAGCTCTTCTAGCTCTATACCTGTAGATTCAGTTAATCCTAATGTCTTCATATATTTACTTAGAATATTAATACCATCTTCTTCTCCATCTAACCGGTGGGCCACTTCATAGAAATAATAGTTACAAGATGCACCTATAGCTCCTTTTAAATCTAAAGGACCATGTCCTTTTCCTGTATTCGTGTAATACCAACATTTAGGATAAGGCTTACCTGCTTCTTTGTAAATTCCCACATCATCAATAACTGTTTCAGGTTTTATAACACCTTCTTCCAAACCTGCTAAAGCTGTTATCATCTTAAAAGTTGAACCTGGTGCCTTGAGTGTTTTCAGTGAACGTTGCCACAAAAGACTTCTAGGATCTGTATTAAGCTTTTCAAAATACTTATTAGACTGGGCAGACATTTGATTATTATCATAAGAAGGATAATCTATTAAACTTAAAACTTCCCCGCTCCGTATATCTACCATAGCCGCAACACAGTTAAAAGGATCGATATTCATCTGTCCTGGCGTAAGTGTTCCTTCTTCTAATTGTTTAATAAAAAGAGCATCTAAATCAATTTTTTCCTCACTTTCTACTAAAGTTTGCTCATTTTTATCAAACTTTAACACACCTAATTCATTTAAAGCTAATAATACTTCATGAATAAATGCTTCTCCATGAGGAGCTTCTGCCATCTTATTGATTACAATCTCTTCTTCGCTAATCTTCTGACGCATCAATGGATCGATTTGCTTATAGGCCTCTTCAACACTTTTTATAAGTACATTTAAATGTACAGTGTCTTTCCCACTGCTTTCAAATGATAAATGATGAGTTTTAATAAGTGCTACTAGCATATCATATCCACTGACATTATAAAGCTGTGGAGATTTTAATTTCAAAACAAGTGCTTCTTTTAATCTATTTTCTACAGCTTTATAAACATCTTGCTGCAAAGTAGCATCAATAGTCAAATAAATATCTTCACCCTTTTCACTAGGAATCTCACTTATTTTTTGTCTTTGACGTCCCATATTGTCTACTTCAATAGTTGCACTTCCCTTTTTGCCTTTTAAAACTTCTTCAAAACTTTTTTCAACACCCATTTGTCCTACTTCATCTGACAACCCATAACCTTGATTTTTTAGATTTTCATATTGATTTTGTGTCAGCCCGCTTGTATATCCTATAATGTTACTCATCATATTCCCTAAAGGATAAAAGCGTTTCTCCTCTAAGTTTATAACTAAATTAGGAAATCTATCTTCATATTCATTTAAATAACTTATAGTTTCTTCTGAAATATCTTTAGCCAGACAAACATCCTCATACTTTCTATAGGCATGGCTATAAATTTGACTTCTAAGTGCAATGAGCTGACGTGCCTTATAGGTGTTAATGATTTAGGAATCTTAAAAATATTTTCCAAGTAATTTATCATTTCATCAGCTGTATACGTTAATAATATTTTTCGTTGTGCTTCATTATTATATGGAATTTGATAAGTAAATTGGTTTAAAAGATTTTTCCCTTTCGTATAATGAAAAGGTCTATTTAAAGAAATGGGAACTTCGTCAATAAAAGTATCTCCATTATTTCCAAGTAAATAAATAAGTTGTAATAAAAGTGTATTAAGCTCTGTATCACTTAAGTTACCTAAAGCAGTGTAATAAAGATTTGAAATGGATTGATTAGTTGCTAATGGTTTCCCATAGCGATCGTAAATCTGTCCTCGCTGGGCAAGTAATGTTATTTGCTTCTGAGTAGTCTGACGCATGTCTTCTACGTAAGTTTCATGTAAAATAATTTGTAATTGATAAAAACGTACAATTAAAGCAATAAAACAAATCACCACAGCTACTCCCATACCCCAAATACGCCTATTTTCATTGGTTTTTTTAGAGTAAAAAAAGAGTAGCCTGCTTAATTTCTTATGCATAGCTACTCCTCCCTTTAAAAGATATTTCTTGTTTTGCGTTCGCTCATTTCTAGCTTTTCATTAATTAAATATGTGATTTGATAAGCAATTAAAGATAAAGTAATTGTATAAATCATTTCAGGTATAGCAATAGACTTCATAAAGAAAATAATATTTAATTTACCACGAAGCATAAATGAAAATATGCAAGTTATACTATAAAACAAACTACTACATAAAGTACAAATAAAAGGTAAAATAAAGTTTTCACGATAAAAGTTTTTGTTAAACGTACCACATACATAACCAATAAGTCCATATATAATAGCTGTCGGTCCAACTGTCATACTGAAGCTTAAATCATGTAATAATCCTGCTACGATTCCAATAATGCTACCTTCTTTATTACCACGAAGAAGAGCAAAAGACACTATTAACATAATCATAAAATTAGGTGCAACATTACCAATTTTTTAAATACTGAAATAATGTAGCACTTAAAATATGTACCACAACTAATAGGGTACCAATGACAAATGAACGCATAATCTACTCTCCTTGTTTATAGTTAATGACTAAAACATTTTTTAAATGTTTAAAATCTACGTAAGGTTTAATATAAGCGTATCGTGTAAGCCCATTCTTCCCATCTGCAACTTCTTCTACTGTCCCTATTGGAATGCCTGGAGGATAAATTGAACTTAAATGTGATGTTACAATTTGATCCCCTTTAATAACTTCTGATTCCACATTAATTTCAAGTACACATAGTCCTTCATTTACCAGTTCAATATCACCATTTACGATACCTACATCACCAGTACGTGCAACTTCCGCACTTACTGAACTTCGGTCATCTATGATAGAAAGTACCTTTGAACTATTTGCTGTCGTACTTGTAGAAGTGAGCTCTGAAGCTTCCCAAACATGCCCTACAAGGCCCCCATTAGCTAAAATAACACTATTTTCTTTTACACCTCTAGCAGTGCCTTTATCAATAGTAATTACTTTATACCAATTGCTAGAATCTTTGCCAATCACATTGGCACCTATACCCTCGTAAGTTTGATATAGGTTTTTCATTTCTAGAAGTTGTTTAAGATTTTTATTTTCTTCTTCATACTGAGATAAAATTGTATTTTCATAGAACAACTTTTCATTTGTTTCTTTTAAATTCTTATTTTCTGTACGCAAAGCATCAATTTCCCCGAAATATCCAAAGAAATTAGTGGTTTTATCGATTACAAAGGTAATTCCTTTTTGAATCGGCATAAGTACAAAGTTTACACCTGTACTTAAAACTGGAATTTGAAAGGCTTTTCCTACTATAAGAACCGCTATAACAACTCCACCTACTATGATTCCTACTTTTTTAATTTTTTATCAAGTTTCAAGGCACTCTCCCCTTGTTTTATTTATCATCAGCAAAGATAGCTGACCACTTTTCAATATCCTCTAATGCATAACCTGTTCCTTTTGCTACACAGTCAAGTGGATCCTCTGCAATTTTAACCGGCATACCTGTTTCAAGGCTGATAAGTGTATCAAGACCTGTTAAAAGAGCCCCTCCACCTGTAAGCATGATACCACTTTCCATAATATCAGCAGCCAGTTCTGGTGGTGTTTTTTCAAGTGTCATTTTAATTGCATCAATGATTGCATTAACTGGCTCTTTGATTGCTTCTGTTACTTCTGTTGATGTAATCGTTAATACTTTTGGAAGACCAGTTACAAGGTCACGTCCTCTGATTTCCATTGTTTCATCTTCACCGTTTGGATAAGCTGCCCCAATGTTGATTTTAATTTGTTCTGCTGTTCTTTCACCAATCATTAAATTGTATTCACGTTTAATGTAAGAAACGATGTACTCATCAAATTCATCACCAGCAATACGAAGTGATTTACTTGCTACAATACCGCCTAATGAAATAACTGCGACGTCTGTTGTTCCGCCACCAATATCAACTACCATGTTTCCTGTTGGTTCTTCAACACGAAGATGTGCACCAATAGCTGCTGCCATAGGTTCTTCCATGATAAGTGCTTTTTTAGCTCCTGCTTTTTCTGTTGCTTCTTCAACGGCACGTTTTTCTACAGATGTAACACCTGATGGTACACAAACGATTACACGTGGTTTTGAAGAAAATAATGATTGTTTATATGCTTTGCCAATAAAGTAACGAAGCATAGCTGATGTTGTAGCGAAGTCTGCAATAACACCATCTTTAAGTGGTCTAATCGCTACAATATTTCCAGGTGTTCTACCAATCATTTGTTTCGCTTCATCACCTACTGCGAGAACCTCATTAGTTTTTTCTTTAATTGCAACTACTGATGGTTCATTTACAACAATACCTTTCCCTTTTACAAAAACTAGAGTGTTGGCTGTTCCAAGGTCAATACCCATATCTTTTCCAAACATTATATATTCCTCCTACATTAAATCTATATCATTGTTTATGGTCATTTTTTAACAAAATCTCATATTTACCATAATAACCTTTTTTTAATCGCTTTTCAACAATTACAGATAACTTTCTTCTTTTAAGCTGCAATAAATTCCATCCCCTATAATAATATGGTCTAAAAGCGGAATACCTATGATGTCGCCAGCCTGTTTTAAACGGCCTGTAATTTGGCAATCTTCTTCACTTGGGGTAGGGTCTCCACTAGGATGATTATGAAGCGCTATAATACTATGTGCAGACCTTTGAACTGCACATTTATATACTTCTCTTGGGTGTACAATAGACGCAGTTAAACTCCCTGTAGAAATCACTTCATTTCCCAGCATTTTACACTTAGCATCTAAGAAAACAATAATAAAACATTCTTCTCTTTTATGTCTTAATTCTTCCATAAAATAATCTGCAATTGAAGCTGGTGAATTTGCTTTTTGTCCTTGTTTATAACGAGTCTTAACCATACGCTTACATAAGTCTACTAAAGCTAGTATTTGAATAGCCTTAACCTGTCCTATTCCTGAGATTTTTTGAAGCTCTTCATAAGAAAACTGGTATAGCGTAAGCAGTGATGGTTGTTTGCCATTTAACGGTGCTTCTTGAAAGTAAGTTAAAAGTGTTCTTGAAAGTTCCATAACATTCATTTTACTAGTACCTGTACGTAACAAAATAGCTAATAGCTCTGTATCTGTTAAAGCGCTACTCCCATAATGCTGAAATTTTTCGTAAGGTCTTTCTTCTATGGGATAATCTTGCATCTTCAAATTGCTCATCCCCTTTATACATATTACTGGCTGCTTAAAAATATTAATGCATGTTTCATTTTTCAATTCCTTTTAATACTTGCCTTACTTATTTTATTTTATACATTTATTTTGGCTCATCACAAAAATGTGTTCTTGACAGCCTAATTATTAAGTAAAAACTCACTATTACATTCTAGATAAATACGATGCTCTTAACTTTGTCTATTTCTTAAGAAATAACTTCTACGTTGAAGTGCTTTGATTTTATTATTTTTACCTTCAACAGCAACATTTGTAAAACGGCATTGATGATAGTTGGCAATTTCATGGCATTTGTTTTATTGTTATAATCATACCATTCAATTAGAGCTTCTTTAAACCAATAAGATTCTTTTAATTCAAAGTTGTAGGATTCTTTCAAGCAAAGTTTGTTCAGCCTTAGTAAGAGAATCATTACGTCTTTCTAAAAGTTTCTTGTTTTGTTTAAGAAATTTAGATTGGTAAGTATTTAATTTTTTACTAACTCTTTTTCGAATTGAATGTAAAGCATCTGTTATATAACGATTTACATGAAAGCAATCTGCTATGCGAATAGCGGTAGGAAAAACTTCTTTAACAAAGTTATGATAAATTTTTGCTAGATTCATCACTACTGCAAAAGGTGACACTATATTAACAATCTCACATAGATTTTTATTAGTGATTAATTCATCATACTTACGTCCACGAACAACTGTTAAAAGTGCACCATTTCTTAAATCATAAATACCAGTGTTGTAAGTATGTCCTTTTCTAATCACAAAATCATCAATACCAATAGCAAGTTTAGAACTATTGATAGCAGTATCTAAAACTTGATTTTGCATAATAGGAATTATAGTAGATAAAGCTTCTTTAATAAAACGTTCACCAGAAGTATATGGTACGTTAAGATTTTTCACAGAATGCTTAACAGTTCCACCGTCAATAGACTTGACTAATTTATTTTTGAAGGCATTAGTATACTTAGATTTAGTTTTTTCAAAGCTATACTCCCAAGTAAAATTTAAGCCGCATTCACTACAAGTTAATCTAATAGTCTGTAAAATGAGTATCGTATAATTTTCAAATAAATTAAGGTGTCTTACATGTCTAGGTTTAGATTTACCATGTCTGATAGTATAGATATTTCCACAGATAGAACATGACTGATGTAAATCTGTAGGTTCTAAGGTAATATACACTGTATTTTCAATAGGTTCAGTAATATGAGTAATAAATACCCCTTGAAGATTTAATAGTGTATTAATATCATGTAAGTGCATCTGAAGTTCTCCGTATTTAAGTTTGTTCGCACTTACTAGAGTATATGACACCAGATGTATTTTTTATCTGTAAAATTTGGTATTTAGTCCAGCACAGTTCATGGTGATGAACCTTTATTTTGTTACATTATTTAAATTTTTACAAAACAGTCTAGCAATAATCCTGTAATAATAGTTTAGCCTATATAAAATTTTTATATACACATACACAAATAGAGTAGTGGATTAAAAACTCCACTACTCTATTTACACACTACGTTATGCTACTTATTTATTTTAATGTAACATTTGAAACTGTTACATTACTATCTCCTTGAGCCATTTGGCAGCCAAAAGTGAAACTTCCATTTTTTGAAAGATTTCCTTGCCATTCTGGTGCTTTTACAGTATAGGTATTACCACTCTTACTTACAATTGTTGCATTCCAGATTGATGTAATTGGACGACTGCTTGTAAATGTACATGTCCAGTTATTTAAGTCTTTGCCTGTTGTATTTATAATTGTTACATCCGCAACTGCACCTGCACCCCAATCTGATGTTACTTTAACTTTCACAGCGTCTGATGTCACTGTTGTTGAGCTTTCTGTTTGTGTACCTGTTGATGTGCTACTACCATTGCAAGATTCTAATACCCATGTTTGATTGCTTGCACCTTGATAAGCATATTGAATAACATTTGCACCATTATCTGTAGATTTTGAAGCAACATCTAAGCTCTTTGTATCTGCTGAACATCTTGTCACAATGCCATATACATTGTTTTGATTTGTTTTAGCTAATTTAAATTCTTGTGCAGTTGCACCATTTGCTGAGTAAACTTGAATATTTGTATTATTTTCATTTTTACCGTAGTCTACATCTAACATATAACCTGTGCCATTTTTAAGTGTTACATAACCGTTACCTACATTTTTTAAATACCATTTTTGTGATTCCACACCTGTACCTGTACCGATTTGTACATTTTGACCATTGCCACTTGCTGTAACTTCTAAGTATTTTTGTGCATTTGTATTTTTAATGTAATACCAGCCATCATTTAAAGTTGCATAATTTTTATTTGTTGTATCAGAAGGTGTTGGATCTGTTGTTTGTCCTGGATTTTGTGTAACACCTTTACCACCACATTGTATAATCGTATCTACAACACTATTTCTTGTCCAAGTACATGAATTACGATCTAATATACCAAATTTTTCATTACCACTTTGATGTTGGTTGTTATCCCACCAAACACATTTGATACCGTATTTAGAAGCAGTACCCATGAAATCTTTTGTCCATTTAACAACTTCACTATCATTTCCTTTATTAACTGCACCAAATTCTGTAATAAGTACTGTTGCCCCTTTACTTACAAGATTTTGATTAATTTTATTCATAACATCATCTATTGTATTTTTTAATGAACCATTCCAGTAAGCTGTTGCCCAATCCGGATTACCTTCTGGTACATATGTAAAGCCATATGGAGTATAAGCATGTACAGCTACCATAATATTAGGGTCACTTGGAATTTCAAAACCAATGAGTCCATCTGTATCTGCATTATTGCCATAAGGACATACAACAAGGCAACGTTTACTATTGTTACCACCTGTTTTACGAACAGCATTGATGAAAGCTTTATTTAATGAGTTAACTACACTTCTGCCTTCAGCCTCTCCACCACTCCATTCTTTGCTACTGCCTACGATTCTCGGCTCATTCATACCTTCAAAAAGTAAATGTTCATCATAATTTTTAAATCTTTCAGCAATTTGTGTCCAAAGTGCTGCTAATTGTTTTTCTGATGATGCAGCATGGGCATTATCAGGCTTTAACCAATTTGTTTCATGATGTGTATCTAAGAGAACATACATATTATCATCAATGGCATAATCTACAACTTCTTGTACACGATTCATCCAAGCTGTATCAACTGTATAATTTGGTGCTCCACTCATATGTTCATCCCATGATACTGGAATACGAATTGTATTAAAGCCTTTTGCTTTAACAGTATCAATCATTTGTTTTGTTGTTCTAGGATTTCCCCAATAAGTTTCATCACTTAGTGAATGTAAACCATATGCATCTAAAGAGTTTCCAAGATTCCAACCTACATTCATTTCAGCAGCAATTTGTGCTGGTGTTAAATTACGCATTGTACCTGTTGCTGCATAAAGTGAACTTACGCTGCCAGCCATCATTAAGGCACTCATTACAATTCCTAACCATCTTATATTTCTCATTTTTACACCCCTTAATATATAATTTTTATTTTTTTTGCAACACTAGCAATTTAAATTATTTTTTTCTCTTTCTTGATGTTTTATTGTTTATTTCTACCTTTATGTGTTTATACTATATTAAAATAATTCGAAAATTTCAACACAATATAATCGAAATGTTATATAAAAAATCATATAATGTACTTTTACTTAATAAGTTTAAAAAAAGGCTGATTAACTGCACCAAATTCAGTAATAAGTACTGGTACCCCTTTGCGTACAATTTTATCATTTAATCTGCTCATCACATCTTCAATTGTATATTTTTGCGAACCATCCCTAACTGATGTTGCCCAACTTGGATTACCTTCTGGAATATATGTAAAGCCATATGGTGGTATAAGCATGAATTGCTACCATAATATTAGGGTCATTTGGTAGTTCAAAACCTGAAAGTCCATTTGATTTCCCATTATTACCATAAGGGCAAATTACAAGACATCTTTTAGCATTATTCCCCCTGTTTTTCTAACTACACTAATGAATGTATTATTTAAAGCATTAATAGCTGCTCTACCATCAGCATCTAAAGAATTTCCTAGATTCCAACCTACATTCATTTCACTAGCAAGTTGTGCTGGTGTCACATTTCTCATTGTTGCTGTACCATGATAAACAGAAGTAACATTTCCTGCAAGCATTAATAAACTCATAACAATTCCTAATAATTGTTGTGTTTTCATATGTGATTCTTTTTAGTGTATAAAATTGAGATAAGTCTACAAGCAGTAATGTATAAAATCTTTGTATACTTACGCCTCTCCCCTGACTCTTAAGTATGCTTTAATCTACACTATCATAAAGTGGCATTGTAAGTAATGCTCCTAGAAGTTTCCCATAAAGAATTGCTTCTACATATTTAGTTTTATCTACATGCATTTTATCTAGGAAAAAGGTGCTTTTTACAACCTTAAAAAGAAGTTCTATTTGCCATCTTATACGATAAAGCTCTGTAATAATAGATGTATTAAGGATTTCTTTGCTGATGTTAGTAATCATAAGATTTCAATGTAAAAGCTGACGCTTATGTGAGTCAATATCTTCACCCTTATTTTGGATAATTACCTTTTTGATACGCTTAGTTGCAATTTCATCAGAAAGCTTATTGCCTACTAAACGAACTTTTAACTTATTACAACTTTCTGTACCAATATAAACTTGTTGATCAATAGAATCACTGTCTTGACTAAAGAGTTCCTTTAAATATAGTCTTTTATAGATAGCATACGTTTCTGAAACTGCTTTATAGAGCTTTAAATTTGTCTTGATGCGACTAATAAAAAAATGTTTTCTTGTAATTTGCGAAGAAACGCTGTATCAAAATAACCTAAATCATGATATGC
>NZ_BBCG01000032.1 GCF_001311925.1 Cellulosilyticum ruminicola JCM 14822
AATACACAAGTTAAAATCAACTAACTATGGAAAGAACCCGTTTTATTTTACCATTAACATATAAGTTTTATAAATTTAAATATATAAATTATTAAATAATGTTATAATTAAAACAGGATCTTCTCTTTTATAACATACTTAAATCTTGATATGGAGGAAATTTTACATGAATAAAATTATACTACCTTTGAGTAAACCACTCGTTAGAACTTATTTATATGATGCTTATCCATTATCTATTCTTGCCGCACAAAATGACTCATATATGTCTTGGTTATTAAGTAACTACATACAATTAAATATAAATCATGATTTTGTCGAAAAGCATGATTTATTTTTAGAATTTTATGGTCCACAAGCTATGGATTCTCCATTTCTTCGTACACAACATCTTTCTTGGAAATTTTTATCTACAATAGATATAGATTTATTTATATATTTAGAAAGAGCCTTAAATGATCAAAACTATTTTCATTGCATAGTAGATGAATTCTTTATCCCAAATACTGTATTTTATCAACAGCGACATTTCATGCATGACTGCCTTATTTATGGCTATGATCATTCTTTGCGCCTATTTTATGGTTTAAACTATAATAAAGATCAGCTACTTGAAAATTTTACAATTGACTACGATCTATTTAAATCAGCTATTGAAAATAATTTTCTATCACCAAAAGAAGCTCACTGGGCTGATATAGTACGACTTTATAAATATAAAGATTATGCTAACTATCCTATTAATTATAATCTCATTAAATTTTTACTTACTGAATACTTAAATGGTAAAAATACTATAGATGCATGCCATCGTTTCGAAATTCCTCGCCCAGAACGAGATTATGGTATTAAAATCTTTGATATTCTTCTTGAATATTTAGATTGTCTAATCTTTGATAAACATAGTGATCAATTAGATACTTACTTTGACACTAGAGTTACTAACCTTTTATTAGAACATAAAAATCTTATGTTAAAGCGTCTTGCTTATTTATCTAATTTAGGTATTCAAACAAATGATCTGTTCCAACAATATACCTCAACTTATAACTTATGTAAAACCAACCTCAATTTAAGTATTAAATACAACCTCACATTTAACAAAAAAATATTATTACGAATAAAGGATAACCTGCAAAAAATAAAAGAGGATGATTTATCTATACTCTCAACTTTAATAAATAGACTTTAACAAGTAAAAATAGACACGGTCTTTTCACCGTGTCTATTTCTATTTACACATCAATTCTGCCTTCATTTAATTTAACAACTCGATCTGCCAAGTGATAATAATGATCATCATGGGTAATAACAATTACTATTTTATTTTGATCTACTATTTCTTTTAATATCTCTTCATAAAAGTATTTCTTAAATGTAGGATCTTGGTCAGCAGCAACTTCATCAAATATAATAATAGGCTTATCTTCTAAACAACTTTTTATTAAAGCTAACCTTTTACGTTGTCCTGTTGATAGACTAGTTGTAGTAAAACAATTTTCTTTTATATCTACCTTTTCACTTAATCTAAAACGTTCCAAATATTCTTTACCATGTTGTTCAATAACTTCATCTTTAATGCCATACAAACGCTTAAAAAGATAAAAATCACAAAATACAGATGATATATTCTCTATTGCACTTTCTATCTTACATCCATTTGCATAATACTCTACAGTTCCACCATGTGGTGAGTATAAGCCTGTAATTAATTTTAATAAAGTAGTTTTTCCGCTACCATTTCCACCAGTAATAAATATTAATTCACCTGATTTAAAAGTATATGTAATGGGTCCTAAACTAAATCTTTGATTATCTTTATAATGATATACAATATCGTTTAAAATAATCTTATCTATTACTGGATATTGTTGATTATAAATTCCCTTATCTTCACTATTATCTTCTTCATTGACTTTCTTAAATTTTTCTAGTATTGCATTTACTCTTTTATTACTTACATTTAATTGTAGTAATCGTGGAATATCTGATAATACTTCACGAATAGGTCCAGTAATATAAATTAGGACAAAAACGAACGTAGCTAATTCATACTCTTGAATATAGTAAAAAATAAGTGGGAAGATAAATACAACTACTCCTATTGCTGTATTAAATACGGTTTCGCCTATCATAAATGCATCTGTAAAGTTTGCTTCTACTAATATACTACGATTTTTATACTCTAAGGAACTCTTTCTTACCTCTTCCCTAAATTCTTCTTTCTTATTTGGACTTAATCTTAATTCCTTAAATCCATTAATCAAATCCTTAATATATTCAAAAAAGCTTTCTTGAATATCTCTAGTTCGTTCCAAAATTTCATTTGCTTTATTACTTTTCACACCATATATTCCCGCTAATATTACAATAACACCAATGATAATAAATAATGCATACTTATTTAAAGATCCTAGATAAATCAAACTAAAAATAATAGTAACTAATGCTGTTAATGCTTCAACCATAACACCAGGTACTTCACTAAGCTTTTCTGTATCATTATTTAAGACAGCACTGATTTCTCCATCCTCAATACTCTCAAAATTCTCTAACGACATATCTAATAGAACATCTACAATCTCCATACGAATGCTATAAACTTTAGTCTTAGCTATTTCTATAATCTTTTTGCGAATAAATCGTTGTGTCATAATATAGATTCCTAACCCTATAACAAAATAGAAAAATACACCTTTTTTTAAAGCATCCTCTGTTCTAATTCCAGTATTAATCATCATTATTGTAAATGCATTACCAATACCACTTATAATGCTAAATGAAACTAATAAGAAGTATGGGAAATTATCATTATTACTATATGATTTCTGCATCAAATAATATAGTACAAATATTACTGCACTTATAACTGCACTATATAATGTAACAATTAAACTAGTTGGTCCCCAAATTTTTAAAAACTCCCAATTTAACCCATCGTAAAATACATACGGTATTCTGTTAACACAAACATAAGCGATAACTACAATACACATAATCTTCAATACTTGTCTCAAACTGATTGAACCACTATTATATGTCTTATCCTTAATAATCTTTTTTCCTTGCTTTATAATTAAAATAATTATTCCTATACTTAATAATATTTCAATCACAAAGACTAAACTTAATGCATTGTCCATTGCAACCATATTGGATTTTGCTACTGTCAAATCACGATCCATTATTATGTCCATTATTCCTAGACCAATTGAATCAACAAAATTGTCAGTTCCACCAATATTAGTTAAAATGACAACACCTATTTTATCCGCTGGTCTAACAACCATAAAAGCTGAAAAATTAGGATTTCCGCCCCCATGAGCATATTCTCCTTGTCCTAGTTGATAAGCAAACCAACCCGAAGCATAAGAAGTTCCATCTCCTAGTGGGGGTACACGACGATTTGGTGCTAATGCACTATCAACAATAGCTTGTTGTGTATCATCCAACTCCCCTAGCTTCATAAAACTCTCTAACCAATATACCATATCTTCACTACTAGTTATTATATAACCTGCTGGTGTATTTCCTCGATAAATAGGTGCTTTAAATGGTCTAGGTTTTAAAAAGCCTACTTTATACCCTGTCGCCATTAAATTTGATTGTTGTGCTTGATCATAATATGCATATGTATGCTTCATATTTAAAGGCATAAATACTTCTTTTTGTATAAAGTCTTCATAAGATAATCCTGTTACTTTTTCAATAACTAATCCTAAAACATCATAGTTAATAGTTGCATAAGAGAATTCCTTTCCTGGTTTTTCATCAAGTTTAGTTCCAATTAAAGTTTTCACTGTCTTTTCTAATGCTGTATCATCTTGTGATTCAGGCATATTAGCAATTGTTTTAAATGGAATGCCTGAAGTTTGATAAAGTAAATCTCTTATAGTTATTTCCGCAGGTTCTTGTTCATACTCTACTGAAAACCACTCTAAATATTTACTAATAGAATCGTCTAAACTAATTAGCCCCCTATTAATTAACAACTGAATTGCATATCCAGTAAAACTCTTGCTACATGAACCAATCTCAAATAATGTTTGAGATGTAACAGGTATTTTTTTCTCCACATCTGCATAACCATATTCATTTTGTAACACAACTTTTCCATCTCTAATAACAACAGCTGCCATACCAGGTATTTTGCCATCTTTTATTTTAGTTTCAAGATATGCATTAATACGTTCATCCATATTCAGGCTTTTTTGAACCTGCCACATTTGATATTTTTTTAAAGAAAAGAAAATACCTATAAGACAAATAATAGCAATAAAAATCTTTATCAATTTTTTCTTTTCTTGCTTCATCCCTTACTTCGTCCTTTCATTAGCAAATCTAGCAAGGCCTTGCTTTAATGCCCAAAGAGTTGAACGTTTGATCATACTTTCAGTATATTCATCTTTAAGGTTATTAATAATTTCTTGTACAGAACATTCACCAGCTTTTTCATCTAGATATTCTACAATCTTACGTCCTAGCTTAAACTGTACTAATCCTTCTTCCATAGGATAATGACTTGCTCGATATGCCCCTCCTGTTGCTAATTCATGTCCTTCTTCTGTAACCTTAACCATCACATCACTTTCTAAAAATTTAGTTGGATATGATGCAAATGCATCACAGTAAATAGGTTGTATAAATTTTAATTCGTCTTGTCTATTTACATCTTCTTCTTCGCTTTGAATTGAACGTAATTCATCCCATAATTCTTCGTATTGTTTGATAATCTTAGACCATTGGAATTTCTCAACTGCTCTTTTTCTAGAGTTTTCACTCATTTTCTGACGTAATTCTTCATCATCAATTAAACGTTGAATACAATCTTGATAATATTCAAGGTCTACTACTACAGATTGCGCTAATGAAAAATGTTGTAATCCTGTTCTATGTAACATATCTGAAGGTACTAATGCTGCACGTCGTATATCATCATCGCATTTCATCCAGTATGTAGGTACTAAAAATCCTGTTTCACCATCTGCAACTGTATCTTTATATCCATCCCAGCCAGACACCACTTGAGGCACACCACAAGCCATAGCTTCTATAGGTGTAATACCAAATGTTTCTTGTACATTATCTATTGGTGAAATAAATACATCTGCTGATGCAAATAAGGTTTCTCTATTTGATACATCATTTTTATCAATAACTTTTACATTATCTCCAAGACCTAGTTGTTCTATAGATTGATAAATAGCTGGTAAAAACGGCATAGTCACTCTATCATGTCCTGCTAAAACAAGTAATAATTTTCTATTAGGATTATTCTTTAATAATCGCTTATACATAACAAGCATTGGTAATAAGTCTGCTTTATCATATGCTGATAGTCTTCCTATCCATAAAATTACAAATGCATCATTAGGTAAATCATTTTTCATCCTAGCTGCTTCTTTAGGCATAGGTTTAAATTTATCAATATCAATTCCAAGAGGAATTACATCTAATCTTCCTTCATAACGTACATCTATATTGTGTGATTTTTTTAAACTTTCACTTATATTTTCTAACATACGTTGAATAGTTGCTTTAACTGCATGAGAAGTACAAATTAAAGAATCATATTTTCTAAAAGGTAGAAGTAGTTTCATTAAATATAAACTTTCAATATAATTAGGATAACTTGCACCATGGATAGTGTATGTTATAGGGCATTTTGTCTTTGTAAAAAACTCTCTCATATAGATAAGCTCTTTGAATTCCATACTCACATTATGTAAAATATCTACATCAATCTGAGGATTCACTCCTAATGTATCAAACTCTGATATCAACTCTAGTTCTGTATTAACTTTCCCTTTTCGTTTTAAAAGCTTGTATTTTCTTTTAATAGCTTGTTCTTGAAATTGCATAGGTTCATATAAACATTTCATTTTTTCTGCTGTGGTATAAGTAGCTATTGCTTTAAATAAATCATCTACAGCCACATCATAACCATATACAGTATCAAGTCCTGCCATTACCCTAAATGCATTTCCCATAATACCAATGTTTTTACATTTTTCCATTTTCCCTATCCCCTTGTCTGCTTTGATACTAATATAAAACTTAGTTATTTTGAAGTTCTTCTATCATTCCTATTAAGTCTGTTATATTCCCAAACATCTCATAGTTAATTTTGTCATCCTCAAATTCAACATCAAACTCTTCTTCAATGTCTACAATAATTTTAATGAAATTTAATGAATTAATATTTAAAGTTCTTAAATCACTTATTAATAGTTGTTCTGGTGTTAAACCATTATTATTAATGTGTTTTAATATAATCTCTGCTGTTCTTTTTTCTATTTCTCTCATGTTATTCTCTCCCTACCTATTTATAAATTTATTTATTTTTTTCTTTCCACCAAGTATTTGTTGAACAAGGAACAAATCCAATATTATAGTAAAACTGTTGTGAAGATCCTACATAAGCAAGTTCTGCCCCTCTTAATCCACATTGACGTATTCCTTCTAATACAGCTGCTTTTCCTAACCCCATTTTACGATACTTTGGTACTGTTGCTACTGGTTCAACAACAGCAACTTTTGTTGTTGGATCATACCACATACCACAATAAGCAACAAATTCACCTTCTAATGTAGTTACTACTATTTTTAAACTTAAATCCACATTAGGTCTTTGCATCTGTGCTTCATTTATTTTTTGTTCTTCTTCAGTAAATACATAACTTCCTTCCCCATCTAATTCATGATTAAACCCTTTCCATAATACTTCACCATATTGAGCTAAATCATAAGTTTCTTTTAGAGTTGTTAACTTGAAGCCTTCTGGTAATGTCACATTAATTTGATTTAAATCAATTTTATAGACAGCATCAGCTTCTTTATCTTCTGTTGCTACAAATCCGCATTCCTTTGCAACTTCTTGTAACTCTGTATCCTTGTCTGATACCATTACACTAACATCATTACCATTCTTAAAGTTTTCTTTAGCATATTCAAAAACTTCCTTTTTTAATTGATGATATTCAGGTAATGTATAGCAAAAAGCATTTCCTAATTCTGTATCAAATAATGCAACTGCAACAAGCTTTCCTTCATCTTCCCATAATCCTATTTTTTTTAATACAGAACAATCTAACATACCATGTGTAATCATCCAATCCCAACGACCAAAAAGATATCCTGAATGATTTAATTTTAAAAGAAACTCTCTTACCTTATAATAATCCTCGCTAAATCTAGGTTCATCATTATACTTTCTAAACATAACCTCCATATTTCCATCCTCCTATTTAATTAATTCACTAATAAATAAACCTGTTATTATACTATAAATAACATTTCACCATATCCATTTCTATATAAATTTAAATAAAGCGCATCTTTTAAAGAACTAAGTTTTCTTTCTGATTCCACGAAATTACTAAATGGCATCAATTCTTGAGTACACTTATCAGCTTTCTCTTCGTTCCATCCTCTTTCAGCTATATCTAATAATACATTACACCATGTAACACATTGAGCATTGAATTGTGAAATAACCTCTTCATAATTCTCTATGTACTTATCAAAGTAATCATTAATCTTTTGATTTCCTGTTAATTTAAGCATACGTCCATAGTGTGAAATAACAAGCGCATAAACATCTATATAATAATCCATTGTGTTATGTACATAATTGTGTGCTGTATTTATTTCATTGCGATATTTTGTTAAGTAATCAGATAAGAGTTGTACTTCTTTATTTACAAATACATAACTAAAATCTTCTTTATCACCGTTAGTTATTAATCCATCATTTTTTACGTCATGATAAATTGTAGTTCCTTTAAAAATAGCTAATTTAGAAAAGAATTTAATAGGATAACCTATTTCTTTAAGGAACATTAAATTTTCTCGTAAACGCTCAACTGTAGAATATGGATTAAAATTAATAAAACCTGGTGAAATTCTAATCTTATATTTTCTTAATAAATTTATGATTTCGATATTATCTTCTACCTTAGCAATCTTATGATAAACCTTTAAATCAGTATTATTTCCAGCTTCTATTCCTATACATACTGCTGTTAATCCAGATTGAATAAGTAATTCCATTATTTCAGGTGTTACTTTCTTATGGAATTCAGCACGTACATCTGCAAAGTATGAAATTTTTAAATCTCTTCTAATAATCTCTTGTGCAATTGCTTTCATTCGTCTAAGGTCTATATATGGGTCTTCAAAACTGCTATCTATAAAGTTAAATACTCTTATCCCATATTCCTTAACTAACATTTCTAACTCATCAACAATGCTTGTGACCGATCTACCTCTCCATTTTTTCCAGAATAACTGAGTTGCACAAAAGGCACATCTCGAATTACATCCTCTACTTCCAGAAATAACAGCCACCTTCCACTTTTTCTCAAGCATAATATCTCTTGCTGCAAATGGAAGTACATCTAAATCTTGCATCAATGGACGATCTTCATTATTAACGATTTCATTATCTTTCCAATATGTAATTCCTTTAACTTGCGTATAGTCTTCTCCTGCTGATAACTTGTCCATTAATTCTAAGAAAGTTTCTTCACCTTCTCCTCTTAAGCCAAAGTCAATCTTAGCATTCTCTTTTAACATTTTTTCTGCATTATAGGTTGTATACACACCCCCTACGCAGACTTTAATATCAGGTAAAAGTGATTTTATTTTTTGACTTACATTATATACACTCTTTTTAGCTAGCTGGTATACTGGAAAACCTATAACATCTGGCTTAAATTTAATTATTTCCTCATAATTAACATCTTCTTCAAAATCAGCCATTAATTTTACTTCATATCCATGTTCACGTAAAACAGCAGCTATTAAACACATTCCTATTTCATCCATAGTTACATTCATTTGATGATTATATACAAAATATAAAACTACTCTAAGTTTATTCAATTTTATCATCCTTAATATTAATATTTTTTATTCGAAGATACTTTCTAAATCCTCTTGGGTTAATTCTACAGCTTCAAAATCTGAAGGCGTATACTCAATTTCTTCTTTATTCATACAATACTTTAATGTTTCTTCAATATTAATCTTATATAATTCTAAAAATCCCTGTACCTTTTCTTCTGAAAAATAACTTGATATATACTCTAAACATATCTGTAATTTATTATCTATAATCATTAAATTAAAGCTAATAACTGCTGACAAAATTTCGTTTTTACCATAATCTAATCCCATTTCTAATGGTAATATTTCAAAATAAGGACTCTTTACATTATTATCTAATCTTCCTAAGTAATTAAAATAAATTCCCTTTTTAAGTGGCTCATTTAATAGACCAAAATCAATACCACATTTAGGTACACTTCGAAGCTTTTCTTTTATTGATTTAATTATTGTATCCATATCTACTTCATATAACTTTAGTTCAACAGGATATATACTTGTAAACCATCCTACAGTCCTATTTAAATTCATCTGTTCATCTATCAATTCTCTACCATGACTTTCTAGATTTAAATACAACTCATCTAGCTCAAAAATCTTACCAAATGTTCTCCCTAAAGCAATAACCAGTATTTCATCCTGCTTTAAATGGTATTTATTGTCGCCACTATTCAATAACAAGCTTGTTGTTTCTTCTGATAAACTTATTACCCTTTTTTCATATTTTTCTTCTTGACTGGCACTTCGCTAATAAATTGAAACTTCTTATAACCACTAGTAATATGATTCCAATATATTTTTTCAGTTTCACTTATAGTTCTAGAATATTCATTAAGTATCTTTACCCATTTTTGATATGAAGTCGTTCTTTGTGGTAAAGAAAGTGCCTCACCGCTCATATATTGCCCTAATAGGGTATTGATATCATCCAATAATATTTGCCATGATACGCTGTCCATAACAATATGATGCGCTGTTAAGAATAAATAATTTTCTGTTTCAGATAATTTAAATACTGCTGCATTAATTAATAAATCTCTATATAAATTAAATCCTTTTTTTAACTTATCACATTCTATCTCTACTTGTTGCCATTGCTGATTTTTACCTAAATTGCACAAATCAAAGCTATTTATTCTAAATGATTTATTTAAGTGTTCATTGTTATAATAAACTTCTTCCTGATCTGTTTTTACATTAAACCTTAAACTATCATGATGTGCAATTAATAAATTCATTATTTTTTCTAATACTTCTACTTCTATTAACTTCATCAACTTTAATATAATTGATTGATTATAAAATGATGGATTCTTAAGATTTTGAGCAAAAAACCATTTTAGTATAGGTGATAATTGTATTTTACCCTCTGGTACTTCTTCTATGTCTTTTTTTGCTTTTGTTATATATTTAGCTAGCTCATTTAATATTGGCTTCTCTAATACCTGCCTTACTGTTAATTGATAGCCCCTTTTAGCCAAATACGCTGTAAGTTGAATTGCTTTAATTGAATCTCCACCCAAATTATAGAAATTATCAATCATATTAACTGTATCTAACCCTAATATTTCTTTTACTACATTTGATAATGCTATCTCTTCTTCTGTTTGTGGTCTTATAATAACGTCATTATCTAAATGTTTTCGCTGTATTAGAGGTAATTTTTTCTTATCTACTTTTCCGTTAATTGTTAAAGGTATTTCTTCAACCCTACATATAACTGCTGGTATCATATAATTTGGAACATAACCTGATAAATATGCTTTTAGTTCTGATTCATCTATTTCTTCTGATGTCACAATGTACATGCCTAAAAACTTACTTTCTCCTTCTACGCAACAAACTGCAACTGCCTGTTTAACACCTTTATATGCTATACATCGTTTTTCAATTTCTCCAAGTTCTATACGATAACCATTTATTTTTACCTGCTCGTCCACTCTACCTTTATATATGATGTTATTATCATACTAAAAGTTGCTAAATCCCCTGTTTTATACATATATCTACCCTCAATAAACGGATTATGAATAAAACATTGTTGGGTTAATTGTGGCCTATTTAAGTAGCCTTTCGCTAAACCATCTCCTGAAATATACATTTCTCCAATCATTCCTTTTGGAACTGGCTTAAGCTGCTCATCTAATATATATATTTGAACATTTTGAGCCGGTATACCAATAGGCACTGATTCCTCTATATTTTCATTTACATTAAATCTATAAATCATACAACCTACTGTAGCTTCTGTAGGTCCATATTCATTACAGATATCCACATTACTGTCAAAGCTCTCATATACTTGGCGTGCGATATATGTTTTTAATTCCTCTCCACCTACAATCAATTTCCTTATAGTACTCAATCGATTGTCTAAATCCTTTATTAACATCAAATGGGCTGGCGTTAATTTAAGAACTGTTACCTGTCGTTCTCTCATAATCCTATATAATGCATGTTCACTTTCGTTTTCTTCATATATAACTAACTTACAGCCACTAATTAATGGTGTAAAAATCGAAGTTACTGTTAAATCAAATGAAATTGATGAATATAAAGCGAATGCATCATTTTCATCAGTAACATACATTTTCTTTGCCCACACAATATAATTCACTAGAGAGCGTTGGCTAATTAACACACCCTTTGGTTTACCTGTGGAACCAGATGTATAAATAACATACGCATTCGATTCCGGTTCTACTAATATTTCTACTAAATTTTTATTTTCCTTATAAGCATCTTCAATTTGAATACATTGACAATTTTTTATAAATCCTAATTGTCCTTGTATATTGGTCATAATATACTTAATATTTGCATCCTCTACCATATATTGAATGCGTTCAGATGGTAATGATTCATTAATAGGAACATATGCTGCCCCAATCTTTAAAATCCCAAATATAGCTACTAGTAGTTCTATTGAATGTGTTGCCATAATACCTACAAATTGATTTTTTCCAATTCCTACTTCATTTAGATATGCCGCAACTCGATCACTTTTTTGATCCAATTCTGAATATGTAATATATGTACCATAGTGTTGTATTGCTACTTTATCAGGCTTATCTTTCACTTGTTCTCTAAATAACTCTATTATATTCTTATCACTTGGATATTCTACTTCTGTTTGATTAAAAATATAAATTAATTCAAATTCCTCTTTTTTCGATAATAAACTTATATTTTTTACTAATATATCAGGTTTATTTATAACCTGTTCAATTACTACAGTAATAGCTCTAAATAATTCTTCTATTTCTTTTTCATCGTAGTCATTTATCTTATAATCTATATCAACATTGATATTCCCATTACTCGTCCACTGTTTTACAATCAATTGAATAGAATAAGTCTGACACCCATTATAAAATTCTTCATTAATTACTTCACAACCATCCATGGATAACGTATGTTGTGTATTATAATAATTTATACAGCTTGTAAATAATGTAGCATATCCTTGTTGACGCAATCCTAAATCTTGTGCCAATAAATTATATGGATATTTGTAGTTAGTATAGCAACTTTTCAATTCAGATGTTAAATATTTCAAAAGCTCTACTATACTCATATCTTTCTCTATTTTTATTCTAAATGGCATCGTCGCAGTAAACATACCAATAGTTTGCTTTTCCTTAACACCACTACGATTTAATAATGGAAAACCTATTACTAAATCATCTGTTTGTAAATGTTTATAATTATAAATCAGCCATATCAAAGAAAAGAAATCATTCATAGAGCATTTATGTTCTTGTATCCAGTTATTAACACCTAATGTTTGCTCACTACTTAAGTTAAATCTCTTTCTATTTCCTTTTAAATCATCAGTACTCTTGATATTTGAGATGTCTGGTAACGTTTTAAACTTTTCTAACCAATAATTTTTATTCTTTTGACATCTAGGAGAGGCTAAATAAGCCTCTTCCTTGTCTAAATATTCTAAATAATTAGTACTTACTACCTGTGGTAATTCCTGATTATGCTTTAATGCTTCATAAATAGTTGTTACCTGTTTTGTCATTATCGAAGCTGACCATCCATCAAATATAAGATGATGATATTTTAATAAATATCCGCCTTCTTGCTCATTAATCCTATATAACGCAATATAAAAAAGAGGTTGTTCAATTAAATCAAAAGGCTTCTGAACAGTTTTTTGTATCCAGTTTTGAAATTCTTGTTCTGGATCTTCACTTGTTCTAAAATCCATCCTATCTAATGTCATATATTCAAATTCTGTAACATATTGTAATGGCTCTTGTTCTCGTTCTACCATTCTTAAACGTACCGCATCATTTTGTTGAATATAAATATTTATACTCTTTTCTAATAAATCAAAATCAATATCACCTTTAATTCTAGTAAATCCTCCAATATTATTAACTGAAGTTGAGGGATACATCTTTTCTATATACCACACTCTCTTTTGTGGATGAGTTAATGGATATAAAATTTCCATATCTTACTCCCCCTTTATTAATTCTACTATGATCTGTTTATAATCCATAAGCATCTTACTAGCGATTTTCTCATTAATATATCCTGCTTGATAACGTAATACCATTCTAAAATCTTTATAAGCTTGAATATATAATCTAAGTGGTACATTTACATATCCAGCTTCTGTTTCTTCTATTACATCTAAATTATTTTCTTCATAATTCTTATTCACTAACTCTGTTGGGAAATTTAAGAAAACAATTCCTCTAGTATATACTGTTTCTTGGAATACTTTTAATGGTATATTACACCACTGTGAAATCTTGTCATATGTAATGTATTCATATTCCTTATAACGTATATTCTTTGCTTGTAACTCTTTTAATTGATAAATTGAAGGTTCTTCATCTAGTGTAATTCTCACTATTCCTGTATTAGAAAACATTCCTACTGCTTGTGCAATATCTGGTAACATATATGGTCTACCTGCGTTTCCTGTAGCAATCATTATATCTTTGCTATCTAATAGTTTTCCTTGTAAGATAGCCCATGCTTGTAACATTATTGTATATTCCATCAATTGATGTTTACTTGAAAATACTCTAATATCATTAGCTTCTTCCTCCGTAAATTCTAGATTTACTTCTTGAAGTTTAGTATTCTCAGTATTTATTGATATACTTAAATTATCTTCTTTAGCCCTAAATCCTTCAAATTCTTTCTCCCAGAATATTTTTTCACTTTCATTGTTTTGTTTATATAACCATTTTATATAATCCATAAACCTAAAAGTATTCTCTAGCTTTATTGGCTTTTTATTATTGATTGCTGTGTAAATTGCCATTAACTCATTTAATATGTTATTAGAACTCCATCCATCGAATAATGAATTTTGACATTTCAGCAAAAACTTCCATTCACTTTCTCCATATTTTATTAGGATTAGTTTTAATAATGGTGGTTTATTAATATCAAATGAACTCATCTTCTCACTAATAATATATTTTTTGTATTCTTCTTCTTTCTGAGTTATTGACATTTCAGACCAATCTAATAAATAAAACGGTAATTCAAAACTTTTATAAACCAATTGTAATGGTTCTCTTACATGACGCCACATAAAACCTGTTCTTAATATGCTATGTCTTTCAACTACCTTTTCCCAAGCTAATTTAAAATGTTCAACATTTAATGTACCTTTAATTGTATACTCTAAAAGCGTTACGTCATTTCCTGTATTACGCTTAGTAATATTATTTGCTAAAATCATTGTTTGCTGCTCTGTTAATGGATAAATAGCCTCTAAGTCTTTATTTTGTTCCATTAATTTTTGAGCCTTAGCAATATCTTTTTCATTTTTAATTAATTCAATACCGTTATCATTTTGATATTCACCTATTTCATTTACTACTTTACTAGCCACTAATGTTAATTTATAAATAGGCTCCTTTTTAAACAAATCTTCTATTGCTATTTGAATATTATGTTTCTTAAGAGTTGATGCAATTTGAATTGCTTTTATAGAATCTAACCCTTCATCTAGTAAACAGCTCTCCAATGTTAATTCTTCTCTCCTTAACACATATCGCATAACCTGTAAAATAATATCTTCAGCTGTAGCATCATTTAATTCGTTACTTCCTTTAAATGTTACTTCATCTATACTTTGTTCATCTTGTGATATAATCACAATCTTTTGTTCACCTAATACTTGTCCTATTTCCTTTTTTAACATTGCTAATATCTCAGTTAATATTTCTTTATAATATTCTTTCCATGCCACAATCATGGCATCTGAAATAAATTCCTTATTATATGAAAATGAAATAGTTAGTGCATTTGCTTTTTCAACAATGTCTAAAAATAACGTGTATTTACTCATCTTAGTTACAATTTCATCTAAGTTAATACTATCTGTTTTATACATATCATCATTAACTTGATTAATAGCACGATCCATATTAAATGCTAATTGAATAGATGGGATACTATATTCTTGCTCTTCTTTATCTAATTCTTCAATAACTTGAGTGTATGAGAAAAATTGATACTTCTGCATTAATTTCATTTTCTTACATACTTGCTCCAACACTTGTTCTACTGTCATATTGTTGGTTATATCTATATAAATAGGAAGATTTGCTACACAGTTTCCTATCATATCATCAGCTTCCATTTTTAATTGTCCCGAAATTGGCACACCTATTGCTAGTCTCTCTATAGCTGTAACTTTATGAATCATTATTGCATATGCACTTAATAAGGTCATAAATAATGTTACATGTTGTGACTGACTAAATAACTTAAGTTGCTTAGTTAAGTCTTTACTAAACGTTAGTGATGACATCCCATTTAAGTCATTTCCTTCTACTTCGCATTTCTTAAAATATATAGGCTTCATTGGTTGTTTAAATTGACTTTTCCAATATTCTTTAGCTTCTTTACCTTCAACTGTATAATAATACTCATTCATATATTTTACATAATCGCTATATTGTGTAGGCTTAGGTAATTCAACTTTTTTAAATGACTTATATGTTTTTAAATGAATTAAAAGCTCATTCATAAATGTACTTATAGACCAACCATCCATAATCATATGATGTGCTATAACGCCCAAAATATATTCTTTCTGTGTTTTTTGAATGAGTAGAATACGAATAAATGGGCCTTGATTAAAATCAAACGATTCATCTATCGAAGCTTTAATTAATCGTTGTATCTCTTTGTCCTGTTCTACAATAGGCTGATCTATAATTGAATAATATTTTATTGGTACACTCATATAATCTTCTATTATTAACTCTTTACCATTTATACAGCTTGTTCTAAGAATTTCATGTCGTGAAACCACTTGATCTATAACTTGCTTTATAACATTAAGATTAGTATTATCCTTTAATAACACAAAAGATTTTTCATTAAAGGATTCTGCTAACTCTATCCCCTTTTGAGCTAATAACCATAATCTATATTGAGCTTCCGTTAAAGGTATTTTTTTTTTCATCTAATACCAAATGATCTTTTATAAATTCTGTTGTTAATATTTCAGGTGAAATATTAAAGTGATAACATCCTGCTTTCACCATATCATAACAACTATCTTGAATAGCTTTCACTAATTTTATAATTTGATCATCAGTATGTACTGTAGAAATAAAGCAGGTTCCACCTTCCCAAATATAAATTCCTTTTTCAATTAAGCTGTAATATAAAAATCTTAATAAGTTAACATCTTTATCAGTCTTAAAAATAAATAAAGAACTCATATAGCAGATTTTCAACGGAATGTTAGCTGCTTCAAAGAAATTATTAATATATGTTGCCATTTCTTTAGTTTTAAAAGAAAGTTTAGCTTGAAGCGCTGTGCCACCTTCTTGTATCTTATTTAAAACAACTTCCATTGCAGACATTGCTAATGATGGTGACAGAATGTTCCACCTGTATGAGCAAGAAAACCACTTGGTGCAGAATTATCATCATAACGCCACATTCCACCATCAACGCGGTCCATATACTTCGCTTTACCAGCAAAAATACCTATTGGTAAACCTCCACCTATAATTTTTCCATATGCAATTAAATCAGCTTGAATACCAAAATAAGCTTGTGCTCCTTGTGGATGTACTCTAAATCCTGTAATAACTTCGTCAAACATCAATGCCAATCCTAAATCATCAGAAATTTTTCTTAACTCTTGCAGAAATTCTTTTGGTTGATTTTCTGGATTTCTACTCTGAATAGGTTCAACTAAAATACCTGCTAATTCATCTGCATGTTTTCTTATTATTTCAAGAGATTGTTTATCACCATATTTTAGTAATAAAACATCTTTCACCATATTATATGGTGTTCCTAAACTAAGTGGTATTGGGTGTTCTGTAAGATTAGAAGCATCTCTACTCACATAAACGCCATCAAATGTACCATGGAAAGATCCTTCAAACATAACAATTTTATCTTTTCCCGTCGTTGCTCTAGCTATTCTTACCATATTCATGACAGCTTCCGTTCCTGAATTACAGAAACCAACTCTCTCTACATTTACAAGATCAGCAAACTGTTTTGCAACTTTACTTGGAAGTTGAGTCATTGCTCCTAACACAATACCTTTATCCAATTTCCCCGCTATAGCTTTACTAATTTCAGGGTCATTATATCCAAAAAGATTTGCACCAAATCCCATAGCAAAATCAATATATTCATTGCCATCTACGTCCCACATTGTTGAGCCTTTAGCATCTTTTGCAAGGATTGGATAAATTAATGGTTTCCAATCTCTTGTAAATCCTTGAATAGAACGTCCATTAGCTAACGATTTACGGTATTTGTCAGCTAACTCTCTAGAAGTTTTAGTTTTAGCAACATACTTATCAACTAATTTCTTTAAATATTCTCGTTGTTCCTCATTAAAAGATGTATTTGTTTTTACTAAGAATTTCTTGAGTAAATTATCCTCATCCCTTACATTACTAGGTATATTATTTGCTTTAACTACATCAACAACCTTTTTCTCTTCAACTGCTTTATGTACTTTAGATATTTTATTTTCTTTAGGTATTTTGTGTGTTTGTACTTGAGTTGTAGTAGTTTTTATCTTAGAAGTATTGCCTGATAATAACTTCAACTGTTGTGCCATTAAACTTAATTGAGCTTTAATGATTTTTTCCGTTTCATTTTGATTACTATTAATAGCATTAAGATTTACATCTTGTACTATGCCTTCAAAATCTATAACCTCATTTTGTTCTTCTTCCAAAACTAAATCTTCATTTAAACTTTCTTGTGCGCAGTTGGATACTTCGACTGTCTTTACTACTGATTCTTCTTCATTAATTACCGATTCTACTGAGTTTTCTTTAATGTATTTTGCTAAAATCTCTAGTGTATTAATCTCATCAAAAAGTTGATCTGCTGTTACTTCAATATCATATCTATTTTTAACTTCTTGTTTTAATTGAATAATTAAAATAGAATCTATACCTAAATCGAAATAATCTACATCCGTTTCAACTTCAGAAGCATCTATATCAAATAGCTTACCTACAAACTCTTGTAATTCCTCTAAGATTTTAGCTTCTTGTTTGCTATTCTGCATTATATTTTCACCCATCTTCTCATTACTTTTTTCTATGACTTCTGGTATATCTATCCAACATCTTGTTTTTTCATATGGATAACTCGGTAATGAAACTATATTTCCTATTTCCTCAGAATATAATTCTTCCCACACAACATACCACCCTTGATTAAACTTTGTAACAATATCTTCTTCTCCTAAATGAGTTAGTTCATCGCTTCTTAATTCACCTTTTTTATTAATCTTACTAAAATTATTTTCTTGTAAACCTTTTTCTAACTTACTACAAATTTCATATATATCTCTTCCTACTACAGCTATACGCCTGTTATAATGATTTCTTCCTACTTGAGCTGTATAACAAACATCAAATAAATTAATATCTTTATGTGCAGTTAAAAAATCTATATACTTCTGTATATACTCTTTAAGAACCACTTCATTTTTTGCAGAAATAGGTAATATGTATTTTTTATTTTCCTGCTCATATATTGTTTTATTCTCTGGTGCTTCTTCTATAATCATATGACAATTTGTTCCACTCAACCCAAATGAACTAAGACCACATCTCTTTAGCTCAGGACATGACTTCATTTCATTCACAACATAAAATGGAGAATTAATGAAATCTATCTTAGGATTAGATTTAGTAAAATTAATATTTGGTAAAAGTTGTTTATACTTCAAGGAAATAATTACTTTTAAAAGTCCTAATAGCCCAGAAGCTGAATCTAAGTGACCATAATTTGTTTTTATTGAGCCAATACCGCAAAATTGTTTTTTATTAGTATAACATCTATAGGCATTAGTTATTGCTTCTACCTCTATCGGATCTCCTAACTTAGTTCCTGTCCCATGTGCTTCAACATAATTAATTGTTTCCGGATTAATTCTGCTATTTTCTAAAGCTTCTTTAATGACAGCTTCTTGTGCTTCTATATTAGGTGCTGTAATACCTATAGAACTTCCATCATTATTCAACGCACTTCCTTTAATAACTGCATAAATATGATTTTTGTCTTTAACAGCCTGCTCTAGTCTCTTTATAACTATAGTAATACAGCCTTCACCTTGGCCAGTTCCATCAGCTTCAACACTAAATGTATGTGCCCTATTAGTAGAAGATTCGATATCAGGAACTGCTTCGCCATAACAACGAGTTGGATTTATCAATAAATTAATCCCCCCAACTAAGGCCATTTCACTTTCCTCATTTTTTAAAGACTGACAAGCTAAATGTAATGCTGTTAGTCCTGATGAACATGCAGTATCTACTGATAAACATGGACCTTTTAAATCTAAAAGATATGCAATACGACTTGATATAATAGCCTCAATATTTCCTGCTCCTGCTAAAACTGCCATTTCTGGTTCAATTTCTTTAACATACTCATAATAATTAGTTGGATGAGGACGACCTATAAAAACTGCTGTTTTACTTCCCTTTAATGATTTTTCACTATACCCAGCATCTTCAAAAGCATGCTGGGCTGTTTGTAAAAATATCCTCTGTAACGGATCCATTAAACTAGCTTCTTTAACAGACATTCTAAAAAATTTTAAATCAAACTCATCAATCGATTCTAACAAAGCTGCTTCCTTAAAATAATACTTGCTAGAATCAATTCCCTTAAACGCTAACATCTTTGTAATATCAGCTTTTCTTTTTGGACAAGGATATCCTACACAATCTCTTTTATTCACCAATACCTGGTATAATTCTTCTAAATTATTTGCATAAGGGAGTTTTAATGCCACGCCAATAATGGCAATGTCATCTTGAATATCTTTAGTTTGAACTAATTGGTATATTGAGTTTTATCTTTCTGAGCATTATTAAAAGCATCTAGCAAACCACTCATATATGTCACCTACTTACACAAAATATTATTTAAAAATCGAGCATAAATACTTATTAAGTCTTGTAGTTTTTCTCCATTTAGCAATTCATTATTAAATGAAACCTCAAATTCTCCTACATTATCATCTAGTGTTACAACTAAATCATATGGTATATTCTTTTCTACGCTTACTGCCCCTGTATCATTCATTGATATAAATACATTTGCACATCCATCATGTTTTTTCTTAGCAACTTGTAAATAATCTTTACTATTATAGAGTCTTGATTCTACAGGTTCTTTTATTTGTCTATGAATGCCTTCGAATAAATCATTCATTTCTTTATAATCTTCGTAATTAACATCTAAACAATATCTATCACAATTACCTTTTTTAAGTGGCATATTTAAGGTGATTTGTTTTTCACCTGTTATTTGTGAAAGTGTAAACCCTAATAATGCAATGTAAATTTCTTCTACAACTAATTTATGCTTATCAATAATGCTCATAACATCTTGATTTCTTAATTCTGGTTTTAAAAATCTATAACTATTGGCTTTTCTTATATTATTCGTAACGTTAAAGTACTCTTCTGCAAACTGTACGCCAAATGACATCTGTTCTAATTTTTCTACTGTTTCTTGACTCTTGATATAACTAGCCAACTCACTAATCGTTTTGTATTTAAAGAAATCTGTTATTTTCATAAAATTATAAGTTTTATTTAGTTGTTGATGCATCTTCATTAATAAAAATGAATTACCACCTAAATCAAAGAAATTATCATCTAACTGTATATTCGTTATTCCTAAATATTGTGTCCAAACTTCATAAATCTCTTGTTCTGTTTGACTCATCAATTCTAGATTAACTTCTTCTTTAACTTCTGTAAACTGTGTAGGCATTGGTAAGCTCTCGGTATCTAATTTCCCACTTGCAGCAATTGGGAAACTCTCTATTTGTACAAAATAAGATGGTATCATATACTCAGGAAGCTGTGTTTTTAAGCTTTTTTTAATGACTTCTTCATCTATTATTGAATCGCTTAAAATATATGCACATAAAAATTGATCTTCACTGCCTCTTTCTTTAATTACAACTGCTACATTTTTAACATCTTTACATTCTAAAATTTGACGTTCAATTTCTTCAATCTCAATACGATATCCTCTTAATTTTATTTGTTTATCTTTTCTTCCTACATATTCAAGTTTACCGTCCTCTAAATAAATTCCTAAATCACCTGTTTTATAAAGTGTTGAATTAGATAAACTAAGCACAAAACATTTCTTATTCATTTCAGAATTATTTAAATAGCCTGGCGAAACCCCAACCCCATCAATATAAATTTCTCCAATTACATTTGGTGGGCATACATTTCCTTGTTCATCTAAAAGATAAACCGTCATATTTTGGATTGCCTCACCGATTGGTACTGCAACTCTATCATTTTCACTAGGATCATATTTATGGATCATACATCCTACAACAGTTTCAGTCGGTCCATACTCATTAAAAATTTCAACCTCGCCATTAAATTTATCATAAATTTTTTGTGCTAATTCAGTTGTTAATTGTTCCCCACCAACAATAATCTTTTTAATTGAACTATTAGAACAATCTAAATCTAAAAGTAGTCTTAAATGAGTTGGTGTAACCTTTATGATAGTGCTAATATTTTCTTCTACTATTCTGTTTAATACATCCATTTCTTTAGGGTAAACAACTACTGTATTTGAACTAATTAATGGTGTAAAAATAGATGTTACAGTTAAGTCAAATGCTACTGATGAATAGAATGGGAAATATACATGTTCATCTTCAAAGTATTGTTTAATAGCCCATTCAATATAGTTAACAACACCTTTTTGCTTAATTAAACATCCTTTAGGATTACCTGTTGTACCTGATGTATAAATAATATAAATAATATCTTCTGAATTCCCTACTTCTATAAAATCTTTAGGTGCTATTTCATAAAAATCAGCTGCATTAACATTTGCACAAACTACTTCATCTGGTAATTCAATTGAAATATTTTCTTGTACTAATACAACACGCGTATTACTATCTTGTATCATAAATCTAATACGTGCCTCAGGTAATGTTGGATCAATTGGTAAATATGTTGCACCTACTTTTAATATACCTAAAATACTAATAATAAACTGTTCACACTGTGGCATCATTACAGCTACAACATCACCTTTTTTAACATTTAATTTTTCTAACTGTGCTGCCACCTTATCTGATAACACCTTTAATTCTTTATACGTAATTTCTTTTTTACCACTTTGTATCGCTATATTATCAGGTGTTTTTAGTACACATTTTTCAAATAATGCTTGTATTGTCTGATTCTCAGAAAAGACTACTTGATTACTATTATTTTGTTTTATAGCTTGTTCTTCTTCTGTAGTTAATAAACTAATTTCCTTAACTTGATCTATTCCTTCTAAGAAACAATTAATTATTCTTTCATAGTAGTGAGCCATTCTTTCCACAGTTGTAGCTTTATATAATTTAGTACAGTATTCAAATTCAAAAACAAAATCTGACTCTTCTTGTTTAACAAATAATGTAAAGTCAAATTTAGAAGTATGGCGTAAGTATTCATAAGGTTTAACCGTAATACCAGGTAATTTAATTTCATCATCCATTCCAACTTCATAAGAGAACATTGTATCAAATAATGGATTTCTATTTGTATTTCGTTCAATATTTAATTCATCAATTAAATCTTCAAATTGATATTCTTGATTTTGAATAGCCCCTAATACTTTATTCTTAACATTATTAATTAAAGAAGTAATACTTGCACTTGGATCAATATTAATGTGAATAGGTAATGTATTTGCAAACATTCCTACAATATTTTCTACGTCAGGATGTGTTCTACCTGATGTAACGGTACCTACTACTAAATCATTTTGCCCTGATAATTTATTGAGCATAACAAAATATGCAGACATAAGTACCATATATAATGTTGCATCATTACTTAATGCCATTTCATTAAGTAATTGTATCTTTTCTTTATTAACTTTAAACCTTATTCTTTCTCCTTCAAAGTTTTGAATTTCAGGACGTTTAAAGTCTGTTACCATATTTAATTCAGGAACACCATTTTCAAAGTCATTTAACCAATATTGTCTTTCATTAGTTAAACTCTCTTTCTTATCTATTTGCCATATTGTATAATCCTTATATGTTACTTCAACCTTTTCAAGTTGTTGTCCATTATATAACTCAAACAATTCTTTTACTAAGACTTGTGTTGAAACAGCATCTGCTATAATATGATGTAAATCAACTAACAGCATATATCTTTCTACTTCTAATTCAACAACGCCTATACGCATTAATGGCAATTTACTTAAATCGAAAGGTTTAGTAAATTGAGTAATTATATCCTCAATCTGATCTTGTGTAGCTTTGAAATATTCAATATTAAATAAATAATCATCTAATACTTTTTGCCCCAATTGTCCATCTTTAAATAAGAATATTGTATGTAAACTTTCATGACGATCTACTAATTTTTTAAAACTTTCTTCAAGTAATTCTTTATTAAGTTTCCCTGTTAAATTGTACATAGCACTCATATTATATGCTGTACTTGATTTATCTAAAGTTTGTAAGAAATATAATCTTCTTTGAGCAGATGATAATGGGTATTGCTCTTGTACTGTAACTTTATTAATCTTAGAAACATTATTTTGTTTTTGAACACTTATATATTCAGCAAGTTTTCTAATGGTTGCTACTTCGAAGAAATCCATAATTGAAACTTTAACTTGTAATGCTTTATAAATTTTAGAAGTTAATATTGTTACCTTTAATGAATGTCCTCCTAATTCAAAGAAATCTGCTGTTACACTAATTTGTTTTGAATCTAAAGCTAATACTTCTGCCCAAATTACTGCTAACTGCTCTTCTATTTCATTTTCAGGAGCTACATATTCCTCTTGATTATAATTTCTTAATGCTAAAAGTGCTGATTCATCTACTTTTCCATTAGGAGTCATTGGAACAGTATCTATACTAATAAAGCTACTAGGTATCATATACTCTGGTAACGCTTTTGCCATAAATGCCTTTAATTCATTAATCTTAATTTCTTTATCTGCTACAAAGTATGCAACTAAGCTATTATCAGCTTCATTTCCTCCTTTAACTAAAACAATTACTTGAGAAATGTCATCATACTCTAAAATTTTCTGTTCTATTTCACCAATCTCTAAACGTGATCCACGTACTTTTACTTGCTTATCTCTTCGTCCTAAAAATTCTAATGTGCCATCAGCTAACCAACGTCCATAATCTCCTGTCTTATATATTTTTTCTCCTTCAAGATATGGATTAGCAATAAAATTAGCTTTGGTTAAATCTTCTTTATTAAGATATCCACGTGCAATTCCTGCACCACCTACATAAATTTCACCCGGTATACCTATTGGCTGAAGCTCATTCCATTTATTGAAAATATATACATTAGAATAATCGATCGGTTTACCAATTGGCAAAGTGTTTTTATAAGTTTTTTCAACTAATAAACTTGTAGAGAAAGTCGTATTTTCTGTAGGTCCATACATATGACAGATTTTCAAGTCTGTACATTCATTACGTAAATCATTTAAATATTTTGGTCTTACTAAATCTCCACCTATTAGGAAATATCTTAGCTTTTTAAATACCTCTATATTACATGCATACACTTGATTAAATAACTGTGGTATTAAATGTAATATTGTAATTTTATTTTGTTGAATATATTCTCCTAATTTAAATGGATCTAGTACAACTTGTCTATCAACTAAATGAAGTGTTAAACCATTTAATAAAGGTCCCCAAACTTCAAAGGTAGAAATATCAAATATGAATGCACCAGTCATTAATAAGTTATCTGATTCTCGTAAATCAATAAAACTTGTGTTCTTTACAAGACTAGTGATTCCTCGGTGTTCAATCAATACTCCTTTGGGTTTGCCCGTTGAACCTGATGTATATAAAACATATGCTAAATCTCTTTCATCAGATTTCAAAGATTCTACTAAACTTTCTGAGACTTCACTATTAAGGGCTCCTCTTATATCCACAAATTCTCCCTTATACTCTATTTCTTTAAAGCTTCCGCTCAATTCACCATCATAAAGTATAACCTTAACCTGAGAATCTTCAATCATATACTGAATACGATCAATAGGATAATCGATATCTAATGGTAGATATACTCCACCTGCTTTAAGAATAGCTATTAAGGCTACTATTGTTTCAGGCACAGGCTTGGCAACTATGCCCACTATATCCCCTTTTTTAATCCCTTTATCTATTAAAAGACTTACTAATTGATTTGCTTTTTTATTTAACTCTTGATATGTTAAACTTACACCATTACTAATTAATGCCACTTTTTCTAGTGACTTATTCACTTGCTCTTCAAATCTTTCTTGAACAGAACCAAACTTCTTATCAGCTGGTATATCTTTATTAAATTGACTTAAAATCTGTTGTTTCTCTTTTTCAGTAATAACTTTATAATCTTTTAACCTTTGCCCACTATTATTTAAAATTTGTGAAAGAATATTCATATAACGTTGTAATAATTGTTGTATAGTTGTCTTGTAAAATACGCAACTATTATAAGTAACCTCTACTTTTAATTGTTCACTCTCTGTTTGAATCTTAAAAATGAAGTTTGTTCCATTTTCTGTAAAAAGTTTTTTTAAATCAGTTGCTTGGTGAACTGATTCTATTTCAAAAAATATATTAAAAAGATTATTTTTCTCTGATCCATTAATCGTATTAATTACCTTTTTAACTGGATAAAAATTGTTTTTGTAACCATTTACTATTAATGTTTTTACTTCGTTTAATAGTTCTTTAAAGTTTTTATTATCATCTAATTCATTTTTTACAATTATAGGATAATCATATTTTTGTTGTTTCAATGCAGGTAATGCAGTATAAACTTTATTATTTCCAGTAAATTTATATCTCATTATGTTAAATGCACTTAACATAAATACAAGTACTGCATAAGCATCCTTCTTACAAATTTTATTTATCTTTTCACTAACTTCATTATTAACTATACATACTTCTTTTTCACACTTTACTTCTTTTGTTTGTGGTAAATCAGATAAAAAATCATAATTTACACTATCATCTGATAATTGTTCTAACCAATAAGTCTTTGCAATTAAAAATTTATCTTCCATTAACCTTTACCCCTCTATAAGTCAAATTCTATGTCTAATTGTGCATCCTTATCTTTTTGGTCTTCATTTATATCTTTTCTAAGTTCTACTGTAAATTTATCAAATTCATTATAAAAATCTTTAGCATATTGAATAACTTCTTCTGCCTTTTTATAATCAATAACTTTTTCAGAGAAGTTATCACAATACTTACATTTCTCACAGTCATGTGCACAGAAATCATCTTTTTCTACAAAAGGTTTTATAAATCCTTCTAACTTTTTATTATCTAAATAAATTTTAAATTTATTTATATCATGGAACATATTAATTAAGTCAAATACATCTCCATCAAAGTCTTGGTTACAATAAGCTCGAACTGTTTTTACCGGATCAGCTTCTGGTCTATGTACTAATTGTCTTCCTTGTAATTTAAAATAGTTAATCCCAATATTTGTATAATATTTTAAGTCTTCTGGTCTAATCCAACTCATTCTTAATAAATTACTTATTCTTTGATATCTTTGTAATACACAACGATGTTCATAGTAATTTACACTGGTATTGCCACATTGATTAATTGAGTCCGTTGCAATTTCGTTATAATGGAACATTCTGTATACACAGTCTTTATAACAAATTGGGTTAACTATAATTTCTACATTTCCATAGAAATGTCTCGCGATTCCTTTTAGTTGTCCAAAGTCACGATTTATAGATTCATCAACAACAACTCTTTTAACACTTTTATTTTTTAATTCTTTTGCCTTATTAGGATTAAATACCTGGCATAATGTAGATGTTACAATGTTAAATTCATATGGCATTGATTGTATAATCTCTATCATAGTAGGTAATGCGACTGTTATTGTTCTTACACCTATTTCATAGAGCTTTGCTAAAAAGGCTTTAATCTCTTGAATTCCTTCTGGTGTAAATTCTTTATTATTAAGATGTGGTGAATTCATTGTGTAATTAAAATCAATACCTTTTTCTTTAGAATATGCTACATATTCTTGTAAGTCATATATATCTATTTTTTGTAAATCATGCTCCGCTCTTCCTGATTGTATAATATTGTTAATTGTGATATTTCCGTAAGTTTCTATAATCTTTGAGTCTTTATATTCTTCATTAATAGCTGCATATTTATCAATTGTTTCTTTCTTAAAATCTGCTGGCATACAAAAGTAATTCATCATTTTAAATTCTCCCCTTCTAAAAGTCAAAATTAAGTTCTAAATCGTTAATATTAAACTCTTCTATCTCTTCTTTAAAATAAATTATGCTATCTACTGATTCCATTGAATTATGCACTAATTTCTTTAATATATTATACCAGTCGTCTATTAACCATTTTATCTCCACTTCTGATATCCTATCTAAATCATACTTAATATTTACGTGATACTCTTTAAATAGTTGTATCCCTACAGTAATAGCACTACTTGTTTTTTCTTCAAAACTACTATACCCTACTACTTTTATCTTCTCATCTTCTAGCAATAGCATTTCATCAATAGGGTAATTTTCTATAATCAGTATCGTGTCGAAGATATGCGTGTTCTTATTGCAATTAATAGCCTTGCACACTTCATTTAGTGGTGTATGTACATAATCATTCCTTACTCTTAAACTTTCATTTATTTGTTGCAAAAGTTGCAGTGCAGTCTGATTCTTTTGTGTGTTAATTCTTAATGGAATAGTATTAATAAACATACCTATCACTTGATCTATTCCTAAAACTGGTATATTTCTTCCTGATACCACTGTTCCCAAAACAACATCTTCAATATTTAATTTCTTTTGTAAAGCAATTCCCCATGCTGTATAAAAAAGTGTTGCCAATGTCATCTCATGCTCTTTTGCAAACATATTCATTTCTTTAACTAATTCTTCCTCAAAAACGATACTATACATTCCTATATTTTGTATTTCTTTGTTATTAGAACTACTACTTAGTAAACTTTTTTTAATATCATATCCTTCTAAATACTTTTTCCAATAACAAGCATTATCTTTACTTCTATCTTGTACTAAATACTTTAAAATAGGTTTTAGACTACTTTTAAATGGCCATTCATATGACCTTTCTTCTTTTAAAGTTTTACATACTGATAGCAATTCCTTTAATAAAATCCCATTACTCCAACCATCGTATAATATATGGTGATGTGTAATAATTAAATGATATACTCTTGTACTTGCTCTACAAATCACTAATCTTTGTGGCACATCTTTCAAATCAAATCCTTTTGCAATCTCATCCTTCTTTATTTTTTCTACAATTAATCCTAACTCTTTACCCTGATAATTGGATAAATCCTGAAAATTTATATTAGGCTTATATTCTTTCAGGATAATCTGTATTTCATTACTTAGTCCTTCCCATTTAAATACTGAGCGTAAAACTTCATTATGTTCAATAACTTGTTGCCATGCTTCTACTATATCCTCTACTAACAAGTCTCCTTCTATTATAATTTCTACTTGTTCTGTATACTGATTATCAGCTTTGTTGGATAAGTAATGGAATAATACCCCTTTCTGCATAGCTGTTAATGGAAGAATATCTTTTACATTTTCTTTTTCTACTTTCATAGCTTACTCCTAACAAAATTAGCTAATCTTGTAATCCCATCATTTATCTGCTCTGGATTAATATTGCTAAAAGCTAAACGTACTTGTCGAGTCTCCTTTTTAGAATCCAAACTAAACATATACATTGGACAGACAATTACACCATATTTTTCTACACATTCAAGTAATAACTCATCTGTCATCTTAAATGGTAATTCTAGTACTAAAAAGAAACCACCGCATGGTACTTGCCATCGCCATCCTGTATCTATATTCTTTTCAAGCTCTTTTAATAATAAATCCCTACTTTTTTACAGGCTTGAACCTTAGCTTGACAGAATTCTTCTAATGAATAATTCTCCCGTCTAATAAGCCCTCCTACCATTGCCTGTAAAAGAGTTGATGTATTAACTGTCATAAAACTTTTTACTTTTTTGCAATCCTCTACCATTTCTTTATTAACTATCAAATATCCTATTCTAATAGATGGAAAGATAGATTTTGCAAATGAGCCTATGTAAAGTACATGATTATTTTGATCAAGTGCTTTTAAAGTAGGAATTTTATCAACTTCATATCTAAAATAACCATATGGATTATCTTCTATAATATAAAATCCATATTTTTCTGCTAAGCCAATTAAACTCTTTCTGTCATCTAATGACATATAATTTCCCATAGGATTATGAAAATCTGGTACCTCATAAAGAGCTCGTGGTCTTTTTCCTGTCTTAATAATACGTTTTATTGTCTCTTCTAGCCCTTCTATATCTACTTGCCCCTTATCACTCTTAATCCATTCAATAGGTATTCCTGCAATCTTAGCATAACCAATTAATCCTACATAAGAAGGATCTCTTACCAACAATACTTCATCCTTCTTTGAAAATATAGTATTAATAATAATAGCCATAGCTTCTTGTGCTCCATCTGTAAGAATAATCTCCTCAGATGAAACTACAATATCTTCATCATTTTTTACTAACTGACAGATTTCTTCATTGATTATTCCTTTGGTCTTATTATATTGACCTAAATAATTAAAAAAATCTTTATAAGAACTAGTATCTGACTTATTGTTTTTTACATAATCTTTTATACCATCTACAATTGTCTCCACTTCAAATAATTCTTCTTTAGGGCGACCTGATGCAAATGAAATTGCTTGTGGATAATTGATGCTTATCTCATTTAAAAAATTCATAGAATCAAGATATTCATCATTTAAATTTTCATTCATCCCTTTCCCCCTAATCTACATCTGCACATTCCAGATTTACTAATTTTATAAGTGCTTGCATTTGTTTTACATTGGCCTTAATAAAAGGGAAGTCTTCTCCCATGTGATATAACTCAGTTAAATTTTCATCTATAACATGAACTAATTCTTGTAATTGTTGAATATCTATTTCTTCTTTCATGATTTAGGATTCCTTTCGTAAATCAATTAATCTTCTTGACTTAGTATCACTTCTTGCTAGTTTTCCGTACTGTTCTAATACAACTTTAAATCTTAAAGAAGTTTTTTTATAAATTTCATCTTCAAGCTCTTCTTTAATCTTTTCAACATCCAATCCATTTATATCTTGTTGTATTTCTATATGCACAGATATTTCTGTACTCTTCTTACTAATTTGTATAAAAAATTCATTAGTTAGATATGGCTTTGCCATAATAATATTTTCTATTACTGCAGGTGTAATAAATGTACCTCTTGCTTTAATCAAATGATCTACTCTACCGCTTATACCACCTTTTAATAAACGATATGTTCTGCCACACTCACAACTTGTTTCTTGCCAACATGCAATATCATTAGTATTAAATCGAATACAAGGTTTTCCCTTTCTGTCTAAAGATGTAATAACTACAATTCCATATTTATTTGGTTCTGTAATAACTTCTTTAGTTTCCATGTCTAAAAGTTCAACTAAGAACATACTTTCATTAATATGTAACCCACCTGACTTACTACTACACTCATATCCCCAGGCCCCAACCTCAGTTGCGCCTATATGATCAAAAACATCACATCCCCATGCTTGTTCTAATTCTTTTTTAGTTTCTGGAATAAGTGCACCTGGTTCACCCGCACATATAATTCTCTTAATTCCTAGAGTCTTTAAATCTATATTTCTTCTAGCAGCCCCTTCCATTAATCTAAAGGCATATGTTGGTGTCGTAACAATTGTTGTAATCTTTAATTCCATTAATTTATCTAAACGCTGTTCTGTTGAAAGTCCTCCAGTAGATAAAATTTCTGCCCCAATTTTTTCACAACCATAATGCGCTCCCCAAAAGCCTATAAACAAATTATAGTTAAATCCAATTAAGACACGATCTGTATTTCTTACACCTTGAGCCCATAATACACTTGCCCAACACTCTCCCCACCAATACCAATCTTCTAAAGTATCTGGCTGCCGTTGTGGCCTACTAGTTGTCCCACTTGTTTGATGAAAGAATACTACGTCTTCTTCTGGTACCGCTAAACCATCTCCATAAAAACTTCTATCATCCAAATATTTATCAAATACTTCTTATCTATAATAGGTACTTTTTGAATATCCTCAAATGATTGGATATCTTCTGGTTTAAGACCAGCTTCTTCGTATATCTCTCTATATAATAATGAGTTGTCAAATGCATATTTTAAAATATCTTTAAATTTTCTTAATTGTAGTCTTTTTATTTTTTCATAATCCAAAGTTTCTAAATAAGGATTCCAGTACTTAGATTCTATTTTTTGCTTATTCATCATTTTTCCCCGCTTTTACTTACTACATTATTTAAAACGTCTTTGTTCACACATATATTCTTCAGGTGTAACAGAATTTGTTACTTGCATAGTACTAACTTTATTTCCATCTATAACTTCAAATAACTCCCACATTCCTGATAATACTGCTTTTCTTGCTATTTCGACTGTTAAATGTGGTTCAAATCCCCACCCTGTAGGACAAGGTGTATGGATATGTATATAACTCGGTCCTTGAACATCTTTTGCCTTTTGAACTTTTCTTTCTAAATCTTTTATATATCCAATAGATGCTGAAGCCACATAAGGTATATGATGTGCCATTACTATCTCTAACATATTCTTTTTAGGAACTAACTTACTGCCTGGAGTAGTTTTAGTTGTTGCATTTAATGGTGTTGATCCACTTCTTTGATTTCCAGTATTCATATACGCTTCATTATCGTAACAAACATAAATAACCTTTTCTCCCCTCTCAAGTACACCTGAAAGAGATTGCAGCCCAATGTCTACAGTTGCTCCATCACCAGCAAATCCAACTACATTAATATTATTTTTTCCTTGTGCTTCTAAACCTGAACGGATACCTGCTGCATATGCAGCTGTGTTTTCAAGATTCCCTTGAAATCCAGGTATCTTCATGGCAGTACAATTACCATAGCCAGAAAACAATGCTGCACACCCTGGTGGTATAACAATAATAGTTTCTTCACCTAACACATTCAAAACTCTTCTAATAGCTATATCTAATCCACATCCTGCACAAGTGCTAACTCCTTGTGCAACAATATTATGTTTTAAATTATTATTCATTAGATTGTCCTCTTTCCATTTCATATCTTCTAATATGCAATGCATCTTCTTTCAAATCAATCCAATTCTTATCTTCATTAAAATCTAATTTAAGAAGATTATCATATATCTTCTCAATAATCTCTTCTGTTATATCCCTTCCACCAAGCCCTGCTACAAAGTTAATAATATTTTTATCTTTATTGCCCAAGCATCTAGCTACTTCTAATCCCAATGGACCTGTTTGACTTCCTAAACCTGCGCTTCTATCAATAACTCCAATAGTTTTCACTCCACTTAATGCCTCTATTAAATCTTTTTTAGGGAATGGTCTAAAGAATGTTATCTTCACTACTCCCACTTTAATATTTTTCTTTCTCAATTGCTTAACAACATATTTGACAGTTCCACTCATTGATCCCATACAAACAATAACAGCCTCAGCATCTTCACATTCATAACTGTTAATAAGTCCATATTCTCTTCCAAAGGCTTCTTTAAATTCTTTTTGAACCCTAGGGATTTCTACTAATGCATTTTTAAAAGCTACATCCTGTTGATAACGCATTTCACAGAACTCATCTGGCGAGGTTAAATTATTAATAAACATCGGCTTTTTAACATCTAGTATTAGATTCTTTGCTTCATATTTAGGAATAAATTTATCTACTTGTACTTGTTCTGGTACCAATACTTTTTGCAATGAATGTGACACATAAAATCCATCCATACAGATCATAATTGGTAATAAGACATTTTCATGTTCTGCTATTCTATATCCCATTAGTATCAAATCTAATACCTCTTGAGCATTTTCAGCATAAACTTGTAACCATCCACTATCTCGTTCTGCCATTGCATCTTGATGATCACACCATAAACTCCAAGGCGCTACCAGCGCGCGATTAACTACAGGCATAACAATAGGTACACGGCAACCAGAAGCTACACCTAACACTTCATGCATTAACGCTAAACCAACAGATGCCGTTGCTGTCCCAGCCCTTACTCCCGTTAATTGGGCTCCTATTACATAAGATATTGCTGAATGCTCTGACTCTACACAAATATATTTTCCTTCTATCTCTTTTTTTTCTACCATTTGTGCTAATCTTTCAGCAAGCGGAGTTTGTGGTGTAATTGGATATACTGCCATTACTGAAACACGTGCCATTTTCATTGCCATTGCAGCTGCTTCATTTCCATCTAATACCATTACGTTTGAATTAACTCTCTGATTCATCATTTAAATTCACCATTTTAATAGATTTTTTTATACATACATTAGAACATATTCCACATGACTTACAGTATTTATCATATATCTCTATTTTTTTAGTTTCTTCATTAAGCGTTATTACTCCACTTGGACATGATAAAATACACTGACCACATCCAACACATAATTCATCAATAACTACTGGCCTTAGTTCAGACCATTTTGCTACCTTAGTATTATCAAAATTCACTGCAACTGGGCCTAATAAATATTTAACATTGTCTTGTGTCTCCATAAGCTATATTAACCATCTCCTTAAATATACTTTTATTGCAAAAATAGTACTCACAGCTTTCCTTTATTGCTTCTATACTAACAATTCCAACCTTAGCTATTGCTCCTAATATAGCAATATTAGGAATGTTAGAACCTATGGTTCGATTAGCAATCCCTGTAGCATCTACCCAATATGTTGTAGGAAATTCCCACTGCATTGCTACTATAGATGAAGTAGTATTCATAATTAATACAGAAGATTTATGTGTTCCTTTTTTTATATCAATTCCTTTTTCTTTAATCATTGTATCCAAAACAACAACAACATCTGGCGTATACACAAATGAATTACTTAAAATCTCTTCTTCACTAATCATTATATCTACATGAACAGCTGCTCCTCTTTGCTCATGTCCATAAGCAGGCATAATTTTTACATATTTATTTTCATAAACACCTACAGCTCTTGCAATAACCTTAGCAGCTGTGATTACTCCTTGTCCCCCTACTCCATAGATTTTAATTTTCAGCATTTTCCCCCTCCTTCTTACCATTCTTCCTTTTAATATAATTAATATTTTACTTTATATTTTATTATCCAAATTTTATCATAATTATTTTCTTTATTCAATTTCGATTTTGTTATTACTTTTTTTTAAAATTTTCTTTATTATATAACATTTTTCAAAACTTCATTTATATCCAATTACTTCTTGCTCTTCAATGTAAACACTAGTATTTTTACCATTTAAAATCGCTTTATTTTATAGAGACCTAGCAATTTTCCTATCTGAAATCAATATCTTATCTCTATTGGTTTCTATTTTATAATGATAATGACTCAAGAAAAGCTACTAAAGCATAATGGATGTTAATCACAAAATTATTAGGATTAATGTAGAACTATATACCAGAGATTAGATCTAGAAATGTTTATAGATACTAACTATCTAAAGAAATATATTAAAGAAGATATAATACTAAAAGATTAAGATTGGCATAATAAGAATCCACCAGAGTTAGTATAATCCCCTAATAGTAAACACATTGTAAAAACACCACTAAAATCAATGTATATTACTAGAAGGGGATTTTTATGGCTAAAAAAAGGAACTAAATTTAATCATTATACAAAAGAAACTAAATTACTCGCAGTGCAGATGTACTTGAATCAAGGATATAGTTATCGTCAAGTAGTCAAGGAATTGGGGGTAAAATATCATACTGAAGTTATGAGCTAGGTAAAAAAAATATAATGAATCTAGAGATAGTGCTTTTGATAAAAAAGTATGTATTAGCACCAATAATATACGTAAAGGAAGGCCTAAAACAAAATTTAATTCATTAGAAGAAGAATCAGAATACTTACGTATGAAAAATGAATACTTAAAAAGTTACAAAGTCTGTAAAGGAGGTGCCAACTGCTAAATTATTCAAGATAATAAATGATATGTCTATTAAATATAATGTTAGTAAACTGTGTAAAATGATAGGAGTATCACGTAGTGGCTATTATAAATGGTTAAATAGAAAAGATAAATCATCAATATTTAAAGATAAAGAAAATGAAGAGATAAAGCAGGTTTTGTTAGATGTTCACAAGAACTATAGAGGAACATATGGTAGAAAAAGATTACGCTTATATTTAAATAAACTAGGTTATCATATCAATCATAAACGAGTATATCGCTTAATGAAAGAATTAATTAAAGATTCAAGCTATTATTCGAAAAAAAGTATATAAAAGAAAGTTTAAACCTAGCACAGTTGCTGAGAATTTATTATCAAGAGAATTTAAAGCTGATAAGCCATTACAAAAACTGTATATGGATATTACATATATTCCAACAGGACAAAATAGACAACGCTTTATATATATAAATGCTGTGAAAGACTTATATAACGATGAAATAATGGCATATGACCTTAGCTTTAGAAATGATACTATGTTAGTTCAAAATACACTAAATAAGCTACTTCATATGGAACTAGATTCACAATGTATTTTGCATACAGCTCAAGATTTTCAATATACTAGAAAACAATATTCTGATCAACTAAAAGCTGCTGGAATCACTCAATCTATATCTAGAAGAGGTAACTGTTGGGATAATGCTCCTATTGAAATATTCTTTGGTCACTTTAGAGCTTGTATAAAATTTTGTGTAAACTGATTAATAGCTCTTTCTTAAGGCAATGATTATAAAAAATCAAATCTATCTTAAGGAAGAGCTTTTTATGTCAATATTACTAAAGGATTTATTAAGAATCAGCATTTTGCCAGCACAGATGATGTATTAAATTTATTAAAGGAAATGTTTAAAGATGTACTTCAAGAAGCTCTTGAAGTTGAGCTAAAAGAAAAACTAGGATATGATAAATATCAAGTTTCAGATAAAACTACTAATAACAGTAGGAATGGTTATAGCAAGAAAACAGTTAAATCTGAATTAGGACCTGTTGAAATAAATATTCCTAGAGATCGAAATGGAGAGTTTGAACCTCAAATTATTCAAAAGCATCAACGTAACATTACAGGCATTGAAGATAAAGTATTATCTTTTTAGATGCTATTCACTATAAAGTCCTTGATGATAAACAGATTGTGAATAAGGCTACATATGTTGCTATTGGTGTAAATATGGACGGTAAAAAATATGTATTAGGCATATGGATTGGTGCAAACGAAACAAGTAAGTTTTGGCTTTCTGTTTTAAATGATTTAAAAACAAGTGGCATTAGACAAGTCTTAGTTTTCTGTATCGATGGTTTAAATGGTTTTACAGATGCACTCGGTGCGGTTTATCCTCAATAAAGCACGCAATTATCCTCTAACTCCCTATAAGTATTATTTATTTCTATGTAGCTACAATACTTTTCTAAAATTATTTTTCTTTTTTCTACTGCTAAGGGCACATTTACATATACGTATAGATTATAATCTGATCTCGAATCATAGCTCTAAATCCTCCCAATGCAATGCTTTCTACTTCCTCACATTTACTGAACTCCTTAATTAACTCTACAATATTCTCCATTTTTCCATCCCCAACTTTATTTATCATTACTTCATTAAACTTTGCCCCCCATTATCATCATTTTAATTTCTTTTTTAATAAATTAAAACGAGACTACTCCTATACAATAATCTCGCCTTATTTATTATTTATTTTAGACCTTCTAGGTATTCTTCTAAACAAATATTTTGTTCCTTAATCATTTTTGCTGCACTTTTACCAACATAACGGTAATGCCATGGTTCATATGATATACCTGTAATTTCACTTTTATCTGCTGGATAACGTAAGATAAATCCATATTTATAGCAATTGTCCATGAGCCACTTCTGTTCCGGTGTTTGTTCTTGGGATTGATCTAAAATTTGATTTCCCACCGAAACAATATCTACAGCTAAGCCTAATTCATGTTCACTTGTCCCAGGTATAGCTACCCACTTAGAAGCATTTTCTATAGCCTCTTCTCTTGAATAGCCTTGATTCATATATGCACTAACTTCCTGATTAAAAAGACTTATTTGCTTATCATGAGAACGATAAGATGAACAAATCAAAGGTGTTAGTCCTTCTGCCCTAGCATCATCCATCATTTCCTGTAATTCATCATAAATCCTACGATCTACCGATTGGCCATTCCTTAATAAAATTAAATCTATATCATATTGATCTGGAATTACATTTTCAGCATTTACAAGTTGTAAATTCCACGCTGGTTTATCTATCATTTGAACTTTAGAAAACATCTCCGGTAATTTTATTTTACCGCCTAATGTATAACATACACTATACACTACTATAAACAAAAAGCCTACAAGTACGCCTAAAAAAGCCTTTATAATAACTTCTTTTGTATCTTCAGTATTATATTTTCTTTTGTATGTTGCTTGATTCATAATCCATCTCCCTCTATCTATCTCATTTTTGAAATACAGTTAGAGTATGGACTATCTTCTCCTAAATTATACTACAAAGTTAAATTTTACTAGTTATTTCCATATTAGGCTTTAAATTTTCTAACAATTTATCAATTTATTTAATTTTTCCAGCACATTATAATTAAAACATAACTTCCATATTTTACTAATAATTTTTTATAATAAGTGAGGTGTCTTAAATGACAAAGAAGCGATTAGTTTTACTCTTAGTATTAGTCCTCATCTTCCCTGCAAGTTTATTTGCAAAACCTAATACTACTTATGTTCTAGGTACACTAAAAAATAGTAGTTTAAAATTAGTATACGAAGATGTTTCTATTAATACTTACAAAGCTTATAACACAAACTACATTGCAATTGCTGACTTAAAAAAACTTGGTTGTATCATTACAAATAACAATAATACAATCAACATTTCTGCACCACTTAAAACTACACTTTCAACAGCTTCCGCTATTTCTGTAAATCTAAAACCTTTCAAATTTTATAATGGAACTGTTCAACTAGGTAATATGTTTACTCAATCAATTACTTGTGACGAACGTACCTTCATTCCTTTAGCTGCACTTCGTCAATTTGGTACACTTGCTATATATGGCGATGTTTGTAAATTCATTCCTGGTCAAACACTTCCTGTTGTTGCTACGGAAACAAAGCTTAAAAACTTTTCTAATGAACATTTAAATATTTCTCTTTTAGATCTTTATTGGAAAGATGAAGCTATCATAAAAGAAAGCAACTATGCCTTAAAATCTGGTGAAGTCCTTTCACGTACCCCACAAGTCAATGATAAAGATACATTATATCTTGCTACAATCGTAGAAAGCGTAGCTGGTAACACAATTAGTTATAATAATTCTAGTTACTTAGGACAACTTGATACAACGCTTCTTAAAGAATACTCTCATCAAAAACAAGCTTCTCGTGTAATTACTAACTATGGTGATACAATCACTGCTAATCAATTAAGTACTATAGAAAATGCAATTAATAATAAATCTCTAAGTAGTCCAACAAAATATTTAATTTGGACTAGAATAGATGAACAACGTACATATATTTTTGAAGGTAGCAAAAATAATTGGAAGCTTATCAAATCATTTATCTGTTCCACGGGTAGAGATTCTACACCTACACCAAAAGGCACATTTGCCTTAACCTACAAAGTCCCAAGCTTTGGACAAAACAAAGGTTATTGCTGTAAATATGCATTTGGCTTTATAGGTACAAATTATCTATATCACTCAATTATATATGATAAAACAGGAACTTATTTACTAGAAAACAAAGGTGTTCTTGGACAAAAAGCATCTCAAGGCTGCATTCGTTTCTCTGTAGAAAACGCCAAATGGTTCTACGACAATATGATTTCTGGCAGCACAGTCTATATCAGCTAACCTTACAAAATACACAAATCCATCCAAAT
>NZ_BBCG01000033.1 GCF_001311925.1 Cellulosilyticum ruminicola JCM 14822
TTACTTACAACGCCACTTTATGATAGTATAGATCAAACCATGCTTAAGAATCAGGGGAGAGGCGTAAGCATCCAAAGATTTTACACATTACTTCTTGTAGATTTATATCAGTTTTATACACTAAAAAGAATCACACTACATACTTACAAAACGTTTTCTAACTTAATTCAGAGGATAGGAAGGTTGGCTTTGCATGAAAAACATTTAAGACAAACCACCTATTCTAAAATAGAAGGTTATTTAAAATAACTTATTGTTGCTGGAAAAACTTAGTCTTAAGTTAACGACTATGGTTTATAATTTATGACCATACTATTTATTTTCTAAAAGTTTATTAACACCTGCAAGTTTTACACATACACAGAATAAATCCATAGCTATTTGTAATTCTTCTGCTGTAGGATAAGTTGGCGCAATACGGATATTACGGTCATGTAAATCTTTTTTGTATGGGAATGTTGCACCTGCACCTGTCATTGTAACGCCAGCTGCTTTAGCAAGAGCTACAGTCTCTTTTGCACATCCTTCATAAGTATCAATTGCTACGAAATAACCACCTAATGGTTTTGTCCATGTTGCAAGACCTGTACCTTCAAGCTCTTTATCTAAAGTTTTAAGTACAATATCAAATTTAGGTTTAAGTTCTTCTGCTAATTTTTTCATATGTACGCGTACGCCTTCTGCATTTTGGAAGTAATGCACTGTACGTAATTGATTGAGTTTATCATGACCAATTGTTTGAACACCCATGTGTTTTTTAATCTCAGCTACATTACTTTCGCTAGATGCTATTAATGACACCCCTGCACCCGGGAAAGTAATTTTAGAAGTTGAGAAGAAATAATATACACGATTTGCATTACCTGCTTTTTCAGTAAGCTCAAAGATATCTGCAAGCTTTTTCTCACCATAAATGTGATGAACACCATAAGCATTATCCCAGAAAATTCTGAAGTCATCTGCTGCTGTTTTCATTGTTGCAAGGCGGGCTACTACATCATCACTGTAGCATACTCCCTGTGGATTTGAATATAATGGCACACACCAAATGCCTTTAATAGAAGCATCATTTGCTACAAGATCTTCTACAAGTTCCATATCTGGGCCATCTTCTTTCATAGGAATTGTAATCATTTCAATTCCTAAATCTTCACATATTGCAAAATGACGATCATATCCCGGACTTGGACATAAGAATTTTACAACTGGTAATTTACTCCAAGGAGTATTACCTTGTGTGCCAAATAACATTAAACGTACCATTGTATCATACATTAAGTTTAAGCTTGAATTTCCACCAATAATGATTTTCTCTTTAGGTATATTTAATAAATCAGAAAATAACTTTTTAGCTTCTGGAATACCATCTAATACTCCATAATTACGTGCATCTAAACCATCTTCTGTGATATAACTTTCTAAAGCATCTAATACACCATTTGTAACGTCTAATTGTGAGCCTGCTGGTTTACCTCTAGACATATCTAATACCAAATTACGTGCTTTAAACGCCTCATATTCAGCACTTAATTCTTTTTGTAATGCTATTAACTGCTCTTTTGAATAACTTGTAATTGCTGCCACTTCAATTCCTCCCATTAACTTTCCTACTATAAATTATGATATCTACTCATGTATTATATATATTGTAACCTATCTTGTGCAATAAATCACTAGAAAAAATTCATTTTTTCTCTATTTTTTTAAAAAACACGCATTAATTTCAAAATTTCAGTTAACTTTTGAAAGAAGTTCCTTTTTTTTCATCATTTATTTTATTATATCTTTAACATATTTTTATATTCTTTATTAATTTCTACATTTTTTTACCGTTTCTAAATAACTAGCAATTTCTTCCCAATCATCCTTTTGCCTCGTCCCATTATTTTTTGACAGTTTGCTTAAAAATTTCAACGTCAGCTTCTAAATTTTCTTCAGTTTTATACCTTTTGACTACTTACTTTAAACACAAAAAGTGATGTCACAGATTGTAACATCACCTTTTTATGTATTATGCCTGACTTAATTCGATTTCATGAATCATTTCACTATCTATGTACTTATTTAATTCATTTACACCAAGTAAAGTATCTAACATAAACGGGAAATCTCTTAATATCCTTAACATACATCTCTTACAAAAACGTTCTCTCTCTTCTGGATGGCTTTGCAAATAAGACTTATGACCCCATATATGTGTAAATGTTTTCTGTGATGAATGAAACAGCATATTTACATCCGAAAAGCTAAAAATATCTATATTATTTTTTGAGGCACACATTGATATCAGTCTTTGCTCTGCAAAAACCATATAAATGAGTGGATCTCTAGCTTTTGTGTTTTGCATAAACTCTATAGCACATCTTGTATATTCTTCTTTAAATTGCTCATTGTTTATGAATGTAAATGCTGTATTACAAGGTAATACCCCCCAGTCGAAGCTTTGATTTATTTCATATGTATCATTTAATATAAACTTATCCAGTCCCGGATATACTTCTTCTGTAATATCCTCCCTATGGATAACTGTAAGTTCGTGTTTAATCAATTCTTCAGTTAAACTCTCCCAAATAATAAAGTCTGTATCCAACATTACACATGGTCCCTGCTGTTGTCTTAATGCATAAAGCTTACCTGCTGCCCAAAAGGTATAGGGGTCTATATCTACATCTACAGTTTTTTCCAGACTATAATCTATGCCAGCATTCCAAACAGAAGCTATTCCTAACCTCTGATAATACTCATAGCCTATAAGATCCGTCACCATTTTTATATCACCATTAAATTGTTGCCATTTTAAGGCTGATAAAATTGTAGTAAGGAGTTCAAAGTCTTCTATATAGTATTCTCCACTATGCCTCGCAAAGAACGGCTTTGTCCAGTTTGAATGAAATGCGTTCATTGACTTCTCCTTCCTAAATAAGCTCCAACCCATAACCCCCCACACCTGATTGTTCTCCATCATACTCTAATTCCCAATAGCTCATATCTGTTTTCCTCCTTAAAGAGTATTTTAGTTCAGGTTTAAAACCAAAACTGATCATCTGTTACTGTCCATTTACTATGTATGTGTTTTGGCTAGTTACATTATAGCACTTGTACACATTTTTTTGAATTCAAAATTAATGTTATAATCTTTTCATTTTTTGTACACTTTAACCTATTTTTCCCATTTACTATTTCATTTGAATTACCCTCTCAAAAAGGAGTGTTGCAAAGTGCAACACTCCCTTATATTTCAAAGGCATCCACAATCCCCCCAATCCTTGAGCCGCATATTCTACCCCTTTAATAACTTCATTTAAAACTTTAATCTGATTATTCATTTCTCCAGTAAGTTCTAAAAGCTGCCCACTATCATTTTTATTAATAATCTGATTATTTTCTTTGTCTGTTGTTATCTCATTCATCTTAGCATCTGCTTTTCGAATCATTCTATTTTGACTTTTCATTGCTTCCATAACTTCTTTTAAAACATTAGCTACTTCATTAAAATGTTCAATACTCTCCATACTTCTTAATGTACTTTTAGAAGATACTAATACTTTCTCACTAATAACAATCATATTTTCATTAGTATAATTAATTAATTCACCAATATCTGTTACGATCTTTTCTATTTCTAAAGTAGACTGACTTGTTGTATTGGCAAGTTTTTTTATTTCTTCTGCCACAACTCCAAAGCCTTTTCCAGCCTCTCCTGCTCTAGCTGCCTCTATTGATGCATTAAGGGCTAATAAACTTGTTGTTTTACTCACATCATTAATTGTACTTACAATTTCTGTAATTGTTTTAGAACTAAGTGCTAAACGCTCCATATGTTTTACAGCCTTAGCAGTAGCCTCTTCTAAATCCTTCATGGCATAAAGTGCATAATCCCCTGCCTTTTTAGATTCTATAGTAGCTTCATTAGTCGTTTCAATTTTATCTGAAATTTTTTCAATTAAAGTATCATGATTGCTAAACATATTTGATATATTCACAAGTTCATTTTGAGTATTTTTTAATAGCTCATTTTGTTTAATTGCATTATCTGATACAACATTTACAATATTTTCTATATGTTTTGTAGTTCCTACTACCTTCACAATAGCTCTTTTTGTAATTTGTGTTGCCTTAGCGATACGCCTTACCATATGCATTTGGTTGCTCACAAATTTATTAAACCACTTTCCAAGTTCCCCCACTTCATTTTTAGGTTGGTTTTCTACTCGCTTGGTAAGCTTTCCATTTCCTTCTGCTATGTCATAAAGAATATCTACCGTTTCATTAAGTGTTTTTGTAATATAATGATGAATAACTTTGTATGTTATATAAAATGTACCACCACTCAAAAAAGCTGTAGCAATCATCCCATATCCTTTAAATATAAGGCATAAAACAGCATTTAATACAATAAATACGGTTGTTATAGTAGCTATATACAATGGCACCTTTATATCAATACTATTAAAATCATAAATTTCACTAATATCCCCTTCACACATCATCCCCCAAACTTCATCTGAATAAGGCGGTATAATCGTTATCCCTTTTCCACCTACCATAATATGCCTATAATCAGGATATCCTGGATAGCAGTTGCAGTTTTCTCCTTTTTCTATTGTTTGCTTTACACCAAAATGTAACGCTTTAATCTGTGGGTCATTAAATATAATTTCAAATTCTGTATGTTCCTTAATTTGAATCACTTCACCTAATGTAGTATGGATTCCATCTTTTAGATTTTCTCCTAAAGTAAATGTTCGATCTTCAAACCGACTTCTAGATATAGCTGTGCCAGGTAAAATCCCTCTATTATTTTTGATCATAAACAAATAATTATCACCTGATTCTTTATAAATATGTACATCTTCTTCTTGAATCACATTTGATAAATCATCATTTAAAACTCTTGCACATAGTAAATAATAGCTTTCTTCCATAAGTGGCTCTGAAAAAAGAAGTGTTACCTCATCCTTAAATTGACGTTCTACAGGAATATCCAATGTTCTTTTATCACAGTATGGACCATACATATAACGTTTGCATAATTTGGCATAATTTAAATTAGGCAAATCATTAAAAACTAAATTCATATGTTTCTCAAATGAAGAGGCAATAACTTTTCCTTCATCATTTAATACAAATAACTCTATAATTTCTTGATCCATTTTAAGTGCCTCTACTAACACTTCACTTAGCTTATTTTCATCATAATCTCTGGCTAAAATCTGACGCTTAATCATTTCAATTTGAAACCACTTATCATCAAACCATTCTTCTAAAGCACGCTTTCTCCCCATAGCTATGCCTTCGAATACTTTTTCCGAATGTTTCTTTAACTTTTTATTTTCTTTATAACTACTGTCCTTACTACGCCATAAACTCATTTCTAAATCTCCCATTTTGTATATATTATCTAAATCAAAAAGGTGCCATAGATTAGGGATTCTCATCCACTCTCTATGACACCTTTGTCTATATTATTTTATCATATTTCAGTTTTTTTTTCAATCAAACAATTAATTCATTTACTACTCCACTAAAAATAAAACGATTTTAAAAATCCAGTTTGCTGTTATACCTGCACATAATCCACCAATTGTATGTGCAAAAATTGCTCTTCCTGTAAGTTCTCTACATTTAAGACTATCCATCATAGCTGTATGTGTACTTAAGTAACCACTCCAACACATACACATCGCAGTAAACACAGCTACATCATTTACATTAGCTAGCCCCGCACCAATCATATTGGGAATAAGCCCAATAGCAGCGCCTGCTGCGCCTAAAGATGTAATTGGTACCGCAATAGCTTCTGCTGAAGAGAATCCAAATAAAGGCTGTAAAATAAAGTTAAGCTTCTCACCTATAACTGGTAAAAGTCCAATTCCTTCATAAGCCTTGCCTGTGTAAAGTCCTTCTGGTCCTGGTCCATTAGTCAGCATCAGTACTACTGTACAAATAATAAGTACACCTGGAATAATTGCCATTCCCATACCTACTCCTGAATGTCCTCCTTCTAACACGGCATTCATAAAACGTGAACCAATGTTGCCCTCTCTAATTTCTCTATAATTAATGAAATCCATTTGATAGCCAATATTTTCTTCACACCACGCTTCAATGCCATAATGTGCTTTTGTATAATGCATCATAATCTTTGTACTAATAATGCTTCCTATAACAGCCCCTAAGTTTCCAATGAGCACAGCAAGTCCTAAATGTTCATCAACATCTGATAACCCAATCATATATACTGTAATCATAAGTCCCATACCAAAAGCTGTTCCTAAGTTTGTAAGGGCTGGTAATTGATATTTTTTGAAGTACTGTCTAAATCTCTTATCATCGCATAATGTTAAAATCGCTGGATTATCTGAGAAATATGTAGTCAGTACACTCATAATGCTGGCACCTGGTAAATCATATATAGGCTTCATAAGCCAAGCAAGTCCTTTATTAATGAGTGCTAACCCACCAAACTCTGTTAAAATACCTGCAAATGCCCCTGCAAGCACCGCAATTGCCATAATATAAAATACAGTATTAATTAAAAGATCAAATGAAGTATTAATCATAGTATTGAACATATTGGCGAGTCCCATTTTGCTCGATAGTATCCTAAAGCCAGCAAATACTAATACAACACACACAACGCCTTCTAAGCTTACTGCTTTTTTATATGTGTATCTTGCTTATTTTTCTTATTCATTTTAGCATTTCCTTTCTTGTCATTTCATTCTAGCATCATTCTAGTTTATTATAGAACAGCCACATATATAACCATGTCATTCTATTTATACATATAATTTGTATTATAGGGCATTTCTGTCATTGCTGCAACTTAAAGCTACATAAATATTAGTGTAAATTGTTGCAAATAGGTATATAATAATAAAAGACATAGGCCAATAAAGTAATATGGCTTAGGGAGGAAAACATATGACTACAATTAATCGTAATGACCCATGTTGGTGTGGCAGTGGGCAAAAATATAAAAAATGCCACCTTGCTTTTGATGAAAAACTTACACTTTTAGAACGTCAAGGTGAAGAAGTCCCACCAAGAAAAGTTATTAAAACAAAAGCAGATATTGAAGGCATTAAAAAGGCTGCTGCTGTAAATAATGCTATCTTAGATTTAGTAGGTACTAAAATCCACGCCGGTATGAGCACAGAAGAAATCAATACACTTGTTCACAATTATACAATTGAACACGGCGGAATTCCTGCACCACTTAACTACTCTGGTTATCCAAAAAGCGTGTGCGTTTCTATAAACAATGTAGTATGCCATGGTATCCCATCTGAAGATACTATTTTAAAAGATGGCGATATCGTTAACGTAGACGTTACAACAATCGTAAATGGCTACTATGCTGATGCTTCACGTATGTATATGATTGGTGAAGTAACACCTGAAGCAAAACGCCTTGTAGAAGTTGCTAGAGAATGTCTCATTAAAGGTGTGGAAGCTGTTAAACCTTGGGGACATGTAGGCGATATCGGTGCAGCTGTTAATGCTCACGCTACAGCAAACGGCTACTCTGTTGTTATCGATCTCGGCGGTCACGGCGTAGGAAATGACTTCCATGAAGAACCATTTGTACCTCACGTAGGCGAAGAAGGTGAAGGCATGCTCCTTGTTCCTGGAATGGTTCTTACTGTAGAACCAATGATTAATGAAGGCGCCTATGAAGTTTACATTGATGAAAAAGATGACTGGACTGTTTACACAGAAGACGGCTTACTTTCAGCACAATGGGAACATACTATTTTAGTTACTGAAGATGGTATTGAAATACTTGCTTACTAAAAAGGTACCTGCGAAATTCGCAGGCCTTTTTTATTTAAAAGTTTCACGACGTATTAACTTCGTTTCAATAATGGCATGCTCATGCTTCTTTTCATTATTTTCGAGATACTCTACTAAAAGCTTAGCTGCTGCATATCCTAATTTATTTCCATAGATTTCTACAGAACTTAAAGAAGGTCTCTGGTACTCTGCAAGTACTGTATTATTAAAACCAATAACTGCCTTACCTTTAATTTCTTTATCCTCTAAATATTTACTTACTCCAATTGCCATTAAATCATCTGTGGCAATAATTGCTGTTGGCAACTGTGCAACTAACATTTCTTCCATAGCTTTCGCACCTTCTTCTTCCGTGAAATCATCACCATGATAAACAAGTGCTGAATTATATTCTATGCCATGAGTTTCAAGTGCACGTTTATATCCTTCTAAACGATCTTTAGATACTGTCCACTTTTTCTTTGCACTGACAAAGGCAATTCTTTCATGTCCTTTTTTAATAAGTTCTTCTGTAATTTCATAAGTTGCACCAAAGTTATCATTATCTACCATAATACAGAAGTTTCTCGTCCAGGTCTTCCAATAACCACAAATGGGAAGTTGGCTTCTCTCAAGTTTTTAATGATCTTATCATTCTGTTCCGAGTGAATAATAATAATTCCATCTACTGCACCATTTGTACTAAATTCTTGAATATTACGGGTTTCTTCTTCATCTTTCCCAAAGGCATACATTAAAAAGTATTTCTTTTCTTGCGCATAAGTACTAATCCCTAACATCATTTGAATAAAAATAGGATTTCCAAAGGAAGTAGCAACATCAATAGGTAAAATAACACCTATTGTCTTCGTTTGGTTCTTTGCTAAGTTCCTTGCCATTACATTAGGCTTATAGCCTAATCTTTTTATAACTTCATTAACTTTTGCTCTAGTTCCTTCACTAATACGTGGATTGTTAGAAAGCACACGTGATACAGTGGACTTAGCCACCCCCGCTTCACGGGCTACGTCATTAATCGTTATTTTCACTTTTATATTTCTCCTCTTATTTTAATATTTTGATTATACCCCACTTTACATCTTTTATCCAACATTAATGATTTCTAAGGTTTTTATATAGCCCCTTTATTATACTCATAAAAAACATATTAAAACTACCCTAAGGTATCTTTAATATGTTTTTTATTTTATAAACTTTTTAATAGGTGATTTAATTATTCGCTAATTGGACGAATATGTTTTTCACTAATTGCTTTTACTTTATCTACGCGTGCTGTATATCTTACCTGATTACTTAAGTAATCAGTTATAAGCCATGTTTTTACAATTTCCATAGCAATTGCTGATCCAATGATTTTACCACCAATGCAAAGTACATTTGTATTAGAATGTGATCTTGCAAGTCCAGCACAGAATGGGTCTTGGCATACTGCTGCATATACATCTGGTAATTTGTTAGCAATCATTGCACTTCCGTAACCTACACCATCTACAAAAATTCCGCGGTCTACTTCGCCTTTTGCTACAGCTAAACTTGCTGGATAAATGTAATCTGGTAAATCAGCCGAATCTTCACTATGACATCCAAAGTCTACAACTTCATGCCCCTGTGATTCTAAATAAGCTTTAATTTCATTTTTTAATGCAAAACCTGCATGGTCATTTGCTAATGCAATTTTCATGTATGTCTACCTCCAAAGATGTCTTAAGTCTTTATTATATCAAATATAACCAATATAATCCATTTATTTTATAACTTATGGTCACTGCTAAGTATTGCACCCATAAACATTCCTGTAAATAGCATGCCCGAAATCGCAATAATACATGTAATCACTTTTGCCAAATTCGTGGTAGGCCTAATATCGCCAAAGCCTACTGTAGTAAAGGTGACAATCAAATAATAAAATAAATCAATCATAGCTTCCCTTGTGAGCTGCTCTGCTGCAATAAAATGATGGACTTTAACATTCATATAAAACTGCACAAACACAAGTAAACAATATAAATTCATCAAAATAATCCCAAGCCATGTCAGTATGCTTTTGATTTGAATAGACTTACTTGAATATAATTTATGCCCTGTTACAATATGTACAACCTCTCCATAAACATTAAAAGTACTTAATAATAAAGTCATAAACGTGAGTTGAATCTCAACCATACTATTCATTTTAGGCATATGCCATAAAATAATGAGTGGTGCTAAAATCGTAAACGCCCCATTTAAAGTCAACATTTTACTATAGGTATTTAACCAATTTAAGGCAATTACCATCACTCGAATAAGCCATGTACAAACAATAAAGGTCACACAAAAAATAAGTAAACCTTCCTTATAATCAACTACTTTTAAAGTATTAATAAAACTAACTACTGCTACTACGCCTATTTGCAAAAGCCCAGCTAATCTTTCACCCTTGTCAGCACTATTATAAAAAGGAATAAACCAATCAATAATCCCGCCATTTTGTATTCTTTTGCTAATGTAGTAAAGACTTTGTTTTTCTGTAAAATCCATTATCTGCTTTTCTTTACTGCGCCACAGCCACAAACTAAGTAAACCTATCAGTAAAAGTATATACATTTCACTTCACACTCTCTTAAGCTTTTCCTTTTAAGTATATTCCTTTTTTATAAAAACATGACAGGCTTAAAATGAATTACTTCCTTATTATAGGGGACTTTTAAATCCCAAATACCGTTTTCTGCTCTACCTAATCTTTTCAAACAGATCATAACAATGTATCCCCTCTTTTTCCCCTACATTATACTTTCTAGTCCATTTCACATAACGATGCATCCCACTAAAACAATTAATATCATTATCACAACATAAACGAATAAGCTCTGGATAACCATATTCATTAAATGTATCTACATAAATACATCCAGATACAATATAAGAAAAACCTTTTTCATCGTCTTATGGAAATTCTGCCTTAAAATTACGTCCAAGCTGCCCTGTCATATCATTCATCAAAGATTTTCTGACCAATTGATAACCCCAAGGCAATAAATCACACGTATTATAAATGAAACGGGCAATCCTTCCTAAAAGCGCTTGTAATTTACGAATATTTTTGCAGGCTTCTTCTTTGTTAAGTCCTGCTTTTAATAAGGTTTTATAACTAGCTGTAATAGCTATAATATGTGACATATAATGCAACTTATAATTTTCTTCCCCAAAATCAGCTGCTATTACTAATGCCTTACTTTATAAAAATCTAGTAATGCCGCTTTTTGTTCATGATGCTTTAGCAATTTCTTAAGCTCCCTATACATAAGGTATCTGTACATCCTTAATCCCTTCTCTATCTCCTTATCCATTGAAGTTCCCCCTTATTTATATATACTTGTTTTTACCACTTATAATCATACTATCATTTTAAATTTCACATAGGTTTTATACAATAGAAAAAGAGGGTGCTCCCACCCTCTTTTCTATATACCTTATATTTTATCCTTATAATCTTCTCTTAAAATCTTCATATCCAAATGTCTTTACAACTTGTAATCCGTCCGCTTCGCTGTAAAGACAAATTGCTGGTAAGTTAATGCCATTAAAAGTATTATTTTTTACCATACTATAAATGGCCATATCACAAAAGATTAATCGATTTCCCGCCTTAAGCGTTGATCAAACGAATAATCTCCTATAATATCTCCTGAAAGACACGTTTGACTGCCTAAACGATAAGTATAAGCTTTCTCCCCTGCTTTTCCTGCACCAATAATGCGTGGTCTATATGGCATTTCTAAAACGTCTGGCATATGACATGCTGCTGATGTATCTAGTATAGCAATATCTATGCCATTTGTCATAGTTGTTAACACCGTTGAAACTAAATATCCTGCGTCTAATGCCACCGCTTCGCCTGGCTCTAAATAAACTTCTAAATCATATTTATTTTTAAAATGCATAATACACTCTACTAATTTCTCAATATCATAATCCGTTCTTGTAATATGATGTCCACCACCGAAGTTAATCCATTTCATTTGATATAAAAACTTGCCAAACTTCTCTTCTACAACTTTTAAAATACGCTCTAGTGTATCTGAGTTTTGTTCACACATGGCATGGAAATGGAGTCCTTCAATCCCTTCAAGGGATTCTGGCTTAAAGTTGGCAAGGGTTGTGCCCATTCTTGATCCTGTAAAACATGGGTTATAAAGATCTGTTTTAACTTCTGCATACTCTGGATTAATACGAATGCCACAGCTAATTGGATGATCTGCACTTTGAATGCGGCTGCGGTACTTCTCCCATTCTTCACAAGAGTTAAACACAATATGTCCGCAGTATTTCATAATCTCGTCAAACTCATCTTCTCGGTAAGCTGCTGCATAGATATGCACTTCTTTTCCCATTTCTTCATAACCTAATCTTGCTTCAAATAAAGAGCTAGAAGTGACCCCACTTAAGTATTTCCCAATAAGCGGGAAAGTACTGTACATAGAAAAGGCTTTTTGTGCCAGTAATATATGAGCTCCTGTACGTTCTTCTACAGATTTTAGAACTTCTAGATTTTTAATGAGTAATCGTTCATCAACAATGTAACTTGGCGAAGGTACCTTACTAAAATCTATTACCATCTAAACCTCCTTGTGCTTCTCTTAATCTACAAATTTAGGTGCAAATGTTTCTTTCCATGGTAAGCCCCATTTATTTAAAGCTTCCATGAATGGATCTGGATTGAATTCTTCTACATTGTAAACACCTGGTTTTTTCCATTCTCCTTTAAGGAGCATCATCGCACCAATCATAGCTGGAACCCCTGTTGTATAAGAAATAGCTTGTGAACCTACTTCTTTGTAACATTCTTCATGGTCACAAACATTGTATACGTAATAAGATACTGGTTTACCATCTTTTACACCTTGATAAATACATCCAATATTTGTCTTACCTTTTGTTCTTGGTCCAAGTGATGCTGGATCTGGAAGAACAGCTTTTAAGAATTGTAAAGGTACGATTTGTTTGCCTTCAAATTCAATTGGCTCAATAGATGTCATGCCTACATTTTGAAGCACATTTAAGTGTGTAAGATATCTTTCTGAAAATGTCATGAAGAAACGAATACGTTTAATACCTGGCATATTAAGTGCAAGTGATTCTAATTCTTCATGATGTAAGAGATACATATCTTTTTCACCAATTTCAGGGAAGTCATAAACACGTTTGATTTCCATTGGCTCTGTTTCTACCCATTTACCATTTTGGATATAACTTCCTTTAGCTGTAACTTCACGAATATTAATTTCTGGGTTAAAGTTTGTTGCAAATGGATAACCATGATCTCCTGCATTAGCATCTAAAATATCAATATAATGAATTTCATCAAAGTAATGTTTTAAAGCATAAGCAGAGAATACTCCTGTTACACCTGGGTCAAATCCACAACCTAAAATGGCTGTAAGACCAGCTTTTTCGAAACGTTCTCTATAAGCCCACTGCCATTTGTATTCAAATTTCGCTGTATCTAATGGCTCATAGTTTGCTGTATCCAAATAATGTACACCTGTTTCAAGACATGCATCCATGATTGTAAGATCTTGATATGGAAGTGCCACATTGATTACGATTTCTGGTTTAAATTCATTAATAAGGGCTACAAGTTCTTCTACATTATCTGCATCAACTTGTGCTGTTTGGATTTTTGTTTTTCCACCATCAAGTTTAGCTTTTAAAGCATCACATTTAGATTTTGTACGGCTTGCGATACAAATTTCTTCGAATACCTCTGAATTTTGACAACATTTATGTACTACTACGCTAGCTACACCACCAGCACCAATAATTAGAGCTCTACCCATTTAATTTAATCCTCCTAAAAATTAATAATATATATACTAAACGTCTTGCCTAAAAAGACCGCGTTTATTGCAATTAATGAGTTTCCTTGTTTTATAGCAAGTTCATCTTTTTAACACTTTTTGCTTCTTCTTATCATAGATTCTCCTTCATTTTCTCTGATAAGAACTTATCTACACTAATTGTCTTTTCATCATTTAATCTTATGATAGATAGTTCTTACTAGAAAAAGCGCAATGATATATACGCTTATGATAAGAGATCTAATATATAATTGGGAAGTGCAAAGCTTCCACGATGAATTATTGTATTATAATATTTTGTTTTAAGACCAAATGCTTTCCACGCTTCTTCTTGTAGATCTTTAACTGGATGAAACTTCTTAGATACAAAACCAAATAACCACTGTCCTGAAGAGTAAGTTGGGATGTTGGCACCATAGAATTTCATAATAGGGAAAATCCCTACCATTTTTTCATAAGCCATTTCTAAAGAATTTTTATGCATTTGATAATAAGGACTTTCATGTTGATTAATTAAAATTCCTTTTTCATTTAATGCTTTATAACAGTTACCATAAAATTCTTTTGTAAATAATCCTTCTCCTGGTCCAAAGGGATCTGTGGAATCTACTAAAATTAAGTCATATTCATTTTCTTTGCCACGTACAAATCTTAAGCCATCTTCAAAATAAATATGTACTCTTGGATCATCTAACTTACAAGCTGTTTGCTGCAAATGCATCTTACAAGCCACAACGACTTTTTCATCTATTTCTACAAGATCAATATATTCAATGCTTTTATATCTTGTAAGTTCTCTTACAGTGCCACCATCACCACCACCTATGACAAGTACTTTTTTGATAGCTGGATTAACCGCCATAGGCACATGAACCATCATATCATGATATATAAATTCATCACGCTCTGTAACCATCATGCACCCATCTAATGTAAGAAAATTTCCAAACTCATAAGACTTCATAATATCAATGCGTTGATACTTACTTTGCTCTGAATAAAGATGTTCATCTACTTTTATTGAAAATTTTACATTTTCACTATGTTCTTCTGTAAACCAAAGTTCCACGTTATCCCTCCTTTTTAAGTTACTTTTTAAAGTTCCTTATCTTTGAAGCTTTTAGCTATTTTGTGCCACCACATTAATATACTCAATATTAATGTCCTCTGTCCCTGTTAAGAAGCAGCCCTTTTCCTTTGCATAAACAATATAGTTTAAAATATCTGCTGTAATCCCTTCTCCTGGTGCTAAAATTGGGATACCAGGTGGATAACACATAACAAATTCACTACAAATTTGTCCTTCACTTTCACCAATTGGCATAGACACTTTAGATGCATAAAAGGCTTCTTGTGGTGTCATAGCTACAATCGGATCGATATATTCATGGTCAAACATACCACTTTTATCTTTTGTATGTAATCGTTTAATTTCTGATAAGGCTGAGATTAAACGTTCAATGTTCAGTTCTTTATCGCCAACTGAAATAATAGCAAGGACATTTCCGATATCTCCAAATTCAATTTGAATGCCATAATCATCTCTTAACATATCATAAACTTCAATGCCCGCAAGCCCCATTTCACGTGTATGAATAGAAAGCTTCGTCACATCAAAATCATAAACAGTATCACCATTTATAAGCTCCTTGCCAAAGGCATTAAAGCCACCAATTTTATTAATCTCATCTCTTGCATAACTTGCAAGCTCTATGACGCGGTCAAAAATCTCTTGACCACAAATAGCTAAATTCTTTCTAGAAATATCTAAAGAAGACATTAATAAATACGAACCACTTGTTGTTTGTGTTAAATTAATGATTTGTCTCACATATCCTTCTCTTACCTCATTATTAATAAGTAAAAATGAGCTTTGTGTCAGTGAGCCTCCCGTTTTATGCATACTTACTGCCGCCATATCGGCCCCTACACTCATAGCTGAAGCTGGGAGTTTATCATTAAAATAAAAATGAGTCCCATGCGCTTCATCTACTAAAACTAACATGCCATGCTGATGTGCAAGTTCTGTAATGGCCTTAAGCGGTGAACAAATGCCATAGTATGTTGGATTATTCACTAAAACTGCCTTGGCATCAGGATTTTGTAAAATAGCTGTTTTAACATCTTCATAGGACATGCCTAATGGAATCCCTAACTCTTTATTAACACCAGGATTCACATAAATAGGCACTGCCCCACATACAACTAATGCATTAATAGCACTACGATGTACGTTTCTTGGCATAATAATTTTGTCACCACGTTTACAAGCCGTCATCACCATCGCTTGTACTGCTGATGTAGTACCACCTACCATGAAGAAGGCATGTTTTGCACCAAAAGCTTCGGCTGCTAGACTCTCAGCTTCTTTAATGACCGACACAGGATGACATAAATTATCAAGAGGTTTCATAGAGTTAACATCTACACTTAAACAATTTTCACCTAGAAAATTAGTGAGTTCTTTATTTCCTTGCCCTTGTTTATGTCCTGGCACATCAAAGGGTACTATGCGCATTTTTTTATAACGTTCAAGTGCCTCATAAATAGGCATCCTTTCTTGTTTATTCATCGCTTAATTCCTTTACTTAATTATTTTTGTTTTTAGTAACCTATATTTTATATGATTACTAACTTATACACTAATATCTCATGTACTTTTTATATTCTATGGGATACATTGAATCAGATTATTTATACTAACTTTTTTGATTAATATAATTATTTTTTATCAAATAACTTTTTCAATTTATTTTACTGTCACATTTTACAATATACTTCCACAAATAGCAAGAGTAAATATTAATCATTTTGTTTACTTATACTTAACTTTATACTCCAAAAATATATTTTTTTATATCCAAAAAACACAAAAACCTCGAATTATCATAGAATTCAAGGTTTTTATATTCTAAACTTTTTATTTAGAAATTCCTCTTTTTTATTTTTAAAAAAGAGTTTTTTATTTTATCAAGGTCATTTTTATTTTCATTAAACTGAATAATAATATAAATAATTTTATCATATTTCTATAATTAATTTTCCAATAAATTATTTACAGCACTAATAAGTGCTTTAATAGATGCTGTCATAATATCATAATCTACACCACAGCCCCATTTAATCTGTTTATCTTCATTGTAGATTCCCACATAAGCAGCTGCTTTTGCTTTAGAACTTGTTTCTAATGCATGCTCTTTATAAGTTAAACTATCATATTGTAAATTTAATTTTTCTCGAAGGCATTACTTACTGCATCAAGTCTGCCATCTCCAACACCTTCACAAATTACTTCTTCTCCTCTTATTTTAAGAGTAAGATTTACATGGGTATTACCATTTGTTTTAAACTCATATTTCACAAGTTTTACAGGCATTTCTTTATTTAAAAATTCTTCTGTAAAGATATCAAAAATTTCACTTGGAACAAGTTCTTTGTGCATATAATCGGACACACCTTTTACAATATAACCAAATGTTTCACGCATTTTAGGTGGTAAGTCAAAACCATATTTTTGTTCAAGTAAATAACCAATTCCCCCTTTACCTGACTGGCTATTAATACGAATGACATCTCCATCATAAGCGCGTCCTACATCTTTTGGATCAATTGGTAAATATGGCACTGTCCAGTGTTTGCATTCTTTTTCTTCACGCCATTTCATACCTTTTGCAATAGCATCCTGATGAGAGCCTGAGAAAGCTGCAAATACAAGTTGCCCACTATATGGATGTCTTTCATGGACTTTCATGCGTACAAGCTCTTCATAAGTATCTACTATAGTTGGCATATCTTCAAAGTTAAGTTCTGGGTCTACCCCTTGTGAGAACATATTCATAGCCATTGTAATAATATCTACATTCCCTGTACGTTCTCCATTCCCAAACAATGTACCTTCAATACGATCTCCACCTGCTAAAAGTGCCATTTCAGCTTCAGCTACTGCTGTTCCCCTATCATTATGTGGATGAATAGAAATAAGGACATTTTCACCATATTTAAGATTATCACGCATATATTCAATTTGGCTTGCATACACATGAGGCATTGCACATGAAACTGTTGAAGGTAAGTTAATAATGACTTTATTCTCCTGTGTTGGCTGCCAAATATCAAGTACTGCATTACAAATCTCTAAAGCATAAGTCATTTCTGTGCCTGTAAAGCTTTCTGGAGAATATTCAAACCGATAATTTCCTTCATATTCTCTTGCATATTCTTTGACAAGCTTTGCACCATTTACTGCAATCTCTATAATCTCTTCTTTAGACTTTCTAAATACCTGCTGCCTTTGAGCTACAGATGTAGAATTGTATAAGTGAACAATAGCATTTTTAGCCCCACGTAATGCTTCAAAAGTCTTCTTAATAATATGTTCCCTAGATTGGGTTAAAACTTGAATAGCAACATCATCAGGTATGAGATTTTTCTCAATAAGCTTTCTTAAAAAGATGAATTCTGTTTCAGATGCTGCTGGAAAACCTACCTCTATTTCTTTGAATCCAAGCTCTATTAAGAATTTGAAATAAGCGATTTTTTGCTCTAAATCCATAGGTACAATAAGTGCCTGATTACCATCTCTAAGGTCCACACTACACCAAATAGGTGCTTTTGTGATTTGTGATTTTTGTGCCCATTTCATATTTGTAATAGGTGGCATAAAATAGTTACTTGCATACTTTTCTACATTTCTCATATCCTAAACTCCTCTCAAAATCCTCTATTTTAAAATTTTTAAATATAAGATTAAAAATTTAAAATTTAAACTTTAAACAATAAATCAAAAAGCCCTTCATCTCTTACATTAAGAGACGAAGGGCATACTCCGCGGTACCACTCTTATTCATACATTACTCATGTATGCAACTTTTAAAAATACGGACTGATTAGTCTTATATCCCCCTATATGATAACGGTTAGGTTCCGTCTTCACCTACTATTGTTTCAGTGAGCTACTCCATGGCGAGTTCAAATTCTTAAGCTGACTGTTTCACACCAACCAACAGCTCTCTGGACACCCTCTTGAATTCTACTATTCCACTTCAAAGTATTTATAATATTAATTTCATAATATCATTTATTTTTAAAATTGTCAATATGTTTTACACTTTATTTTTAATTCCATCTTCTCATAAATCTACCTTGTCAACCCTCAAAACCTGTACTATAGTTAATAAAGAACCCATTTAAAGAGGAGATAATTAAATGATTAGATTATTTACACATAATGATTTAGATGGTCTTGGTGGACCTATTTTAGCGGCCATTGCTTATGGCACAGATGCTGTAACTTTTGACAGTTGCCGTTATGAAGACATTAACGAGAAAGTAATGGCTTATATCGAAGAAAAAGAATTCTTAAGCTATGAAAAATGCTATATTACAGATATCTCTGTCAGCGAAGAAGTTGCAAAATACATTAGTGAAACAACACTTACTGAAGGTGATACAGCTTATGTTTTAAAAGATCACTTTAAACTTTTAGATCACCATATTACAGCTATGCCACTTAATGCATTTAACTGGTGTCATGTAGAAGATACAGATGCAAATGGTATGAAATGCAGCGGTACTGCTTTATTTTACAGACATTTACTTACTCAAAATGTACCATTTAAAGAAAACCTTACAAAACAGCTTACAGATGTATTTGTAGAAAAAATTAGACGTTATGATACTTGGGATTGGGCAAAATTTGAAGACCTTGAAGCTAAACAACTTAATGACCTCTTCTACTTACTCGGTAAAGACCGTTTCATGGAATATTGGTGCACACGCCTTGCTGGTGAAGATGGTGAATTCGCCTTCGATGAGACACAAAAACTCATTTTAGAAATTCGTCAAAATGAAATTGATAAATATATTGAATCACGTAACGAAGAAATCATCGAGCGTGAAATCTTAGGTAAAAAAGCGGGGATTGTCTTTGCTGACCGCTATCAAAGTGAACTTGGCAACAAACTTGCTGAACTTCACCCTGAACTTGACTTCATTGCTATGATTAATGCTGGTAGCGGTGTTTCTTGCCGTACAATAAAAGAAGATATTAATCTTGGTAGTGATATTGCTGCTGTATTTGGCGGCGGCGGACACGCTAAAGCTGCTGGACTTCCTGTAAAAGATGAAGTCCGTGAAATGATTATTAATCAAATCTTTAAATGTGATTCGAAATAGGCCATTGAGGTAGCATTTGAAACACATCGGGCGTTAAAAGAATAAGTTAATGTATTCAAACTTCTATTCAGCTTATAAACATATACGCCTATATATTTATATTAAAAATAATGTCACACTACTAACTTATCAAGTCAGTAGTGTGACATTATTTTTGGTGCTAGTCTTCTTTGATATAAGAAGCACTTACGAAACCTACTGTTCCGTTTTGTGTTTTTACTTTGTACCAATTACCTTGTTTGACTGTAATTGTTACTTTGTCCCCTTGTTTTAAGAATGCTACGATTTGACTTGTGGCATTACCTTCTTGTCTTAAATTAAGTGTTGTAGCTGTAACTGTACCTTTTTTAGTAGTTTGTACTGCTGCACTGTTTGTATTATTTGTTGTAGTCGTTGTTTCGTTAGATGTTTCAACTTTAATATAAGGTGCACTCGCCCAACCAATTGTGCCATCTGTAAGCTGTACTTTATACCAGTTGTTTAAAACAGCTTTGATTGTTAATTTTGTACCTAATGTTGCTTTTGCTACAATTTCACGGTCTATTTTTGCACCACTTCTAATATTAAGTATTGTAGCTGTTACGATTCCTGTTTTACCTGCTGCATCTTTTACAATATGATTTGTATTTGATACAGCTACTGTATTACTGCTAATATTAGAAGCAGGTGTATTTGTTGTTGTATTTCCCACATTACTTGTAGTACCAGTTACTACAGATGAAACTGGATTATTTTGATAAAAGCTTGCAATTTTAGTTTTACAATTGCCACGATTATTTAATAGGTCTCTTAAGCTAAAGAAAATGCTTCCTTTTACTTGACTATAATTTTTGTTAATGCCAAGTTGTGTATCAATTTGAGTAGCTACTGCATCTCGATAAATTCCTTGACCTATGTATAATTTAACATTTGTACCTGCAACTTCGTTAGACCACCATTTCACAAGTGTTTCATAATCTGCAAGTTTGTGGCCTGTTTCCCAATAAATTTGAGGTGCGACATAGTCAATCCAACCATTTTGAATCCATGTACGTGTATCTGCATAAACAGAGTAATAAGATTGGTTACCATTTGTTGCTGAACCTGTTGAATCTGTTGTACTATTTTTCCAAATACCAGCTGGACTTACACCGAATGTAATGTTTTTAGCATATGCTTTATTTACATTAGCAATTGCTGTATGTACTCTAGAAATCATATCATTAATATGATGACGTCTTGTATTTGCTACAACCCCATCTTTGCCTTCTCCTGATGGCAGTGGATAAGATGATGGATAGAAATAATCATCAAAGTGAATACCATCCACATCATAGTTTGAACCAATTTCCGTTACGGTATCTACGATATGTTGTTTCACACCTTCTACTTCTGGATTATAATAAAGAGCATTGTTATAAGCAAAAACCCACGAAGGATTTAATCTTGCTGGATGTAAGCTGTTTAATGCATTCACATTTGTTCCTGAAGTTGTGACACGGTATGGATTAAGCCACGCTTCAATAGCCATACCTTTTTCATGAGCCGCCGAAACCATGAATGCTAATGGATCGTATCCTGGATCTTTACCTTGTGTCCCTGTGAGGATATCTGACCATGGATTAATCGACGATTTATAAAGGGCATCTGCTTTAGGTCTTACTTGTACAATGACTGTATTAATTCCTATACTTTTAAGCTGACTGAGCTTATCATAAAATTCATTTTTTTGTGCCTCAATATTATTTTTAGTGCTTGAATAATCTAAATTATAAACTGTTGAAATCCAAACTGCACGTTTTTCAGCTGCTGCATTTGGCACTGCATATACATTGATGCCAGCCAAAACAAGTAGCATAACTAGCATGAGGCTTACTAGTTTTTTCATTTTACTTTTCACTGTGTATATCTCCTGTTCTGACATATTTTATATTTATTTATCTACATTGATTATAAGTTTGCCCCCTTTATTTGTAAATGGTTTTAACGTATTTGTCATAGTTCTGAAATATTCAACATTTATAAATGAAATCTGTTTAAAAAATTCCTTTTAGGTTACACTTCATATGTGTATTGTTACAAATTTGTAAGAATTTGTTTAGGTAATTCCATATCTTCTTCATATAAAACAAAGTATACTATAGATATCTCTTACAAAAGGAGCAATTATATGAAATTTTTATTGAAATTATTTAGATTTTTACTATTAACAATAGTTTTTTGTTTTGTAATCTGTATAGGCGTTATTGGCTATGAATACAAAACAACTATTCCAAAATACAATATAGATGACACACTTTTATCCATACGTGCCCAAGATCAATATACTCCCCTTGGCGAGATTAATCAAACTTTCTTAGATGCCTTAGTAGCTATAGAAGACCGCCGTTTCTATAAACATAGTGCTTTAGACTTTATTTCATTAGGACGTGCACTACTTACAAATCTCAATAGCGGAGATATCGAACAAGGTGGCAGTACCATTACTCAGCAGCTTGCAAAAAATGTCTTTTTAGGTGCTGAGCAAACTCTTTCACGTAAGGTTAATGAGATGTTTGTTGCTTTTTACTTGGAACAACATTATACAAAAGATGAAATTTTAGAGCTTTATGTCAATGTCATTTATTATGGCAACGGCAATACAGGTATTTATGCTGCTAGTACTAATTTCTTCGACAAATTACCAAGTGACTTAGACTTTAGTGAATCCACTTTACTTGCCGGCTATCCACAAGCACCATCCTATTATAGCACCAATAAAGTGGCTGCCTTAGAACGCCAAACACAAGTAATTGCTGCACTTACGGAGTATTCAGATGTTTATGATGATACAGCCTTATCTTATTAACCCAACAGGGAGTGTCGCAAAATTATAATTTTGCAACACTCCCTGTTTTTATTGATATTCAAGTATAACAGAAACTATAAGTATACCAACTGCTACACTTGCCATCAAAGTAATCAAATTAACTTTCTTCTTTTATCCTTCGCTAAGGTGTCCAAATGCCAGCTGAGGTAGTGGTAGGGTGTCGGATACCTGTGGAGTAATTTCCTGAGTGACTTAGTGAAGATGATGAAAGAGGTTTTAGGCGAACTGTTTGAAATAGCGCACGGTTTATCGCGCTACGAGTTTTCGCTGTTTCTTTCATTATCAAACTTAGCCTCTCATAAATTACGGAAGGAGTATCCGCTACCCCACCACTACCTCAGCGGACCTATTTTGTGACACCCGCTTTTCTTTTGTATATGATTATTCTATAACCTAATTCTAAACAAATAAGATATTTACCACTACTTTGATTCCTGACGGCTTACTTGGAATACAAGTTGTCCTTCACCTAATGCATTACTTTTAATTGAAACAATGCCTGTACCTGTTTCACCTTTTGTTCTTACATAAACGGCTAAATTACCGCCTACTAAAGTGTGATAAGTATGTCCTATAATTTCTATGCTGCCGCTTGTTTCTACACGCACTACTTCATTGATATAAGGCAGTACATTATCATTTTCATCTACAGCCTTAATAATAATGCGTGTGGCATCATAAGTTTCACCTAATATTAATTGATGGCGTCCTGCTTCTGCAAAAATGCGTGCTGGTGTATAGCCGCCTTTTGTAACAGTGCCTACTTTTTCCCCATCTTTATACCCTTCAAAAATATATTTTGCCTTTGCTTTTTGCACATCTAAAATATATTTTTCATAGAGCCCATGAATTGTTTCTTTATTCATTTTGCTCTTAAACCTTACAAACATAAGTTTCCCTTTAAGGTCTAAAGACACATCTCCTTCATTAGTCGCCATAGCCATAAGTATGGATTTGATTATTGCTGCATCTTTTGGAGAATATCCTTCCTCAGTGACAAGACTTTCTCCAATATAGTCATCTATATAAACCGGTGGATGTATTAAGTTTGGAAACTCTTCTTTATCTGGATAAAACTCACCAATATAGCGGTCATCCTTATAAAGTTTTACACTATCACAGTTGGTAAAGACATAAATGCCGCCTACTACGCTGCCCTCTTCACCTTGCATATTACTGCTTACTTCCATAACAAAGTTTTCATCTTGCTGACTGGCATAGGCATAAGCTGCTAATTTAAATTGACGCTCACTATCTAAAACACCTGTATAACAGATTTTTCTTCGGCCACCTGCATAAGTCACATATGCTTCATCTACATAACTTTTTGCAATAACACCACATATTCTCTCACTAGCCATCATTTCATCTAAAACACGCATATGTCTTAAAGCAAATTCTGTACGACGTTCCTCAATATCGAAGTTCTTAGTTGGAAACAGATTACCTGTATGGCTAGACACTAAATAAGGTATTTCATCACTTGGTGCCACTTTATCTGGCTCTTCAAGTCCGTCTCCCCCATCTGTGTAAGAATTATCATCATATGTATAAACATCAATTAATGACGTTTCATATGTTTGTCCTCCTATGGCTCTTGTAGGATCGAATTGTTTTAATAAGCCATGTGTTTGCAAATCATAGTTTGTAGCAATGTCTATTTTCCCGATTCCCCATAAAATTAAACCTGTGTAGTTACGATACGCCTTTATAAACTGCTCAAACTCGTCTTTACATATTGCTTCTTCATCTATTAACCCTTCTTGCTCTGCCCATTTTGGTAATTCCACAAATACAAGAAGCCCAATTTCATCACACTTTTTAAGAAAACTTGGTGTCACACTTTCCCCAGTGAGTTTCACCATATTCATATTTAAATCTCGTTTAATCATACAAGCTTCATAGGCTTCTAAAGCTGGCACTGGTGTATAATCTGTACTTTCTAATCCATCACCTTTACTCACACCACATAATTTTAGTTTTCTACCATTTAAGTAAAAGCCATCTGCTTTAAACTCAGCTTGTCTAAATCCAAAAGGTATAATCACTTCGTCTACAATATGGGCATCACATTGCAATAAAATATGTAAATCATAAAGAACTGGATCTTCTACATCCCAAATCTCTGCCTTTGTTGTCTTCATATTAAGACGTGGTGTCAGGCTTCTAAGTGGATTGCTGACTGCATTGGCAATGACATTCCCTTTTTGATCCATAATAGCCGCTTGTACATTCATGCCTTCTACTAAGCCAACAATCTCAATAGCTACCTCTACTTCTTTTTCAGCTTCAAGTACATTTTTAGTTATAATGCCTACATTCTCAATATAAGCAGATAATTTATGTTTTAGATAAACAGGTGCGTAAATAGCTCCGCCTTCTTCACCTTTAATGACCACACTGATTTTATTCACAGCATTATACTTTACAAACTTTGTAATATTCGCTTCAAAATAACCATAAGTTATATAACGCTGCTTTGCTAAAATGCCATTAATATATACTTGAACTTCTCCTCTAATCCCGTCAAAACAAAGCAATAAGTTTTCTTCATTTTCTCTCTTTGTTATTTCAATACACTTTTCATAATAAGAAGTTATGACATTGCCATTTAAAGAAATCTCATCATTTTTATATTCATTACAATCAATCTTTGGTAAATATGGTAAATTCATCATCTGTATATTGCCTTTTAATATATCTAAATCATCTTCTTTGAAATTTATTTTATATTGCCAGTCGAAATTTAAATCAATAATCTGTCCCATTTTTCCTCCTATTAATGGTAAACTCCTTTATATTCTTCTTAATTATAGCACATATACGCAAGATTTTATCTAAAATAACATGTATCAAAAAAGACATTGCAAAATTCTTGTCTTACAATGTCTTTTACTAAGTTAAACTAATTTTTCACTTAACCAAGTGAGTATCCCTCTTCGCTCCTGCTGAATAATAGGTCGTGCACAAAAAGTATGATAATCTAGATTTTTCATATATCTACCCATTCTAAAATAAGCAATATAAAGGGCAACTGTTGCGCCTATGAAAAAGCCAAAACCATGATAAAGGTACTTAGCGTGCACACTTAAACTTGTAAAAATACTTACACCAACAAAAAAACTCACCGTAATAAGTGCTGCATCCTTTCGATTGTCATAATATAAACACAGTAAACTTATAACATACATGATACTACAGCTAAATGTCCCCATTAATAAGATTAAATAAGTATGCAGCAGTATTTGAGAAGCACCAAATCCAAATAAAATCATATACCCTATTAAAGCAAAGCTAATGAGTCCCACAAGCTGCATTTCTCCAATGTTTCTAAGCTCTTTCCATAAAGTTGAAATCATAGTGTCCCTAGCCGTTTTAATCTCTTGATAGGTACCACCTTGACGAATCAAGCTATAATAATGATTATAATGCTCATAAAAGCTAGTCTCTGTACGTACAACGAAATATACCATCGTTGGCATCATTGCCAAGAAAGCAAAGAAAGCTGGTGTATCATAGGTAGGTGCTACGCGATATGTATTAGCAATAACAATGCCATGACTACTTTGCCAGTAAATAAAATTATGACAATATAAACCTAATGTATACGCTATACTACATATAAACAAACCTGGATATTGCTCCAAGTAACTAAAAAAAGCAAAGAGACGTTCACCTTCTTTTTGATGGCCTATAAATACTAAGATTTCTTTATACAAGCATAAAATAAGCATTAAAAATCCTACATTCATACTAAGCATAGCTCCTATATGAAAGGCTTTCATATCAAGCACCATACATCCTAAAAACGTTACAATCGTCCCTATAAAACCTATAATATATGCACCAATAATCTTGCGATAGTTTTTAAGGGCAGACAGATAAACTGTTAAAATCCAAATAATTGTCATTTCTATGGTAAACGTATAAGCTAATGCTTTAAACCAAAAATCTAAAGGTGATTTTAAATAAAACACACCTGTCACCAAGGCTGTAATGGGTACACAAAGCATTAATAGTCCATATAACGAGGGCATGATTTTCTCATATTCTCTCAAATAAATCTGGTCCGCTATATAACGGGTAATCACCATTGTAAAACCAGAGGTAATAATCTGTGAAAACACAAAAGCATAAAAGATTGCACTAGTCACAATTTGACGTATAGCTAAACTATTTGCCTTGATTTTTAAGAGCCATTGCAAGGTAAAAATGGTACCCATAGCAATAAGGGCTGGCCCAATGGTAATAATTGCTGAGAAAGAATAGGCTTTCACATTTTGTAAAATCCCTTCTTTCTCAAATAACTTCTTAAGTTCAAATCCAATTCCTGCCATACTTCCTCCTAAACCTTATAGGTTAAGCATCTTTTATAAAGTGCTTTATAACTTTCAATAAATGCTTCTTTGGTATAATATGTCTGTATTCTTTTAAAAGCTACATCCCCCATTGTTTCACGAAGTTTTTTATCTCTGCCTAAGTGAATGATTGCTTCTGCAAGTTTCACTTCATCCATAATAGGTACAACAATGCCCGCATCACCTAATGTGTCTTCTTTCATCCCATATAAAAGTTCACTACAGCTTCCTACCTGTGTTGTGACACATGGCTTTTTAGCTGCCATAGCTTCCAATACTGCTAAAGGCTGTCCTTCACTAATACTTGTTAAAATATTAACATCCATATTTCCTAGGTACTCTACTACATTAACAGACCCTGTAAAGATAACATCTTGAATATTAAAATCTGCTACTAACGCTTTACACTCTTCATAATATTTAGGTTCTTCATCCATAGGCCCCATAATGTATAATTTAGCATTTGGCATTTCTGCTTTCACAAGTCCAAAAGCACTAATCATCGTCTTAATATCCTTAATCGGTACAATACGGACAACGGCGCCTATATTATAACTGCCGTCATCCACCCATGTACGTCTCATATTTTCAAAACGACCAATCTCTACACCATTTGGAATAATTTTAATCTTCTCTTCCATGCACCCTAATTCTATTTCAATCTTACGATTAAGGCCAAACAAAGTAATTACTTCATCCGCATAAAGATATGATAAGCGTGATAATTTATAAAAGAATTTAATCCATGCATCTTTAAAATGACCTATTACCCATTTTGCTTTAATAATTTCTTCCTCACGTTCTCTAGCATAAATGCCATGTTCTGTTAAAATATAAGGCTTATGATATATTTCTTTTCCAAGTGCCCCTATTAAGCCACCATATCCTGCACTAACACTATGATATACATCAGCTTCAGGTATTTCCTGACGAATAAGGGCAATCATTGGTAATAACATAGAGCGCATTGTCCAAAAGAATTCATTAAATGGTATATTCTTGAAATTTTCCTTACAAACTTCTGTAAGCAAATCAAAAAACTGCTTACTCATAAAGATATCCATAATGCTTTTAATCTTTACACTACGCATAAATTGAATAAGACATGGCCAATTCACCTGATCCTCTTCCATTAAACTGCGAAAAGCTTTCTTGGCTGCTTCATCCATTTTTAAATTTTTAATCTGAGACTTAGCCTTTAGCTCATACATCTCATCTAAAAATACTTCTTTTACCTCTACTACATTAGACGGTAAGTCATATTTATATATTCCTCTTTGATCTGACTTAGCACCAATAGCATAAATGATAAATTCATGTTCTGGCATATTTCTAATCAGCATATTCACCCAAGAAGATACACCACCTGTTACATATGGATAACTTCCCTCACAGATCATACAAATCCTCATCTTATTTTACCTCCCTAAAGGTAATTCTAAAGTCTGGTGATGTGGTATATACCCAGTAAACATTTTTATCAATAGGTTTCATACTACAATTTATAGTATCTACAACCTCTTGATTTGTTCTTAAAATAAAATACATATCTTTTTTAAAGTTATTACAATAACCCTGAAGTGCTGCATCCTCTTTTATAATATTTACCTTGGTAGTCTCTACTTTTTCAAGCTCCGTTGCTGCATCTGATATTTTCACTGCATGTAACCAACCAAACTTATCATAGATTTCTTTCCACATACATTCATAAGCTGCAATAAGCTCTTCCCATGACTTACCTGTATTACGTGTCTCATTTAAAACATCATCAGGATGAATAAAATGTGACACTACACCATGCATACTAATCACGTTGTACATATCCCACCTACTATCTTTTTCTTCCATATAGCCTGAACTAATACGTGGGAACTCTATAATGCCATCTTCAGCCACTTCATATTCCTGGTTATAAGTTCCGCCACCTTCATTTTTACCATACAAAGCAGATATAACCTTTACTTCTGGTGCTATTTGAGGCATAATGGCTCTTACTTCTTGTGATAAAATATTAGATGGCGGCACATAATCTCTAAACTCATACTTAGGGAAGAGACCATTTACAAAACCATATATCCCTCGCCATGCTTCTTGTACATCCTTTTCACTTTGCCATACGTTATACCCTTCATCTTTTACATCTTTTGTATCATAAGTAAAAGATTGATGATTGAAACCATGAATAGCCAGTTCACCACCATTTTGTAAAATCTCTTGCCCAAAATAAAACAAGCTATCTTCTGAAGTAGTGTTATCACTTATAAATGGCCCTTTAACATGATCTGCATAACAGGCAATGATATTGGCTGAATAAATCATATTATATTTCTTAGCCACTCTTACAATAGATGGCCACCACATATTACGATAAAACTGTTCCACTGATATTTTTAGATTATCACCTAACTTCTCCATATCGCCTTGTGGTACTGGTGATGGAAAATCATCTAAAAAGACCACTTTGGCATTTATAATTGGGTAAATAAAGTCCTGTGTCATTAACCCAATAGCGCCTAATATGTACCCCCTACTTGTTGCCTGCTGAAACATGGTAGCATTACTTACAATAACCTTTCCCTGTCCAAAATCATTCTCCCAAAGCATTGGCATCTCACTAAAAGATACGGCATGAATATCAGCTTCCTTAGTAAGCTCAATATCTAACGAAGAATTACTCATGAACTGACCGTCTAACTCAAGCCCTTTTCCTTGTATTAAAACATTAGATAAAAGTTTGAGTCCTTTTTCTTCTTTCATACCTTTTAATTTCTCAATGCCTAATGCATCTAAATGTTGCTTTAAACAAACGCCCTCTAAAGGCCTCATAGCAAATAAAAGACTTCCGCCTTTATGTGTATAATCAAATACACGCTCTATGTAACTTGACTGATCCAAATTTTCAAAACAAATAATAATGCCTGTTATACCTTCCTGTAGTCCTGTAAATTCACTTATTTCTATAACTTGATAATCCTTTTTTACATAATCCAATATTCTAACAATATTATCCTTAGCGGCTACACTATTTTCATCTTTTTTGTCATACAGCAATATATATTGATCTTGTGGAAGCTGCTTGAATTCTTCTTCACTTAAACTATTTTTAACTTCATAATTATTTAAGACTATATAGCTATTTGTACTTCTAATAACTTTTGATAAATACTCTGATTGAAAAGCTAATAAAGCAAATCCTACTAAAGTTACACCTAATATTAATCCAAACAATGTTTTATTTTGGTTCACGTCATACCTCCTAACCAAAATCTCATATTTTGAATACCTGTCCTTGATAATGTAATTGAAGAGGCTTTAATTTCTTCTATTACACTACAAAGACCACTATAATCCTTAATTAAATAATAATATTCCATAAGGCAAAGATAGGGCTCTTCACTTTCCTCATAAGCTTCTTTAAAAGCCATACAATCTGTATAGGCTCTTTTAAACTGCTTAAGACGCATTTCACATTTAATCTTCGAATGATAATACTTGTACGTATTAATTTCCATTGCAATAAGTTTTATAAGCAAATTACTGTAAATTTCCTCTAATTGTTTTAAACGTTTTGTTTCATATAACCCACTTAAAATACTTTTTTCTAAAACAGCTTCATAAGCTATAAGCATTGCCACATCATTTGGATTTTGCTTTAATCCTTCTATACACTTATCCATTTCTTCTTGAAAATCATCTTTAATATCAATTAAAGCTACAGCAGCATAATGGCTAGCTTCTATATCCTTATCCTTGAGGGCACCTTTAAGTGTTTCAATATACTTGGTCTTATCCTCTCTTAATACCCCTATTAATACCTCTTTTTTAATCTTTGTATCATTTAAAACTAAGGCTTCCGATACAGCCACTAAATGGTCTAGTTGGTCCATACTTTTTCTTAGGCCAGACATGCCAAGTTGTCCTTCTTCTAATCTCTCAATACCACTTTCTACATTTTGCATCAAACACTGGATAATATAATAACCACCTACTAAAAGGATTCCTATGCCTGGCATACAGCCACATATACACACAATGAAAGCTGCCTTCTTTTGCTTATAACAGCATAAAATCACCACTATAATAAGTGTCATGAGCATTGTGAAAAATATATATTTCATTAAGCGCTCACCCCTTTACAAATTACAGCCTCTATACCTTTTTTATTAAGGCGTTCTACAATAAGCTGACTGCTTGTCATATCACTATTTGAAAGCATAATATAGATTTCATCCATTTCATTACTTCCAATGTAGTCTGTTTCCCTAATGCATTGTCTAATCTCATGCGCTCTACTTAAATGGACGCCTACCTCAACTTGTAAAATCGTATACGGAATATTAAATTGCACTTTGGCACGCTGCTTATTCTTGATTATCTCATTGAAATACGCTATTTGTACAACGCCGCTGTCACCAATATATTTTTTATGCTTAATAGCTTCTTCATAAGCTAAAGCCTGTGCAATAGCATTTTGAATCAGCCCTATTGCTACTCTAAAGAAGTTTTCATAATACAAAGTCAAGTTTTCAAAAGGTACTCCATCTACAAAAACAACAGCAATCACTTCCTCACGGTATACAATAGGTGCCATCAGCATTGGTAACTTCTCATCTAGTTTATAATTAATAAAGATTTCTTTTGTTGCTATAAGGTTTCTAATAGCTTCATAATCATCTATTCTTAAGGAAGCTGCTGCTTCACTTAGTAAATTTTTCGAATGTGTCATTAGACGTAAAAACGTCTTTGTATGATTACACTTATAAATAGAAATAGACTGCGTTTTTAACAGTTTTTCTAATGTATGAATGGCACCATAATAAACGTCTTCTAGTAATAAGCTATTAAGCTCTCTAGAAAGTTCATAAATTTTACCTAAACTATTTTCTGTATTTAAGATTTGTTCCTGTAATTCTTCTTTTACATCTGCTACTTGCTGACAAACTTCTTCAACGAAATTTTGTTTCTCATTTGCCATCTTTAAATCTGCTTTGAGATTTTCAATTTGTCTATGTTTATTGTCTACTACGTAAGCAGTTAATACGCCTACAAGAACATAAACTAAAAGCTGAATAATATGTGTCTGATTGTATATAATTCCCGCTAATTCTGGACTTACACATAAATAAACATACACATATGAAAAACATGCTAATAAAATAGCAATAATACCTTGTCCCATACCATGAACCATACTAATTAGAAAAATATAAATTAAATTTAAATCTATCGGAAAGACATTATACCTTACGGTATTATCTCTTGTTTGATATGCTATAAAAAATGTGATTAAAAAGATTATAGTATTTTCCCCATAAGGTAGTAAAAACTTAAGCCGCTTTAAAAATGCTTGCTTCTCTGCCAATTTATCTATTTCCCAAAAATCTTTATTTTTCACATACCACGCTACAGTTTTTTCAAGTCCTACTTCTAAGCTATACTTAGGCTGCCATCCCTGTATGGTATCTTTACCAAGTTCAAACACTCCCACATGTTTTTGACTTGCTAATTTATAGACTGCATCTATTACATCACCAATATAATAATAGTTCTGTTGTTTTAATGACTTATTTTGACCATTTAATGCAGCTTTAATATACGCTACAACTTCTTTTTCTAACTCCTCCTCTTTTAAATTCGGCCCATATATATACGATGCATCTAATGTTGTCAGACTTAATTCTCCCATAAACCGGCCTTCTAAAAGCTTTTTTCTAAACACTGCATAAGAACTATTTAGCTCTTTATGTACCATTGGCACAAATATCAATTGCCCCACCCCATATTGATGGGCTAATTCAATGTATTGCATAAGCCTATTAAAACGTTTTTCTTCTGCCTTTTCCCACTGATCTTCTACATAGATCACTATATCAAATTGATTCACCTTAAATACCCATTCCAGCTTCTCCTTATTATCTTCAATTTGATAACATTTAAATGCTGCTCCTTTATACTTTTCTTTTGTATGCTTAAGAGAATTTACTATTTCTACCAAAATAGTACTTTCGCCTTCTTTATAAAACCTTTCAGCTAAACATTTTACAATAGTGCTTCGCCCCCCTGTAATTAATACATTCATGTCTCACCTCGCAAGTAATATATCTAGAATTCATTAAAATGTTAATAATCCCCAAATAACAATTGACCAACGTCAATCTATATATTATTATATAATAATAAATTTTTAAAGAAAGATATACATATATAAATTAAAAAATATCATTGTTGTTTAGTTACTAACTTTTATTTCAATAATTTTAGACATGAAAATATCCAGTTTGTCTGCTATTTTCTAACTGCATTCACATGGCTGCTTTCCCCTATGCTAATCCACATTGGTAATACTTCTTTATTCATACACTTGCCCAGTACCTTATGGATAAAGGATTTAATGGACTATTTATTTAATATACCAATTATCATTAATAGTAGCTATGAATTCATTCAAACTTCTCTGTTTATATTGACCTACTTCCTGATTTGTTATACACTATTTATTATAATTAATTAAATATTTTAAATATTTATGGAGGTAGTAATATGCTAAGCAAATCACTTGAATTTCTAGCAAATTACTTATGGCAGCAATCAAACGCCAAAATTTATGAAGTCATTTCTAATGAAGAAATGAAAAGTTTCAGTATTAGTGATTATTATTACCTAACTGCAATTCATCATCTCAACGAACCTAATCTCGGTACTGTAGCCAATGAACTTCATTTAACAAAGCCCGCTATTTCTGCTTTAGTAAAACGTTTAGAACAACATATTTTAATTGAAAAAATCCAATCACAAGAAGACAAACGTATCTTTACTCTAAAACTTACACCAAAAGGACTCAATCTCATTAGCAGTGATCCAAAACGCTATGAACATCTTGAAGAAATCATCTCTTCCGCTATTTCACCAAGTGAAATCCAAGCACTTTCTTGCCTCTTAGAAGTGCTTGAAAAACTCGTTAAAGAAAAATAATTTTGCAAAAAGCTGACAGTCTTGTAAATATATTGCTATAAAATGGTGATTATTATATAATGATTGTATATAGAAATTACGATAAGAAGCACAATAGAGGTTAATAAAATGATTCTTCCTTATATAATAATGGGATTATTAATTATTTTAGTATTAGTCAATTTACTTATTTTCTTAATTAATAAATGGGTTAAATTTATGAATTATAAGCTGACTGGTGTTGCTTATTATGTATTATCTTTTTTTATTATCTTCATTGTCGGAACATTAGTTGGTATATATATCATATGTACTGTTTTATAGTGTAGTAACATCCAAGTTATTATGTTTATATAAGCGAGATTTCTTATAGATACGATTTTTTAAGTAAAATTTGATTTAAGAAAGGATACTATAGATGAATAAAATGATGTCAATCTTAGAAAGGTATAAGCTAGTAGAGAAAGATGACTCCAAGCCTGCATCTAGTGCACATCATACGGATGAAGACACATCTGTGACATCATCTGAAAATGTTACACCTTTTCCGGTTCTACCAGAAGAGGACGAAGAACTTGTAACAGATTCAGCAGAATCTACTAAAGAAGACCCAACTATGCAAGAACCTATACAATTAGAAACTCCTACTCATATTCATACTCATGATATAGCTGAGGAAGTTCAAGAAGACGATTCGTCTACTTTATATGCGCAAAAAGTAAGCATTGAAGATATTTATTTATATTATAATTTAGGAGATGCATCACCTACAGATACTGTATTTTTACTAGAAAATCTTATTAATGCTTTACCTGCAGAGTTACCTGAATTTGTAAAAAAGACAACCCTTGATAACATTGCAAAAGCTTCTGCTATTGATGTTAATAAGCTTTTAAGCGATGGGGAACGTCGTAATTCACACTTAAATCACTTTATCAATGATTTTACAACTTCAAATTTAAACGACATTGCAAACTTAAAACAAAAAATTGAAGAACTCTCTACGGTAATTGCCAATTACCATCAGCAAATCAAATATAAAGAACTTCTTATTCAAGAAGAACATGACTTAGTGGGTGCGGAATCTAACCGTATTACTAATATCCTAGAATTTTTCAAAAAATAACACATGAAATATATAAAAGATAATTATAGAGTTTTGATTTTTCAATTAGGATGTGCCATTATGTCCTTGGGGCTGGGGATTACAATTGGTACTTCAATAGAGTTTGCAAAATATACTGGTAAAGTATTTAAAAATATTTCCGTCGGTGATATAGCCATTGGCAATAAATCACTCACCTCGGCTACTGACCGTGTAAAAGCACATTATATTGGGGATACACAAAAGATAAAACTCGTTTTACAATTAGGGGAGACAACACTAGCAGCGCCATTATCAGATTTTATACTAGATACTAATATAGATGAAATCATGGACTATGTTGCTGCTTATAACAAAGAACTTTCATTCATAGAACGCTATAACTTACTTACAAATAAAACAAGTAAGACTTTTGACATAAGCTACACTTATGATAGTAGTAAAGTTGCTGAATTTGTTTCTAAATTTATGAGAAAGGCTTCACATCCTAGTCAAAATGCAGCAATTCAAATAAGTGCCCAAGGTGAAATTGTTCGTAAGTCAGATATAACTGGCCTTAAACTTGACAGCAATGCACTTATAAATGCTGTATATGAGCAGCTTTCACCTCAGGCCTGTTTTCAACGTTCTTTAGCTGCTACTAAAGATACTGTTGGCACTGAACTTGTAATAGATACTTCAAACTTTGCCACGTCAATTCCAGCTTCTATTACAAGTGATAATTTAAGCCATCTAGATACACTGGTTGCTTCTTATTCAACGAGCTTCACACCAGGTACTGGAAGTGATGTGAATATTGCTATAGCAGCAAAATCAATTAATGGCACCTTAATTATGCCTGGTAAAACCTTTAGCTATAATGATATTATCGGAAATACTACTTTAGATAAAGGTTATACATATGCTACTGTTATTGTCAATTCTATGCCAACAAAAGGTGTAGGCGGTGGTGTTTGTCAAGTTTCATCAACACTTTATAACGCCATTCTACGTATCGGTTTATTACCAACGGAACGCCGCCCACATTCAAGACCTTCTAGTTATGTACCTTTAGGTCTTGATGCAACCATTGACTGGGGCAATATTGACTTTAAATTTGAAAATACAAATAACTATCCATTGTATATTGTATCTTATGTAAAAAACAATAAAGTTTATGTAGATCTTTATTCGGATAAGAGCTTACTCTCTAAAACTTATAAATTTAATAGTGAGGTCATTAAAACTTATCCTAGTATTGCAGAATATCAAATTGATTCAAACTTACCTAAAGGCACTAAAGAACTTATTTCTAAAGGTAGTACAGGCTATCAAGTACGTATTTCGCGTGAAACCTATGAAAATGGGGTTTTAAGTGATACCACTGTACTTTATCAAGATACTTACGCACCAGTTCCTACACGCTATAAGGTTGGTGCATAAAATAAAAATTAATAATCTATTACCAAAACAAAAAGGGGCTATCGCACTAAGAAATTAGTGTGTAGCTCCTTTAACTATATAAAATAAAATATATTTATGCCAACAAATAATATCTTGCATAAGAATTATATACTTACTCAGGAATTTTATCATTTAAAATTACCTTTAGATATTGATAGCCTAATCCCAAATAATGATTCAGTGCATTTGCTCAGTCAGTTTGTAGAGGAGATAGATCTTTCAGAGTTATATTCGACTTATTCCCGTATTAGGAAAAATTCTGCAACGCCACGACAAATGCTAAGCTTTAAATATCAAAACATTGTAGCTGATTCTGGATATGAAAGTGAAGAAAACTATCTTTTTGTTGAGGGATTAAACCTGCTAATTATAGATCTCTAAAACTAGAAAATATAAGACAGATATCAGTCGACGTGATATCAAAAGTTTTCAGAAAACCGGCTGAATACTTAGAACACATTCTTACAAGATGAAAGTTGCAAGCTTCGTATGAATAGAAGTATTCAGGCCGAAGAGTCATTTGCAAATATTAAAGGAGATATGTCATTTCGTAGATATTTATGCAGAGGTCAGAAAAATATGCTTGCTGAAAGTATTCTTCTAACAATGGCACATAACCTGTCTCATCAATTACTTTCTGTATTTTGCTCTAGCCTCTTCACTGACATAACCTTGATTTAAAAATCTAGAAACAGTTGCATTAGAAACCCCAGCTAACTTTGTAATTTGTGTAATATTCATGTCATCACCTTATTATTTTTATATTTCTAAACTATAACTAAGACTATCATATCCATTCTATTTTTGCAAACTCTAAGATGTTTACAAATAGGCTGTTGGTGTATTGGTGGGGTGGCGACTACTCCTTCCGTAATTTGTGATACACTAAGCAAAGCTCCTCAAAATAACGGTCGAAACTCGTTCACTTGTGTTCACTCAAACAGTCTCCCTAAAACCACTTTGACTGTAGATATAGACTTTGAATAACTTAGGGTTTTATTATACTCATATATCATTAAAGGAGCTTTTGGAAATTATTCACTAACTTCAAATAGCTCCTTTTTTGTAATATCTTATAAGTTTAACTAGTTG
>NZ_BBCG01000034.1 GCF_001311925.1 Cellulosilyticum ruminicola JCM 14822
CTTGGGCTTGGACTTGGACTTGGAGCTTGGACTTGGGCTTGGGACTTGGACTTGGACTTGGGCTTGGACTTGGACTTGGACTTGGACTTGGGCTTGGGCCTGAATCTGGTTTTGTAGTCGGCGTTGGCGTCTTTTTATTAATATGTTTATGCACAAATTGTTTTTCAGTCTCTGATAAAGTAAACGCTACTTCTTTATTATCTAATTCATATCCTTCTGGTGCTTTTATTTCTTTAATGAAATATTTTTTATTGTTAATATCTAAATTATCAAATTTTGCTTTACCTTCAGCGTCAGTTACTTTTTCACCTATTATTTTATGATTTCCATCTAATAATTTAAATGTAGCACCTGCTAATAGTTTACCTTTTTCATCTTGCTTATTAACAATTACGACACCTGCTTTTTTGTTTGTAAATTCACATACATGTTGTTCATTCTCTGTTTGTAATATGAACTTCTCTTCTACTTCACCAACATATCCTTTTGGTGCTGTTATTTCCTTAACTGTATACTGTTTGTTAAGACGTAATTCTCCAAAAACTAATGTTCCTGTTTCATCAGTTTCCTTTTCCCAAACTTTCGTACCTCTCCAATCAATAAGTGCAAACTTAGCACCTTTTAAAGGTTCGCCTTCTTGATTCTTTTTAACAACCTTTACACTACCTCTTACTCTTTTTCCTGTGGCACAAGCTATTATATAACGTGCCTTAACCTTGTGAGAAGCTTCGGTTCTTCCATTATCTACACCTAGACCTTCTATACTTACTTTATTTCCAAATTCTTGGGATAACTCATACTTGATTGCCTCTGTTTTAAATACAATGCAATAACATTTTGTAATGGCTTCTAAAAATGCAATTCTTAGTGTATTATGTTCAGCATCAAAGGCTACATCATATTGATTGTCATTTTCCCAATCAATAGGTCCACCAACTGGTGTTAATTCACCTTTTTCGTCTACATTCATTTCATATATACGTACATCACCCAGCTCGCCTTCCCATAAATCCAAGTCACCAATCAATTCATCTTTAACTACTACATTTTGTAGTTCAAGACGATTCTTATTGACAGTAATGGTCCATGTGATTGGATCTCCTTGATTGAGCTGTTCACCTTTTTTATCTATCATAATACTTTCTATTTCTTGTTTTGCATTATCAAATATCCCACCAGCTCTCATACCTGTACACATGAGGTTTACCTCATTTTTAAGTATATAAGATCCCGATTTAGCAAATATTTCTTTTGCTTTCTCATCTGTTAATCGCGTTTTAATATTAAGTGCATATGTATCAGAAAGCTCACTTAATTTAATCACTACTTTACCATCTGCATCTGGTGGTTCAGCTGTTGCAGTCACGCTGCCATCTGTTACCACTTGCCCCGCATATGCATCATTACCATTTGGCATTTGAGTTACCTTTTCAATAACAATAGGTTCATCCACATATTCTTGTCCCTCTGGTATAATCTCAGTAATGACAGCATCTTTCATTGTTACCTTATTCCCATTAATGATGACACGCCAATTAGCTATTTGATTTTTATAATCATAATCTATAGCTTCTTTCTTTAACATCACACTATTAACATTAGATTGTGCTGTTGCATCAATATCTATTGTTTTGCCTTTTCTCGTACCTATAAGTTTTGCTTTATTCTTATAGACATTTGATGAATTGGCTAAGAAGTATTCATCTTTTATTAAGGTTACATACTGTATTGTATATACTTCAGTAATCGCATCTTCAAAATCCATCTTAAAGCCTTTTTTTGTAAAGGTAATTTTAGCTTTTGTACCATCTTCAAATGTTACTTCTTTCTTTACCTCATTATCTGATTCGATTTCCTCTTTAGTAAGTGTTACCTTACTCCATGTTGTACCTTTCTTGATGTCCATTGATTGAAATTCTAATCGATTGTCCGGTCTTGATTCATCTATATCTAGCTCATCAATTACACTAGCACCTGGCTCTATATAATATTTATCTTTATTAACAGTAATGGTCCATGTGATATTACGGTTTTTTACGCTATAGTATTGTCTCTTCTCTATAAAGCTTCCGCTTATACTTACACCAATAAAATCACAGAAAATATCAGCTATACCATCTATGCCACCTAACCCAGCATAATTGTAAAAGTTAATTTTTTGAAAAGCATTTCCTGCACCTTCTTCATCAAGTACCTCTGTAGCATAACATAGTACATAGGTTGCATGATCTTCTACATCAGGAAATTTATATTCTATTTGATAGGCATAATCTACCTTTACATCTTGTCCTTGATATTTTCTCTCCTCTGACTCAGTTATTTCTTTAAAACTATATCCTTGCGCTTTGTTATCAAGTTTAATAACTTCATCAGTTCCATATTTTTTAAGCACAACACTGTCTTCATCTAATTTAAGTCCTTTAGGCAGCTTGTCTGTAATGGTACTGCCTTGAATATTGCCATGATGATTATTAACTGTAATAGACCACTCAATATACTTTACGCCCGCCTTTTCACTTTCACTTCCTTTTTTAGTAACCCAATCAATGAGTACTTGTGTAGAAGCTTCTACTTCAGGTGCTAAATTCTTACCAATTCCATCTGTTAATTTAGCCTTATTAACAAATATATATTTAGAGCCATCTGTTTTTCCTTTTAATATCTTATTATCAATAACTGTACTTACAATAATCTTTTTTTCTTCATCCGGGTTTAGAACAGGAAGGGTTCCCGTTAAATTTGTAAATTCCCCCATTGTACTTTCATCCATAGTGAAGTCTACCCCATCCATTGTTGCCTTTACAAATTTCATTTCTGAACTTTTAAAGTAATCCACTACTTTGACATTAGTAAGTGTCTGATTATTTCCTTTGACATTAATCTCCCATTTAATTTCTCCTGTTTTCATATCAAAGTTTGCACAAGTCTTACTAATAGCTGGTATTGTGACATCTGGTTTTGGATCATCTGCTTTACCTGCAAAATAAATGGTAATTGATTTTTGATACTCTTGAATCTTAAATGTTTTAGTTATTGGTCCCTTTGTTGCTTCAGAATCATCTACATTGATTTTAGCACCAAATTCTACTTCTGCTGTCACATCATCAAGGTCACATATGTTACTATTAAAATTAATAAGCGCTGTACTTTGCTCTTTATCAATCACACAAGTACCTATTTTTATGCCTGGTTTATCCTCCTCTCCTGGTTCTTTTATTTCGATATCTGTCGTACCACTTGTTACTTCAAAAATCTTTGGAATCTCTACCTTAATGCCACTACTTGTAGTTGCATCATAATTTGTGGTGTCATTCATTTTCATTAAGAAATACATACTGATTTCGTCCCCATTTTTCAGTGCATCTTCCTTTTGACTTCCTATAGGAACTTCTCTTTATTTCTAAGCTCAATTTGTTGCATAATGACATCCATATTAGCGATAGTGATTATATCCCCACCTACATCTTCTGCGTATGTACTTATGCCTGCAAACATTTGTAATATAAGTGAAATAACTAGTATGAGTACTACACGAAACTTATTTTGTGTAATATCCACATTATGCATGAATGTATCGCCTCCTATTCTATATACTCTCTCTTAGTATATTATTTAATAATTTCAAATTCAAGGAGTTTAATTTCATTTTCAGAGTAATTATTATTTTATATTAAAATCATATTTTCCTACCATAAACTCAAAAATAAAAAGGCAAATGTAAACTCATCACTACTTTCTATTTACATTTGCCCTTTGTTCTTAATGATTCATTAAATTTTTCTCTATAACTTTTCTTCTGTAGACTAATAGAATGCCCATGAGTATAAATAACCAGCCTAATAAAATTATTAGCCCCACATTTTTATGATCTTCACCTAACTTCGGAATAATTTCCTCATCCACATCACTGCTTTGAGCTTTCTTAGGTTGCAAATCTTGAGAGTTCAAAGTAATTATAGCTTCATGCTCTAATACCTTGTCATCTGTAGGATCATCTAAAATACTTGCACTTTCAGAGGCATCACTCACTCTTGTCTTCTCATGATTATCTGATGATGAATCTAGTGATTCATTATCTTCCTCTTGTTTTTCATCATTAGGCTTTGTCGGCGTCTTAACAACGATGACTTTTATTGGTGTCGGACGAGACATAGGCTCCGGTTCTGGCAATGGTATAGCTTCTCTTTCATTGTAAATTTGAAGCTTAATCACTTCATTATCCAAAATCAAACCACTTCGCGTCGTTCTATCTAGAATATAGCCTTCCAGCATTTTGCTTTCAGTTAGTATATATTCCTCACCTATCGGTAAGCCCTCAAATCTAATCTTACCATTTACATCTGTTGTTCTTATAAACTGCCTTTGACCAATGTCTAATATAAATTCTACGCCTTCTAGTGGATTATTAGTATTCTTATCTCGTTTGATAACTTCAATAATACCTTTTGATTCTTCTGGAACTGGCGTTGGATCTGGTTCTGGAGTAGGTATTGGGTCTGGCTCTTTATCTGGTTCTTTATCTGACTCTTTATCTGAACCAGTATCCTTCTTATTATAAACAGGAATAAGTGCACTACCTGTAGCTATATTTCCACTCTTTGGCATTGCCTCTTTAATATAACCTCTCGGAGCTTCTTCTTCTATTAATGTATAGTCTACGCCTGTAGGTAAATCTTTAAAAATAGCTTTACCATCTATATCTGTTGTTTTTACAAACTTAACGCCATCAATACTTAGGCTAAATTGAGCGCCTTCTAGTGGTTCTTTAGTCTCATCATCTAATTTGATAACTTCCAGTGTTCCTGTTAGCTCTTCTGGAGCAGGATCTGAACCTGGATTGTCTTCTTTTTCATTGCCAATTTTAATTTCAATAACATTACTATCTACTATTAAACCACTCTGTGTCGTTCTATTTAGAATATACTGTTGGTGCCTTTTTTCTACCAATGTATAAGTTTCGCCAATTGGTAGATTACGAAATACTAACTTACCTTTTTCACCCGCTTCTCCAGTTTCACCCGGATAAGTGTTGGTTCCAACAGTGAGTTCAAACACTGCACCATCAAGTAATTCATTAGTATCCTTATCTACTTTCGTAATTTCTATGATTCCTTTTGGCGCTTCTGGCTTTGGATCTATCTGTGTCTCTTTTTCATTCTTAAATTCACACTTACTATCTTGTTGGATTGTACCAGTTTTCGCCTGTGTATCTTTAACATACCCTGCTGGTGCTTTAGTCTCTTCTAGTATATAATCTTCACCTATGGTTAAATTAGTAAATACTAATTTACCTGTTTCACCATCTTTACCTGTTTTACCTTCATAAGTTTTTCCTCCGACAGTTAACGTAAACTCGCCACCATCAATTAACTCACTAGTTTCTTTATCTACTAAGGCAATCTCTAAAGTTCCTTTTATAACATCTATCGGTGGTGTTGGTGGTAATGTTTCTTTCTTGTTTGTAACCTTTTGCTCAACCTCTGGTTTGTCACTCGTTAACTTGATTTCATAACTATTTTCATTTCCTAGTACATAACCAAATGGTGCAGTCTTTTCATGTAGCGTATATGTCTTTCCTAATTCTAGATTGTTAAAGATTAATTCCCCTTTGTCATCTGTTGTTCCTTCCAGTGTTTTTGTTCCATCGCTTAATTCAAATGTCGCTCCGGCTAGTTTAATGCTCTGATCTGTTTCATCTACCTTGTTGACTTTGATGCTTCCTGTTTTTTTCTTATTTGTTCTTATAACTTTAACAACTTTATTATTTATCTCAACTAAACAGACTGTTTCATCTAATTCATAGCCTGTTGGTGCTGTTGTTTCTTTAAGTGCATAAGTCTTGCCTATTTCTAATCCATTAAATTCGGCTTCACCATCTGCATTTGTTGTAACTGATTTTTTATAATCTCCATCATCACTTAATTCAAATACTGCATCTGGTAATGGTGTATTATCAGCTGCATCTACTTTAACAACTGTTAAGCTTCCTGGTTCCTTCTTATTGGTAACGGCCTGTTCACCATTTTTATGAGTTGAATCTAATGTGATAGGATATGTGTTTTTATCTAATTCATAGCCTTCTGGTGCCTTACTTTCATAAAGTGTATAGTCTCTTCCTATAACAAGGTCTTTAAAGATTGCTTCACCATTTTCATCTGTTTCTGCTGTGAAAGTATATCTTCCATTACTTAACTTGAATTCTGCACCTTGAAGTTTTGTATCCTCATGATCTGCATCTGTTGCAATAACTTTAATTGTCCCCACATCTGTTGTAATAGTTCCCCAACTATTTGAGAATTGTGTTGATACTGTTACTTCATTAGAAATTACACTTTCAGTTACCTCTGCATTACTTGTTAAAACTGCTTTATTACTATATTCACCTACCATTTTAGGTGAGATAACCTTTGTCTTAAATGTAATAAGATAACATTCTGTCATATCACCTAATGTTAACTTCAATTCATTTTTATCTTTATTATAGCTAATTTGATCAGCATCTAATGTTACTTCTGCACCTTTTGATTTATCAAGTTCATCAAAGGTACTACTTTTAATTTTGTCATTATCTACTGATGCCTTATATACTTTAAGGTCATCTAATTCTAATCTTAAATCCTTACTTAAAACATCTGATATTTGAATATTATCAATTTTTAATTCATTTGGATTAACTAATATCATCCAATCAATTGGCTCATCTTTTTTAATTTGTTTACCTACACATTTAATAAAGCTATTTGTAACAGTCTTTTCAGCCTCTACAGGTACCAAGTCCTCATAAATAGATTGACTAGCTATATTGACTGCATTTTTTAAGATTGGATCTTCACCATTGAGTTTGAATGGCTCAGTTGTATCAACATCTGTTTTTATTTCAATTGTATAAGTGTCATTAACATTGCCCAAGTCCCATTCTAAAAGCTGACCTTGTGCATTATTCGTAATAGAAGGTTCACCCACATCAATAATATCGCTTGCTTTCGCTCTTTCTAACTTTGTCTTAATATAAGGTACATTGAATTCCCAATTTTGATATTTTCCACTTTTAATTACTTTGATTGAATATGGTGCATAAGTTTGCTTTTCATCTAATTGGTCTATCAGCTTTAAGTTCTCAATAGGCATACCATTTTGATTCACTACGATATACCATGTCATTTGTTTTGTTTTATTATTAAAATCTCCTGCAAACTTAGATGTTACACAACTTATTACTATAGCCTCTGCATATGTTTCACTTCCCTTATTAACTATGCCACCTTCATAAGCTGTATAATAGTTTGCATATACTCGGTTCTTATATACCTGTTTTGATGAATTACTTGCATAAAACATTTTGTCTTCTACATCAGTATCAAATGTTATAATATATCCCTGGTTAAAATTACTTTTATCTGCTTTATAAATTGAACAAGTAATTATGCCATTTTCACATTTTCCTTCTACCATCATATCCGACTCACCTATTTGAGTTGGCACCGATGTAATAACTGTATTACCTACCTTAAATGTACTTTTATCTAACTTCAAGCCTTCAGGTAGTGTATCAACAATTTCTAGTTTCCCTATACTGCTATTTTTACGATTGGCAGAAACAGTCCATGAAATCTTATGCGTTGCTTGATCATATTTCGTAAAGCTTTTTTGAATTTCCCCAATATTTTTTGTGCCTGAATTAAGATAATAATAGAAACAATGTTCTTGACCATCCTCTGTTGGCTGCATATTAATACTTGCCACTTTAGAATATTCACTACCTTCCCCAGCCCCTGCCTCTATTTCATCTGTAACCTCTACCTGATATGAGATTTCATACATATTATGAGCATCACTAGGTGATAATGTATCATTAAACTTAAATTCTACTATTGAATTATAATTGAAACTCTTTTTTTGATTAGTTTGGTCAGTATATTCTATAGTCCCTGCCTCGTTATTGTGATATGTAAGAGTTCCTAAACTTGTCACACTCGCTAAAGGTCTATTATTGATTTTAATTGTATCTTCAACTAACTTTAAACCTTTTGGTAAATAGTTTTTTAATGTTCTTCCTTCTAAATTAGCATAATGTTTATTAATGTAGTTATAGCAAAGAATATATTTTGTAACGACACCATCATTTACTTGTTGTTCTAGTATACTGTCACGCTTACTAATCCACTCTACATTAATTACTTCACTATCTGTTGGATCTATTGTTTCAGTTAATCTATGGCCATCCTTATCTTGCAATGAAGCTGTATTTTGAATGGTTACTGATTTATTATTAACTGCATAAACTTCATCTTTAACGTGTGTAACAACTTTAAATACACGTTTTTCTCTTGGACTTAAAGTTGGTACGTCAATACTAATGACTGTATCATACGGCCCATTTGCTTCTCTATAGTTGGCACCTACTACATCCTCTACATATAAATAATTTGCATTACAAGTATCTTTGATAATAGCATTTTCAAGCTCTTTATCCCCTGCTATTACTGTGATGTCCCATATAATTTGTTCTGTTTTAGGATCGAATTTTTCATGTGTTTTTTCAATAGTCGGCGGTCTTATCCCCCCCGTTGACGTAGAATCCTTTCCTTTGAATTCTATTAACATACTTTTTTTCATTTGATCTACTTCAAATACAACATCCTTTTTCTCTGATTTTCCATCAGCTACAGCCACTTGTGATTTTACGCCTATTCCAAAGGTAATTTCTACCCCACTGTATTCCTTTATTTTATCTAAGAACTTAATTATTCCTACTGCTATTTCCTGTTCATTAGTTGTCATTTCACAAGTTCCTACTTGTATACTTATACCATCAGTATCGATAATTTGCAAAGGAATTACTTCATTTCTAATAAGGCCCAATTCCTTCGGTAGCTTTATTATAAGTTCCTTATCGATGTCTACACTCGGGCAGCCTATCAGCTTTAAGCTATATCTCACTTCTTTTTGCTCATCGACTCCGAAGACTGTCGTTTCTTTTTGCTGATCGTATTCAGTAATTTCCATCAGTTTTATATCACTAAACGCTACTTCCATGCCCCCAATTAGACACGTTTTCTCTACATTTTCCGCTCTAAGGCTCACGCCTGATACAAGCTGAATAATCATCGTCAGAACTACTAAATAAATCCACCTTTTTTTGCTATCACGCATCGCATACATCTTTCTACCTCCAAATGTGTTTATTTGTCATAAATCTCTTTAAAGGCGACATCATATATATCTACCTAATCATTGCTTGTCACTATTCAATTAATCTAGCTATTGGTGATATATAGCGAGCTGTACTTGGTATATGTATTTTATAATAAATCATATTTGCTCTTTTCTATTGTTATTTGTTGGACCTATTCAATAGAAATTATGGGAGTCTCAAAATAAACTTAGCAAATATACAAATTTAAACTTAGCTTTTGTATGATAGCATACACTTTATCCCCCCTTATCTTAACTTTATATTATTAGTATATTTGTTAAATTCATATTTATCAATTACATGTTCTGTATTTAGATAATTTATAATTTTTAAACAAATCATTGTGATAAATAAAAAGGTGCTGTAAAATCAACTTTTACAACACCTTTTATACTATTTAAAATTTCTTTGACGTACTACTTCATAAACCATAATACTTGCAGCTACTGAAGCATTTAACGAAGTTACTTTACCATACATTGGTACACTTACAGTATAATCACAGTTTTCACGTGTAAGTCTAGAGATTCCTTCACCTTCACTTCCTACTACAATACCAATTGGTCCTGTGAGATCTTCTTCGAATAAAGTTTTACCACCCATATCCGCACAAGCAATCCATAAACCTTGTGCTTTAAGTTCTTTGATTGTTTGCCCAATATTACTTACTTTAGCAATCTTTGTATGCTCTAAGGCACCTGCTGATGATTTCGCTACTGTTCCTGTAAGACCTACAGCTCTTCTCTTAGGAATGATAATTCCATGTACTCCAGCTGTGTGAGCTGTACGAACAATGGCACCTAAGTTGTGTGGATCTTGGATATTTTCTAAGATAAGTACAAATGGATGTTCTCCTTTTGACTTTGCATATTCTAAAATTTCATCTACACTTACATATTCATGAGCTGCTACATAAGCTACTACTCCTTGATGTTTCTTGCGTCCTGTAAGCTCATCTAATTTAGATTTTTCCACTTCTTGAACTACAATATTTTTCGCTTTAGCACCACTGATGATTTTAATCACAGAACCTTCTTTTTCACCTTTTTGAACAAGGATTTTATCGACAGTTCTCTCACCTTTTAAAGCTTCAATTACTGCATTTCTACCAAAGAGTACATTTTCATCAAGCTCTACTGGTTCAAAACGTTCTTCTTCAAAATTTCTTCTATCTTTTTTGAAACCTTCTTCTTTGAAGCCTGCTTCTCTTTTGCCTTTTGGCATATGTTTACCTTTTGTCATTTTTGTTTCTCCTCTATTTAAGCCCTATTATTTCGTCTCTGATTCATGAAATCTTTGAAGGCCTAAGTCAATTAACTCTTTGATACGTTCAATTTGTCCATCTATATAAAGATAGCCTATAAGTGCCTCTAATCCTGTAGCGTGTCTATATTCTGTCACATCACCATTTTTAGGAACAGAAATGCTTTTTGCATTACGTCCTCTTTTTAAAACTGCCATTTCTGCATCTGTTAAAGCATCTTCTATTAAATAGTAGATTTTCGCCTGTGCACTAGCTCTTACAAGTTCTCTAGAAGCCTTGTGCATTTTATTAACAGGAGCATTTCCTTTATTAATTACATAAGTACGTACAAACATTTCATATACACCATCGCCAATATATGCAAGTGCTAATGGTGAATAACTATTTGCCTTATGATTCATTAATCCTAAAGTTACTTCAAGTAAATCTTCTACAATTGTTTTATTCATACGATCTCCTATTTATTAAACGCGTTTGTAACGCACACCTTCTCTAGTATCTTCAATAAGAACGCCGCTATCCTTTAAGAATTCACGAATACGGTCAGCCTCTGCAAAGTCTTTTGCTTTTTTAGCTTGTTTACGTTTTTCAATGTATTCTTCAATTTCAGCGTCACTTAATCCATCTTCATTATCGCCTTTTAAGTCATATAATAAACCTAAAGTATCACTTAATTTATTAAATAAATCAAATACTGCTTGGATGAAAGGTTTTGAAGCCCCTTCTTTTGCATAAGTATTTGCAAATTTAACAAGTTCAAAGATAATGCTGATGGCATCAGCTGTATTGAAGTCATCTTCCATTGCTTCATGGAAACGTGCTTCAAGTTTTGGAAGCTCTGCAAGAAGAGTTTCTTCTTCTGATGTTAATGCTTCTACTTGGCTATTTTTTAATGCAAAGTCAAGTGTCATTTTAGCATTTTTGATACGTTCTAAACTTGATTTAGCTGATTCCATAAGTTCTGCACTGAAGTTAAGTGGACTTCTGTAGTGTGCATTAAGCATGAAGAAACGTACCACATCATAGCCATACATTTCACCTACATCACGAAGTGTTTTGAAGTTACCAAGTGATTTAGACATCTTTTTGTTATCAATATTTAAGAAAGCATTGTGCATCCAGTAATGAGCGAACGCTTTGCCATTTGCACCTTCACTTTGTGCAATCTCGTTTTCGTGGTGTGGGAATATAAGGTCTTCTCCACCAGCGTGAATATCAATTGTGTCTCCTAAATAACGCTTTGCCATAGCAGAACATTCTATATGCCATCCTGGACGGCCATCGCTCCATGGGCTTTGCCAGTATGGTTCACCTTCTTTTTTAGGTTTCCAAAGTACGAAGTCCATGTGATTTTTCTTTTCTTCTGTAAGTGTAACCCTTTCACTACGTCCAGCTTCTAATTCTTCAAGTACTTTCTTAGAAAGTTTACCATAACCTTCAAATGCTGCTGTATTGTAATAAACTGTACCATTTACTTCATAAGCAAATCCTTTTTCAATAAGTGTTTCAATCATTTCGATGATTTGTTTCATTTCTTCTGTTACACGTGGATGCTTTGTAGCTGGTGTTACATTTAAATTTCTAACATCTTGAAGTGTTTCTGCGATATATTGTTCTACAACTTCTGTTGTACTACGTCCTTCTTCATTAGCTTTTTTAATGATTTTATCATCTACATCTGTGAAGTTTTGTACATAATTTACATCATATCCTACGCTTTCAAAGTAACGGCGTACTGTATCAAATACGATATATGGTCTTGCATTTCCAATATGAATTAAGTTATAAACTGTTGGACCACATACATACATGCGTACTTTATTTGGCTCAATTGGTTTAAATTCTTCTTTTTGCTTTGTAAGCGTATTATAAATTTTAATCATGTTATCCCTCTCTATTCATTTTATTTAAATATAATACATATAACACTGCTCTTCATAAGTACCTTCTTGAATAATTTCTTCACTACTATCATTTAACTGGCGTTCTTGAAGCTGAATATTGGTTTCTAACTGTTTATTCATCTTTTCAATAACTTTTTCTAATTCTTTAATATCACCATTCATACGGCAAAATTCCATTTTGATAGGGTCTGGCACAGTTACTTGGTCTAATTCTTTACAAGGGTCTACACGTTTGCCTTGAATTCTAACAACCTTGCCAGGTATGCCGACTACTGTACTATCTTCTGGAACCTCCTGCAGCACAACTGCATTAGCTGCTATTCGTGAATTATCTCCAACTTTAAAAGGTCCTAGTACTTTTGCCCCTGTACTAATCATGACATTATTGCCAATAGTAGGATGACGTTTCCCATGGTCTTTACCTGTTCCACCTAATGTGACGCCATGATAGATTGTAACATTATCACCTATTTCACAAGTTTCACCAATTACTACACCCATGCCATGGTCGATAAATAATCCTTTACCGATTTTAGCTCCTGGGTGAATTTCAATACCTGTTAGTCCTCTACTAATCTGAGATATAAGTCTAGCCACAAAAAACAGTTTGTGTTTATAGAAGAAATGACCTAGTCGGTGAAATAATATCGCATAAAAACAAGGATATAAAAATACCTCTGCACTACTCTTTATGGCTGGGTCTCTCTCTTTAATGACTTGCATTTCTTCTCTTATCACTCCCATAATCTTCCTCCATTCTAGTCCTTAAGTGGGCCTTAAGCAATTATCGAATAAATTTTGGTATAAAAAAACCTTTCCTCTTCATTCAGAGGCAAGGTAGCTCGCGGTTCCACTCTGATTAAAGCAAACTCTTAACTTTCTGCTTCATCTCTTCCCTTTAACGCAGGTTTACGAAATATGCTTACCATAGGCTCACATATTCAGCTCCAGAATGCACTTCTTATATTGTTCTATGAAATCCTCTCAGCAAAATGGATTACTCTCTGGCATAGCCCATATATAATACTCTTTCTTTCATTGCTTTTATATATTATATAAGTGATTATTCTTTTTGCCATTATATGCTTTTTATCGCTAAAAAGTTATATATTGACTTAATTAATTTACTCTTTGTCATTATAATATACCTCTTTCAGAGTTTCAACTCCCTTTTTATATTGGTTTACTAAAAAGAAAGAAACGCTAAGTTTTTCACCTTATCACCTCTTTTATAAAAGAATTTATTCTGTCTTAAAGATTTTAATAGACTCACCTAATTTAGTTGCTGTAGTAGATGATGCTGTTAACATATCCCTAACTTGTGTCATTGTATAAAGTTGGTCTTCTACATAAGCTGACATCTCTTGTGTTGAGGCTGAAGTATTCTTCGCCATATCTGCAACACTTTGGATAATCTCGAACATCTGCTCTTTAATTTTAACCATTTCTTTATTTAAGTGATCAATCTTTTCTACATTTGAAGCAAGATTTTCAATAGATAAAGACATGGCTTTAAATGAGCTACCTGTGTTTTCTACAGCTTGATTTTGAGCTTCTACTGCAGTGATAATTTCTTCCATTTCTTTTACTGCACCTATTGTTTGGTTTCTAATATGATCAATAAGTTCTCTAATCTCATTAGCAGATTTACTTGATTGTTCTACAACTACGGCAAAGCCTTTCCCGTTTTCCCCTGTACGAGCAGCTTCAATACTTGCATTTAAAGCTAATAAGTTAGTTTGTTCTGCTATAGAATTAATAGTTTTTACAATAGAATCAATTTCAATAGAACTTTTGTTTATTGCATAAATTGTCTCTTTAACATTTTGTGTTGTTTCATTTGTTCTCACCGTAATATCAATAAGGTTATCTACAACTGATATACCTTTTTCATTTTTTCTACCATATTTTTACCGCTCTTTTCCCCCATATATCCTTTTGTTTATATATATCGACATGTTTACATAATTTATTATAGGGTTTTTGATTTTCTTGCCAATTTTTTCTTCGTTCTATATTTTGGTACTAGAAATTATCAATCTCCTGGACTACAATACTTTTATCATAATTAGATAGGAGATTTGTATGAAAACGATTTTAGAACATGCCGAAAAAATCTATACACCAGAGCAGCAAAGCAACATTGAAGAAGTTGCCCGCACTTATGATTTATATGATTTTATTGCTGCTATTATTTGTGAACGTAATGCCTTTGATTTAAATGAAATAAAAGAATATATTGTAGGAACTAATAGACCAAAGCACTTTGATAAATTAAAAGATATTCATCTTGCTGTTCAAATTATTTCAGAAGCTATGGCACGTAATGAAAAAATTCGTGTAGTAGGTGATTATGATGTCGATGGCGTAACAAGTACATATGTTTTACTTTCTGTATTTGAAGCGCTTAATTATCCTCATATGGATCATTATTTACCTGTTCGTGAAACGGATGGCTATGGTCTCAATCCTAGTATTGTAGATGCTGCCTACCGTGCAGGCGTGAAATTAATCATTACTGTAGATAACGGTATTTCAGCTACTGAATCTGTGTCCCACGCTAAATCTTTAGGCATGCAGGTTATTGTCACTGACCACCATGAACTTCCTGCTATTCTCCCTGAAGCGGATGCAACGATTAATCCACATCAGCCTGATTGTGAATATCCTTATAAGTCATTAGCTGGTGTAGGCATTGCTTATAAATTAGGACAAGCACTTCTTTCTCACTTTAAAGTGAAACCTAGCCGTGAAATAATTGCACGTATTCAATCTCTAGTAGCCATGGGAACTGTATGTGACGTTGCGCCACTTGTAGGTGAAAATAGACATATGGTTAAAACAGGTATCAGTGCACTCAATCAAAATGCCATTCCTGCCGCTACTGTCATTAACTCTCGTATTTCAGTAGGGACCCTTGGCTTCCAGATTGGACCTCGCCTCAATGCCTGTGGACGACTTGAAAGTGCTGAGACAGCCCTTCAATATTTAATGAAAAAGGATTATGACGACTTAGTTTTAGGTAAGAAAAATCTAGATGATTTAAATAAACGCCGCCAAGATGAAGAAATGGACTCTATTGCCCGTGTAGATGAAAAAGTGGCCCAAATTAGTGACCTTCCTGATATTATTATTCAAATTGATGAAATGGCTCACGAAAGCGTCGTTGGTCTTGTAGCTGGTAAAATCAAAGAAAAATATTACCGCCCTACTGTTGTCTTTGCCCGTACAATCAACGGCACTTATAAAGGTTCAGGGCGTTCAATTGAAGAATATGATATGTTCCAAAGCTTCAAGCCTTTCCTTCATCTACTAGATGGAGGCGGTGGACATCCTATGGCCTGCGGACTTAAAGCAACTACTATTGATCAAATTGAGGCCTTCGCTAAAGCTGTTAATGAAGCCAGCACCCTTACAGATTACGATAAGACACCAAAAGTCTTCGTAGATAAAGTCATTGAAGATGCCTTTGCTTATGACTTCATTAAACTCGAAACTCAGCTTCGCTACTTCTTACCTTGCGGCGCTGGCAATGCAGCGCCAACCCTCTTAGTTAAAAATTCTAAAGTAGCCATTAATACCAAATACGCTAAAAGCTGGCGTATCTCTGAGGTCGTTGCAACTTTCGGCCATAAATCTATTTCAAGTACACTTTGGAACGATGAATCTATTCCAGAAGAAGGTACTTTCATTTCCGATATTACATTACAAGTAAGTGAAAGCGGCTGGCAAATTAAAAACATTTACTTTCGTTAATAATTGTCTCAGCCCACTTCTATACTAAAAATATTTTAAGGAGGTATTGTACTTTTTTACAATACCTCCTTTATTTTTCTCACTATAACCTATCTTAAGCTTTTATCTAAAAATACCCATACATTATACATTAGTATGCCCCATAAGAAAAAGAGGGCTATGTACAATAATATATTACCACTTGGCGTATAGCCACGTCCTGAAAATATGTATTGCCAGTTAGGAACATCTGTATAATAATATTGCCCACATCCAAAATCCAACCCTGGAATCGCACCAAGATTATTTTTCATAATATAAATGCTCGCTGCTATTGCAATGATTAGTAACGCCACTGCACTTTTTGAAACCATTTTCACTGTGCGTCCCATGAACTATTCCCCCTTATAATATTTCTTTAATTAATAGTATGTTATGCAACTAACTGAGGTATTGGGAATATTTTCCCACTTAATAATAACCATGCAACAAATAATGTAAGGATTAGATTAAAAGTTTGCCCAATTACATATAAGGCCACTGGCTTTCCTCCTTGGAATTGCTCTTTCATATCTCTTAAATTAGATTCTAATCCTATACTTGTAAAAGCAAGGCAAAATGCCCAAGTTTTAAAACTTCCTAATGTACTAATAATAGCATCAGCTGTTTCTTTGCCATAAGTTGGCTGAATAATAAACGAGAAAATTAACGATGCACTTAAAAAACCTAATATAAATTTAGGGAAGCTAATCCAAATTTGTGAAAGTCCTACTTGTTTTGAACCTAATTGATTATTTTCAACATGTTTTGCAAAGAAAATCGCAATAGCAAATGCAATAAATCCAATTAATATATTTTGAATCATTTTTACAAGTGATGCAGCTTGTCCGCCTATACCACCTAACGCTTCTCCCGCTAATACCACAGCTCCCGTTGAATCTACTGTTCCACCAATCCATGCCCCACCAATAAGTGGATCCATATGGATGAATTTAATAAATAAAGGCATTGTAACCATCATCACAACTGTAAATATAAGTGAAATACCTACTGCAAAACTTAAATCATTTTTCTTACCTTTACTTGCTGCTGCCGCGGCAATAGCTGCTGATGTACCACATACAGAAGTCGCTGCTGCAATAATCATTACCATTGGCTTATTCTCGATTTTAAGCACTTTGGTTCCTAAAAGCCAAATGAATATAATGACAACTGGAGTTACAAGCCAAGCAATACCTAAACCATAAAATCCGAACTTATTAATATTTGAAAATAATACTTCAGCTCCCATTACTACTAGCCCTGTTTTGATATAAAACTCTGTTTTTAATGCAGGTTTTAACCAATTTGGTGTGCCTACTGTATTACTAATTACAATGCCTATAGCAAGTGCCCAAAAGGCATATTCTAAATATTTCTTCATAACAACTTGTGCAGAAACAAAAGATACAATTAATGCAAGTATAAATAAACCGGTAAATGCTTTTAAGAATTTTTTTCCTTCTCCGCCTTGAAGTTTATAACCGATTCCAAATAATAACACAAAGATTACAAAAGTAATTAATGTATTAGTCCATAACGCTCTAGATGTTTCTCCTAAATTAAAAAGTTCTATGAAGCGAACATTTCCTTCTCCACCCCATTTAGGAATTTTTACAGCACCCCAACTAAATTTTTCTGTAATAACACTTAAATATCCCATACCTATAATAATAAATCCAATCCATATAGCTAACCAATCCTCATGTTGATACAGACTAGACCATTGCCATTTTTGTACACCTATTTGTTCTTGTTCTACATTCTTTAATTGTCTCATATATTCATCCCTCCTATGTTAATTCCTAGTAAAACGATAGATTTTATTTGTTTTAAACACATTATAGAGATTATTTCCTACTAAATCAATAGTATTTCACAAATATATTTTAATTTTATGTATTTTAACAAAAATTTATACTTTATAACCAACTATTATATTCATTCTTAATAATTTCATTTTTTCTCTTTACATCAGGTATACTAAATGATATAATACTTTTCCCACATGGGAAATAATTAAAAGTAGGTGACCATATGATCGATGTAAAATTATTAATTGACAATGCTTTCGAAGCACAAAAAAATGCTTATACACCTTATTCTCATTTTAATGTAGGTGCTGCCCTTTTAGCCGCTAATGGCAAGATTTACAAAGGGTGTAATATTGAAAATGCCGCCTATACACCTACTAACTGTGCAGAAAGAACTGCCTTCTTCACAGCTATTGCAGAAGGAGTTAAAGACTTCACAGCAATTGCTATCGTAGGAAATAAAGATGGTATTAAAATGGGCGAAGGCGATTATTGTGCACCTTGTGCAGTATGTAGACAAGTTATGGCAGAGTTCTGCGACCTTGATACATTTAAAATTTATATTGTAAAAAATAGAGAAGATTATCTTGAATATACATTAGGAGAACTTTTACCTTTAGCTTTCACAGGTAAAAATCTTGAATAATACTCCACACATATACTAAAGAGGCAGCGCAAACCCCAATTTACGCTGCCTCCTTTTTTGTTTTTTTATACTTTGTAATAACCCTCATAAAAATCCTTCTTTCAATACATACTTTTATAGTAAGTACTGCTACAATCATATTTTTCACTTTACTATTATGTAAATCCGTAATATCATAGAAATACATACTATTTTTTAGAAAGGATTCCTAATATGACATTTAACTTAAACATTTACGAAACAATGGCATTAGTTTCTCTTATCCTTTATTTAGGTAAGTTTCTTAGATCTAAGTCATCATTTCTTACTAAATATTGTATTCCCCCTTCAGTTGTAGGCGGTTTCGTGTTCGCACTTTTTATGCTGGCAATTGAAATGACAGGAGTTGCGACAATTAATTTAGATATAACACTACAAAGCATATTTATGACTACCTTTTTCACAAGTATCGGTTTTACTGCCAGCCTTAAAATCTTAAAACAAGGCGGCTTTAAAGTAGTTATTTTCCTAGGCCTTGCTGCTTTATTAGTGGCTCTCCAAAATACAGTAGGTGTCTCACTTGCTTCAGTGTTCAGTCTTAATCCTTTACTTGGTCTTTGTACGGGTTCTATTCCTATGGTAGGCGGTCATGGAACAGCTGGTTCTTTCGGACCTATGCTTGAAGAAATCGGCGTAGTTGGTGCAACAACTGTATCCATTGCTTCTGCAACCTTTGGTCTTATTATGGGAAGTATCATAGGAGGACTCGTGGCTAGACTTTTAATTCATGGTAAAAAACTTACAACTGTACATGATGAAAGTTCTAAAATGCCACCTACTCAAGTGGGAGATTATAATGAAGAAAATCACAATATCTTATCTTTAAAATGCCTTATTAATGCAGCATGTTTATTATTCATTGCTATGGGTATTGGTTCTATTGTATCTGACTTTATTCAGCTTACTGGACTTACTTTCCCATCTTATATTGGTGCAATGATTGTGGCTGCTGTAATGCGTAACTTATATGATTTTACAAACAAGGCGTTCGTTGAAAAAGAAATAGAGACTTTAGGAAGCTTAAGTTTATCATTCTTCTTAACAATGGCTTTAATGAGCCTTAAGCTTTGGCAGCTCTTTGACCTAGCTTTACCACTGCTCGTAATGCTTATGGCTCAGGTTATTCTCGTAGGCTTATTTACTTACATTATTGTGTTTAGCGTTATGGGTAAAAATTACGAGGCTGCTGTATTTGCTTCTGCAACTTGCGGTTTTGGAATGGGTGCTACACCTAATGCCATTGCTAATATGGATGAGCTTACAAATCGTTACGGATTTGTACCTACACCTTACTTCGTTGTACCACTTGTAGGTTGTTTATTTATTGATTTCGTAAACTCATTTATCATTACATTATTTATTAATTTCATTTCTTAATTTCATAAGCTGCATATATTGATCTTCGAGTTCAATATATGCGCTGCTGCCTACTTCTAGGTTGCTTAATGCCCCCTACTAAGTAGGCTATTTTATTTTCTATGCAAAGCTGCTCTTCTATCTTTTGCTTCTTACTTTTTTTCATCCTATAATCTGCTTCATGTCCATAAGCCTTAAGATGTTCAAAATAATCATCTAGCCCATATTCATAACTCTGAATCTTTTTATTTTTAAAAACTAATATCTTATTGCATAATCTTCCTAACATATATCTGTCATAGGTAATTAAGGTGATTGTTCCATTACTTTGGATTAGATCCTGAAGTTAATCAATCTGGAAAATTTACTACTACGCAGATGCATATAACTAAACATGATTCTAGATTTGCTCGTAGGGCAATCTTTGCTGTTGCTTTAGGTGCAATCATGCACAAAGTCTGTAACATTATTTTTGCTATTCTTCGTAATGAAAAAGCATTTGAACTTCGTTCCCCTGAAAAACACTGTACTCAATATCAAAGGGTCACACAAAAAACCGCATAATTATGCAGATATACATTAATCAAACCCATTATTAAACGAAAATTGAAACGATTTGCGTCTATTAAATTTACCCATTTTTAGTTAAAAAGCATCTAATAAAAAATATAAATTTTTACTTACTTTTCACTTGACTATTACTAGCTGGTCTTAAAATACTTTGGGCACTTATTTCTTATCGGCCTCGGCTCATATAACCAATTTGTAATTCTTTATCTACCCATATGCATTCACTAGATGTTGCTTCTAATCTGCCTAATAAAATATTATTCTACCTTCACATAGCATTGCCATAAAATCATCCTCCATTTTAAGGCTCTTTCTTGTCATGCAACGCTTAAATTAATACACAAAAAACTGTAAATGCTAAGCACTTACAGTCACTTTAATCCGCTCTGTTAACCACTCAGTATGCCTATAATTTTATAGGCAATAATCTGCACTTATGCTTATAAGAGTTTCTTAAAAAATGACTGTTCATCCTTTATTTATTCAAACTTAATTTTTTGCATCACAAAAAAGATACCTCTTTTATTGTTCTTTAAAAATTTCATTAAGCTTGAATAATAAACATGTCATTCTCCTTTCTCTCATGCACTAATTTTCTATATAATATAATATTTTTAAATAACTTTCAAAGGTGAATTTTTATACCTTTTTAGTCCCCTTCTTCCTTCTTGTACATAGTATATAGTAGCGTATATTTATCCCATAAAGAAAGAAGGTTGAACTATGCTCCATGTACAACAAGCCGAAGATAATAGCAAGGGCGCTTTAGCTGATGTAATTGGTTGGATTGATTTTGGCACGCAGTTTAAACTGCATAAAGATAACCGTACGACAACTATAATCAATTCACTTCCTGGTAATTATATAATTTCTTTTGATATTCGTTTAGATACCAAAGGCTGTTCCAAAATAAGTTTCAAAGGTGTGTCTTCACCTATTTGTAAATGTGCGCCTTTTGGTAATACCGCTTATACTGGTATTCCTGGTAAAGTTGTGCTCACCACTCCTTATGATTGTGGAAATCATGGCTGTACTCACGTAACCCTTACCTTAGATAATATCCGACTTACTTCATCTACTGGTATACCTGTTTCTAACTTTTTTATAATTGTAGCCGATGCAGGCATCACGAACTACTGCTCAGATACTTGGTCAGTTACTACCACTCCTAATACTTGGGATTTACTTTACACCATGCCTTCTGTTTGCAGCCACAATAAGTCTGCTCCAGTAGTTACCAGTTTATTCACCCTCACTGTTTCTGAAATTGGTACAGATACAGATCCATGTGACACTGCTGCTAATGCTTTCATTACCCTTTCACCTACTAGACTCCTTGCTGAAGCGGATATTAATGATGATGATGATTCTATTGGTTTTGCCTTTGGCGTAGTTATTCCAAAAGAAGCCGCAGATTACGTGGATAATGTGCATACTGTATGTCATCGCGAACTGACATGTGTCCGAGAAGATACCACTATTTTATATCGCCTTCCTGTTTCCTGTCATGATGTCATTACCGCTATTATTTATAATGGCGACCTTCATCCTTTTAATAGTCAGCCCCTTGTTATTGAAGGTAATTTAGGCACTTATTTATTCTTTAAACAACGCGTCTTATTAATTGCAAATGAAAATATCCCAGTTGCTGAATTTGATACTTTTATATTACGCACAAATCACACTGAAGATTTAATCGTCACCTTCACTTCTTACCTGTAAGCCATACCTATATACGCAAATAACACCTAAAAGGATTTTAAAGCTTCTACTTCCTTTTAGGTGTTTTATTTATCTTAAATATATTTCAGTTTTTTTACAATACTAATGGCCTGCTGATCAATTACAGTCCATGATTGCCACTTTTGATGATTAATCATATCATTTACATTCTTAATTCTATCTTGTATCTCCAGCTCTTTTGCTACATTCTTATTTTCTAGTGAAGCTTTTTGAGCAGCAATAATTACACTGCTACTATCTAAATCATATAATGCACTTAGACTCTCCAGCTTACCTTCTGAATATAAGTTTATATTTTGTTTGGCTACAAAATAATCTACATTAGCATAGTTTAGTCCTAAATACATGACTGTAAAAATTATAAAGGCAATCTTCGTAAATGGCATTCTTCGCCCTATACCTTTTAGAATAACTAAAACAATCACAATAATGCTTAATACCAAGAACCACGCTACATACACACGCATTAAAGTTAAACCATAGTTTTGAATGTACATAGCCATTTTATCCAAAGCATATATAAGCATAAATAATGTAAATCCAGCTATGAAGAAACTAATCCCCTGCATATACCTTTTACGCTTACCACTCTGCTCCTTAATGACAATACCTACAAGCCAAATGATTCCTAAGTTAATCATCGTAAGGGGCAAGTTTTCAAAGAACCCTCTTCTCGCATATTCTGCAAAAGTAAATTTTGCCGGTAAAACTCCTTGAAAAGCAGAGATGAAATAAGCTAATTGTGAAAATAAGAATACAATATATACAAGGCATACTAAGGTACTTATAATCACCATAATAGTAAAATCCACTCCTACAGGTTTCTTTTCCTCTTCATTTAACTTCTCTATCACTACAACTGGCTTCTTCTTTTGTTTAACAAAACTATAGAAATAACTAAAGGTCATACCAAATAATATAATAAATGCAATAATACGTTTCACAACAGGTGCTATTTTAAAGTTCATATGTTCATAAATGATTTTAAGAATCCCATCAAAAGCTGCATCTGTGCTTTGTAATAGCGCAGTAACAACAATTAAAATAGGTACTGCAATCAAAAGCCCTATGCCTACTTTTGCAAGAGTCGCTAGAGATTTCTTGCTTCCTGCACTAGCCTCTTTTCTCACTAAAATTATAGGTTCAGTCCAATATCTAAATGGCATACTGATGCTAAGTTTCATGATTTTAGGTGCCCATTTCGAACTAAAAAGTACTGTATTTTCAATACTCCAAACCTCTACAGCCTGAATTACTAACAAATCTATTAAGAAAATGAAATTAAAGAATTTCAAAATCCAGTTACTAAACAAAATAAAACATAATATACATAGTCCAATAGGAATCAAAAGTAACTTAGCATTTCTATTCATCTTTTTATCATAACATTTCATAAGACCCATAAATCCTATAAAATAACCTAATGCACTTATAAGAAGTCCTATGCCAAATCCCCCAAATACATTCATCTCCATAATCATTATTGCCAAAATACAAGCCATAATGAATATATATTTTTCTTCTTTTTTCATCATCTCACCCCATACTATTTTCTCTATTTATTTTCTTCTATAAACTCTAAAAGGTCTCCTGGCTGACATTCCAACACTTCACAAAGTGCCTCCAGTGTTGAAAAGCGAATCGCCTTCCCCTTATTATTTTTTAAAATGGATAAATTAGCTAAAGTAATCCCTACTCTTTCTGAAAGCTCATTCATACTCATTTTGCGCTTTGCAAGCATGACATCTAAATTGACTACAATCGGCATCTTCTCACCTCTTCTGCTTTAAATCGTTAGTTCATTTTCTTCTTTAATCTCTATAGCCACACCTACTAAGCGATATAAAATCGCAGCAATAAGTGCCACCCCAAATGCTCCAATTGTAATGACAATAATCCCAAAGGTTGCTCTCACAAATAAACATGTAAATAAGTAACATATAAAAATAATTAGCGCACATATGCTAATCCCCTTTAGACTTAGACAGCTGCTTATTGAAAAAGGATCACGTTTAATAATATTTCTAGCAAGTATCTTTGTCATCCATAATATAATCCACATTGGTATACCTGTAACATATAAGAGTATTAAAATCTTATAATGTGGTACCAAAGAATAAAAAGTACTTCCTCTAAAAATAATCTCCAAAGTCCAAGGCAAAGTTACTAATGTTAATGTGAGTAACACTAGGCCTATTATTACAACCCAATATAATACACTACTCAAAAAATCTGTTCTTAATCTTCCCACACTTTATCACCTCAACGTTATTATATACACATGTCTCCTTTAAATCAATATATTTTTATCGTTTTTCGATATATATTTATTGTTTTATATTTAAAACCATTTTATATAAGACAAAATAAAAAAGCCTTGCAGCAAGCAACACTCTTTGTATATTTTCTCTTATACATTTGAATTTGGCACATCTTGAATCCTTAATCGATATAATGATTATAGAGTTTTATGCCTTGACGAGTTTACTCTAAAACGTAAACTTGTCCACTGTTTACGTTTTAGAGTAAACTCGTCCTTGTTTTAATCCATGCATAATGGAGGCTCTTATGAACTATATCACCATGATTTTTGATATCAATTCCCGTGCTTATCCAGACCGCACAGCACTTCAATATCTTCTAATTGATTTATTAAAGCGCTGTAATACTCAATTTGCCGAAATGCTAGCAGCACCTTTTATTATCACTTTAGGTGATGAATGGCAAGGACTACTTAAACCTGATATGAATTACTTGCAAATCATTGATTTTTTCAAATTTAATCTACCACGAGACATCAGCTTTTATACAGGAGTTGGTATAGGTCCTATTACCATTTCCAACTTTGAACTTACTGTCAATCAACTAGATGGCCCTGCATTTCATTTAGCACGGGAGGCTCTATTATATGCCAAACGCAAAAAACATTCTTTAGTTATTTTAACAAACTAATCTTTTAATGATACTTCCACCAATAATAGCAATAATAAAACTTAAGGAATTACCAATCAAAAAATATTCTGCAAAACGATCTTCTTTTAATTTGCTTAAACGGGCAATGGATTTGGCCGTTAAAATATATCCTATAAACTGTGGTTGACTCATTAAAAGGGCACATAAAATTAATATACGTTCCAGTACGCCGATAATATATCCTCCATGATGTATTTCCTTGGTTTGATTATGTACTTCATCACTGTTTTCTCTCGTTTCCAAAAGCACAATGGTCTTCTGAGATAGATGCCGCTGATTATGCTGATTATGATCAATATGATTTATAATCTGCGAAATAAAAATCCCTGCAAAAAAAGTCATACCTATAAAGTTTATGCCTACCCAAATAAGTCGTTCCTGCTGCATAAAACTTATAGGTGAAGTGATAAGGCCCATAATGTCCATTCCTTTATAGGGGCTATAATATTTTATCAGCCCATACAAACTTAAAAGATGTGCCATTTGATCTAAGATAAAAAGCCCTATCTTTTCCGTAGTCTGAGGATATCTATAGCTTATTTCTACTTTAAGTATATCAATTAAAAAATGGCATATTATAAAACTGATTACTAAGCTTACTAATTTTACATCACAATTTATAAAAATCACTTTAAAGAATTTGGTATTTGTGCATTCACTAGTCAGTAAATTATTAAGTCCAATACACATCATCAAAAGCAGCCCATGTATTCCTGCATGAATTATATTTCCCTTTGAAGTATATGCAAAAATCTGTTTCGTGGCTAACCAATTGGTTTGCTTTAACTTATACCCATTTACTTCACCATATACTTTACTTCTCTTTAAAATTTGATTTAAATTTTTTGGAAAACGCATTTGCATAATCTTCTCATCCTGCAAGACAAAATCTCCTAATAAATGGGCTAAAAGCATCAATAAACCAAGCCGCATCTCTACCATATTAGATTCCCCTTTTTAGATGTAATTCATATCCCTTTAACAATTTATAAATCATTTCTTTATTTGCTTTCATCAGCCAATAGTTAGATGCTCTAAGCCTATTTGAAACATTACTTTTACTAATCTTCTCTTCATTTTCCACAGCACTGTAACTTCCTAATTTTTTATAGGCCTCAATAACTTGTCTTTGCACCTTCGTAAGCTTCTTTAGATGCAACTCATTATTTTGAATCACATTATTAATCATTGCTTCAAAGTCTATATAGTCTCCTACTGCTTCAGTCTCACTTTCTAATGTTTTACGTTTGGCCGTATGTGGACCCCTTAAATAAACTTTGCAGTCTTTCGTTGGAATGACCTTGCTATAAGCCTTTTTATTACGTTTAGCAATATTAATTCCTTCTCTAGCTAGTATAAATGCCTGTCCGTCCATTTCCCTTGTATCCATTGCTTCATCCGTACTTATAGTGCCTACTCCTATGCCACAATAGCATCCTACACCTTGAGCACTTAGATATTCTTTGATGTCCATATAAATGTTATAACTTTCTCCTACTTCCCTTAAAACGACTTGCCACTCATCACCTAATGTAATTGTAATAGGTGCTACTAATATAGATGTATATTCATCTGAAAGCCTCTTTAGGTATACTTTTAATGTCTTTTGAAAAGCTTCACGATTAATAATCTTTCTGGAATCTATAATGTCTATATTCATCACACTATAAACCTTCATTATATGTTCCTCCAATATCCTAAATATGTAAACCTTACGCCTTCTCATTATTATATAAGTATAACGCTATTTCCCTTTTTTAAACAGTATTGATATACTTAAGAATTTATTGCACTTATTCATGTGACTATTTATAATGATTAATAATAATAATCAATAAGGAGACGCATATGATTACAACACTTTTACTTATTCGTCATGGTGAAACCCCTTGGAATGCTTTAGGAAAAATTCAGGGAATACATAACATTGATTTATCTGAAGCCGGCATTATGCAGACAAAATGTTTAAAAAAACGTTTACAAGGTCATTTTGATGCAGTTTATTGCAGCCCATTAAATCGTGCTTATGATACAGCATGTATTTTATGTGAAAACACAGGACTTAAGCCAACTAAAGTAGAAGACTTACGTGAGGTAGATTTCGGTTCTTGGGAAGGCCTTACTTTTAAAGAAGTTGCCCAAAATTATGCTGATGCTTTTAACAACTGGAAAACCGATGATACGCAAGGCCTAATGTTTGATGGGGATGGCAGTATTTACAATGTAAGCCAACGCGGTAAAAACTGCATTGAAAATCTCATCAAAAAACATCTAGGAGAAACAATCGCTATTGTTTCTCATGGCGGCTTTATCAAAGCTACACTCATTGGTTTATTTAACTGGCCAATGTCTATGTATCATCATTTTGCTTTGGGTAATACATGTATCACTACGATTCACTTTAATGATGCATTAAGCCCTATGCTTTTAGGACTTAATGATACAGCTCATTTAAAAGAAAACGTTACTTCTGTTTAACCTATCAGCCATGTTAAAAATCATAAAATTATAGCCAACAAAAAATAGGAACTACAACTAAAGTTATAGCTCCTGTTTTTTATATTTTAACATTTATTTATTATGTTATAAAACTTTTTCTATATATACCCTTTATTTTTGGTATATCTTGCTTTAAAATATAATGATAGCAAATATTTTGTAAATCACAAGCATATGTGTAGCTTATTCTAAGGATATATTATTAAAGGAAACTTTGCAACTTGCATTTTTCCTTTAATAATATATCCTTAGAATACTAGTATTTACATATATTTATTATAATGTTTTTCAAATAACTTGAAAATACTTTAATATATTTTTAAAGAGAGGTAGATTAATATGTCACTAGAAAACAATAATGCATCTAACTTTATTAGAACCATTATTACAGAAGACTTACAATCTGGTAAACATAAAGAAATTATTACACGTTTCCCACCTGAACCAAACGGTTACTTACATGTGGGACATGCTAAATCTATACTTTTAAACTTCGGCCTTGCTGAAGATTTCGGTGGTAAAACTAACCTTCGTTTTGATGATACTAACCCAGTTAAAGAAGATACTGAATACGTTGAATCAATCAAAGAAGACGTTGAATGGTTAGGTGTAAAATGGGACAAACTCCTTTTCGCTTCTGACTACTTCGAAGAAATGTACAACCGTGCTGTTCTTCTTATCAAAAAAGGTAAAGCTTATGTATGTGATCTTACACCTGAAGAAGCTAAAGAATATCGTGGAACTCTTACAGAGCCAGGTAAAGAAAGCCCTTTTCGTAACAGATCTGTAGAAGAAAACCTTGAACTTTTCGAACGCATGAGAAAAGGTGAATTCAAAGATGGTGAAAAAGTATTACGTGCTAAAATCGATATGTCATCTCCTAACATGAATATGCGTGACCCTATCATTTATCGTATTGCTCATGCAACTCACCATAACACAGGGGACAAATGGTGCATCTATCCAATGTATGACTTCGCTCATCCACTTGAAGATGCTATCGAAGGTATCACTCACTCTATCTGTACACTTGAATTCGAAGCTCACCGTCCACTTTATGACTGGGTTGTGGAAGAATGTGAAATGGACGCTAAACCTAGACAAATCGAATTTGCTAGACTTAATATTACAAACACTGTAATGAGTAAACGTAAACTTAAACAACTTGTTGATGAGAGAGTTGTTGATGGATGGGATGATCCTCGTATGCCTACTATCTCTGGTATGCGAAGACGCGGTTTCACACCTGAAGCTATTCGTAATTTCTGCCGTGAAATCGGTGTAGCTAAATCAGATTCTGTAGTAGACAGTCAAATGCTTGACTTCTTCTTAAGAGAGGATTTACAACCCAAAGCACCACTTGCTATGGCTGTACTTAAACCTCTTAAATTAGTTATCACTAACTATCCAGAAGGTCAATCAGAAATACTTGAAATCGAAAACAATGCTAAAGACGAAACAAAAGGTACACGTATGGTACCATTCTCTCGCGAACTTTACATTGAACAAGATGACTTCATGGAAGTACCAGCTCACAAATACTTCCGTCTCTTCCCAGGCAATGAAGTTCGTCTTAAAGGAGCTTACTTCGTAAAATGTACAGACGTTATCAAAGATGAAAATGGTAATGTAACAGAAGTTCACTGTACTTATGATCCAGAAACTAAAAGTGGTTCTGGTTTCACTGGACGTAAAGTTAAAGCTACTATCCACTGGGTAGATGCTAAAACTGCTCTTCCAGCACAGTTCAGACTCTTTGAGCCACTTATCTTAGATGATGCTCCAGAAAATGAAGGAAAACACTTCTTAGAACAAATCAATCCACATTCTATGGAAATCCTTGAAGGATTCATCGAAGACGTAGCATTCAAAGATGCTAAAGCTCTTGATAAATTCCAACTTGTAAGAAACGGATTCTTCTGTGTAGACCCTAAATACACTACACCTGAGAAATTCTGCTTCAATAGAATCGTAGCTCTTAAAAGCTCATTCAAACCAGCTAAATAAGCGTACACAAAAAGGAGTTGCCGCGAACCTCGTAGCAACTCCTTTTTACAATTCTTTCTTTTTTATTTAAACTTAGCGTATGCTTTTTTAAGTTCTTCTAATGCCATAGCAAGTTGATTTGTAAGTTCACTAACCTCTGTAATCGTTTCGGTTTGTGTCGTACTTTCTGCGCTTACTTCCTCTGCTACACTGGCTGTATGTTCAATAATTTCTGTGATATCATTCATCTTATTTGCCACTACATCTTTTTGTTCTACGATTTCTTGTAATACTCTATTGGTTTCATCCATATTGGCATCTACTTCTTCCATGTGAGCATATATATTTTCAAAAGTTGAAGTAGTTTCTTGAGCAATTGGTAACTGTTTATTAAACACCTCTACAGCTTTATTAAGCTTTTCATTGGTTACATTCTTCTTTTCTTCTACCTTGATTAGTGCCTTAGTAATAATCTCTACTGCATTTTCTATTTGTGCAGATAAGTTTCTTACTTCTCCTGCTACGACACTAAAGCCTTTGCCTGCTTCTCCTGCTCTAGCTGCTTCTATATTGGCATTTAAAGCAAGTAAATTCGTTTGTTTATTGATGCCTTGAATAACACCTAAAATCTCATGTATATTGCTTGCTTCTTCACCTAATTCTTCCACTTGATTTCTAATCTCTTCACTAATTGAGATAGTTTCTTCTGCTTGATTTAATAAGGTTACTAATTCACCTTGTGCAGCTTCACTAGATTGCATTGTAATATGTGTAGCTTCTTTAATAGCGCCCATCATTTGACTAACTTTATTAATATTATCTGATAATACATTAATGTAGTCTCTAGATATTTCTATTTCCTTATTTTGCTCCTGAGCACCCACAGCTACACTTTCTATAGCGCGGTCAATTTCTTGGGCAGAATTAGAAGTTTTATAGGCTATTTCTTGTAATGCATTAGAGTTTTGTTCTACACTCTTTGTCACATCTCTAGCATCTTTAATAAGTTCTTTTAAGTTATCCACCATTTCTGCAAAGCCTTCAATCAGTTCTCTTGATTCCTTACTGGTCATTTTAATACTTTTCGTCTGTGCTTCTAAATCTAACTCCCCTAACTTCACTTTTTCTATACACTCACATACCTTTTTAATAGGTAATGTAATACGTCTTCCTATCATTGTACTGATTATAATAATAACTACAATTAAAATAAGTATAATTATAAGTGAAATATCAAACATACTTTGAAGTTCTGCTAATAATACATCTAACTGGGCATAGGTTACAATCTTCCAGCCATTTGATGGCTTACAATAGCTTAAGATATAGTCATGCTTATAAGTAGTTGTATCCATATCCTCTGATTCTTCATTAACAAATATAATATAATCTTCATTACTTAAATTCTTTCCTACTGGTGTATCTAATTGATTATTACTTACAATAACCTGATTTTCTTGATTTATAATCATCAATGGAATATCTGGATTAACAGCTGCTAAATCTAATATACTTTGAAAATATTGTGGGTCTATCTCAAAAATACAAAATGTGTCTTTGGCATTAAACTTCCTTGCCACATAAATTTGTGGTTCCAAAGTACCTGAAGCATCACTACTTTCTACCATTCTAAAATTCCATTGAAACTGAGAATTAGGCATTTCTTTTAAAGCCTTATATTCATCTGTCTTCATTAATTCTTCTATATCTATTTTTTTCTGGGTTTTATACTTACTATATATGTGCTGATCATCTTTGATAATATCAATCCCTATAATAGCATCTTGTACATTAAACACACTTGCTACCTTACTATTAATTTCTTTCATATATGTAACACGCTGAGCATTGGTCAGATTAAACACTTCATGCACATAGTTTGTTAAAGCACTATTAGTTGTTAAATCGGCAACAGTAATCCTAGCATAATCAATCTGATATTCAATATTATAATTCAGCTGCTCTACGATTTTTTGTGAATATCCTCCTATTGCCTCAGTTGTACTAAGCTTTATTCCTCGTATCAATAATGCATAAACTACAATCAATGGTACAATACTTACTATTAAACACAAACTAATTAACTGACGATCTAATTTTATCTTACTCAAAATCCCCTTTGTCTTCATTTTAACCCACCTCCATTATAGTTACTCTCCTAATTTTCTTACAACATAATGTCCATACTTTCCTTCGTAAAAGGCATAATTCTTAGCAATAGAATAAAAGGCACTATTGTAACCATATTTTTCAATACAGCTATCATCACGCTGAATATTTAATTTGTCACATATATGGGCCAATTTAGGTGTTGTTACAAATGGTAATATAACGTTATATTCATTTTGCTTACTTAAGAACTCTAATAAGCGTGTTGTGTATCCCAAATTTAAATAAGCATCTGCAACTTTAATTTGCCTAATCATCATTGTGCCATCTTCTTCTATTTCATAAATAAATTTAAGATTATTATTAACAATAAGTCCCTTTATCTGATTAAACTTTTGATCTCGTTCCTTCATAATCTGTACATTAAATCCCGCCTCTTCTAGTAATATTTTCAGTTCTCTTTCCATCTTATTGCTCCTTTCTTTCATCTAGCAACTTTCTCGTTTATTTAAATTTCAAATCTTTTTTATATTTTCATTATACTAAATATGTTTTAATTTAGCTATCATAAGCGTTAATTTATAAATAAAATTTTCCAGTAATTAAAATAGCAAAAATGGGAAACCTCTATAATCTAACATCATTCAGACAAAGGAAATTTCCCATGCATATTGCAAAGTTAGTATCTAGACTTTTTATACCATCTATTATTGAAGAACTTTCAAAATCATCTAGTTTTATGAAACGTCATTCCAAACTTCTGCCCGAAACCTTTGCTAAGGCAATGTCTTTAGGGTTATTAGATTGTAAAAATATTACTAAAGAAGTAATTACTGAAAAATGTGCTTCAATTCAAAATAGCATATCTCTAAATGCCACTTTATGATTGTATAAATCAAACCATACTTAAAATCAGGGAAGAGACGTTAGCATCCAAAGATTTTATACATTACTACTTGTAAATCTATATCAGTTTTACACCATAAAAAGAATCACACTACATACTTATGAGGTGTTTTCTAATCTTATTTATAGGATAGGAAGTTTGTCTTTGCACGAAAAACGTTTAAAACAAACGACCTATTCTAAAATAGAGAGCTATTTAGAACAACTCCTTGTTACTGGAAAAACTTAGTCTTAAGTTAACAACTATGATTTAGCTATAAAAAAAGAAGACATCTTTTAAGTAACTAAAACTTAAAAGATGTCTCTCCCTATTATGTATTTAACCTTTTAAAGCAATAAGCATTACTTTAAGTGCTACAAAAGCTAACATCACACTCCCTATGATTAGCGTAAATCTACATGTCCCATAAGTTTCTTTTTGAATAACCTCAGATTGTGTATGTCTAGCTGTATATAACTGTATAAGACCACTTATTACTTGAAGTATACCTATTGTTAACATTCCTAAATCCACTGTAATCTGTCCTATTAATACGAATATAACTAATGCTACTGTAATAATCGAACAAATTCCTGTTGTCCCTGCTACTATCTTTGGATTCACCTTTTATTCCTCCTGCTTATAACATTTTATTGTCCCATTTCTAGCTATATTACAATTATAGCAAATTAGTATATTTTTTTATACCCATTGTTAATAGTTTAAATTTTTATTTTTTTATAAACTGCTGGCATTACATACTCTATACCCTTCATTTCCCACTGTTTTGAAATAACACCTCTGCCATGTATCTGGCAAGGATTCTAGCCTTTCTTTGCTATATATACCTTGCTTAACTTTTTCTAAAGCACCTAGATAAGTCTGTAGCCAACATCTTTGTATCCATTTACTGCGTTCTAAAGCAAATGTTTCATGAATAATTATGACTAATGCATAAGCCTCTTCTCCTGCGGCACAAGCTGCGCACCATATTCTAAGGTCACCATCTTGAATCTTATTTTTCCAAAAAGTAAGCACAACCTCCTTAAAAAATTTAAAGTGCTGTACTTCTCTCATAAAAAATGTATAATTCGTTGTGATTTGATTCACTAACTTTTTCTGTCCCTCACCAGTTTTATCATTTATCACACTCTTACAATAATCATCTCATTACCTTCTACTCCAGTAATAATTTGCTGTTTGTAAAGTCTAAAGGATTCCCTAATAGCCATAGTTGGTAATGTATAACTTGTCTCACCTACTCGAATGTGCATACCATCAATAATTACCATTGTAAGTGGAATTCTAATGGTAAAGGTAGAACCTTTTCCAATCATACTTGCACTAACACCCATGGTTTCTATATTTTTAACGACTACATCCGTGCCAACACCACGTCCTGAAAGCTCAGACACATCTGTTTTAGTTGAAATAACTGCTAAATTTCGTCCTCTGTATATTCATCTTTAGGTTTGGTAAGTATATTTTTTCAGCTTTTTCTAAAATAGCTTCTTTATAAATACCCTTTCCATCATCTTTTACTAAGATGATTACTTCCTTCCCTCGTGACGGGCTTCCAATGTAATCTCAGCTTCTTCTAGTTTAAAGTGTAATAAGCATTCTTCTTTACTCTCAATTCCATAATCTAATGCACCATATGCATAAGTGGATCTGTAACACACTCGATAACATTTTTATCTACCTCTACATCTTCGCCAATAAGTGTAAGCTTAACCTTCTTATCCAGTTTCTTGCTCATATTTCTTACAAGGCGCTTCATTTTATAAAAAGTAGATGACATTGTAACTATACGAATAGACATAATCTCATCTTGAAGTTCACGGGCTCATCACCAAAATGTGTTTTTTATTATATATTACATTTATACTTTTCTACATAAATTCACCTCAATAAAATTAAAAATAGGAGCCTCTCATTTAGTCTATGAGAAACTCCTATTTAATAAGGAATAATTTTAATGTATTTTTAACTATTTTTGCTACGCTAAATATTTATCTATGTAACTTTCCATCTCTTTATCACTAATAACTGTTGTACGTCCAGTTTCATATTCTTTATCTACCCAAGCTTTAATATCAAGGCAAAGTTTATCATTTTTATCAATACCTTTAAGTTTAGCGTATTTAGGATTTGCACTAATCCAGTGTGCAATACCTGCAAGACCTGATGTATTGCTAATTGCCACACGTACAGGACGATTTAAGATTTTATCAGTATCAAAGATATTGTAAATTTCTTCATTTTTTAATAATCCATCAGCATGAATACCAGCTCTTGTAACATTGAAATTCTTACCTACAAATGGTGTACGTTCTGGAATATGTTCACCGATTACATTTTCGAAGTACTCTGCAAGTTCAGTGATAACCGTTGTATCCATGCCATCAAGTGTTCCTCTGATTTGTGCATACTCCATAACCATAGCTTCAAGAGGTGTATTACCTGTTCTTTCCCCTATGCCAAATAATGAACAGTTAATACCACAACATCCATAGAGCCATGCTGCTGTTGAGTTAGCTACTGCACGATAGAAGTCATTATGTCCATGCCATTCAATCCATTCATGTGGTACACCTGCATATTGATGAAGGGCATACATGATACCAGGTACACTTCTTGGAATCATGGCACCAGGATAACTTACACCATATCCCATTGTATCGCAGGCACGAATTTTAATAGGCATTTTAGTTTCTTCACTAATTTTCATAAGTTCTCTTGCAAATGGTACAACAAAATTATAAATATCCGCTCTTGTAATATCTTCAAAATGGCATCTAGGAATAATACCTTGATCAATACATTGCCTAATGACTTTTGTATAATGAGCAATCGCCTGCGAACGTTTCATATTTAATTTATGGAATATATGATAGTCTGAGCAGCTTACTAAAATACCTGTTTCACTAATTTCCATTTGTTTAACAAGCTCAAAGTCCTTTTCAGATGCTCTAATCCAAGATGTAATTGTAGGAAAGTCATAACCTAGCTCCATACATTTTTCTACAGCTTTTCGATCCTTCTCACTATATAAAAAGAATTCACTTTGTCTTACAACACCTTTTGGTCCACTTAATCTGTGAAGCATTTTATAAATCTCAACAATTTGCTCTGTTGTATAAGGTGCTCTTGATTGTTGACCATCTCTAAAAGTTGTATCTGTAATGAAAATATCATCTGGGACACACATAGGTACATGTAAATCATTAAATGCAACTCTTGGAATTTCATTATATGGGTAAAACTCTCTAAACATATTTGGTGTATCAACATCTTCTAATTGGTGATTCTTTTCTGGCCTTGTAAGTAAGTTTGTTCTTTTATTGAGTTCAAACATATTAATCCTCCTCTTGCAACATAATTCCTGTTATCTTGTAATTGTCTGACAATTTTCTTATGTATAATTGTATACAATTCAATACTATATGTCAACAAAAAAATAATTTGAATTTTTTAGTTATTAAAAATTTCTTATCAGCTGTAACATTTTTTTCCATCTCTCATACTATGTTAATGAAGAATAACACTTCTTGTTTTTAACGCTCACTTTACTTATTCTTCCTTTAAAGCTATTCAAAATATTACACTATAAGGAGGTCAAATATGTCTGGTTCAAATTGTTGTTGCGATGATTTCGACTACTGCGATTTTGATCCTTGCAGCAACATTCAACTTAGTAACTGTTGTTTTGGCAACACCGCATGGCTCTTACCATCGCTCGTCATATTTGGTGCTTTACTTTTAGCTTGTAATTGTCATTCATGCAATTCTAAATGGTTAATTATACTATTCATTATATTTTTATTCTGTTGGTTAATGAGATATTAAATATTTATTTATATAGGAGGCAATATCATGGAAGATCTTAGATGTTTAGATAACAATTTCTGGTGGATTATTATCATCGCTTTATTTATATTAGTATTCTGGGGCGGTAGCTGCAATAATGTCCTTAATGGTGGATTCAATAATTTATTTGATGGTAGCTTCGGTAATAGTACTTGGATTTGGATCATCATTGCTATTATAGTTTATATGTTCTTTGCTAATGGTAGTTACGGTAGCGTATTTAGAAACGATATGCAGTAAAACTTTTCTGGGTCGGGTTGCACGTGAGTGCGCCTGACCTTTTTAATTTTTTTAGTGTATGATAGAGGGCGTGTGTATAAGTGATGATATCTTTTTTCTGTCTTAACTCGGAATTGGGTTAACTTTTGAATTTCTCGCACTTATTTATTCGTGGGATATTTGATAGTAAATGCCTCTGCTTGGTTATAGATATTTTATGGGTGGGATATTGATGTGAAAGTTATAAGATGAAAAAATTCATTATGTATACTTTTAGGGCTAGCTGGATGTTGGAAAGAGACTGACTTTTTCAAAGGATTGAATTGGAATATTGTGCTTGATTGTTATGAAGTATTTAAGATTAAGTTTTTATATATTTTATTAAAGTCTCATTTACTAGACTTCTATAAAAGGGAGTTTTGTTATGTTAATATATATAGGTAATTAATTAATATTACTATGTTGAAGTATTGGATTGCTGATGAAGATGTGCAAAGATGATAAAAATCATTTTGCTGAGATTGAGTATTGCATTAAGAACGCTTTTCAATGTCGCGTGCTAGCGACTGAGGCAACTATGGCGATTATTGGACAGGCTCTACTATTCTAATTTTAGGGTCTATAAATAATTTTGTGTATT
>NZ_BBCG01000035.1 GCF_001311925.1 Cellulosilyticum ruminicola JCM 14822
TATCTGCGTGGAAATCAAGAACACTTAAGGTATCAAAAATATCAGAAATTAAAAAGCTAATAGCTAGTAGAGAAAGACTAATTGCAAAAGAAAAATAAATAGATCTTATATATAAATAGCTTTCTTTAATAAGGAAAAATGTTTTAATTATATATATTATAGTATAATATTAAAATGGAATATGTAAATAATCAGGTGCAATGAAAAGAGGGAGAGCATGTTAGAAGTTTGTATATTAAATGTAAAAGAGCCTTTAAACGAATGTTATAAAGAAGCATTTTTGAATCAAGTATCTACAGAAAAAAAGATGAGAATTAATCGTTTTAGAAGGGAAATAGATGGTCAACGTACTCTGTGTGGAGAAATTTTAGTCAAAAGTATGTTGGCGAATTATTTAAAAAGACCTATACATACTATTACGTTTCAAAAAAATGAATTTGGCAAACCTTATTTAGAAGATAATCCTATTTACTTTAATATTTCTCATTCAGGACAGTGGGTGGTAGGTGCAGTAAGTGACTGCCCTGTAGGCATTGATGTAGAAGAAGTTAAAGTGGCTAAATCAGCTAAATTAGATATTGCGCAGCGCTTTTTTTCTGAGGAAGAATATAGATGGCTTACAAGTTTTAATGATGAAGTGTTATGTCAAAAAATGTTTTATATGTTATGGAGCGGGAAGGAAAGTTATATCAAAATGATAGGGGAGGGACTTAGTATTCCATTAAATGAGTTTGAATTAACCTATCAAGAAGAAATGTTATTAAAGAAACCGTATAAAGATATTGAAGGATATTTTGAGACATATCCGCTTGAAAATTATAGTTTAGTAGTATGCTCTAAGCTGCCTAATAAATTAAATTGCTATGAAATAACTTATGAGGCACTTTATACAGCTGTAACTGAAGGTGCTTTTGACAATTTTATGAAAAAAGATTAAAATAAGGGGAGATTACAACAGATGAAAGAGGGATGACATGAAGATTGGGATATTTGATTCAGGTGTAGGAGGTATAACTGTTTTAAAAGAGGCGTTAAAGCAGTTGCCACAAGTTGAATATATTTACTATTCAGATAATCTACATGTACCTTATGGCACAAAAACAAAGGAAGAAGTATTAGGATATGTAAATGATGTTGTAGATATATTAATAGATGAAAAAGTTGATGCGATTTTAATTGCATGTAATACAGCTACAAGTATTGCAGCACATATTTTAAGAGAGAAATATAAGGATATACCAATTATAGGAATGGAACCAGCCGTTAAATTAGCTGTGGATCAAACTAAGTCAGGTAGAGTGCTTGTAACTGCAACACCTCTTACATTAAAAGAAGAAAAATATAAGCAACTAGTTAGTAAAGTAGATATCCAGGAACGTACAGATGCTTTGGCATTACCAGACTTGTACAGTTTGCAGAGCACTTTGAATTTGATAAAACAATTTTAAAAGCATATTTCAATGATAAATTTAAAGATTATGATTTAGATTTATATAATGGCATTGTATTAGGATGTACACATTTTGTTTATTTTAAAAATATGCTAAGAGAAATTTTACCAAAACATATAAAGATTTATGATGGCAATGAAGGTACGATTAGACATTTGAAAGAACTGCTACACATTGAAGATGTTGCCAATGATTTTAATGGAGAAACTAAGATTGATTTTTATTATTCAGGTCAAAAAAATATAGATAGAGACGTACTGGAACAATATTTAAATACATTATAAAGTGAAATGAGTCACCTTTAAGAGAAAAGGGACTCATTTTTTAATTCATCCATTGTTTTTGTAGCTTAGAAGAATGTTTAGCTAAAGACATATTTTTGTCAGCAGCTATAAGAACATCTTGGATATTTGTATGAGTCATAGGGTTATAGTAAGCATAACTGTAGTTAATTGAAATTTTAGGGTTCTGTATGCTGTTATGCAGTTGTAAATGATATTGAAATTTTTGAAGCAGATGTTTGAGCGTGTTTTCGGGTATGTCTTTAAGGATAATGACAAATTCATCACCACAAATACGATAAATGGTATTAGGATTTAAGAAAATGGTTTTGAGAAGAACTGCGGTGTGTGTAATAAGTAAATCACCTGTTATATGTCCTTTTGTATCATTAGTCTTTTTTAAATTATTTAAATCGAAGAGTACAAGTGCAATAGGCAGTGTAGAGGGTAATATTTGATTAAGCTTAGTAAGAGTTTCATTAAATGCTGTACGGTTAAGAAGTCCAGTTAATGTATCTGTAAAGGCAAGCGTTTCTAATAAATGAGATTTCGTACTTTGACTAGAAACCTCAAAAAGATGTTTTTCAAAATTAAAGCTTGTTGTAACGATAAAAATGAGAAGGCCTATACGAAAGGCAAAAGAAGAATCAATTAAGTCACCTGTATAAATACGCAGTAAATCTAAGGCAGCAGTGAAAATTAAGGATAAGAAACCGGTAATAACGAGTTTATTAATAGTTTGTTCTTTAAGTGCAGTAAAAAAAGTAATACTACATAATGTAAGAGCTACTACAAGTAAAAATTCAAAGGCTAAATGGAGGTTTGCAAAAGACTGTACATTAAAAACGACAAGAGAGATGCAGTACATAAAGTTGAGACCAAAGAGCCAAATAAGTAAGTCATAAAGTTTGGCATGCTGGTCACTATAAGTTAGTTTAATATAAAAAAGTACAGGAATTGGAAGAATATAAAGCAAGCAGTAATTAAGATAATATTCAAATTCCCGGTTACTAATAAGAAGCTGTAGTAAGCGGCTTTCACTTGCAGACCAAATTGAAGCACAAAGTGCAAATAAGCCTAAATAAATGATTGGTGTATGATGTTTGGAGTTTAATAAAGAAAAAACACTATATGAAAGCAGTATAATTCCTAATAGAAAGAAGAGCAAACAAGTTAGCCAAGCAAAGCCATAGGTTTGAAACAGCATATAGATACAGGCAATTTGAGAGCCAATATAGACGTTATTGATTAGTTGTAAGGATTTCGTCTCAGGTGCGTAAAACTGTACAGCAAGCCGATGAGGAACACTAAAATCATAGTCTATAGGCAATTTAACAAAATGCCAGGCACTTGCTGTATGATTATCAAAGTTAATAGAAGAGGAAAGATTGTAGGTATAAATAAGTGTATGATCAATCCAAACATGCAGTGATTGTTGAGAACTATGAAGAAGTAAATAGCCGGCAGTTGGGGAAGCTTCAGTTAAGGTACGTTCTAGGTTAATAATATTTGTACCAGCTGGCAAGGATAAATGAACCGGTAGAGAAATATTAGATGAACGACAAGAACCTGTTAATGTATAATGCCAATTAGTATTTAAATTATATAAGACATGATCATTAAGTGGAGCAGTAGTATGCGTTGAATGAACCTTAATATAGAGTAGAAAAATAAATATTGTGACAAGGCAGCACATAAAAAAGATATGTGAAAGTTTATTAAATGAAATGTTTAAAGCTTTCATGGTATTCCTCCTACTCATTAACCACCTGAATTTTTTATAATACTATAAAATATGAGGCAACCTATATTTCTAATACATTTTTGTCCTTATTTATAAGGGGTTTATTAATTCAGCTAAATTTAAATAAGATAGGCATAAAGAAATGTTTAAATTCACTATAATCTAATTTAAGAAAGTTACGATAAAAGGCGCCTTCATAAGGCACCTTTTACATATTATTGAAGATCTATAATACTGTATTGTTTTTCTGTGAATAAATTAATATAGCGTCCGTTAAGACGAATCATTGGTTTGTAAACGCATTTTGGGTTGATAAATACAACTTCACCAATTTCACCAGTATTTAATTTAACAAACACACCAATATAATAATTAGCAATAATATTACAAAATGTGAATAGAAGTTCTGGATCAAAACAGGTAAGCTCATCTTCAAGTAAGATACGAAGTGTTTCAAAAATATGATATTGATTATGCAATGTATCATAAGCATCAGCTAAGCTGATTATTTTAGTGAGCTTAGAAATATAAGGTGCTGAAAGACGTAAAGGGAAGCCTGTACCATTACAAGTTTCATGATGAGCTAAAATGGCTTTACTAATTTCAGGATTTAAGTCTTTGATTTTACTTGTGATATTAAAACCGTAAATAGGATGTTTTTCATACTCGATGAGTTCATTAGGAGAGAGAATATCAGATGTAGAAGGATTAAGGAGATTAAGTTTACCGATGTCATGGAGTAAACCGGTCTGAAGTGCTAGATTTTCTAAATCTTTACCAAGTTTACACCATCTACAAATAAGTACAGCTAAGAAAGCTACATTTAAGCTGTGGGTATAGGTTGAATAGTCTAGTTGTGTAATGAGATTTGTACAGCCAAGTAAGTTATAATTTTCTTTGAAATCCATAGAAAGTTGTGAGCAGTATTTATTAAAGTCATCCAAATTAAGATCCACATGGTTTTCTGCTACATCTTGAAAATGTCCTAATACGGCTGTTAGAGCTTCGCTATATTTTTTATATTTTTCAATCATTTCATCTGGCAAGTTCCAAACTTTTGTGAAAGAATCGAGATAAACCCAAATATCATTATAAATGAAATTTGGAAGTGTATTTAAAAATTCCTCTGTAAGCATTTGATTTTGACCGATAATTGTTGAACCTGTTTTTAAGTCAACAATAGGTTGTGCGGTAATCATACCTGGGATACACTTACTAATCGGTAATATAATTTTCTGCATAAAAATTCCTCCATTACACTGAGATAATAATATATATGAGCATAGAAAAAGAAATACATATAGTGTTATAATTTGAAAACCTTTGATAATTTCAAAATGTACAACTTGATTTTAAATGATAGTAATAAAAAAATCAATCAAACAATGGAGTAGGAAAATTATAAATTGCAAAAATGTCATTTTAATGCTAAACTATGTTGAATATTGTTTTTAAAGATTCTGTGCTATAGAGTTATTAGAAGCAGGAGGAAAGAGAAATGAAGAAAAAATTTGGTGTTATTGCCGTGGCACTAATTGTAGCTATAGGTGGTATATTTTATGCCCAGTATAAAGTACAAATCGAAGCTATGAGTACTGAGGTGCTTGTTGAAGAAGTAGCACTACCATTAAATTTATTAACAGGAGAAGTTAATAAAATTCAAATTGAGGATGAAAATAACGTAACATTAGAAAAAAGCAAAGGTGTATGGTTTGATCCTTTAGAACCAGAAGTTACATATAATAGTGAATTAATTAATGAATGGATAACATATTTTCAAACAGAAGAAAGCATTAATGTCATTCGCCATGTAAAAGATACAACAATTTATGGTATTACTGAAACGTCACCTAAAATTGTACTTTATAATATAGAGGGGGAGTATCAAACATTTCATTTAGGAGCTGTGAATGAAGAGCGTACAATACGTTACATTTACAGTGATGAAACAGAACTTATATACTGTGTAAGTCCTACAAAATCAGAAGTATTACTAGTAGATTCAAGTAAACTTATTGATGAAAATATTAAAATGCCAAATCTAGAAAAGACTAAAAGTTTTGTTATTACTATGGATAATGCAACTTTAAATTTACAAAAAGAAAATGAAAAATGGTATTTAAAAGATTTTTATAAAGATGCTTATGAAGTAAAAGCAGAAGTAGTACTTGGTTTATTTGATACATTAGAAAATCTTAAACGAGAAAAAATTGTGGGAAAAGTAACCGAAGAGACAACTTATGGTATAGATGCACCAAGTTTAAGCATTACATTAGCTAATAAATATACGATAAAATTTGGTGAAAAAGCAGATGCCCTTTGGTACTTTAGTGAAAATGAAAGCCCTTATGTTTATGCAATAAAAGCAAGTGATATGAAAAGTTTTGAACAACTTAAGCCATTACAAATAATTCATCGTAATGTATATCGTCCTGAAGCAGAAGAAATCGATAGCATTGAGATGACAAATCCACAAATGGTTTATACGTTAAAACTTCAAGAAGAAACAGCAGATGCAGTGGAAATTGATGAAGAAACAAAATCAGAAGAAGCAAATAATCAAGAAGCAATTAGCGTAGAAGATAAAGAACAATTAAAACAAGAAGTGGCTAAAGAAGCTGCCGATCATAACGAAGCGGATGTAGTAGATGAGGTGCTCACAACTCATATAGTAGGGATACTTAACGATAAAGTACTAGATCGTGAAAAGACAGAAACCTTACTTAGTATGATTGAAGATAGTGTCATGATTGAAACCGTTCTTCAAAATCCTCAAATTGAACAAAAAACAGAACGTAAAGCAGAAGTTAATATTGTTTATCATATGAAAGATGGTACAAATAAAAATATTGAACTTATTTCTTATGATACAAACTATTATATTTTAAGAATAGATGGTAATATTGAATTTGCTGCAAACAAAGAAAAGATTACAGTTTTATTTAGTGAGCTTGGACAAATTGTAAAAAATACAAAATAATGAATAGAAGATGCACATTTGCTAAAAAAGATGTGCATCTCTTTTATTACATAAACTTATTTATATAGAATAGTTACATATAAATGAGAAAATAATATTAAGCAGAGAATATATGAGGTGAAGACTATGAAAAGAACAGCTTTGTCGTACTTAGGGATTATTATTGGCGCTTTATTTATTTCAATAGGATTGTATTTCTTTTGGATGCCATTTGATTTGGCTGCAGGAGGAATTAGTGGACTTTCAATTGTTATTAAGGCAATTATTCCAGCCATACCTATTGGGATTATTATTTTTTGCTTAGATATTTTGATGTTTTTTATTGGCTTTTTAGTACTTGGTAAAAACTTTGGTATAAGAAGCGTTGTGTGCAGTTTAACCGTTTCTTTTTTTATGATTGTGTTAGAATTTTTATGGCCTAATGTAGGAATTGTTAGTGAAGATACATTAATTATTTTATTATTTGGTGCCTTATTTATTGCTATAGGGCAAGCTATTGTATTTAATTTAGAAGCGTCTTCGGGTGGAACAGACATTGTGGCTAAAATTATTAATAAGTATACTCATTTAAATATAGGTGTTTCTCTTATGATTGCAGACTTGGTAGTTGTATTATTTGCTACAACTATTTTTGGTGTAGAAAAAGGTTTATATGCAGCGTTAGGTGTCCTTGTAACAAGTTCATTAATTGATTATATTATCGCAGGGTTTACTGTTCAAAAATATGTGATGATTGTCCCAAGTAGCAGTGAAAAAAGTGAAGTCATTAAGAGTTATATCTTAAATAATTTAGATCGTGGGGCCACTGTGTATCAAGCTGAAGGTGGATATAGTAAACATCATAAGATGGTACTTACAACGGTTATGGATCGTAAACAATTTATTGATCTTAAAAAGTATGTGGGAGGAGTAGATTCTCGTGCATTTATGACGGTTCAGAATTTGCATGAAGTAGTAGGAGAGGGCTTTGAAAAGTAGTGAAAAATGTTTAATTTTCCAAAACTATTGACAAATATTTAATTAGTAATATACTATAAAGCAAATAGAAATAGTAGGAATAGGAGGGGAGACATGAAAATTTCAACAAAAGTGCGTTATGGACTTAGAGCTCTTATTGATCTTGCAGTGCACTCAGCAGGAGAGCAAGTTCCTTTAGCTTATATTGCTGAAAGGAAGATTTATCAGTGAATTATCTTGAACAAGTGTTTTCGCTTTTAAAAAAAGCAGGATTAGTACGTAGTGTGAAAGGGTCTCAAGGCGGTTATATTTTATCAAAAAGACCTGATGAAATTACAGTTGGCCAAATTATTCGTGCTATTGAAGGCGAAATATCAATTATAGATGATGATTTACCAACAGGAAATAGTTTGTTGTATGATAATCTGCAGCAATGTTTAAGAGAACGTGTATGGAATCCAATTAATGAAAGTATAAGCCAGGTGATAGATGAGATTACTTTGGAACAGCTTGTAAGAGATTACCAAATAATCGGTCAAGCCACAGCTGGCATGTATTATATATAAATGATAGTAGGATATTAAGGAGGAAATAAATATGGCTAAAATAGCAAAAAGTATTACAGATCTTATAGGGAAAACACCATTAGTAGAAGTTGCTAACTATAGTAGGGTAGAAAATTTAAAAGCAAGATTAGTTGTTAAACTTGAATCATTTAATCCAGGAAGTAGTGCCAAAGATCGTATTGGATATTATATGATTGTAGAAGCCGAAAAAGCTGGACTTGTAAAAGAAGGTACAACAATTATTGAACCAACAAGTGGTAATACAGGTATTGCTCTTGCATATATTTGCGCAGCACGTGGATATCGTCTTATTTTAACAATGCCAGATACAATGAGTATAGAAAGACGTAATATTTTAAAAGCATTAGGCGCAGAAGTAGTTCTTACAGAAGGTATGAAAGGTATGAAGGGGGCAATTGACAAAGCAGAAGAACTTCATGCAGCAATTGATAATAGTTTCATTCCTCAACAATTTAGTAATGCAGCAAATCCTAAAGCTCATCGTGAAACAACAGCTTTAGAAATTTGGGAAGATACAGATGGAGAAGTAGATTATTTCTTAGCTGGTGTTGGAACAGGAGGAACTATTTCAGGGGTTGGCCAAGTTTTAAAAGCTAAAAAACCAGAAGTAAAAATCATTGCCATTGAACCATCTGATTCTGCTGTTTTATCAGGTAATAAGCCAGGTCCACATAAAATCCAAGGTATTGGTGCGGGATTTGTGCCAGATACATTTGATAGAAATGTTATTGATGAAATTAAACCTGTTGCAAATGAAGCTGCATTTGAAGCAGCACGTAAACTTGCCAAAACTGAAGGTATTTTAGTTGGCATTTCATCAGGAGCTGCTTTAAGTGCTGCAACAGAAATTGCAAAATTAGAAGAAAACAAAGGTAAATTAATTGTGGTACTTTTACCAGATACAGGTGAACGTTATTTATCAACAACACTTTTTCAATAATTAAAAATTAATGTGTATTTTTAATTTAAACACATAATATAATAAGGTTATGCCCAAAATATGATACAATAATCATAAAGGACATAACCTTGTTTTTGTTGGACAAAGTTTATAATAGATGATAGATGAGTAGAAAGGATTATCTAAATGGTTAAATTTAATAATAGTTGGGATGAAGTGCTTAGGGGAGAGTTTGACAAACCTTATTACTTAGCCTTACGTAATTTTTTAAAACAAGAATATCAAACACAAACAATCTATCCACCAGCTGAAGAGTTATTTAGTGCTATGCGTGTGACAAGCTATGAAGATACAAAAATTGTTATTTTAGGGCAAGACCCTTATCATGGCGCAGGACAAGCGCATGGTATGGCTTTTTCTGTGCAACCAGGTGTACCTACCCCTCCTTCTTTAAAAAATATATACAAGGAATTAAATACAACTATGGGGTGTTATATTCCCAATAATGGGTATTTAATGAAATGGGCTGAGCAAGGTGTACTTTTATTAAACACTGTATTAAGCGTACGTGCCTCTAAGCCGCAATCACATAAAGGACAAGGTTGGGAAGTGTTTACAGATGAAGTGATTAAAAAGCTTAATGAACGTGAAGATTCTGTTATTTTTCTCTTATGGGGAGCACCAGCACGTAAAAAAGTGAAATTTATTACAAATCCACAACATAAGATTTTAGAGGCAGCACATCCAAGTCCACTTTCAGCTTATAATGGGTTCTTTGGTTGTGATCACTTTAGAAAAGCAAATCAGTTATTAGAAGAAATGGGTAAAACGCCGATTGATTTTCAAATTGAAAATATGTAGTAAATAAATTTTAAAGTATTGACAAATAATATTGTGTTATTTATAATATCACATATATTTAATAAAAATTCGTTAAAATAATAAAAAACTATGAAAAGAAGAGTAGAAATATAGTTAAGCTTTCAGAGAGCTGAGGTAGCTGAAAATCAGCAGTTTATTATATTTTGAAGAACCTCTTGGAGTTGCTAACTGAACAGCTGAGGCTTAGTAGGCTTAGACGGGGTAGACCGTTATATCTAAGGCGTATCGAAATTATTTCTGTACGTAGCTAAGAGGATTCTTAAAAATAAGAATCAATTAGGGTGGCAACGCGGGTAATCTTCGTCCCTTTGTTTTGGGGACGGAGTTTTTTTATATTTTGCAAAAATTAAGGAGGATATCACATGAAATTATTTTTACCAAAAAGCTATGAATCAAGAATAGATTTAAAAGAAACAGAGGTGGCTATTAAAAAGCTTAAAGATTATTTTGAAAATGCTTTAGCTTATGAGCTTTATTTAACACGTGTTTCAGCGCCACTTTTCGTAAAACCAGAGACAGGTCTTAATGATAATTTAAATGGGGTAGAAAGACCTGTAAGTTTTGATGTATTAGATGATAACAAAGCGGTAGTAGAAGTTGTACATTCTCTTGCTAAATGGAAACGTATGGCACTTGATCGTTATAAATTTAGCGTAAATGAAGGCTTATATACAGATATGAACGCTATTAGAAGAGATGAAGAACTTGATAACTTACATTCAATTTATGTAGATCAATGGGACTGGGAAAAAGTTATTACAAAAGAAATGCGTAATGAAGCAACACTTAAAGAAACAGTTAAAAAGATTTACAATGCCTTCTTAAAAACAGAAAAATATATTACAACTGAATACCCAAACTTAGATAAATGGCTACCAGATGAAATATATTTCATTACAACACAAGAACTATTAGACAAATATCCAGACCTTACAGCAAAAGAAAGAGAAAATGCAATTTGTAAAGAAAAGAAAGCAGTTTTCATCATGAAAATAGGGGATCTTCTTACAAATGGTGAAAAACATGATGGTCGTGCACCAGACTATGATGATTGGAGCTTAAATGGAGATATTCTTTTCTGGCATCCAATCTTAGAGTGTGCTTTTGAACTTTCTTCAATGGGTATTCGTGTCAGTGAAGAAAGCCTTAAAGAACAGCTTGTAAAAGCAGGATGTATGGAACGTAGTGAACTTGATTTTCACAAAAAAATCCTTAACAAAGAATTACCATATACAATTGGTGGTGGAATTGGTCAATCTCGTATTTGTATGTACTTCTTACATAAAGTGCATATTGGAGAAGTTCAAGCATCTATTTGGCCAGATGAAATGCATGAAAAATGTGAAGCGCAAGGTGTTATTTTACTTTAAATTAAGAGATTATTACAAAGCAAAAAACTTAGTGTTATAGGAGGGGAAAATACCCAAGTCATTATAATGAAGATTGTAATGACTTGGGTATTTTTATGTGATAGAGTTGTCAGATAAATTCTAAGTATCTTAGATGCTCCTTACAAATTTATTTGTCGCAATTATTTTTCTGTTTTAGATAAGATGATTTAAATTAGGTATAAAAAAATAGGAAATATACAAAATAAGGAGGTGAATATAAAGAGAGGATGAGATTGTATGTTTGGCAGTGTGATAATGGCACTTATTTCAGGAATCTTAATGAGTGTACAAGGTGTTTTTAATACAAGGGTAACTGAAAAAGCTGGCATATGGTTCACAACAGGAATTGTGAATTTTACAGGTTTTTTGTTGTGCATCTTAATATTACTCTTTGTGAGAGATGAAAATGTAGCAGGCTTGAAGCATGTCAATAAGTTGTATTTGTTAGGTGGTGTAATAGGTGCCTGTATTACGTATACTGTTATTATAGCTATAGGCAGTTTGGGACCAGCCTATGCTGTTATGCTGATTTTAATAGCACAGACTTTGTCAGCTTATTTGATAGAACTTTTTGGCTTGTTTCAAACAGAAAAATCTCCTTTTGTATGGTCTAAATTAGTAGGTGTAGGGGTGATGATTGTAGGGATTATTATTTTTCAGTGGAAACATTAAAGGAGGACATCAATGATTAAAAATAAAGTATGTATTATAGGTGCAGGCATGGTGGGAGCGGCTACCATGATTGCTATATTAAATACAGGGTTAGTGGCTGAAATTGTAATGATTGATCAAAATGAAGAAAGAGCAGAAGGAGAAGCAATTGATGCATTTCATACAACCTCCTTTACGTATATGCCTAATGTTTTGATTCGAAAGGGTTCCTATGAAGACTGTAAGGATGCGCAGATTATTGTTATGACAGCAGGGCCTAGTATTAAGCCAGGAGACAATATGGATAGACGTGTCTTAACTAAAATCAATGCAGAAGTTACTAGAAGTGTTATGTCTCAAATTACGGTCCATACAAAAGAAGCTATTATTATATTTGTTTCTAATCCAGTAGATATTGTGACTTATATTGCGCAAAATGAATTTCATTACCCAAGGAATAAAATTATTGGTTCAGGAACACTTCTAGATACAGCTAGAATGCGTCGTATTATTGGCGAACATTTCTTAATAGATACAAAAAATGTTCATGGTTATATATTAGGTGAACATGGGCGTACTTCAATGGCTACATGGAGTTCTTGTAATATAGGAGGCATTCCAATTGCTGAGTGTAGTGAGAAATTTGAAAAGCCAGCAATTAATCAAGAGGAAGTATTAAAAGAAGTTGTAGATGCAGGTATTCAAATTATTATGAAGAAGGGGTATACTAACTTTGGAATTGCTGAAACGGTGGCTAGACTTATCAAAGCTATTACACTTCATGAGTTAAGTGTATTGCCTATTTCTACAACCCTTGAAGGAGAATATGGTATTCAGAACGTGGCGCTAAGTGTACCATGTATTATAGGACAACATGGTATAGAAAGGATTTTACAAGTGCCATTAAATGAAGCAGAGTTAGAAAGCTTAAAGCAAAGTGCAGAAAGTTTAAAAGAGACAATGCGTGAAGCAGGTGTTTTATAAATAAAGAAAGAATAAAAGGCATTGAATAATTATAAATATTTAGCAAAATGTCTTGTATCTTGTTCTGTTTGAGAAGAAATAGGGCCTGAATCATCTGCTACAAGAATAACCATGCCGCTTTTAATCTAATATATAATAGGCACATAAGTGGCTCAGAAACTACATTTAAACCTACTTGTTTCATTGTAACAAGAGTGCGTGCGCCTGAATATGCAGCACCAACTTCTAAGGAAACTTTTTTATTAATAGACCATTCTATATAAATATCTTCTACATGTGACTTGGCAATTGTTTCAAGAACCTCTGTAGAAGGTGTACCAGGATAAACTGTTACGACTTGAACACCAGCAGCATAGTACCAAGGCCAATTGCTTCATTTCACATAAGTAATTTTGTATTCATATTAAACCTCCTAAGTTTAAGTAATAATCAGTGTAAAAAGGCATATAAAAAGCTCCTATCCTCTGTTTTGAGGACAGGAGCTTAGTCTGCGGTATCATCTTAATGATGCGAAGCATCCACTTTAGCACTTTGTAACGTTGGTGAAACGGTGAGCATTAATGGCAACAAACAAGTTGTACGTTCCTCTTACCCTCTGTGGTCTAATCAATTATTAAGCTTAAGCTGTCGCTCATCAACACAGCTGGTTGAGTTAAGTTTTTATTTATAAATGGTTTCCACATCATCGGTTTAAAAGATTAATATAAAAATATATCATGTGGAAAAATAAAGTCATTAAATTTATAATTTAATAAAAATTCTAATAATATAGTAATTCTGGAGGTTTATTTTGGTTAATTTTTAATATACGTTGATTAGAAGAACCACGATATTTAAGATTGGCATCTTTTAATTCTGCTACAAAAGGGCCATCTATAAGCACATCAATTAATTGTAAAAGTTCTTTATGCAATGCATTTTCACAAAGCGCTTCATAGGTATATCCTGTATAACACCAAATAGATAGATTCCATTTAGATTTAATATGTTTTAAAAAAGGAATAAGTGAAGTAGCCTGTATAAAAGGTTCTCCGCCTGATAGGGTTAAACCATCTATCAGTGGAAGAACTTTTGCAATACGTTTTAAGATACTTTCATAATCCACTTGCTCACCATAATTCATATTTTGCATTTCAAAGTTATGACACAGTGGACAATGATGTGGACAACCGGATAAGAATAAAACACTTCTAAAGCCTTCGCCGTTAACTGTAGAATGTTCTAAAAATCCGGCAACCTGCAAAGTACCTATCATAGATTGCTATAGGTATTTGTATGACTGCCATCGTGAGAAAGGCGATCATGTCTCTCGGCAGCCTTACCAGCCCCAAAGCGCTCATCTAAACTGAGATATCCTGTAACACGGCTAATGCCTTGGATATTTCGGCTATTACATTTAGGACAAATATGGCTTTGTTCATTTATACTTGTGCCACAGTCTTTACAATAGCGTAAGTGGAAGTTTATGCCAATATAACTAATGTTAGAAGTATCATAGGCATAGTTAATAATTTTTTCAATAGTTTGAGGTGTAGGATAGCCATCTACCTCAATATAACTGATGTGACCACCGTTACACATTTTGTGGAATGGTGCCTCAACTTGGATTTTGTCAGGAATAGAAATAGTATAACCTACAGGTACATGGAAACTATTTGTGTAATAATCTTTATCGGTAATACCAGGAATGATACCGAATTTTTGTCGATCCTGCACGACGAATTTACCGCTTAAGCCTTCAGCAGGTGTAGCATAACAGCTCCAGTTCATATGGGTTTCCTCGGTTGTTTTATCTGTAAAATCACGAATATGCTGGATAATGTCATAACCTAGATGACGAGAAGTTTCAGATTCACCATGATGTTTACCTGTAAGAGCTACCAGCGTTTCAGCTAAGCCAATAAATCCGATTGCCCAAGAACCGTTTTTGAGAATGGGTTCAATGCTATCGTTAGGGCCTAATCCTTCAGAACCAAGCATAAGGCCTTCACCAGCTACAAAAGGCAAATCTTTGAGTTTAAGATGTTGTAAAATAGAATAACGATGCAAAAGAGAAGCTTTCGCATCATTTAAGCGTTCATCTAATAAACTCCAAAATGTATCTAAATCCCTATGTGCTTCAATGCCAAGACGTGGTAAATTAATCGTTGTAGGGGCATTATTCCCGCGGCGTGCAGGGCCTTCAGGACCATTGATATTAGAACAAATATAAGTACGACACCCCATTGTAGCTGGTAAAATGCCACGCTTATAATAATTTAAATTAAAATCTGCATCAATATTCATAAATGTAGGATTCATACGGGAAGCTGAGACGCGACATGCTATTTGATATAAATAATAATAAGGGTCATCAGGTTTTCTGTTGACACCTTTTTTAATCTAAAAATAATATTTGGGAAAATTGGTTGTTCATGTTTACCTAATCCTTTTTCATATTCTTCTAAGAAGATTTGACAGACAAGGGCTGCATCTTTTGAATCAGGTAAACCGATATTTAAACTACTAAAAGGTACTTGAGAGCCTGCTCTAGAATGCATCGTATTGAGATTATAAACAATACCTTGCATGGCTTGATGGACACGTAAAAGCAATTTAGCTTCTATAAAGTCCTTAAATTCATCTTCTCCTTTAATAGCTTTGAATTCTTTATAATCTGAAATAATTTCTTGACGTGTTGCTTCTACATAAGGTGCCATATCGTTATCAAAGTTAACATGTGATTGGCCGCCAAACATATCATTTTGAGAAGATTGAAGTAAAATGCAACTAAGTTCTGCAGCAGATTCAATTCGTTTTGGTTTGCGAATTGTACCATAACCTGTATTAAAACCTTTTTCAAATATTCTACCCGTATCTATATGTAAGCAGTTTATCGTAAGATTGTAACTATCTAAATCATGATAATATAAATCGCCTTGTTCATGTAACTTAGCAAGTGATTTAGGCATTTTAGAAAGGTTATGCCATTTATTAGTTTCACTAGCAATCCGTAATAATTTAGAAGAAAAGTTATTGCCTACGTTGGCATTGTCGCGGTCTGTTTCAATACCGATGTTGTGAACTGTAACCATAAGTTCGGATTTTAAATCACGAATACGTGTACGTTCTTTACGATAATTAGAATACGAATTTTTTAATGCTATAAAATCAAGACGCACAAGTGTTTCTTCAATGGTGTCTTGAATTTGTTCAACTGTCATTTCACAGCTGTAGTGATCATGTAGACGTGAGTTGACTTCTTCTGCTATAATGACTGGATTAATAGATAAGTTTAGATTTTTAGCAGAACGTGTAATGGCATTGATGATTTTTGTTAGGTCGAAAGGTACTTTACGCCCATCACGTTTAATCACAGAATAATTCATGATACATCCCCCTTTATATGCGTCACATCGCTTTCTAGTATACAATATATGCACATAAATGAAAAAAATTGCACGTATGTTGTATGTCAAAAAAATGCACGTATGTTGTATGTTAAAAAGGTGCAACAAATATATACTAAATGGTACAAGCTTTATTTTCAATAAAGTATTTTGAGATTATTTTGTCAATACTAAATTATAAAAAATAAAAATAATGAGTTTGCAATATCGATAAGGTGTTGTAAAATAAAAATATAAACATTAGGGTAAGAAAATAAATAATGCAGGAGAAGAAGAATGGAAGCTTATGTTGTAGTGGATATTGAAACTACAGGTGGTCACCCTGTAAATAATGAAATTATAGAAATAGGTGCTGTTTATGTAGAAAACGGTGAAGTAAAAAATAGTTTTAATCAGCTTGTACGTCCAAATGAAGAGATTTCTGAATATATTATTGGTATTACAGGTATTACAAATGAAATGGTAGCAGAAGCACCACCAATTGAAGTTGTGATGCCACAGTTTATTGATTTTTGTAAAAATGTCCCTTTAATTGGTCATAATATTAACCTATTTGATTATCGTATGCTGAAGGCTAAGGCAACTTTACTAGGTTTACCATTTAATAAACAATGTGTAGATACTTTAATTATTTCAAGAAAAATGTTACAAGAACTCCCAAGCCGTAAACTTGGAGATTTATGCGTATATTATGGTATTTCATTAGAAAATGCCCATCGTGCATATGATGATGCTTATGCAACCTATAAACTTTATAAATATTTAGAAAAAGATTTTAAGGATAAAGAACCAAGGTTATTTAAACCAGCAACATTAAAATGGGAAATTCCAAAGCATGTACCACTTACAAAAAGACAAAAAACATATCTAGAAAGTTTATGTCAGCGTCATCAAGTAATCTTAGAAAAAGATATTAATGAATTAAGTAAGTCAGAAGCCAGCCGCTTAATTGATGGAATTATTGTAAAATATGGGAAAGCATAAAAGATAATATTTTAAAAAAAGTCTGCATAAACATAATAATAGTTTACAAATGCTCAAAGTCTAAAATAAGGATTTTGAGCATTTCATTTTGTAAAGGAGCAAATCAAATGAGGCAAACGCAGGCACAAACCTATTTGCTGAATAACTATTTAATTGACAGGGGAATTTCTTTAGCAGAGACTAGAAGGAGGTATCCTAATCTTATCATTAATGAAATTGCTGGAGATGTATATACAGTCACAGTACCTATAGACGCAGAACGTGAATTTGAAAGATTTCAAAAAAATGTTAAATTTATTAGTCGGCCAAGAATCTACGGTTTAAATGCAACCCAAGCCCTAGAAGCATCTAACATTTCAGTTTTTCATACAACAGCATTAGGTGAAATAAGAGGGCAAGGTGTAATTATTGGGTTTGTAGACACAGGGATTCAGTATACTAATAATGTTTTTAAAAATGCAGATAATACAACACGTATTTTATCTATTTGGGATCAATCTATTGAAGGAGATAATCCACCACCAACTTATGGTTATGGGACCTATTATAGTCAGGAAACCATTAATAATGCATTAAGTGCTACAGAACCTTATACCGTTGTACCTACAAGAGATGAAAATGGTCATGGCACTTATATTGCAGGGGTAGCTGCAGGGAATGATCAAACTGTAGTAGGAGGCTATATAGGCGGAGCACCAGATGCAGATATTATAATGGTGAAATTAAGGCCAGCTCCTGATTATTTAAGAGAATATTATTTAATCGAACCAGAAGCAGTAGCCTTTGCAGAAAATGATATTATTGCAGGTATAAGTTTTTTAATTGAAGAGGCTGTGAGGCGGCTAGAGCCATTAATTATTTGTATTGGTATAGGTAGTAATAATGGAGCACATAATGGAACGGTTATTTTAGAGCGCTACTTAGAACGTTTAAGTATAACACAAAGTCTTATCTTATCCATTGGCGTAGGGAATGAAAGTAATTTGGGACATCACTATGAAGGTGTTGCTATAGAAGGACGGACTCAAGACCTAGAAATCAATGTGGCGGATAATAGTGTAGGGCTTGCTGCTTTTTTATGGGCCACTGTGCCGGATAAGTTGACGGTTTCTTTAAGAAGTCCACTGGGGCAGTTCATCCAACGTGTACCTATTTTACCAGATCAGCCTCAAGTTTATCGTTTTAATTTGGAACAGACAGTTTTAACAATTACTTATTCTTATCCAGATCCAGAAACTGGTGGAGAAAGAATAGAAATTAGATTACAAACACCTACACCAGGTTTGTGGACTATTGGTGTATATGGAGAAGATATTGTAAATGGTACTTTTCATATATGGTTATCACAGAGGGGTTTTATTAAAGAGACAACCCGTTTTTTAAGAGCAGCACCAAATACAACCGTTCAGATTCCTGCTACTTCTCAAACGACACTTACAGTAGGTGCTTATGACTATGTAGATAGCAGTGTGTATATAGGATCCGGTAGAGGACCTACTACAGCAGGCATAATATGTCCGGATATTTTAGCACCAGGGGTAAATGTGATAGGGCCGAATTTAAGTGGAGGAACTACATCTTATGTAGGAACAAGTACAGCAGCGGCAGTGACTGCTTCAGCAGCAGCTATTTTAATGCAGTGGGCTGTTATTAGAAATAATTTGGAACAAATGAATACCCGTATTGCAAGAGGCATTTTAATAAGAGGTGCCATTAGGCAACAAGGTGTTGTATATCCTAATAGCATAGAAGGGTTTGGTAGGTTGGATTTAAGAACAAGTATAGCTAATATATAGGAGGTTCATATGAAAGTAATTATCTCATATTATGATAAGACAAAAAGTTTTAATATAGAAGAAATAGAAGAAGCCAGATTATCGCAGATGCAAGCTAAGGCGAGATATATAGAAATGGACTTTGAAATAGAAATCACCTCGTATAATCAGCTTCCAACCCTTGAAATATTTAAGCAACAAGATATGTTATTTGCGACTTTTGGAGTTAAACAAGAAAATGAACGTGTAGATGCTTTGTATAATATGGCCACTAAAAAAATGGAAGTAATCAATAAAAAACGGAGTTTACAAGAAACTTATTGGATAAGTGTTTATAGTACGGAGACTATAAGGGCAACAGATTATATTTTGGCAGTCAAGCAGCTTACGAAATGGGCTGAAGCAGCTGATAAACCACTGATTATTTATAGTGAGTTAGCAGCTAAAGAAGTATATTATCGTTATAGAAGTTTAACGAGTAAAATTGTGAATGAGTTATTAGAAGAAGTGAACGGGGTAATAGTCATGCATAAACCTAAAAAGGAGATTGCGAGCTATTATACGCCCAGTCAAAAGAGTTTTGAGTTTTATGTGGATAAAAGTATTTATTTAAGTTGTGACTATGAAGAAATGATGAAACGCATTGCAATTTGCTTAAAGGATGGACCGAACTGTGATTTTAGGCAAGTCTATCGCAAAAAGCGTCAAACTGAAAGTTTATATAATGACTTGTTTTATACGCTCATTCCAAATACAGAAAAAATTTATGTACCCCTGAGAAATTCTTTTGATGAAAATGGGGTGGAAAATGTGACTCTCATAAAAAATTTAGGGATTAATATTGTTCAGGGTAGTGGTGGTTATAGCATGATTTATGATACAAAAGCCAATATTGATAGTAAAGCGAGTGAGATTCGTCAGTATGTTCTACCTATATATGATTTACCTATTTTAGAAAGAGAAGCAATAGGTAGTACTGTTGTAGAGACTTTTGATTTAAATTATGAAGTTGTATCAGGAAATCTCCCTTATAGAGGAAAAGGAATTTGTCTAGGTATTGTTAGTGGGTGTGGCGTTGATTATAGAGCAGCTGCACTTAGAAGAAGTGATGGGAGCACGCGTGTAGCAGGATTATGGATTCAAACAGATGGTGAAGAAGGTACTTTTTATAGTAGAGAAGACATTGATAAAGCCATTCAAACAGGAAAACCAGAAGAAATTATCCCAGTTTGTGAACATAGCGAAGAAAATACCATACTCTTAACGATTGCAGGGGGTAAAACAAATGATTATGAAGGTATTGCAACTGAAGCAGATATTTTAATTGCTCAGGTAAATCGTGCACCAAGTAATTTACAAATGATTTATGGTGGTATGTCGAATGGTAGAAATGTCACCATGGGTGATTTAATGGTAGGACTTTGGAAAATACAAAGCTATGCTAAAGCACAAAATAAGTCGGTGGTATATTATATACCGTATTATACAAATGTAGATAGCCATGATGGAAAAGGTACTTATCATGATATGATTTCAAAAATCAGTAGTACAGGTGGTAATGCCATCGTAACTTCTACGGGGCAGGAGGGAAATAAACAACATCATCAAATACTGTATAATGGATACAATTGCAATCCGGTAGTTAAATTACAATCTAGACAAGAGGGAAATAATATTGTAGGACTGCTTAACCAGCTTTATTTAAAAAAATGGCAGGTAGAGTTGACGGGACCAAGAGGAAATAAAGTGGAAATTAGTAAATCAGGTACGTATGTACTAGAAGGTGCAACGATTTACAGTCAAGGTAGTCAATTTAATTATCCAAGTGGCACGATAGAATTGAAGTTTAGAATAAGTAATATGGGTAGAGGAACGTGGCAGCTTAAAGTGGATTTTGATGGAAATGCAGCTAATAAAGTAGATTTATGGAATGCAGCTAATAAAGTAGATTTATGGATTTCTGGAGAAGCTTCTAATCCATATGTGACTTTATTACCAAGTACACCAGATATAACGGTGGGTTCAATAGGCAATGTGGAGGAAGTGATTACAGTAGCTGGCTATAATTTGCGTGATATGGCAACATTAGCTAGTTCCGGAAGAGGTTATACGGTAGATAATAGCATTAAGCCCAATCTAGCCGCTAGCGGTGCGCTACAATCTATTAATAGTGGTCCATTACAAGCAATAGGTGACAAGGGTCAACGGTAGAAGTTAGCGGACCAATTATAGCAGGTAGTGTCATGTGGGGGGCTGTAGCAACTATTTTTGAAAAGTGGCAGACAGAAATAGAGGGGGTATGTTTAAATGGACCTGTTGTAAGGAACGTTATGTTAGAGTATGTGGCAACTCCATCGAATATTACATTCCCTAATCCTAATCAAGGCTACGGTATTTTTGAACAAGATGTATTAAATAGAATGTTATTAACCCCTTTTAATGCTTGATAGGGGAAGAAATGGAAGGAGGAGGCTATGGATATTAATAAGATTAATCCAAGATTGCAATTAGCCCTAAGGTATGAATCCTTATTATCAGATTATACAAAATCCTTATTTCAAACGCCAGGGAATCCGAATAGATGGCAGGTTATTATTATGGCGACAGAAGTTTAGAGGAATTTATTGCAACCTTTGATATGGAAGTTCTTAGGGTGGGCAGTAGATTTTATACAGCTACAATACCTAAAGAAAATATTGCAATGTTATCACATTCAGAAAAGGTTGTACAAATAAGCTTGCCAGCAGAACAAAGTTATACGGATATTGGTCTTGGTTCTATTTGTATGGGAAACATTGGATTTCCTATGAGTCAGTTTAATGTAACGGGACGAGGGATAATTGTAGCGGTTATTGATACAGGTATTAATTATAGTTATGAAGACTTTTTAAATGCTGATGGTACAACGCGTATTAAGTATATCTGGGATCAAACAATAGAGGGAATACCCCCACAAGGATTTAATAGAGGGGTACAGTATACGGAAGAAGACATTAACAGAGCTTTAAATGCCAGCAGTAAAGAAGAACAGTTAAAAATAGTACCTTCTCAAGATACTATAGGTCATGGGACAGCTTTAGCCACCATTGCCGCAGGAAATAGGAGAAGTGAAAATGGCATTAACCGAGGCATAGCTATAGATAGTAATTTAATTATTGTAAAGATAGGTAACTATACAACGGGAAGCAATAGACCCACAGACCGAGATATTATGGAAGGCATTGCTTATGTATTTGACAGGGCAAAGACTTTGAATATGCCAGCTAGTGTTATATTAGGTATCGGCAATAATTTAACAGGCCATGATGGACTTACTATACTTGAAAGCTATATTGATGAAGTTTCCTTTGTAAGTAAAGGGAATATAACTGTAGGTGCGGGTAATGAAGCGGATAAAGACCGTCATGTAGATGGACAATTTCAAGAGGGTGTACAAGAGACTATACAATTTATTATGCAAGGAGATGAAAAAGCATACGGATGTTGTATGTGGAAAGAGTTTGATGATGAAGTGGAGATTGTAATACGGGCACCTAATGGGGAACGAACAGAGCCTTTAAGTAGGCGGACGCCGAATCGTGCTTATTTATTTGATAATACAGCGGTTCTTGTAAACTTTTTAGAACCAACTAATAATATTACAAAGCAAGAATTTTTTGTGTGGTTTCAAGCACAAGGTAGTGCCAATATTAATAAGGGGCAATGGACATTCACTATAACACCTAAATCTGTTTTAAATGGACCGTATAATATGTGGGCACAGATTACAAAAAATGATAATCGTTTCTTAAATCCAAGCAGCCAAAGAACTGTAACAAGTCCAGGTACAGCCAATGGCATCACAACTGTAGGAGCATTTAATGCACTAACAACACAAATAGCACCATTTTCAGGGAGAGGTTATGCCTTAGATCAACATATTGTACCAGACTTTGCGGCCCCAGGAGTAAATATACCTATAGCAAATAAAGATAGTAATTTGGAATATGTAAATTTTTCAGGAACAAGTGTAGCAGCAGCTTTTGTAGGCGGTGCTTATGCTCTTTTATTAGAATATGGCCTTTTTATTTTAAATCAGAATGATTTTTATGGGCAGCGTTTAAGAATTTATTTGATTCGTACGGCTACACGGCCAAGTAGCTATGGGCCTTATCCTAATACTACTTGGGGATATGGTAGTTTATGTGTGGAAGCGGCTTTGAATTATATGTTAGATATTGTAAATACAAGTACCTAATGAGGTGAAGGTATGGAGAATAAAACAGATGCGGCTTTAAGTATATTAAGTATTGTGCCTCGAAGTGAACTTTTAGGGACGGAAGAGTATTTAACCCTTTTAAGCTTCGGGCAGGTAGGAACTTGGCAAATTGTTGTTAAGTATAATGGGAATATTGAAGAAGTGGCACGTAAAGAGGGAGGCATTGCACAACTTATCAATGACCAGTTTGCGGTACTTACCATGCCTCCTGATAATATAAGAAATTTATTAAACTATACAGAAGTTGAATATATGGAAACGCCAAAGAAGATGATTTACAATGTGACCAATATGGAAGCGAGTTGCATTACAACAGTACAAAATAATCCGCCTTATGAATTAACAGGAGAAGGCGTATTATTAGGCATCATTGATTCCGGAATTAATTATGCCCATCCAGACTTTAGAAATGAGGACGGTACCACAAGAATTGCTTATTTATGGGATCAAACCATTACAGGCAAACCACCAGAAGGCTTTTTAAGTGGTACAGAATATACGAGAGAACAAATTAATGAAGCATTATCAAAACCCACCCGTGTAGAAAGATTGGCTGTTGTGCCTAGTGAAGATATTATAGGGCACGGGACCCATGTAGCAGGCATTGCAGGTGGAAATGGCAGAGGCGGCGGCACAAAAGGTGTTGCCCCTGGGGCTGAATTTATTATTGTAAAAATGGGGCAGCCTGATTTTGAAGGCTTTGTAAGAAATGTGGAGATTATGCTGGCTGTCCGTTATATATTAGAACGGGCGACAAAGCTTAATAAACCAGTTACTATTAATATTAGTATTGGTATGAGTATGGGGCCTCATGATGGCAATGCCCTTATTGAACAATTCTTAGATGATTCAGCTACCAGATGGAAAAATAATATTGTAGTGGGAAGTGGCAATGAAGGCAATACGGATAATCATACATCAGGTAGAGTGATGCAAGATGGCGAAGCAAGGTTTGAATTTCAAATTGGTGAGAATGTAACCCAATTTAATTTATCTGTATGGAAAAGCTTTATTGATGAATTTGAATTTCAAATTATTGACCCATCAGGACGGCAAACCCCAAGGCTTATATATGAAACAGGACCTGTACAATATGTCTTAGGTGGCACGAAGGTTTATACAACTTTTGCAGGACCATCACCTTTAAATGGAGATGAAGAATTTGCCATATACTTATCTACAGCTAATATGAATCTACCTATTACAAGAGGTAGTTGGACTGTGGTGATTTATGGCGTTAAGGTCATTGATGGCAGATATAATGCATGGGGGCCTACTGTAGAAGTTACGGGAAGAAATAGTTACTTTTTACAGCCTGTAGAAACGACTACTTTAACGACACCTTCTACAGCAAGACTAGTTATTTCAGTAGGAGCCTACAATCATGTAACCAATCAAATTGCACCTTTTTCAGGTAGAGGATTTGGGAGAAATGCAAGTGTAATTAAACCGGATTTAGTAGCTCCTGGGGTAGAGATTTCATCGGCTAGTAATGTGACATCTGGTTATAGAGTGTTAAGTGGCACGAGTATGGCAACGCCTCATGTAACAGGCGGTGTTGCACTTTTGATGCAGTGGGGAATTGTGAGAGGTAACAATGCCTTTTTATATGGAGAAAATCTAAAAGCCTATCTATTAAGGGGAGCTAAGAAAGATGTACCAGGGGTAACTTATCCTAGCCAGAATGGGGATATGGTAAATTATGTATTAAAAAAAGCTTGGATATTTTACGTCAACAATTAGTTTTTTAATAAAACATAAAGGAAATATAATTAAATCTATTATAAGGAAAGGGATAACATGTTTTAAATGTATTATCCTTTTGCTTATAATAGGTATAATATACCTAAATATAATTCATATTAATTAAATAAAAATATAAAATTTATTAAGCTATTTTTTTTATGTTACAGAATATAAAAAATAGCTTAATAAATTAAGATATGATACACTAAAAATGTATTATTTAATCCGTAGAGAGAGGAGGAAATAAGCTGAAACCGATTATTGAAGTTAAAGATTTAAGAAAAGTATATCGTATGGGAAAAGAAAAGATTGTGGCATTAAATCATATAGATTTAGAGATAGAAAAAGGGGAAATTTGTTGCTTGTTTGGAAGCTCTGGTTCAGGAAAATCAACACTTTTAAATATGCTGGCAGGTTTGGAAAAGCCTACAAAAGGATCCATTAAAATTAAAAATGTACATATCGAAAAATTAGATGAATCACAGCTTGCAATATTTAGACAAAAGTATATTGGCTTTGTTTTTCAATCTTATAATTTAATTTCTACATTAACAGCTTTAGAAAATGTGGCTTTACCTTTAATCTTTCAAGGTGTGCCTAAAAAAGAAAGAGAAAAGCGTGCAATTAAAATGCTAGAAGCTGTAGGCTTAGGTGAAAGATTGAAGCATAAACCAAGAGAGATGAGTGGTGGTCAGCAACAAAGGGTAAGTATTGCCAGAGCTTTTGTTAATAATCCTAAAATACTATTTGCAGATGAGCCTACAGGAAACTTAGATACACATACAACTATTGAAGTTATGGAAATGATTACAAAAATTGCAAGAGAACATGATCAAACAATGATTATTGTATCCCATGATGCAGAAATTGCAGATTATGCAGATAAAATTATTACAGTACAAGATGGAAACATCTTAAAAATTGAAAAGAATACAGAAGATGGAAAGGAAATTATTTATGAAACACAAGTATAATTGGTTTACATGGTTATTAAGCCTTGTGATGATTGCAAGTTATATGTTACCAGGTAATTTTAGTTTGGTTTATGGAGCTGAAACATCTATTCAGATTAAAAGTATTAGTCAAAATTCAAACAATATTCAATTAGGAGAGAGCTTTACCTTAAAAGTAGATGTATTAGTTAATAACACAGATAACGAAAAGGAAATGTATATTTTAAAACCTTCAGTAAGTGGTAGTGGCATAGATGCAGCTAACTTAGATTATAGTGTGTCAGATGAAGAAGGCATAAAAGGTGGAGGCGTTTTAAGAACTGTTACAATTAGTGGCCTTGTATATGAAGGTGATGATAAAAAAATAACTGTAGATATTCCAATAGGAACAAAGACAGATCAGGAGAAAAAGAATCCACATGCAACAGGAAGCTATGTAACAAGTGGTTCAAAAGACTATAAATTATCAGCTAAAACAAGTGAAGACTATAAAGAGGGCTTTTCTATTGATAATCAAGAAAATCTTATTGTAGAGCTTGGAAAAACACAAAAAGTGACTGTAAAGGTTACAAATAAAACAGCTAGTACAATCAGTAAAGCGAAAGCAACACTCGCATTAGGAAGCAGTGTAAAAGGCTTAAAAATCAAAGAAAGTGAAACAACCATTAGTAATATAAAAGCAAAAGAAACACGTAAACTTACTTTTACAATTGATGTAGATGAAGATACAAAAGGTGGAGTATATCCAGCTACTTTATCGATTTTAGGTTCAAGCTATGAAGTGAAAATTCAAGTAGATACTAATATTGTACCATCTTCATTAGAAATTTCATCAAAGGGAAATACAATCTTCACACCAGGTGTGGCTAAAAAAGCTGGTTTTACATTAACTAATGTAGGTGACCGTGATGCGAAAAATGTACGTGTAGAAGTCGTTAACTCAGAAAATGTTTCAATTGTAAATGGTGGTAATGTGAAGCATATTGGCACATTAGCTAAAAAGTCATCAAAAGACATTGAGTTATCTCTTAAAGTGGCTTCAAGTGTGAAATCAAGTACAGTGCCTGTACAGCTTAAATTAACTTACTTAAGTTCTACAGGAGAAGAAAAAGAAGATAGTCAATATATTTATTTAGATACATCTGTTACAGCAGCTTCTTCAGAAGTAATTATTAGCAATGTGGTTTCGCCAACAAAAACATTTGGTGTTGATCAAAACTTCAATGTAAAATTTAATGTTTCTTCTAAAAGTGGTGCAGAAAAGCTTAAAATCACAGTAACAGGAGATGAAGGTATTGTTCCTAAATCTCAAAACTTATTTTTCCTAAACAAATTAGGAAGAGGAGAAACAAAACAATATACAGTAACATTTGCAGCTACAGCAGCAGCAGTAAGTAGTGCCCATGCCATTAAGATTGAGATTGAATATGGTGAAGGAGAAACACCAGTTGTTGTTAATCAATATGGTAGTGTAAATATTACAAATCCTAAAAAGGATAAGGAAGATAATAAGTCAGAAGAGGGCGATGACAAAGATAAAAAAGGTAAGCCTAAAGTAATTGTTGGTGAATATTCAGTAAATCCAGTAGTTGTTAAGGCTGGTGAAAATTTTGAACTTGAAATTGGCTTCTTAAATACAAGTAAAAAAGAAGCTGTACATAATTTAAAAGCTAATTTAAAAATTGTAGAGCAAGGTGAAAATAATACAGGAACGGTATTTGCACCAGTTAAAGCCAGTAATACATTTTACATTGCAGACTTAAATCCAGGTGAAACACAGACTAAGAAAATCACAATGTACACTATTCCTAGTGCAGCTCCTAAAACTTATGAAGTAAGTTTAGAAATGGCTTATGAAGATAAAGATGGTACAGAAGTAACAGCTACAGAAAATATTGGAATTCCAGTAGAACAAGCTACTAAAATCGAAATTGGTGATATCAATGTTGATCTAGGACAAGTTGGTATGGAAGCTGCACTTTCAGCTTCTATTTATAATACAGGTAAAACAAATGTGACAAATGTTATTGTACATATTGAGGGGGAAGGTTTTAGCGTTCAAGATAATAAAGTGTTTATTGGCGCGCTTGAAAGTCAAGCACAAGAAACTTATGCCCCAACATTAATTCCAGAGCAGGAAGGTATTTTAACAGGAAAACTTATTATTGATTATGAAGATACAACAGGTGAAGCTAAACAAATCATAGAAGAGTTTAACTTTGAAGTTGAAGCGGCTATGCCGATAGCGGACGAAATGCCAAGTGATGATGAGATGCCAATGGAAGAAGTAAGTCATGGCCCTAAATGGCAATATATTGTAGGTATTGGTGGCGGTGTTATTGTGCTTATTGTAGTAGGAATCGTTGTGATGAAGAAACGTAAAAAGAAAAAAGAAGAGATGATGCTAGATGAGGATTAGTGATTTAATTAGTATGAGTATACGTTCCTTATGGCGACGTAAACTACGTACCACACTTACCGTATTAGGCGTTGTAATAGGAACAGTTTCTATTGTGCTTATGCTATCTTTAGGAATTGCCATGGATCAAAATATGGAAGAACAATTTGCTCAATGGGGTGACTTAACTCTTATTAATATTTATGGTTATAGTTGGGCTGGTGATGAAGCACCGCAGCTTACAGATGAAATTGTGAATAAAATAGAAAAAATTTCTAATGTAGAGCGTGTCATTCCACAATTAAAAACAGAAGTTTATCTTACTTTTGGGAAACAAAGAAGTATTTATTCTGTTCAGGCTGTTGTCATGGATGAAGCAGATATGCAAGCTTTAGATTATAATTTGACTGAAGGCCGTTATACAAAGGATGGCGAAAAGAATGCAGTTATAATTGGTAATCAAGTTTTAGGTTACATGCATAAGATTGGGAAAAAATTTGATTGGAATAATATGAATTGGGGCGAAGAATTAACAACACTTCCATTAGAAGTTGGTAAAGATAAAATTACGTTAGAAATTGCTGACTTTGATGACAAGGGTAAGCCGCTTTTAGATGGTAAAGATGGTAAAATTAAAGCGCCAAAAGGCATTGATGTAAAGGTTGTTGGGATTGTAGATGGTACTAATAATGAGTTAGCACAAAGCATTGTAATCTCACGTAGTCTCTATGATCAAATTAAGCCAGCTAGAGCAGCCTATCAAAAGAAGCTTGGCTGGAATGATGAAGAGGAGTCTGGCAATAAGAAGAAAAAGAAAAGTGAACAGGTATATGAGCAAATAGCTGTTAAAATCAATCATCGCGACAATGTATTAGCAGCTATAGAAGAAATTAAAGCATTGGGTTATAGTGAAGTAGATAGCAGTATGGAGTATATTGACCGTGTGAAAGAACAATCCAATAGTAAGCGTATGGCACTTGGTGGCATTGGAATTGTATCTTTCTTAGTTGCTGCTATTGGTATTGCCAATACAATGATGATGAGTATTTATGAACGTACAAAAGAAATTGGTGTCATGAAAGTAATTGGTGCCAAGATTAAAGATATTAAACATATGTTTTTAATAGAAGCTTTATTAATTGGCGCAATGGGTGGAGTTGTAGGTTCACTTATATCCTTCATCATTTCAAAGCTTATGAATATGGCAGGAGGACCTATTGCAGAAATACTAGGCATGTATGATGCAAGTGTTGTATCAGTTGTACCCGTATGGCTTATGTTAGCAGCTACAGGTTTTGCTACATTAGTAGGACTTGTTTCAGGGTATTTCCCAGCTAAGAAGGCTACAAAGTTATCAGCATTATCAGCTATTAAAACAGAATAATAGATGAGATCAATTAGGGTTAATAAACTGGAGAAAAATTCTATAAAAAACGTGTTATGAATTATATATTTATAGCACGTTTTTATTTCTTTTGCTTTATAAATAGGCTATTGTAAATATAATTATAAAGATTAAAAAAAGGCCTTAATAAAGAGACATAAAAAATTATGAAAGAAAACAGATATTGGGGCATTAAAGGCAGTAATAAATGATGATAAGGATATTCAGTTTTATCATTTTTATACACAGTTGGCAATAATATCTGAGGGATGTATAATCCAATCAGAGATAACAAATAAAGCATACGAATAGAAGCATAAAAGAAACGGTGTATTGCAAAATGAATATCATTTTGTAATACACCGTTTCTTTTATGAATTAGTTAATCAGATTTTTTACGTTTAAAATGTCTTGTCATAAAAAGATGAGCCTTATTATTCTTGAAGTAGAAGATAATAAAGTTAAACATATTTATATCACCCCAGTTCAGCTAATTTGGAAACAGCTACATAAATTCTGGAAATCTCATACCAAGTATTCTTGCCAACAATACCATCTTGGGTGAGATGGAAAATTTGTTGGAAAGTACGGACAGCATCAGCCGTAGCAGAATCAAAGTTTCCTGTTACAGCTACTTTTGGAATGAGTGGATAGTTTTGAGAAATACGATTAAGCTGGGTTTGGAGCTGACGAACTGCCGCACCACTAGAGCCTACTTGAAGTGGTGAACCAGGATAAGATTCAGGATTGCCTTCTACAGCAGGTGCATTACTTAGTTCGATATTACCATAGAAGTTTCTAAGAATTTGTTCAGCAGAGAAACCAGCATCGCCTAAATCTTTACTACCCCATTGCGTCATCCAGTTAGGACAGCTAGATTTTACGCCATCACAATACTGTGTTAAAAGTGGCTGCAAGAGGGCAGGACGTTTGACGAAAATATCAAAAACATCATTAACTTCTGGCACAATAGTATCAAATAAATTACGGCCATAGAAGAACGCATGGTCATAAGCTGTAGAGTTAGTAATTGTATAAGACTTACCTTGATTACGATACCATTCCGTAAAGACACGATTTAATGTGAAAGAAACAATAGCAATGATATTGGCACGAATAGTTTCTTTTGGCCATGTTGGATAGATTTCAGAACTTGCTACGTTAGAAATATAATCTAAAAATGGCACGGTATAGTTTGGTGCGGTATTATCATTTGGGCTGCCAGCATGGACAATAATGTATTCAGGTACAACAACACTAGATAAGGTGATAAATCCAGAGCTAGGGATAATAGGTTTGATTTCAGCTTCTGGAATTTTCTTAGGATAATTACCATATAGGGTAGCAGGACCAATGATAATATTTTCTGAAAGATCTCTAGAATATGTGTTATAGGAAAGAGTACTTATTTGACGTTGGAACCTAGAGGTGGGTTGTAAGTAAATAGGTTGAATAGATAAGGTATCTGCAAAAACTTGGACACCTCTAACAAGCGTATCAATATAGTTAGAAGAAGAAGTTTCAATGCGGTAAGTGCTATAAGGCATTTGTGTATTGTTAGGATCTAGACTATAGTCAAGAGGGGGAACTTCTAATTCCACAGAGGAAGTTTGCCCAACTTCATTAGTAATTAATTCAGCAAGTGTCGTTGCATCACCATTAGAAGAAGTTTGCTTAATAGAAATTTGTACATTTGAAATAGGGGCAAGAGCACCTACTTGTGGATCTGTAGAAAGCTGTACAATAAGTCTGCCTAAAGTTTGTCTGGTATTATTGGGGGGATAAAAAGAAAATGACATGAAATGTCCTCCTAAAATCTATAAGTACCTATGCTAACTATAATATATGAAAAAAAGTGTTTAACTAGAACAAAACTAAAAGGAAGAGGTATGAGAATAAAGCGACTTGCACATTCTAATTAAAAGGAGTGAGAAGTATGCTGAAAAAGTTATTTGTGTGCATGTTAGCCATTGTTTTAATAACAACAAATTGTTATGGACAAGGATTAGAGTCAAAGCAAATAGAAAATACTCATGCTGTAAGTAGTTTTAAAGAATATGCTAAGGAAAAGCATGGAGAAGATATACTACACAGTTATATTCATGAAAAAAGTGGATTAGAGGTTATTTGGATTGAAAATAAAGATGCTAATAAAAGTTTTACATTAGGTGTAAGGACACCAACGATAGATTCTACTGGTGTCAATCATATTATTGAGCATACTTTATTTACAGGGTCTAGGAAATATCCATCTTCTAGTTTGTTTTTTGACGCAAGTAGCAGTTATCCACATATATATATGAATGCACTTACAACAGGTGATATGACGATTTTCCCATTTGCAACACCTTATATGTCTTGTTATGAAGCCTTATTAGATATATATTTGGATAGCATTTTTAATCCTAGTTTTCTCAAGCAGCCATATGGTTTCTATGAAGAATCATTTAACTATAATCCAGAAGAGGGACGTATTGGCGGTGTTGTTTATAATGAGATGAAAGGCGCTTATAGTAATGAAGAACGTAAGATTTATCGTACCATTAGACAGACGATTTACAAAGATACGCATTATAGTCATGATAGTGGAGGAGACCCAAATGAAATTCCTAAATTAACATATAGTCAATTTGTAGATACCTATAGACAATATTACTATCCAGGGAATATGACGATTATTTTATATGGTGATTTACCGATTGAAAAAATGCTTTCTAAAATAGCAGTTTATGTTGAGGATATAGAAGAAGCAAAAGAGCATATTGATTTAGATATTAAGGAGTTGCAGATTCCTGATAAAACAGTATGTAAAGTCTTAAATACAGGCAGTAAGTGTGCTTTAGCTAAAAGTTTTATTATGCCAAGAAAGCTTAATGTAAAAGAAGAAGTTGAAATGGATTTATGGATTAATGCCTATATTGGTGGTAACTTAAGTCCGATGCAACAAACACTTCAAAAATTAGGTTGTCAAGAAGTGAAAATTTTAAAAGATGATGATTTACCATACATTATGTATACGTTAATTATTAAAAATATACCTAAAGAAAAAGTTAATGTTTACAATACTGTTTTAGATGAACTTTTATCACAAATGGCTGTAACACGAAATGAGATGGTAGAAGGAGATGTACTTTTAGAAGCAAAGTGGCAACAAATGCAAGGAGAAGAAGATGAAGAAAGAGGAATTTTTATTCCACAAACAATTTTAGATGGACTTGCACATGGCAAAGCACAGAATCAATATTATACACGTAAAGAATATTTGGGAAAAATTAAGACAATTAATAAGGAAGAATGTATGAAATTATGGCAAAATACACGTGTTAGTACGTTTGTATTAATGCCAGGTGAAACAAAAATTACAGATCCCCTTAGGATAACAGCTGTGCCAAAAGAAGAATGGACACAAATAAAAGCGCAGATGGAAACATGGCAAAGACAAAAATATGTGCTAGAGGGTGTACCCTTAGAAGAAATGATGCTCACACAAAATTTAGAACTTAATGATAAACAAAAGGAAGAATATACACTACTCACAACTAGAGCCCATACAGAATTTGCACGTACACAGCTTTATTATGAGACGAGTCATATAAAACAAGAAGATTTGCCTTATCTTTTCTTATATAGCTATTTATTAGAAGAAAGCTGCAAAGAACAAACACCTTTTAAAGGAGTACTAAGAACCAATTGTTTAGCAGTTCCTAGAGAAGAAGGGTATACACCATATTTTAAACTAACTGTTGTAACTGACAAAGAAGAAAAAAATCATGGGGGCATCTTAGAAAATGCTAGAGATAATCTATTAAGTGAGGAAAATGAGTGGTATCAATTTAAGCTCAAAAAGCTCATTAATAATACCAAAGTAGCAAGTCAAAGTAATGTGTTAGGTACGCTTAGTAATCTAGGTTTAGGTGGAGAAGATTCACAAAAACGCTATTTATATGAACAGGGTTATCCTTTTTATGAATGGTGTAGAGAGAAAAATAGTGAAAAAGATTTAGGGTGGATTGAAAAGATAAAAGAAATAGATAGCAGCTTATATCAGACAAAAGGATTAATTGTAGCAGTTACATCACCTTATAAATCTGGTAATAAGTATGTAAGTAGTTTTAAAAAGATGATAACTTCTCAAAATAAAATAGAAATGCATAATGTACAGCCAGCTCAATATCAATTTAAAACAATGCCTCAAACTAGTTTTTTAAATATAGAGACAGCCGTAGATTATATTTATTTACAAGATACTTTAGATAAAAATATAACAGGCAGCGATTATGTAACTTGTGCATATCTTGCTAAAAATTATCTTAATCCACAAATTCGCATTAAATTAGGTGCTTATGGAGCAGGATGTAATTGTCAATATCCTTCAACTTTTAATATTTACACCTATCGTGATCCTGATTATAGTCGCTCATTAGAAGTTATTAAAGGTTGTGGTGAATTCTTAGAAAAAAATAAAATAAGCAAAGAAGTGTTGAAGATTAGTCAAACTGAAGCTTTAACCAGAATTCATCAGCAATTTAGACTTTTAGACAAAGGCTTAGGTCAATCTGATGTATTAGAAACGCAGTTTTTACTAGGAAATAAAAAAAATGTTATAAAAGACTTACAAACCCAAATTTTAAACACGAAAGAGAATGATATATGTCAAAAAGCACGTGTTTTTAAGGGCTTATTAGACTGGGGGACTATCAGTATAGCAACTCAAAAACTACCTCAGAATGTGACGAACTATAAAGTTTACCAATTTAAATAAGAATTTAAAAAGGATAAATATTGACATATTCCTTATCCGCCGATACAATATGTATGTATTGTTAAATTTTTGATTTAAAGAGTCAATCTTTAAATATACACAAGTGGAAAGGAGTCATGACAAATGATGTATTCACATGAAGTAGAACAAATGTGCCCAATCGCTAAAGGACCAAACCACGGGCCAGCACCAATCCCACAAGAAGGTAGATGGGTACAATCAAAAGAAATTAAAGATATTAGCGGCCTCACACATGGTGTAGGTTGGTGTGCACCTCAACAAGGAGCATGTAAATTAACACTTAACGTAAAAGATGGAATCATCCAAGAAGCGTTAGTAGAAACAATCGGATGTTCAGGTATGACTCACTCTGCAGCTATGGCAGCAGAAATCTTAGCTGGTAAAACAATCCTTGAAGCGCTTAACACAGACTTAGTTTGTGATGCTATTAATACAGCAATGCGTGAATTATTCTTACAAATCGTATACGGAAGAACTCAAACAGCTTTCTCAGAAGGTGGACTTCCAATCGGTGCTGGTCTTGAAGACCTTGGAAAAGGACTTCGTAGCCAAGTTGGTACAATGTACTCAACAGTAGCTAAAGGACCAAGATACCTTGAAATGGCTGAAGGTTATGTAACAAACATTGCCTTAGATGCAGATGATCAAATCATTGGATATAGATTCATTCACTTTGGTAAAATGATGGATATGATCAAAAAAGGTATGGATGCAAGTGAAGCATTAGAAAAAGCAACAGGTCAATACGGCAGATTCGATGACGCTGTACGTACAGTTGACCCAAGACATGAGTAGGAGGTGCCGAGAAATGCCATTATTTGAGTCTTATGATAGAAGAATTAACCAAATCAATGCAGTATGTGAAAAATACGGCATTAAAAATATTGAAGAAGCTAGAGAAATCTGTAAAGATAAAGGTTTCGATCCATACGAAATCGTTAAAGGAATTCAACCAATCGCTTTCGAAAATGCTGGTTGGGCTTACACATTAGGTGCAGCTATCGCTATTAAAAAAGATGTTCACTTAGCAGCTGATGCAGCTGAAGCTATTGGTGAAGGTCTTCAAGCTTTCTGTATCCCAGGTTCAGTAGCTGATGATCGTAAAGTAGGTTTAGGTCACGGTAACTTAGGAGCTATGCTTCTTAGAGAAGAAACAAAATGTTTCGCATTCTTAGCTGGTCACGAAAGTTTTGCAGCTGCTGAAGGTGCTATTGGTATTGCACGTTCTGCAAACAGAGTACGTAAAGAAGATTTAAGAGTTATCTTAAACGGTCTTGGTAAAGATGCTGCTCAAATCATCTCTCGTATCAATGGATTTACATATGTTCAAACACAATTTGACTATGCAACAGGTAAAGTAGCAATCGTTAAAGAGTTCAAATACTCTGACGGTGAACGTTCAAAAGTTCGTTGCTACGGTGCTGATGATGTTCGTGAAGGTGTTGCAATCATGCACATGGAAGGTGTTGACGTATCTATCACAGGTAACTCAACAAACCCAACTCGTTTCCAACATCCAGTAGCTGGTACATACAAAAAAGAATGTATTGAACAAGGTAAAAAATACTTCTCAGTAGCTTCTGGTGGTGGTACAGGACGTACACTTCACCCAGATAACATGGCTGCTGGTCCAGCTTCATACGGTATGACAGATACTATGGGAAGAATGCACTCAGATGCACAATTCGCTGGTTCATCATCAGTTCCTGCTCACGTAGAAATGATGGGTCTTATCGGTATGGGTAACAACCCAATGGTAGGTGCTACAGTAGCAGTTGCTGTTGCTATCCAAGAAGCAATGAATAAATAATGAGTGCATTCAATGTGTATCAAGGGTTGTAGAAGATATTCTCTTTTAAAATCTGATGCATAGAGTGTTATTCATTTCGTGAATAAATGCAAAATGGGTTAGACACGTCATTTTAAGCAAAACGCTTATGACGTGTCTAACTTTTTTAAGCAAAAATGGAGTGAATAACTAATGAAAAGAATTAAAATGAGTGTTTCCAATAGCATAACTTTGGAACAGGGGTGTAATGAATATCTAGATAATTGTAGAGCAAGAAATTTAAGTGTTGATTCACACATTATTTACACCTAGTATGTGCAAATTAAAAACTATTTTTTGAAACTTTTATTGCATGTTAAAACAACCCATTTTCAAATTATAATCACTAGATATTTCAAATTATAAAAGCTATACAACAGTATAAAAAAACTGACTTATTATGTCAGTTCGATTTCATTTTGTGCAATCATCACGA
>NZ_BBCG01000036.1 GCF_001311925.1 Cellulosilyticum ruminicola JCM 14822
ATTTATATATTTATATATACTCGTCAAAATGGGTGGTAACACGTGGAATATTCCTCGTCCCGTTAAAGGGATGAGGTTTTTTTATACATATTTAAATGTTACATAAAAATGTATAATTAAATGAAAATTGAAGGAGGGGTTGGATTGAAATTATCAGATGTATTTGTACGATGTTTGCAAGAGGAAAATGTTGATGTCGTCTTTGGTTATCCAGGAGCCGCAGTTATCGATATATACGAATCACTTAGAGCTTCCTCTATTCATCATGTTTTAGTGAGACAGGAGCAAGCAGCTGTACATAGTGCAAGTGGTTATGCGAGAACAACGAATAAAGTAGGCGTTTGTCTTGCAACATCTGGTCCAGGTGCAACGAATCTTATTACAGGGATTGCAACAGCTTATATGGATTCTATTCCTATTGTTATTTTTACAGGGCAAGTGAAATTACAATTAATAGGAAGAGATGTTTTCCAAGAAGTAGATATTACAGGTGCAACAGAACCTTTCATTAAACATAGTTATTTGGTTAAAAATCCAAAAGATTTTCCACGCATTGTCAAAGAAGCTTTTTATATAGCTAGGACAGGAAGACCAGGACCAGTGCTTATTGATATCCCGATGGATTTACAATCTGCACAAATAGATTATAACTATCCAAAAGAAGTTAAAATTAGAGGTTATAAACCTACTGTAGAAGGCCATATGGGGCAAATTAAAAAAGCAATTAAGCTTTTAGGACAAAGTGAGAGACCTCTTATATGCGCAGGGGGTGGGGTTATTTTAGCCCATGCGAAAGAGGAGCTTAAGAAGTTTGCAGAACTTGCTAATATTCCAGTAGTTCACACACTTATGGGGCTTGGCAGTATTGATACAACTTCTTCTTTATACTTTGGAATGATAGGAACACATGGTTTTAAACATTCTAACTGGGCACTTAAAAATGCAGACACTATTTTATTTATAGGTGCGCGCATTGCTGATCGTGCTGTTACAAGTACAGGGATTTTTGATGAAAAAGCAAGCATTATACATATAGATATTGACCCTGCTGAAATTGGAAAAATTACATCGGCTAATATTCCGGTTGTTGGGGATGCAAAAGTTATTTTAGAAGAAATGAGTAATCAGATTAAACCAATTGATACAAATAAATGGCAGGAAGATATTAATAAAAATAGAGAAGTTAAAGAAGAAGTACATCCTGAAGATGCAATTAATCCTAAGCTTGTTGTAAAAACATTATCAAGGCTTCTAAAAGATGATGCAGTCATTGTTGCGGATGTAGGACAAAATCAATTCTGGACAGTAAGAAATATGGAAATTTATGATGGTAGACAACTTATTTGTTCAGGTGGTTTTGGAACAATGGGATATTCACTTCCAGCAGCAGTAGGTGCAAGTGTTGGGAATAAGAACAGACAGGTCGTGAGTATATTAGGTGATGGTAGCTTCCAAATGAGCTTATTTGAACTTGGTACATTGGTACAAGAACAAGTTCATCCATTAGTTATATTATTTAATAACAGTGGACTTGGAATGGTTAGGGAACTTCAAAGAAAAGTAGAGCTTAAAGAACATGGCGTAGCACTTAATTGCAATCCAGATTTTACAAAGCTTGTAGAGGCTTATGGTATTAAAGCTAAAACTATATCTAAAGGTAGTGATGTAGAAGCTGTACTTAAGGAAGCATTAGCTAGTAAAGAAGCATATTTCCTAGAGTTTATAGTAAGCACCAAAGAAAGTACTTTATAATAGAGCAATTGTAGAGGATAAAAAGAAATGAGGGAGAATATGAAGAAGCATGTACTATCTGTATTAGTAGAAAATCATTCAGGTGTACTTAGTCGTATATCTGGACTTTTTAGTAGAAGGGGTTATAATATCGACAGTTTATCTGTTGGTGAAACAGAAGACCCAAAAGTATCTCGTATGACTATTGTAACAGCAGCAGATGAGGGTACTTTAGAACAAATTAAGAAACAACTTAATAAGCTTGTAGATGTTATTAAAGTTTTGGAACTTAAAGAAGAAACCTCTATTTATAGAGAACTTGCAATGATTAAAATTCATGCAAGCAAAGCAACACGTGCTGAAATTATTGAGATAGGTAATATCTTTAGAGCACATATCGTAGATGTTTCTAATGATTCATTAATCATTGAAGCTACAGGTGATCAAGGCAAAATTAGTGCCTTAACAAGTATGGTTGAACCATATGGTATTAAAGAAATTATTAGAACAGGTCTTACAGCATTACAAAGAGGCGAAAAAGAACTAAAGAACTAGCTTTTAAAAATAAGATTTTTATTAATTTTACTTAGTTTGATTAAAACAACACATTTTAGAGTGTTTGCTTTAATAGATATATTTATATGTAGGAGGATTTGAAAATGGCAAAATTATATTATCAAGAAGATTGTAACTTAGGACTATTAAATGGAAAAACAGTAGCAATTATCGGTTACGGTAGTCAAGGACATGCACATGCACTTAACTTACATGATTCAGGTGTAGATGTAATCGTAGGTTTATATAATGGAAGTAAATCATGGAAAATCGCTGAAGAAGCTGGTCTTAAAGTAATGACAGTTGCAGAAGCTACAAAAGCTGCTGACCTTATCATGATTTTATTACCAGATGAAAAACAAGCAGAAGTTTACAAAACAGAAATCGCACCTTACTTAACAGAAGGTAAAACTCTTGCTTTCGCTCACGGTTTCAATATTCACTTCAAACAAATCGTTCCACCAGAACATACAAATATCATCATGATCGCTCCTAAAGGACCAGGTCACACAGTAAGAAGTCAATTCTTAGAAGGACGTGGAGTTCCATGTTTAGTAACAGCATACCAAGATGCTACAGGAAATGCTCATGACCTAGCTCTTGCTTATGCAGCAGGTATTGGTGGAGCTAGAGGAGGAATTCTTGAAACTACATTCAAAATGGAAACAGAAACTGACTTATTCGGTGAACAAGCAGTTCTTTGTGGTGGTGTAACAGCTCTTATGAAAGCTGGTTTCGAAGTATTAGTTGAAGCTGGATATGAACCAGAAAGTGCTTACTTCGAATGTATCCATGAAATGAAACTTATCGTTGACCTTATCAACAAAGGTGGTTTCTCTTGGATGAGATACTCAATTTCTGATACAGCTGAATACGGTGACTATACAGTAGGTTCTCGTATCATTACAGAAGATACTAAAAATGAAATGCGTAAAGTACTTAAAGAAATCCAAGAAGGTACATTTGCTAAAAACTGGATTTTAGAAAATCAATCTCATCGTGCATACTTCAATGCTAAACGTCGTATTGAAGCTGAACATCCACTTGAAAAAGTTGGTAAAGAACTTCGTAGCATGATGTCTTGGGCAGATCAAAACAAATAAGACTGATATAGGAAGGGGAAACTAGATGGCAAACATTGTTAGAATTTTTGATACCACATTAAGAGATGGTGAACAATCACCAGGTTGTAGTATGAACCTTGCTGAAAAGTTAGAGGTAGCAAAACAACTGGAACGTCTTGGGGTAGATATTATGGAAGCCGGCTTTGCAGCTTCATCACCAGGAGACTTTGCATCTGTTAAATCCATTGCAAAAGCTATCAAAAATGCATCCGTAACAAGTTTGGCACGTGCCCTCAAAGGTGATATTGATGCGGCAGCAGAAGCATTGAAGGAAGCGAAATATCCTAGAATTCACACTTTTATTGCTACATCAGATATTCACATGACCTATAAGCTCAAGAAGTCACCAGAGCAAGTTTTAGAAGCAGCAGCTGAAATGGTACGTTATGCTAAGAAATTCTGTGATGATATCGAATTCTCAGCAGAAGATGCATCAAGAAGTAATCCGGCTTTCTTATATCAAATATTTGAAGCGGTTATACAGGCAGGTGCAACAACGATTAATGTGCCAGATACAGTAGGATATGCTTCGCCAGAAGAAATGACAAAGTTAATATTAGGTATTCGTGAAAACGTACCTTCAATTGATAAAGCAATTATATCTGTACATTGCCACAATGACTTAGGTCTAGCTGTTGCTAACTCTTTAGCAGCAGCCAAGGCAGGTGCAGGACAACTAGAATGTACTATTAATGGAATTGGTGAACGCGCGGGAAATGCAGCACTTGAAGAACTTGTAATGAATCTTAGTATAAGAAAAGATTACTACAATCTTGGTTGTAATATTAATACCAAAGAGCTTTATAAAACAAGTAAGCTCCTTAGTAGCATTACAGGGGTAAGAGTACAGCCTAATAAAGCAATTGTTGGAGAAAATGCTTTTGCTCATGAATCTGGTATTCATCAACATGGTATGCTTGCAAATAAGAGCACTTATGAAATTATGACACCAGAGTCTATTGGTCTTACTGAAAATAAATTGGTACTTGGAAAACATTCAGGACGTCATGCCTTTGAAGATCGTTTAAAAGAGATGGGATATGAGCTTGAAGATGATGCACTTCAAATAGCATTTGAACAATTTAAGGCTTTAGCTGATAAGAAGAAAACTGTAACAGATAAAGACCTTGAAGCTTTAATTCATCATAAAACATTAAAAGTACCAGAGTTTTATAAGTTAGAACGCTTTGTAATCAATTCAGGAAATACCATTACAACTACTTCATCTGTAAGACTTGTAGCTAAAACAGGCCATGTACTTGAAGAAGTTGTTTCATCATATGATGGTCCAATTGATGCTTCATATAAAGCAATTGATAAACTAGTTGGTAAACGCTTTACATTAGAAGACTTTGTGATTAACTCTGTAACAGGTGGGACTGATGCACAAGGTGAAGTGAATGTAAAAATCAAAAATAATGAGGGTGTTTACAACGGTTATGGTGTAAGCATGGATATAGTAGAAGCAAGTATACTTGCTTATATTTCAGCTATTAATAATATGTTATACGACCAAGAAAATAAAAGAGAGGCGTAAAAGCATATAGCTTTGGAAAAACCGGGAGTTAGGGTTATAAAAACGGCGCTCTTGGTTTTATCTAAAGTTTATTTTTTTATGTAGAAATAATAAGTAAAGTAATATAAAAGGACACAAGAAACAAGGTAGAACATAAATGTATGAGTAAATGATGAGGAGATGATATAGATGGGAATGACAATGACCCAAAAAATATTAGCAGCACATTCAGGACTTGAAAGCGTTGTAGCAGGTCAATTAATTGAAGCGAATCTTGATCTTGTACTTGGTAATGATATTACATCACCAGTTGCTATTCGTGAATTTAATAAAATTGGTTGTGACTGTGTATTCCATAAAAGCAAAATTGCTTTAGTACCAGATCACTTTACACCAAATAAAGATATTAAGGCTGCTGAGCAATGTAAAATAGTACGTGAATTCGCCAATAGTAAAGAAATTGAAAACTATTTTGAAGTAGGTCAAATGGGAATAGAGCATGCACTTATTCCAGAAAAAGGTTTAGCAGTTGCTGGTGATGTAATCATTGGTGCTGACTCACATACTTGTACTTATGGTGCGCTTGGTGCATTCTCAACAGGAATTGGTAGTACAGATATGGCAGCAGGTATGGCAACAGGTAAAGCATGGTTTAAAGTACCAGCTGCGCTTAAATTTGTATTAACAGGTTGTCCAACTAAATATGTAAGTGGTAAAGATGTAATCCTCCATATTATTGGTATGATTGGGGTAGATGGAGCACTTTATAAATCTATGGAATTTGTAGGAGATGGTATCAAAAATCTTTCTATGGATTCACGTTTTGCTATGGCAAATATGGCTATCGAAGCTGGAGCTAAAAATGGTATTTTCCCAGTAGATGATTTAACAATCGAATTTATGAAAGAACATAGTACTAAAGAGTATAAAGTTTATGAAGCAGATGAAGATGCTGAATATGAAGCTGTATATGAAATTGATCTTTCTAAAGTACGCCCAACAGTAGCTTTCCCACATTTACCAGAAAACACAAAAACAGTAGATGAAATCTGTGATAAAGAAGTTAAAATTGATCAAGTCGTAATTGGTTCGTGTACAAATGGACGTATGGAAGACCTTCGCACAGCTAGAGATATTTTAAAAGGTAAAAAAGTAGATCCTAGTGTACGTTGTATCGTATTCCCAGGTACACAAAATATCTATTTACAAGCTATTAAGGAAGGCATTGTAACGGATCTTATTAAAGCGGGTGCTGTATTTAGTACATCAACTTGTGGACCATGCCTTGGAGGACATATGGGAATCTTAGCAGCTGGAGAACGTGCTGTTTCTACAACTAATCGTAACTTTGTAGGACGTATGGGACATGTAGAGTCAGAAGTTTATCTTGCAAGCCCAGCAGTAGCAGCAGCTTCAGCTATTACAGGTTATATTACAAATCCAGAAATCTTAGATTAATCGTTTACAAGGAGGATATAAATATGAATGCAAAAGGACACGTATTTCGCTATGGTGATAATATAGATACAGATGTTATCATTCCAGCACGTTATTTAAATACATCAGACCCAAAAGAACTTGCAACTCACTGTATGGAAGATATTGATATTAATTTTGTAAAAGATGTTAAAGAAGGAGATATCATTGTAGCAGATAAAAACTTTGGCTGTGGTTCATCTCGTGAGCATGCACCAATTGCTATCAAAGCAGCAGGTGTATCTTGTGTTATTGCAAAAACATTTGCACGTATCTTCTATAGAAATGCTATTAACATCGGACTTCCAATCTTAGAATGTGCAGAAGCAGCAGAAGGCATTAAAAAAGGTGATGAAGTAGAAGTTAATTTTGATACAGGTGTGATTACAAATGTAACAAAAGGTGAAACATACAAAGCTCAACCATTCCCACCTTTCATGCAAGAAATTATTAAAGCAAATGGGCTTATTAATAAAATTAAAGCGAATCAATAGAAAGTAATTTATGAGGGGAGATAAGGAAAATGGATTATAGAATTGTTACATTACCTGGTGATGGTATCGGACCTGACATTGTAAAAGAAGCTGTTAAAGTATTAAAACAAGTAGGGAAAGTTTATGGACACAACTTTACATTTGATGAACAACTTATAGGTGGTAGTGCCATTGACAATGCCGGCTCATCACTTCCACAAGCAACAGTTGATGCTTGTCAAAATGCAGATGCAGTATTACTTGGAGCTGTAGGTGGACCTAAATGGGATAAACTTCCTAATGGAGACCGCCCAGAAAAAGGTCTTTTAGGTATTCGTCAAGCACTTAAATTATTTGCTAATCTTCGTCCGGCAGTGCTTTTCTCACAACTTAAAGATGCAAGTCCAATCAAAGAAGAAATCATTGGGGATAACCTTGATATCCTTATTGTAAGAGAGCTTACAGGAGGAATTTATTTCGGTGAAAGACAAAAAGTAGTATGTGAAGAAGATGATAGTAAAACATTTGCATCTGACCTTGAAAAATATTCAGTAGCAGAAATTGAAAGAATCACAAGAGTTGGTTTCGATGCTGCTATGAAACGTAATAAAAAAGTTTGTGTAGTAGATAAAGCAAATGTACTTGAATCTTCTAGACTTTGGAGAGAAGTAGTTGCAAGAGTTGCAGCAGATTATCCAGAAGTAACATATTCTCATATGTATGTAGATAATGCAGCAATGCAACTTGTAGTTAATCCAAAACAATTTGATGTTATTATTACAAATAACATCTTTGGAGATATTCTTTCTGATGAAGCAAGTATTATTACAGGTTCAATTGGTATGCTTGCATCAGCTTCACTTAGAGAAGGAAGCTTTGGACTTTATGAACCAAGTCATGGTAGTGCACCAGATATTGCAGGTCAAAACAAAGCTAACCCACTAGCAACAATTCTTTCAGCTGCCATGCTTCTTCGTTATTCATTTAGTCTTGAAAAAGAAGCAAAAGCCATCGAAAATGCTGTATCAGCAGTACTGGATGCAGGCTATAGAACAGGTGATATCATGAGTGATGATATGTGCCTTGTAGGCACTGTAGAAATGGGTAATTTAGTTGCAGAAGCTATTAAATAGTAGATATTAATAACTAGATGAAGCATAAAAATGGAATATCGAGAAGTAACGTTTCAAGATACTAAGGCACTCTTAAAGTATAGAAAACAAATTTACGATGAAAGTAACTTTTTATCTAGAAACAAGTAGGGAGTATGATGTAGATGTGGGGAATGATGAAATAGTTGGTTTAGTAAACGTTAGGCATTATGAAACAAGTCGTGATAAAGATAATGCAACAGTAAGAATAACTGTTAAAAAATCATATTGGTCTAAGGGAATAGGTAGAAATCTTATGAATAAGGCAATAGAATTTTTTAATGAATCCACATTACATCGTTTGGAGCTTAGAGTTGTAAAAGATAATGAAAGAGCTATGCAGTTATATAGAAGCCTTGGTTTTGAAGAAGAAGGAACTTTAAGAGATTTTCATAAGATTGAAGATAAACATTATGATGTACTGGCTATGTTAGTAGTAAAAAAGTGAAATAGATATATGAAGAAATGAGGGGTAATCATGATTAGTGATCGTGTAAAAGTTGGACCAGGTAGAACACCACATCGCTCTTTATTTAAAGCAATGGGATATATTGATGAAGAAATTGAAAAACCATTAGTTGCTGTTGTAACAGCTAAAAGTGAAATCGTACCAGGACATTCACATCTTGATAAAATTTCAGAAGCAGTAAAAACAGGTATTCGTCTTGCTGGTGGTACACCTATTGAAATTCCAGCTATTGGTGTATGTGATGGTATTGCAATGGGACACCAAGGCATGAAATATTCTCTTGTAACAAGAGAACTTATTGCAGACTCTATCGAATGTATGGCAACAGCCCATGCTTTCGATGCAATGGTACTTGTACCAAACTGTGACAAAATCGTACCAGGTATGTTAATTGGTGCATCAAGAATGAACCTTCCAACGGTACTTGTAAGTGGTGGACCAATGCTTGCTGGTAATGTAAATGGTAGAAAATCTAATCTTTCAGTAACATTCGAAGCAGTAGGTGCTTACACAGCAGGTAAAATTACAGAAGAAGAACTCAAAGAATTTGAAGATCATGCATGTCCAGGATGCGGTTCTTGTTCAGGTATGTACACAGCTAACAGTATGAACTGTATGTGTGAAGTACTTGGTATTGCTCTTCCGGGAAATGGTGCAATTCCAGCAGTATATGCAGATAGAATTCGTCTTGCTAAATATGCAGGTATGGCTGTTATGAACATGCTTGAAAAAGATATTAAAATCTGTGATATCTTAAATGATAAAGCATTCCATAATGCTTTAACAGTGGATATGGCACTTGGATGTAGTACAAATACAATGCTTCACCTTCCAGCTATTGCTCATGAAGCAGGCGTTGAACTTAATTTAGATATGGCTAATGAAATTTCAGCCCATACACCTAACCTTTGTCACTTAGCGCCAGCAGGTCCAACTCATATGGAAGACCTTCACTTTGCAGGTGGTGTACCAGCAGTTATGAAAGAACTTACTAAGAAAGATCTCTTAGATACAAGTCTTATGACTGTAACAGGTAAAACGATTGCTGAAAATCTTGAAAAAGTAGTAAATAAAAATCCAGAAATTATTCGTCCTATTGAAAGTCCATATAGTGAAACAGGTGGTATCGCAGTACTTCGCGGTAATCTTGCAAAAGATACATGCGTTGTTAAACGTTCAGCTGTAGCACCAGAGATGCTTGTAAACCGTGGCAAAGCAAAAGTATTCAATAGTGAAGAAGAAGCAACAGCTGCTATTTTAGGTGGTAAAATCGAAAAAGGTGATATCGTTGTTATTCGTTATGAAGGCCCTAAAGGTGGTCCAGGTATGAGAGAAATGCTTGAGCCTACTTCTTGTATTGCAGGTATGGGACTAGATAAAGATGTAGCACTTATCACAGATGGACGTTTCTCAGGTGCAACAAGGGGGGCTTGTATCGGACATGTTTCACCAGAAGCTGCTGAAGGTGGACTTATTGCTTTCGTAGAAGATGGAGATATTATTAGCATTGATATGAATAAATGTACTATTGAACTTGAAGTTGATGAAGAAACAATAGCTAAAAGACGTGCAGCTTGGGTAAAACCAGAACCTAAAGTAAAAACAGGTTATTTAGCACGTTATGCAAAACTTGTAACATCAGCTAACACTGGAGCTATTTTTAAAGCATAAAGAAGTAGGGGGAAATAAAGATGAAGATAAATGGATCTCAGATACTTATTGAATGTTTAGTAGAACAAGGTGTGGATACTGTTTTTGGGTATCCAGGTGGGCAAGCATTAAATATTTATGATGCACTTTATAAAAATAGTGATCGTATTAAACATATTTTAACTTCTCACGAACAAGGTGCTTCTCATGCCGCAGATGGTTATGCAAGAGCAACTGGCAAAGTTGGCGTATGTATTGCAACATCAGGTCCAGGAGCAACTAATTTAGTAACTGGTATTGCAACAGCTTATATGGATTCTATTCCAATGGTAGCTATTACAGGTCAAGTACCTAATTCTCTTATTGGAAAAGACAGTTTTCAAGAAGTAGATATTACAGGTATTACAATGTGTATTACAAAACATAACTTTATTGTAAAAGACATAAAAGATTTAGCAAGCACAGTAAGGGAAGCGTTCTATATTGCTAAATCAGGTAGACCAGGCCCAGTTCTTGTGGATATCCCAAAAGATGTAACAGCAGCGGTTTATGAATATGAACATGAAATGCCAGCTAGTGTACAACGTCAAATTGATACAATTTCACAAGCAGATATCCAAAGTGCGGTTGAACTCATTAAGGCTGCTGAAAAACCATTTATCTATGCTGGTGGTGGTATCATAAGCAGTGATGCAAGCAAAGAATTACTTACTTTTGCAGAAAAAATCAGTGCGCCAGTTACTACTTCTTTAATGGGACTTGGTGCATTCCCAGAAACACATAAATTAGCAACAGGCATGGTAGGGATGCATGGTAGCAAAGCATCTAACTTAGGTGTTACAAATTGTGACTTACTCATTGGATTAGGGGCTAGATTTAGTGACCGTGTAATTAGTGATGTTAGCAAATTTGCGCCACATGCTAAAATCGTGCATATTGATGTAGATCCAGCTGAAATTGGTAAAAATGTAAAAACAGATGCATCTATCATTGGTGATGTAAAAGAAATTTTAAATATGCTTCTTCCACTTGTACCACGCAAAGAAAATGATGCATGGCTTGAACAAATTCAACAATGGAAAGATGACTTCCCATACAACTATCAAGATGGTGAAAATTTAAGACCACAATTCATTATGAATAATATCTATGATCAAACAAATGGTAAAGCTATTATTACAACAGAAGTTGGTCAACACCAAATGTGGGCAGCACAATTCTTTAAATATACAATACCTCGTACATTTATTAGTTCAGGCGGTCTTGGTACTATGGGATATGGTACAGGTGCGAGTATTGGTGCTCAAATTGGTAGACCAGACTTACCAGTTGTACATATTGCCGGAGATGGTTCATTCCGTATGAACTGTAATGAACTTTCAACGATTGCACATTATGATGTACCAGTTATTATCATCGTTATGAATAACACAACATTAGGTATGGTAAGACAATGGCAAACAGCATTCTATGACAAACGTTATTCTCAAACAACACTTGATCGTGGACCAGATTTTACACTTTTAGCAGAAGCTTTTGGTGTAAAAGGTTACACAGTACATACACAAGAAGAATTTGCAGAAGCTTTCGAAGAAGCACTTAAATCACATAAACCAGCAGTATTAAACTGTTTTATTGGTATAGATGAAAAAGTATTACCAATGGTTGCTCCAGGAGCTGCTATTGATAATTTAATCTTAGAATAATAAGAAGACTTCTATTAAATCATTAGGTTTAATAGGAGTCTTTTTATTATTACAAAATAAAAGATAATACAGTAATATCAAGTGTTTCAGCTGCATTAATAGGCACTTTGTCTTAAATTACAAAATGATGAATATAATAATAAATAGACAGGAGTAAGAGATGGAAAACTAAAAAACTGGTAATACTTAATAAAATATTAATGTAATCTTAAGAAGGTAGGTGGTGGCATGAAAAATAAGCCAGAGTATTTGGAAGGCTGTCTTTTAGGGGGAGCAATAGGGGATGCATTAGGTGCACCAGTAGAATTTAAAAAATATGATGAGATTATTACAGTGTATGGGGAAAATGGAATCATAGAATTGATACCAGGATTAGGGAGAAAAGAAGCACTTATTACAGATGGCACTCAAATGACTATGTTTACTGTAGAAGGACTTTTAAGAAGTATGACAAGAGCTAAAAGAAAGGGCGTTCAGTGGGATAAAAATGATATTGCACATACCGTGTTTAGAGCATATTTAAGGTGGTTATATACACAAGGATTAAATACACCTCATTGGGCAGAAAAGGATTATGATGGCTTTCTTGTTAAAATCAAAAAACTACATGCTTATAGAGAAGCAGGTATTACAAGCATTACGGCATTAGGCAAGGGGATTAAAGGTAGTGTGGCACATCCTGTTAATGACAGCAAAGGATGTGGTGGATTAATGCGTATTGCCCCTATAGGACTTGTCGATTTAGAGGAAGATGTTTTTGAAATAGGCTGTGAAGTAGCAGCTATTACACATGGAGGAGCATGTGCTTATTTGCCAGCAGGAACATTAGCTGTGATTATTAAGGAGCTTGTAAGGGGGCAGGAAATAACATATGCTATAGGAAGAGCTTTGCAACGATTGAAATTGGAACCTAAAAACGAGCAGTGTGTGGAGTGTATAGAAAAAACATTAATTTTAATAGAAGAAGATGGTATTACAAGAGAGAAGATAGAAAGTTTAGGAGAAGGTATCTTTGCACATGAAGCATTAGCTATGGCCTTATATATTGCTGGGAATACCATAAGACATACGAAGGGGACGAGGGAAGATATAAGAGAAGCACTTTGTAAAGCAGTTAATCATAATGGTGGTAGTGATATAGTAGGGGCTATTACAGGGCAAATACTGGGGGTATATTATGGCGTTGAAAAAATAGAGAATTTATTTAAGGTACCAGTAGAATTAGAAAAAGAGATCAGAGATTTAGCAAAAGATCTTTATATACTATATGAAGATACACCGCAATGGCTTGAAAAATATCCTGCTTGGTAGAAACATAAAATAAGCTTATTATGAAATAGGTATTCATAATAAGCTTATTTTATGTTAGTTGATTTTTAATTTAGTTTTTAAATCTAAAGCACGATTTTTGATACGAGGTGAAATTCCAGAAGCAACTAGAAGTGTCGAAAGATATTTTTTTGAAGTCTCCATATCACTTAATTTATAAGAAATGGCTGAGAGTAGGTACATAACAGTATGTTCATCAAAACCTAAAATAGGTAAAGTTTCATTTTCTAGAGTTTCAATAAAACCATCTAGTGCTTTCTTTAGAAAATGCTGCTCATTTTGAGAATCTTGTAATTCCCTATAAAGCCAAGCAATATGTAATGCAAGATAGGATTGCTCACCAATTTTACTTTTTTTAGTCATAGCTATAAGTAGGGCTAACTTATATTTGTGAATAGCTTCTTCAATAGTAGGATGCTCGGAAGGAGTAAGATTTTGTTTTTGAAGTGTAAAGAGTATATGCTTAAGCCATTCTTTTTGCTTAGGAAGTAATTTATCAAATGTTTTACTAAGAGAAGTATAGCAACAATGTGGACAAGTAATGACATTATATAATAGTGGATTGACAAGAGCATAATGAGTATACAAGTCATCATCAATATCGCGTGGTTGATTTTTACCTATACGAATGGTTTTAGATGTAAAATCTTTTTTGCACATAGGGCAGACGTAGGTTTTATCATAAAAAAAGTTTTTTGGATAAATCTTCAGAAATACAGTCAGACATAATAAACATCCTTTCTTAAAAAGAAGTATAGTTTTGAGGCAATAGAATGATATAATAATAGTATATTTATAATGTTATAATATTTTTTGGAAATTAAAAATGAATATTAACAATTTAATTTAAGATTATTAGGATAAAAAGTAACCAAATGGCCTATCTATTTCATACTATATATTAAGTAAGCAAAGAAATTAAAAATGGATGGAAGTAAAAGGAATATGATAATCTGAAGAAGAATTAGATTTGCTGAAATGAAATAATCTTATTTAAAATAATGGGTCAAGGGTTAAGAAAAGTTTTATATTCAAAAGATAGTCCTACTCCTTATGAACCGGCAAAGGAGCAGAAGTCACGGAAAGGTAGTATATTTGAACAAATATATTATTAAAATTCTGGACCCATTTAATTATATAAATAGCTTTATAGAGACTATGAGATATTCTATAAATAATAAAAATTATATGCGACATAAATTAATAATATGACGGTAGCCCAATAGTGCTACCGTTTTTAATTTTATCTATTGTAAAGTATTTCAGTATAGATACTTGACAAACAAAAAAGTGGGTGATATGCTACAAATATAATTCCTACGAAATAACTAGGAATTGAAGGGGTGAAAAAAATGAAACTATCAACTAAAGGGCGATATGGCCTACAAGCAATGGTTGATTTAGGTGTATATTCGAAAGAAAAACATATTTCACTAAAGAGCATAGCAGAACGATTGTCAATGTCTGAAAACTACTTAGAACAACTTATGGCACTACTTAAAAAAATAATCTCGTAATTAGTGTACGCGGCGCACAAGGGGGATATGCTTTGGCAAGGCCTGCTGAAGAGATTACTATTGGTGATATCTTAAGAGCGTTAGAAGGATCGCTTGCACCAACAGATTGTACCTGCGATGGGAATATCGTACACTGTGCAATGGATGGTCGATGTGTTACTAAGTCGGTTTGGGAAAAAATTAAACAAAGTATAGACAAAGTGGTTGACAGTATTACACTTAGTCAACTTATGGAAGATTACGAAAAAATTAATGAAAACACTTCACATATATATTGTATTTAACAAAAAGGAGATTAGAAAATGGAGCATATTTATTTAGATAATGCAGCGACAACACCTGTTAAACCAGAAGTCTTAGATGCAATGATTCCTTATTTTACACAAAATTTTGGAAATCCATCTAGCGTATACAAAATTGCACAAATTAATAAAAAAGCAGTTGATGAGTCAAGAGAAACAATAGCTAAAGCATTAGGTGCGCAAACAAATGAGATTTTCTTTACAAGTGGTGGAACAGAAGCTGATAACTGGGCAATCAAAGGTATCGCAGAAGCACATAAAGCTAAAGGAAATCACATCATCACAACTAAAATCGAACACCATGCAGTACTACACACATGTGAATTCTTAGAAAAACATGGTTACGAAGTAACATACTTAGATGTAAATGAAGATGGTTTAATTGACCTTAATGAGTTAGAAAGCGCAATTAAAGATACAACTATCTTAATTTCAGTAATGTATGCAAATAATGAGATTGGAACAATTCAACCAATTGCTGAAATCGGCGCAATTGCTAAAAAACACAATGTTTACTTCCATACAGATGCAGTTCAAGCAGTAGGGCAAGTAAAAATTGATGTTAAAGAACAAAACATTGACCTTCTTTCTTTATCAGGTCACAAAATTAATGGACCAAAAGGAATTGGTATCCTTTATATTAGGCGTGGACTTAAACTTGAAAACCTTATCCATGGTGGGGCACAAGAACGCGGAAGACGCGCAGGTACAGAAAATGTAGCTGGTATCGTAGGACTTGCAAAAGCTATGGAACTTACTTACACAAATTTCGATGCAAAAATTGAAAAACTTACAAAACTCAGAGATAAATTAATTGACGGTTTACTTGCAACTATTCCATATGCTAAATTAAATGGACACCGTACAATGAGACTTCCAAACAATGCAAACATTAGTGTAGAATTCGTAGAAGGTGAATCATTATTACTTTTACTTGATATGAATGGTATTGCGGCATCAAGTGGTTCAGCTTGTACATCAGGTTCACTTGATCCATCACATGTACTTTTAGCATTAGGTTTACCACATGAAAAAGCACATGGTTCTATTCGTTTCACATTTGGAGAAATGAATACAGAAGAACAAGTAGATTTTGTGCTTGAAAAAATGCCACAAATCGTAGATCGTATGAGACAAATGTCTCCTTTATATGAAGATTTCTTAAAACAAAAACAAGATAAATAATAGCGATAATAAAATTAGAGACAACAAGAGAAAACAACAAAATTATAAGAGGTGAAAATTATGTATAGTGAAAAAGTTATGGATCATTTCATGAATCCAAGAAACGTAGGGGAAATTGAAGACGCAAGCGGCGTTGGTACAGTAGGTAACGCTAAATGTGGCGATATCATGAAAGTATATTTAAAAATCGAAGATAATATTATTAAAGATGCTAAATTTAAAACATTTGGTTGTGGTGCAGCAGTAGCTACAAGTTCAATGGCTACAGAACTTGTAATTGGTAAAACAATCGAAGAAGCACTTAAAATTACAAACAAATCAGTAGCAGAAGCACTTGATGGACTTCCACCAGTAAAAATGCACTGTTCATTACTTGCAGAAGAATCACTTCATGCAGCACTTTGGGATTATGCTCAAAAAAATAATATTACTATTGAAGGATTAGAACCACCAGTAGCAGATGTTCATGATCATGATCAAGAACATAATGAGGAAGAAGAGGCTTAATATATATGAATGCAAATGCCAAAAAGAAAGTAGTAGTAGGCATGTCAGGAGGCGTTGATAGCTCTGTAACAGCCTATCTATTAAAAGAGCAAGGTTATGAAGTAATTGGAATGACTATGCAAATTTGGCAGGAGGATGCGCCAGAAGATCACGACGGGGGATGTTGTGGTCTTTCTGCCGTTGATGACGCGCGTCGTGTTTGTCAAAAGTTAGATATTCCACATTATGTTATTAACTTTAGAAGTGACTTTAAAAAGCATGTTATCGATTATTTCTTAAATGAATATCAACATGCACGTACACCTAATCCATGTATCGCATGTAATCGTTATGTAAAATGGGAATCAATGCTTCAAAAAGCACTTCAGATTGGAGCTGATTACATTGCTACAGGACACTATGCAAGAGTTGTTCAAGATGAGAAAACAGGACGTTTCACATTAAAACAATCTAAAACATTAGCTAAAGATCAAACTTATGCATTATATAATCTTACACAACGTCAATTAGAACATACATTAATGCCTTTAGGTGATTATACAAAAGATGAAGTACGTGCCATTGCTAAAGAAATCGGTCTTGCGGTAGCAACTAAACCAGATAGTCAAGAAATCTGTTTCGTACCAGATAATGACTATGCAAAATTCATTGAAGAACAAACTGGTAAAAAATCTAAACCAGGTAAATTCGTAGATAAAGATGGCAAAGTTGTTGGTGAACATAAAGGAATTATTCATTATACAATTGGTCAAAGAAAAGGTCTTGGGCTTTCTCTTGGAAAACCAGCTTTTGTTACAAGTATTGATCCAAAACAAAATATTGTAAACTTAGGCGATAATGCTGATTTATTTGATTACACAGTACGTGCTAACAAATTAAACTTTATGCCATTTGAAAAGCTTGAAGGTGAAATGAAATGCTGTGCTAAAATTCGTTATAGTCATGCACCACAACCATGTACAATTCGTATGATTGATGATGAGACAATTGAATGTGTGTTTGAAGAAAAACAACGTGCCATTACACCAGGACAAGCACTTGTTTTATATGATGGTGAAGAACTTATTGGCGGAGGAACAATTATTCTTTAATTGCTCTAAGCGTTATATGAAATATTAAGTGTAAAATAATACATTTATATAGAATAAATTCAATAAAAAGAGGTTACTTACAAAACTGATTTTGTAAGTAACCTCTTTTTATTTGCTTTATTTTACTCATAAAAAGTCATAGTTTGTGAAATATTAAAAGTTGTAGATAAAAATAATATTAGGAGGAAATTATGGTTGATTGGGTACAAATAGCACTGGGCTTTTTAGGCGGCTTTGGACTCTTCCTATTTGGAATGGAATATATGGGTGAGGGTCTCCAAAAAGTAGCGGGTAATAAAATGAAGAATTTATTAGGGGTATTAACGAGTAATCGCTTTTTAGGTGTATTAGTCGGTGCAGGAATTACAGCACTCATTCAAAGTTCATCAGCTACTACAGTAATGGTTGTAGGATTCGTAAATGCAGGACTTATGTCATTAAGACAAGCTGTAGGGGTTATTATGGGAGCGAACATAGGTACAACTATTACAGCTTGGATTGTAGCATTAGGAGAATGGACAAAGTACTTAAAACCAGCAGTTATTGCACCAGTATTTATTGTTGTTGGGGTTGTGATGATTAGCTTTGGTAAAAGTAAAAACATAAAAAATATTGGTCAAATAGCTTTTGGATTTGGTACATTGTTTTTAGGTCTAGAATCTATGAGTAATGCGGCAGACCCCCTTAGAGAATTACCACAAATAAAAGATGCATTTGTGACACTTGGACAGAATCTTATATTTGGGGTACTTGTAGGCGTTATTGTTACAGCCATTATTCAAAGTTCCTCTGCATCAGTTGGTATTTTGCAAGCTTTAGCCACAGCAGGACTTGTACCATGGAATTCGGCTATTTATATTATTATGGGGCAAAATATAGGAACATGTATCACGGCTATTCTTTCAAGTATAGGGGCGAGTACTAATGCTAAAAGAGCTGGAGTAATTCACTTTTTATTTAACTTTATAGGTTCCGTAGCTTTTACAATTATTGCATTTTTAGTATTTACTTTTGCATTACCTAGACTTGGTACAAGAAATATTGGTCTTACTGAAATTAGTATTGTACACACCGTGTTTAATATATTAAATACTATTGTTCTTTTCCCTTTCGGTAATGTATTAGTTAATTTAGCAGAGTTAATTGTACGAGATGGCAATGAATCAAATCCTTCACTGTTACAGCATTTAGATGATCGTATTCTAGAAACACCATCATTTGCATTAGAAAATGCAGCCAAGGAAGTAATGCGTATGGGAAGACTTGCACAAACTAATGTGCAAACTGCTATAGATGGTTTGTTTGATAGAGATAGTAAAAAAATAAATTTAGTATTTGAACAGGAAAAAACGATTAATGCCTTACAACAAGGTATTAATGATTACTTAATTAAATTAACCCATACTAATCTTTCGGAATCTGAGAATTATATGGTGACTTCACTTTTTCATACTGTAGGTGACATTGAAAGAGTAGGGGATCATGCAGAAAATATTGCTGAGTTAGCTGATGAGATGATTAAACAAAGCCTTAAGTTTTCAAATGTAGCACAGAAAGAAATTAAGGAAATAAGTGGAAAAGCGAATCAATGTTTTGAACTGGCACTCAAGGGATATGCAGAGCAAAATGAACAGGTGGCAAGAGAAGCAATTCCTTGTGAGAACTATGTGGATAAGTTAGAGGAGAGATATCGCACAAAGCATATGAAACGATTAGCAGAAGAGCTATGTGACCCAAGGGCTGGTATAGTTTTTTTAGATATGCTAAGTAACGTAGAACGTATTTCAGATCATGCCCTTAATATTGCACAAAGTGTACTCAATAAAAATAAATATATGATAAATGATGATGGTAGATAATTGTATAAAAATGGAAGAATATTAAGTATAGAGAAAAAAATAACACTTATAAAAAATATCTAATAGGTTAAATATTACTTGTTAATAAAAAAAGATGATGCTAAAATAAGTCTGTATGCAAAATTATCTTGGGAGGATTATAATGAATGAGATAAACTGGCTTAATGTAGCACTAAGCTTTTTAGGAGGTTTTGGTCTCTTTCTCTTTGGTATGGAATACATGGGAGAAGGATTACAAAAAGCAGCCGGTAGCAAGATGAAAAACTTATTAGGTGTACTTACAAATAATAGATTATTAGGTGTTTTAGTTGGTGCGGGAGTTACTGCATTAATTCAAAGTTCATCAGCTACTACAGTAATGGTTGTAGGATTTGTAAATGCTGGCCTTATGTCACTTAAACAAGCTGTAGGTGTAATCATGGGAGCTAATGTTGGTACAACAGTAACAGCATGGATTGTATCACTTGGTGAATGGACGAGTTTCTTAAAACCGGCAGTACTTGCACCAATATGTATTATTATTGGAGTTGTTTTAACTATGTTTGCTAAAAGACAACACATTAAACATATTGGACAGATTTTATTTGGATTTGGGGCCTTATTCCTAGGTTTAGAGACAATGAGTACAGCAGCAGAACCACTTAGTGGATTAGAAGAAGTACGTAATTTATTTGTTATTTTAGGAAGTAACCCTATTTTAGGAATTATAACAGGTGCGATAGTAACAGCGGTTATCCAAAGTTCCTCTGCATCAGTTGGTATTTTACAGGCGTTAGCTATAGCAGCACTTGTACCATGGAATTCAGCAATTTATATTATATTAGGACAAAATATAGGAACATGTATTACAGCTATTCTTTCTAGTATTGGTGCTAGTAAAAATGCTAAAAGAGCAGCAACAATTCACTTCCTATTTAACTTCTTAGGTTCAGTAGTATTTGCAATTATTGCTTTTATTGGCTTTGGTTGGATTGCGCCAAACCTTGGTTCACAAACTATTGACGTTACGCAAATTAGTATTGTGCATACTATATTTAACATTATGAATACAGTTTTATTATTCCCATTTGCAGGAATACTTGTAACTTTAGCTGAAACAATCATCACAGGTAAAGATGATTTAGATGAAGGTGAACTTAAACATCTTGATGAACGTATTTTAGAAACACCATCATTTGCAGTTGAAAATGCTGTAAAAGAAGTTGTACGTATGGGAAATATTGCACTTCAAAATGTACAAGCAGCTAAAGAAGCATTGTTTGAAGAAAATGAGAAAAAAATTGAAGAAGTATTTGAACGAGAAAAAGTTATTAACCAACTACAACATGGCATCAATCACTATCTTGTAAAACTAACAAATACAACAATTTCGGAGAAAGAACATACTATTGTAACAGGGCTTTTCCATACAGTAAGTGATATTGAACGTGTAGGAGATCACGCTGAAAACTTAGCAGAACTTGCACAAAACTTAATCGAACAAGAATTAAGCTTCTCAGATAAAGCGAAACAAGAACTTCAAGAAATTATTGAAACAGCTACAAGCTGTTTTGAAATGTCAATGCGTGCCTATGAATTTAGTGACAAAGCTATTGCACAAAAAGCATTACCAATTGAAGATAAAGTAGATAGAATGGAAACAAAATTACGTTCAAGACATATGAAACGTTTAGCAGATAATACATGTAACTCAGTTGCAGGTATTGTATTCTTAGATGTAGTAAGTAATGTAGAACGTATTTCAGATCATGCGTGTAATATTGCACAGACAATATTAGATGACAATAAATCATTAACATCAGAAGATGTTAACTATTCAACATTTTAATTAAATGTAAGCAGTCTTATAAAAAATATAAGGCTGTTTTTTTGTATAAAATAAATTTTTATATGTAGTTTACAAAGAAAGTAAAAAAATAAGAAAAAGAGGTTGCGTAATTAGTAAAAAGTGGATACAATAAGGTGGTGGGACAAAAAAGTAATAGATGGGACAAAAATGTACCCGAGGAGTATGAGCAATGCAAAGTATAGTAAATGCCTTAGAGAGGTTACTTCCAGAAGGTCTGGAAATGTTTAAAGGACGCTATAGGCTTTTGCAAACCATTATGCAAAATGAGCCGGTTGGTAGAAGAACACTGGTAAATCTACTAAACATATCAGAACGCACAGTTCGTGGTGAAGTGAATCAGTTGTTTCAAAATGGGCTTGTTGAGATCTCTCCAATGGGTATAAGTATTACATCACAAGGGGAAGATGTATTAAATTCATTATATACAGTCATTCATGAGTTAGAAGCAACAAATCGCTTAGAAAGAGATATTGAAGCTTTGTTTGAACTTAAAAAGGCTATTGTTGTAAAAGGCAATATGGATGAGAATGAAGAGATAAAAAATGAATTAGGTGTAGCTTGTATGAGCATACTAGAGCATGAGCTTAAAGATGATTGCACAGTAGCGATTACAGGAGGCACAACCATTGCACATATGGTTGCATCGATGCCGAGGCAAGGAGTTCGCTTTGATAACTTAAGAGTCATTCCTGCTAGAGGAAGTGTAGGGCAGCGTGCAGAGTTACAAGCACATACGATTGCTGTAGAATTAGCTAAAAAGCTTTGTGCAGCTTATGAGTTATTAGCGATTCCTGATAATCTTAGTAATCAATCTATTAGCCTAATAAAAAGTGAACCACAAATACAAAATTTATTGCAAAAAATTGCAAAAACAGATATTATAATATTTGGAATTGGCAATGCTCTTAAAATGGCAGAACGTCGCAATGAACCTTTAGTTGTTCTAAAACATTTAGAGGAAAAGCAAGCAGTTGCAGAATCATTTAGACATTATTTTAACAAAGAAGGTGAAGTCGTGTATGCCACAGGATCTATTGGTGTAGAACCTGATATTGCTAGGAAGATTCCAGTGAGAATTGCTGTAGCAGGAGGAGAAAGTAAAGCAGATGCCATTATGGCAACAAGTACTTTACTTAAAGGGAGTTATCTTATATTAGATGAGGGAGCAGCAAAAAAAATACTTACTACTTGTGAAAAATAACTAAGAACATAAAATTATAGTGATGGTTAAAAATTTCACTTTTAAAAATTAATAATAAGTGGTAAAATGAAACAGGTATCATGTCGCCACTATTGGTACATACTAATAATGGCGATTTGAATATATAAAATCAAAAGATATTTTTTAAGGAGGAACCAATAATGGCAGTAAAAGTAGCGATTAATGGATTTGGACGTATTGGACGTCTTGCTTTCAGACAAATGTTCGGAGCAGAAGGTTATGAAGTAGTTGCAATCAACGACTTAACTAACCCAGCAATGTTAGCACACTTATTAAAATACGACTCTTCTCAAGGTAAATACAACGGTACAGTTGAAGCTAAAGAATCTTCAATCGTTGTAAACGGAAAAGAAATCAAAATTTATGCAGAAGCAGATGCTAACAACCTTCCATGGGGAGAATTAGATGTAGACGTAGTACTTGAATGTACAGGTTTCTATGTATCTAAAGCTAAATCTCAAGCACACATCAATGCGGGTGCTAAAAAAGTTGTTATTTCAGCTCCAGCTGGAAACGACCTTCCAACAATCGTATTCGGTGTAAATCAAAATACATTAACAAAAGAAGATACAATCATTTCTGCAGCTTCTTGTACAACAAACTGCTTAGCTCCAATGGCTAATGCACTTAACAACTTAGCACCAATCAAATCTGGTATCATGGCAACAATCCATGCTTATACAGGTGACCAAATGGTACTTGATGGTCCACACAGAAAAGGTGATTTCAGAAGAGCTAGAGCTGCTGCTGTAAACATCGTTCCTAACTCAACAGGTGCTGCTAAAGCTATCGGTTTAGTTATCCCAGCATTAAACGGAAAATTAATCGGTGCTGCACAACGTGTTCCAGTTCCAACAGGTTCAACAACAATCTTAACAGCTGTAGTTGAAGGAACAGTAACAAAAGAACAAATCAACGAAGCTATGAAAGCTGCTTCTAACGATTCATTCGGTTACACAGAAGAAGAATTAGTATCATCTGATATCGTTGGTATCACATACGGTTCATTATTCGATGCTACACAAACAATGGTAACTAACCTTGACAATGGTACATCTCAAGTACAAGTTGTTTCTTGGTATGACAACGAAAACTCATACACAAGCCAAATGGTTAGAACAATCAAATACTTCGCTGAACTTGCTTAATTTTTAAGTAATTATAGAAGGTATAAGATCCTAACAGGGTCCGGTCTTGTAGGTTAGACTTATAGGACCGGGCTCTTTTAATGTGAATAAATATAAATTTCAGCAAAGATAGTCTGAAATAGACTGTAGATGCTTAAAATAGTAAAAATATACATTAATAATTGATATTTTTACTTTTGTATATAACTCGTATAGAGTATAATTTTATTATCAAATATTGAAAGGAGTTTACAATTATGTTAAACAAAAAAACAGTTGATGATTTAACAAATCTTCAAGGTAAAAAAGTATTAGTACGTTGTGACTTCAACGTGCCATTAAAAGAAGGCGTTATCCAAAACTACAACCGTATCGATGGTGCGCTTCCAACAATCAAAAAATTATTAGAACAAGGTGCAAAAGTTATCCTTTGCTCACACCTTGGTAAACCAAAAGGAGAAGCTCTTCCAGAGTTATCATTAGCTCCAGTTGCAGTTGCTCTTTCTGAAAGATTAGGATTAGACGTTAAATTCGTTAACGATCCACAAGTAACAGGTGCAGAAACACAAAAAGTTGCTGCTGAGCTTAAAGATGGTGAAGTATTATTACTTCAAAACACACGTTACAGAGCAGAAGAAACAAAATACGGTAAAGATGAAAATGCTGCTAAATATGCTGAAGAATTAGCTGCACTTTGCGATAACGAAGTATTCGTAAACGATGCTTTCGGTACAGCTCACCGTGCTCACTGTTCAAACGTTGGAGTAACTAAATTCTGTAAAGAAAACGTAGTTGGATACTTAATGCAAAAAGAAATCAAATTCTTAGGCGAAGCTGTAGAAAACCCAGTTCGTCCATTCGTAGCTATCCTTGGTGGAGCTAAAGTATCTGATAAAATTGCTGTTATCAATAATCTTCTTGAAAAAGTTGATACACTTATCATTGGTGGAGGTATGGCTTACACATTCCTTAAAGCTCAAGGACAAGAAGTTGGTAACTCTTTATTAGAAGAAGATAAAATGGATTACGCTTTAGAAATGGTTAAAAAAGCTGAAGAAAAAGGTGTAAAACTTTTACTTCCAGTTGACCACGTTGTTGGTAAATCATTTGCTAACGATACAGAAAAAGCAACAGTTGAAACAATTGAAGCTGGTTGGTCAGGATTCGATATCGGACCAAAAACAATCGCTATGTACAAAGAAGCTCTTGAAGGAGCTAAAACAGTTGTATGGAATGGACCAATGGGTGTATTCGAATTTGAAAACTTTGCTGCTGGTACTCTTGCAGTATGTGACGCAGTTGCTAACCTTGAAGGTGCAACAACAGTAGTTGGTGGAGGAGACTCTGTAAACGCTGTTAAACGTCTTGGATTCGCTGACAAAATGTCACACATTTCTACAGGTGGTGGTGCATCACTTGAGTTCTTAGAAGGTAAAGAACTTCCAGGTGTAGCTGCTGCTGACAACAAATAATTTAATTCATTAATCTAGTTAATGAAATCATTTAGCTCATTTATGAGTTCATAAATGAGCTAAAAAGTAAATTTTAAAATTTATTTTTGTAAAATAGAAATATCTTATTATATATCAAACCCGTAAATAGGAAAAAGTTAAGGTACGTAGTGTGCAGTTATAATGAATAAACGCCAATTTATTCATAGGGAATTATAATGGAATTAACTTTATAATATATTATGGGGATTACAAAAAGATTTAAAGGAGTGTTTTTAAATGCGTAAAAAAATCGTAGCAGGAAACTGGAAAATGAATATGACTCCAGCTAAAGCTGTAGAATTAATTAATTCATTAAAAAATGAAATCAACACAACAGACGTAGACGTTGTTGTATGCCCACCTTTCGTATGCCTTCCAGCTGTACTTGATGCAGTAAAAGGTACAAACATCGCTGTAGGTGCTCAAAACATGCACTTTGAAGAAAGTGGTGCTTTCACAGGTGAAGTCGCTCCAAGCATGTTAGTAGAACTTGGTGTTAAATATGTAGTACTTGGTCACTCAGAAAGAAGACAATACTTCGCTGAAACAGACGAAACAGTGAACAAAAAAGTATTAAAAGCTATCGAACATAACTTAGTACCAATCATCTGTGTTGGTGAAAGTTTAGCTGAAAGAGAACAAGGTGTAACAATCGATCTCGTTCGTCTTCAAACAAAAATTGCTTTTAAAGATGTAAAAGCTGAAGATGCTAAAAATGTTGTAATTGCTTACGAACCAATCTGGGCAATCGGAACAGGTAAAACAGCTACATCTGCACAAGCTGAAGAAGTTTGCGCAGCATCAGAACTGTAGTTGCAGAAGTTTATGGACAAGAAGTAGCTGATGCAGTACGCGTTCAATACGGCGGTTCAGTAAACGGTGGAAACGCTAACGAATTATTCAACATGGGTAATATCGATGGTGGTCTTGTAGGTGGGGCTTCTCTTAAAGCAGAATTCGCATCAATCGTAAACTACTAAGATTTAAAAAGGTAACTTTCGTAGTCTAAGTATTAGATAGGAGAATAAAAATGAGTAAACAAACAACATTATTACTCATCCTTGATGGATTTGGTATCAATGAAAAGATGGAAGCAAATGCAGTAGCAGGTGCTAACAAACCTAACATTGATGCAATTATGGAAAAATACCCAACTGTAAAAGGTTATGCTAGTGGAATGGCTGTAGGTCTTCCAGATGGGCAAATGGGTAACTCAGAAGTAGGACACCTTAACATGGGTGCTGGACGTATTGTATATCAACAACTTACAAGTATTACAAAAGCAATCCAAGATGGTGACTTCTTCAAAAACGAAGCATTAGTAAACGCTATGAACGTTTGCAAAAAAAATAACAGTGCACTTCACTTATTTGGTTTATTATCAGATGGTGGTGTACACAGCCACATTGAACACCTTTATGGTCTTCTTGAAATGGCTAAAAGAGAAGGTCTCGAAAAAGTATTCGTACATGGTTTCTTAGATGGACGTGATACACCTCCTGTATCAGCTAAAGAATTCATGGAAGCACTTGTAGCTAAAATGAATGAAATCGGTGTAGGTAAAGTAGCATCTATTTCTGGTCGTTACTATGCAATGGACCGTGACAATAGATGGGACCGTGTAGAAAAAGCTTATAATGCAATTGCTTTAGGTGAAGGCGAAAAAGCAACAGATCCAGTACAAGCTATTGCTGATTCATATGCTAAAGAAGTTAACGATGAATTCGTGATGCCAACTGTAATCACAGAAAACGGCGAAGCAATCGGTAAAATTTCTTCAGATGATAGCGTAATCTTCTTCAACTTCAGACCAGACCGTGCTCGTGAAATGACAAGAGTATTCACTGATTCTGAATTTGATGGATTCAAGAGAGAACAACTTGGATGTGCATTCACAACATTCACACAATATGATGTAACATTACCTGTTACAGATGTATGTTTCAAACCAGAATCACTCACTAATACATTTGGTGAGTACTTAGCTAAAAATGGTAAAACACAACTTCGTATCGCTGAAACAGAAAAATACGCTCACGTAACATTCTTCTTCAACGGGGGTTCAGAAGAACTTAACGAAGGTGAAGATCGTATCTTAGTACCTTCTCCAAAAGTAGCAACTTATGATTTACAACCAGAAATGAGTGTATATGAAGTTGCTGATAAATTAGATGCTGCTATCCGTAGTGGTAAATATGATGTAGTAATCTGTAACTTCGCTAACCCAGATATGGTTGGTCATACAGGTGACTTAGCTGCAGCTCAAAAAGCCATCGAAGCTGTAGATAAAGCAGTTGGTCAAGTAATCACTGCTATTGAAGAAACAAATGGTTATGCATTTATCTGTGCTGATCATGGTAATGCTGAACAAATGATCGATTACTCAAATAACGAACCATTTACAGCACACACAACAAATCCAGTACCATTCATCCTTGTTAATTACAAAGAGGGTGTAACACTTAAAGAAGGCGGTAAACTTGCAGATATCGCGCCAACTTTACTTGAAATGATGGGTATGGAACAACCAGCTGAAATGTCAGGTGAATCTTTATTAGTAAAATAATTTGAATAGGTACAGCTTAAATTGGTAGGAGATAAAAATCCTTTTGATTCATTCATACTATTACACACACTCTTTGAATAATGAAACAAAAATAATGCAACCTTAAGTTTACTATTACACACACACTTAAAACTTAAAATGCATTTAAAAACAAAAAAGTACTTATACTAATTATGTTGCAACAAGCAGTCTATGAAGGGCTGTATTAACACTTGGAACTGTTAACAAATAGCAACAAGCAATAAAAGATAGACAATGACAACAAATTTAATAACCATCCTTGGGTGCTTTGGTTAGCTCTTGAAGTACTCAAAGTAAATCGTAAACGAAGTAGTGGATTAGCTACCCACTACAGGAAACATATGCATATTTTACGTAAAACCTCTATAGGCCCGACGGGGACTATAGAGGTTTTTTATATTTTCACTTAAGGTTAAAAATTAAAAAATTCTATAAGAAATGCTGAAAACAATAATTGGATATTATATAATAATATAAAAATAAAGAATAAACATAAAATAATTTAAATTTAAAAAATTAAGAAAGGAAAAGTATGTATATTTAATTTTAAATATGTCATACAAGATAACTATGGAGATAAAAGAAAGTCAAGAATTAATTTTAGAGAATGTATTATCACTAAGGAAAAAGATGACACAGCTTGAGATGCAGCAAGAAATGATAGAAATCCAAAAGTTTATAAATGAGATGGGGATTAAAGTAAATGGTCCAATTACAACTGCAACATATTTTGTTGAGCAGACAGCTGATGGGGTAGTGATGGATCTTGAAATTATTGTTCCATTAGATAAGAAGATAGAATTATCTTGTAAATATAAATTTAAGCCTATTATTAAAATTGTAAATGCATTAAAAATAACACATCAGGGAAATCCTAACAGATTAAATGACACTATTAATAAGTTAAATCAATATATATATGAAAAGCAAAAACAAGTTATTACACCTACATATAATGTTACTGTAAAAAATGTAAGTGACCCTAAAGATATTGAAGATGTAGTTATGGATATTTATGTGGGTTGCAGTCCTTGTATATTATAAGAGAAAGTAATTATTTTTAGGTATCTACTTATACTTGTGTACGGAGTATAAGACGATATAAATAAATTAAAGTGGAGGTATGTTATGAATAATGCAGCATGTATTTCTAATAGTATTTTTTGTGAGTTAAACGATTTAGAAATGTTAATGATTGACGGAGGTGCAAATATAGCAGACTATGCAGCAGCAGTTGGCGGTGTATATAGTGCAGCTGTCAGTGTAGGTGCAATGGGCTGGGTTGGTGCAACTGCAGCAGCAGTATGTACAGCACCTGTAGTTGCTGGATCAGCAGCAGTTGTAGGCGTTTTATGTGCAGGATATGGTGTATATTGTTTATTTAAATAATAGGAGGGATAATGATGAATCAATTTATTAATCTTAATCAAGAAGAACTTGAGTTTATTGATGGAGGAGTAGACGGTAATTATCTCTTTGCAGGTGCTGTATTTGCAGCAGTAGGAGTAGGATGTCTTGCAGCAGCAACAGGAATAGGTGCACCAGTAGGAGCAGCTTTGGTAGCGTATGCAGGTTCTTGGGGGCTTGCAGGAGGCGTTACATGTGGAACTATTGGATTAGTTAAATAATATTTGCTGTGAATAACTACATACAGCTAAAAGTTTAATGAAATAAGGCTTTAAAAGTGTAAACTTATATGAATTTAAAGTAGAGCTTTTAAAGCTTTATAAATACCTAATATTTTAAATAGGAGGAAAAGAATGTTAATTTTATCTGTAATTTATGCCATTCTAGCATTCATAACAACTTATTATATTTTTAAGAATAAGGTAAAACTATATGCTATGATTGTACCGATTTTTATTTGCTTAATTATAATTTGGGCCAATTTATTATCGAATATAGGGATATTTGGTTTGGGAGGAATTATTTATTTTATATGTTTATTTATAAAGAAAAGAATATGAAAATATCATTTAATAATATTAAATAAGTAGAGCTGTAAGTAAGAAACTTATAGCTCTATTTATTTAATATTATTAAATAATGAACGAATTTTTTTAAGAGTTTTTTGGTTAATTTAATAAAAAATTTAAAATAATATAAAATATTGAAAAAAAATTAGTTTTATTATACAATAAATATGTACTAACTAGTATATTTTTTGGAAGGAAATTTGAAATTTTATTTTTATTAATATAAATAAATTATAATGAATAGCTCACAAAATTAGTGTAAACATAAAAGCAGAAGAAAGGAGAATAGATATGGCGAAATACCATTGCATTAAACAATACGATATAACCGATTGTGGTGCAGCATGTTTGGCTACTATATGTAAGCAGTATGGTCGTAGTATGCCTATAACTAAAATAAGGGAAGCTGCAGGAACGGATACTCAGGGAACTAATGCTTATGGAGTTATCAAAGCTGCTGAACAACTAGGCTTTAGTGCTAAAGGGGTAAAAGGAAATGAGGAAGCTTTCTTTAGCGAATTTCCATTACCAGCTATAGCTCATGTTGTAGTCGATGGTGCATTGTTGCATTATGTAGTTGTGCATGAAATTAGTAAAAAGGAAATAATTATAGCTGATCCAGCAAAGGGAATTGTGAAATATAAACCAGAAGATTTCTTTAAACTTTGGACTGGCGTACTTATATTAATGGTACCTAGCCAAACTTTTAAGAAAGGAAAAGAAACAAAGGGGCTGTTTGAACGATTCTTTTACCTGTTATTGCCTCAAAAAGGCTTATTAATGCAGGTTTTTCTGGCATCACTCATTTATACTGTATTAGGTATATTGGGCGCGTTTTATATGCAAGAGCTTCTAGACAATATATTACCGTATGGCCTTATGAAGTCATTACATGTATTGTCTCTTGGAATAATAGGTCTCTATATTTTCCAAGTATTATTAAATGGTTTTAGGACACATTTGTTATTGTATTTAAGTCAACGATTAGATATTGCCTTATTACTTGGATATTATGAACATGTTTTAAAATTACCTATGAATTTCTTTGGAACAAGAAAAGTAGGTGAAATCATTTCTCGTTTTCAAGATGCAGGGCATGTTAGGGATGCAATATCAGGTGCAACGCTTACAATTATGATTGATACACTTATGGTGTTAGTAGGCGGTATTATACTCTATATGCAAAATAATTTGTTATTTGGCATTACCTTTATTATTGCAATATTATATGCTGCAATCGTATTTGGCTTTAATAAAGCCTTAAAAAAGGGTAATGAAAAGGAAATGGAAGATAATGCACAGTTAACTTCTTATCTTGTAGAATCTTTAAATGGTATTCAAACAGTAAAGGCATTTAATGCAGAACGTAGAGTTAATTTAACAACTGAAACTAAGTTTATTAAATTACTTAGAAGTATCTTTAAATTAACATTAACAACTAATATACAATCCATATTAAAGCATGTAATAGAGCTTTTAGGTGGTGTTGTAATCTTATGGGTAGGGGCTTATCAAGTTTTAAAAGGTAATATGACTGTAGGGTGCTTGATTACATTTAACTCATTATTAGCGTACTTCTTAACACCTATGCAGAACCTTATTAATTTACAACCAGAACTTCAAACAGCTATGGTTGCAGCAGAACGTTTAGGAGAAATCTTAGACTTAGAATTAGAGTGTGATGAAAATGAAGAAAAACGTATTGCACCAAGTAAATTCGAAGGTGAGATTGTATTAAAGGATGTAGACTTTAGATATGGTACAAGACAACTGATTCTTAAGAAAATTAATATGGAAATTAAGAAAGGTGAGAGAATAGCATTAGTAGGTGAAAGTGGTTGTGGAAAGACTACTTTAGTTAAACTTTTGCTAAATTTCTATTCACCAGAGAAGGGACAAGTACTTATTGATGGAAATAATATTTTAGATATTAAGAAAGAAGCGTTAAGAGAACATATTGCCTATGTGCCACAAGAGACTTTCTTATTTAGTGGGACAATTTTAGAGAATCTTTCACTAGGACTGGATCATGAAGATATGGAAGAAATAGTAGAAGCTGCTAAGATGGCAAGGGCCCATGATTTTATTAATGAATTACCACTTAGGTATAATACATATCTTGAAGAAAATGGTGCTAACCTTTCAGGTGGACAAAGGCAGAGACTTGCAATAACAAGGGCTATTCTTAAAAAACCTGATATCTTAATTTTAGATGAAGCGACAAGTAACCTAGATTCTATTACAGAAGCTGCTATTGAAAGTACAATTAATACATTTAGTAAAGGTATGACAACGATTATTATTGCTCACCGTCTAAGTACCATTAAGCGTTGTGATACAATTTATGTTATGGATAAAGGTGAAATCATTGAACAAGGCACACATGAAGAGCTTATTCATAGTGGTGGCAGATATCAAAAATTATGGCAAGAACAATTACCTGATATCGATGAAAGTGTGGTGAAGGAAGCATGAAACCTATCATTAAGGACATAAGAGAAATTACCGACAGTAAGGAAATGTATGAAAGTAAACCACATCCTTTCTTAGCAATTTTCATTTATACAGTACTTGCACTGATTATTATAGCAGGTATATGGGCGTATTATGGTGAAATAGATATTGTTTCAAAAGGTACAGGAGTTGTACGTCCAAATGAAAATTTAAGTAGTATACGCAATAAAGTTAGTGGCGAAGTAGAGTATACTGATTTGGTAGAAGGTAAACGTGTAAAAAAAGGCGATATCTTATTTAAGATTAATCATGATGATTTGGATTTAAATCTTTTGAAGACACAAGGAGAATTAGATGAATTAAAAACACAAAAAGCAAGGCTTACAAAGTTGAAACAAAGTGTTGAACAAGGTGAAAATCTATTTTCTCCAGAAAAGGAAAAAGAAGATTATGAGCGCTATGTAAAGTATGAACAAGATTATGTAGATTTGAAACAGAAAAATAATATTGAATCTAGAAATGATAATATGACTATTAAAGAAACTGAAATTAGTAAATCCATATATAGTCAGCAAATAGCAGGATATGAAAAGGAAAAGAAAGAGCTTGAAGAATATAAAGCATCTGTTAATGCAGAGCAAAATTTATTTAGTAATTCATCTTGTGCAAATGCTTTAGCCTTTAAATCTTACCTATATGAAATAAAAAAAGCCCAGGCAGACATTAAAGAAAAACGAGAAACTTATAATCTTAATGCGTCATTAGAAGATGAAGGTTTAGGGGCAAAACAAGATTTAGAAAATGCCAAAATGGCAGTAGAATTAGCAGAAAATGAATTAGTTACATTAAAAACTAAAACACTTAATGAGATAGAAAGTCAAATAGAAGAGTTAAAGAGAAAGATAGAAACGGCTCAACAAGAGTCAAGAAAGTTGGTAGTAGACCCTGACTTAGTAAGTCAAAAAGGGCAACAAAGAGAACTTTCATTAAAAACATATAAGACTAATTATCTTATTGATTTATATGATCAAATAGAAGCTAATAAGCAATCTTATAAGACTAAAGAAAAGGAAGTAGAAGCAGCTACATTGAGTATTAAAAATTGTGAAATTAAAGCACCTATTGATGGGGTAATACATATAACGAATAAAATTACACAGGGAGACTTAATAACAGCTGGTGATCAGATTGCGACTATTATACCAGATGAAGATAGCTTATATACAATTGAAATTTTTGTGCCAAATAGTAAAATAGCAGGACTTAAAGTGGGAGATAAAATTAAATATAGATTTGATGCGTTATCTTATAAAGAGTATGGGGAACTTGAAGGTAAGATTACAAATATCTCAACTGACTCACAGGTTAATGAAGCAAATGGTACAAGTGGTTATATGGTAGAAGGTAGTATTGTAAATCAAACTGTATATAGCTATAAAGGAGAAGCAGCAGAAATTAAAGTAGGTATGAGCTGTGAAGCCCATGTTATCACAGAGCAAAAGAAGATTTTATATTATTTACTTGAAAAGATTAATTTAAAGGATTAAGCAAAGAAAGAAGAAGTTGTTGGGGGATATCAAAGAAAGAGGGGGATTTAAAATGAATCAATTTACAGAGTTTTCAACAACAGAATTAATGGAAATCAACGGTGGTGGCAAATGGAAAAACTTTTAGGTTAAAGTTAGAAAATTTATGACTAAACCATGGGAGATTTTTTCTTAAATAGGATTGTAGGCAATTGTTTCAGCTATGGAAATGGTTGCTAAGAAATAAGTAGTAATCGATTTACATATCAGATGTAGCGTGGATTACATTGATATGATTCTAGGGATATAGGATAATTCATATCCCTAGAATATTGTTAGATCTCCTAAGAAAATATTTACATAGGGTAATTTTCTGAAAATATTTTTCTAGGAGATTTAATAATATTAAATTTACTAAAGAAAAGGGGAGATATATATGGAATATATGCCAACTACTGCAGTATGGGAAGTAACTATGGGGTGTAATATGCAATGTAAACATTGTGGGTCAAGATGTAAAGAGCCTTTACCAGATGAATTAACAACGGAGGAAGCACTTGATTTATGTGATCAAATAGGAGATTTAGGTCTTCAATGGATTACACTTTCAGGGGGGGAACCTTTAACAAGAAAAGACATTTGTCAGCTTATTGCAAGACTAAGACAGAATAATGTTATTCCTAACATTATTACTAATGGATGGTTATTAACAGAAGAGATGTTAGATCAACTTTTAGAGGCTGGTGTGGGAAGTTTAGCAATCAGTATTGATGGATTAGGGGAAAAACATGATTATATGAGAAGACCTGGTTCATTTGAAAGAGATATGAAAACTTTAGAGCTCATGGATAGAAAAGGTGCAACAACTGCGGTTATTACAACAGTAACAAAAGGAAATATCAATGATTTAGAAGAAATGTATCAAGTATTTAAAGAAAAGAATGTTAAACTATGGCAATTACAAATTGGATTGCCTATGGGGAATTTAAAAGATCAAAGTGATTTAATCATGGATCCAGAACAAGTAGAAGATTTATTAGACTTTATGTATAGCAAGTTAAATCAAGGAGAAATGAAAGTATATCCAGCAGACTGTGTAGGTTATTATACAGATAAAGATAGTATATTACGTGGTATGATTTTAGGATATGATGAACCAGTTGTTTGGTCAGGATGCGGTGCTGGTAAACATGGATTTGGTATTCTTCAAAATGGCGAAATTTTAGGATGTACTTCTATTCGTGATAGAGATTTCATAGAAGGAAGTATTAGAGAAAGATCCCTTAGAAGTATATGGGAAGATGAAGAAAGCTTTAGTTGGTCTAGAAAGATGAGTAAAGATAAACTTAGTGGCCAATGTAAAGAATGTATGCATGGTGATACTTGTTTGGGTGGATGTTCAAATACAAGAATCACAATGCAAGGGGATGTATATGGCGAAAATGAATATTGTGCGTATTCATTAAGACTTAAAAAATGTAGCAAGATTATAGAACAAAAAGAAGACAAAGAAGAATTATTAGCTACAGCTTATGGACTTGCAAAAACAGGAGAATATGAAGTGGCAAAAATAGTTGCAGAAAAATTAGAAGCATTAGGAGAAACATCAAACGACTTTTATTCTGTAGCTGGATTTATATATTTTACTTTAGGAAAATATGAAAAATCATTAGCATATAATGAAGCCGTGCTTAAAGTAGATCAGGCAGATACATATGCCAAAAAAGGAAAAGGTCTATGCCTTTGTAAAATGAATCAAGTAGAAGAGGGATTAAGATATATTGAAATGGCTGCTAATGAAACATCAGCAGAAGATATGGAACCTTATGAAGATTGGATTGCAACTTTATGCGGTTTAGGTAATACAGAAGAAGCCTTAAGGGTATTTGAAAAAGCTGAAGAAAAACAAGCTGGATTTATCGAGAAACATCAAGAAACTTATGATTTACTTAAGGCGAATTAGGATATTATTATTTCATATAAATTATTTATACATCATTTTAAAGGGTAAAGCTATGAAATAAAGTATCAATATTATAAGAAGGGAGGATGTGTAATGAATAAAAAGACACAAGGCTTTGAAACTGCGACAGAAAAAGAGCTGCGTGATGTAATGGGTGGAAGTGTTAATCCATTATCTATAATTGCTATTCCAGTTGCATTATATGCAGTGACTCCATTGCCTATTTTAAATGGACTTGGGAAATTATTTAAGAAAAATAATTTGTAAAGGTAAACTAACTTATGTATAAGGGGGAAAAAAATGAAAAAGTTAAATCAATTTGAAACAGCAACAGAAAAAGAGTTACGTGAAGTAATGGGTGGTGCAGTTAGTGGTGAGTTATTTGGTGGTTTAGAAATGAAATATGGCGTAGCACCTAAATATGGTGTAATACTTAAATATGGAATAGCACCTAAATATGGTGTAATCTTAATGTATGGTGTATCACCTCTAGATAAATAATATATAATAAAAGGAGCACTAGTTATTTGAGATAACTAGTGCTTTTTTGTT
>NZ_BBCG01000037.1 GCF_001311925.1 Cellulosilyticum ruminicola JCM 14822
GCCAAATTTAAAGAAGCCATAGATTTACCTATCACACAATGTAACAAAGCCCAGCCGTTGTTACTAGCAGGTTCAACTATTATATATGATAAGAAGGTACGCCTTGGTAAAGAGCTTACATTTGTAACTAATCTCATGTGTTATAGTTCAGAAGAAATAGAATGGCTTTATAAAAAACGTTGGGATATAGAACTATTTTTTAAGTGGATTAAACAACATTGTAAAATCAAAACCCTTATGGGACATAGTGAAAATGCTGTAAGGATTCAAATGATAACAGGTATAATAACTTATTTATTACTTCGATTAACCCTTGAAAAGGTTGAAAAACATGTAACCAAGATTCAATGCTATAAAACAGCATTATTTAGTAGTTCCTAAAACATGGAAAAATAAATAGCAATCTAAGTAATTATACCCTTAGTGCATCTAACTTTACTGGATAAATATAGAAATTATCTATTTAAGTCTGTAAAGCATATTTTAGAAGTATAGGTCAATGGAAATTTTAGTTAGTAACTAAACATTAGTGAAAAGCCATATATAAATGGTGAGAAGACACCCGTTAAACTTGCTAAACTTCAAAGCAATTTAGAAAACTTACCTGAGCCAATGAAAAATGTATGCAACATGCTAAGAGCAGATTTTGAGAAAAATCGAGTAGCTATTAATGAAACACTTACTGATGGACAAGAATTACCTTACCTTGGTGGCATAATCGTTATTCATATGCCAGGGCATACACCAGGACATATTTGCTTATATGTTAAACAGTATAAGTTGTTTATTGCAGGCGATATTTTATGTGTGTATGAGGGCAGACTTTGTGAACAAGCTGAAAGGGTTAATGATGATAGTAAGGCATATAAGAAGTCTATGGAGAAGTTAATGGGGTATGATATTGAAACGGTTATTTGTTACCATGGAGGGATATGGTGTGAGGATGTAAATAAACACATAACAGAAATATTAGGTGAGTTATAATAAAAATTAATATATAAAAACCTACTTTTAAAATAGTAAACTTTGCATAATTAAGGCGAAACTAGTATTCTAAAGGTAGGTTTTTTTATTATGCATATTATAAGGAGGATATAGATTATGCAAATGAATTTTTATATGCCAACTAAAGTTATTATGGCAGATAATTGTGTGATAAATCATAGTGAGGAATTTAGTAAATTAGGTACTAAGGCTATGCTTGTTACGGGTAAATCATCAGCTAAAAAGAATGGGGCTCAGGATGATGTAATAGCTGCATTAACAGCTCAAAATATGGAGTATGTAGTATTTGATAAAGTTATGAGTAATCCAACAATTGCTTGTGCTTATGAAGGGGCAGCTTTTGCTAAAGCGAATAATGTAGATTTGATTATTGCTATTGGTGGAGGTTCTCCTATGGATGCAGCTAAAGCAATAAGTTTACTAGCTGCTCAGGAGATTAAGGAAGAAGATTTATTTAGCGGAAACTATGGGAAAGAGGTCATTCCTATGATTCATATCCCAACTACAGCTGGAACAGGTTCAGAGGTAACACCATATTCTATTTTAACCAATGATGCCAAACAAACTAAGACAAGCATTGCTGCACCTATTTTATTCCCTGAAGTGGCTTTATGTGATCCTAAATATATGATGCATTTAGGGATGGCAACAACGATTAATACAGCTATTGATGCTTTATCTCATGCGGTAGAAGGAATGCTTTCTGTAAAGGCTACAGCAGTAACGGATGTAATGGCTATTGAAAGTATTAAGAAGATTAGTGCTTGTCATGAAGCGCTTAAAAAGAGAGAGTTATCATTAGAAGATAGAGGAAACTTATTATATGCATCTACACTTGCAGGTATGGTTATTTCTCATACAGGAACTACAGCAGTTCATTCTATGGGATATTCATTAACTTACTTCAAAGATATCGATCATGGTAGAGCTAATGGTTTATTATTAGCAGGTTTCTTAAGAGTGGTAGAAAAAGAAATTCCAGAACGTACTAGCCGTATATTAGAAGCTATGGGACTTAAAACTGTAGACGAATTAAAAGTTTGGCTTGAAGAATTATTAGGTGAAAAAGAAAATATCACAGCAGAAGATATTGCAAAATATTCACCAATTGCAATCCAAGCTAAAAATATTATGAACTGCCCAGTGAGGGTAAATGAAGCACAAATTACTGAGATTTACAAGGAATCATTTGGTATTTAAGTCAGAAAAACCGTCATCTTACGTTAATCCTATTGAAAAACTATACAAAAGATATTTATACTATTTAGTAAAATATTTAAACTTTTGTATAGGAGGGGTTTTATGCAGACTCAAGCTAAAAGGTTGGACATAATCAATATATTGAGATTGATAGGTGCCTATCTGATTATTGTCATTCACACTTGTGCTTTTCCTTATATGACTATGGGGATAGTCATTAATAAGTATAAACTTAATGAAAAGGTAAAACATCCATATATTATACTTGCTATTGCACTTATTCTTCATGCTATTGAAGGGTATATGTTTTCCATCCTATGATTATTATGCTTTTACAGCATCTTACGAATTGGTTTGAATACAATGTTGAAATCGGTAACTACGCTAGAGCAGAAAAAAGAGAATGCAGGGACTATGGCTGTCAAAAATATTTAGATAGAGAAGATTTAAATAAATCTCCACTCTAAATAGTGTGTTGAGCTATTTAAAGTGGAGATTTTATTATATATAATTGAATTTTAAAATTATTTAGAAAATTTATTTTAAAATTTAAAGAAATGATATATAATTAAGTATCTTACAAAAAAGTATTTTATTGGAGGTATTAAAATGAAAAAGAATTTAAGAAAATGGCTAGGTTTAGGCGTAGCTACTTTAATGGCATTTTCAGTAGTTGGTTGTGGCTCTGGAGCAGCTACTACTAATAGTGGGGCAGCATCAGATCATACAGCAGAAGCAAATACTGCTAAAGATGGGGCAAAGAAGATTGGTGTAGCTATGCCAACTAAAGACTTACAACGTTGGGTACAAGATGGAGAAAATATGGAGAAGGAATTAGAAGCTGCTGGATACGAAGTAGATTTACAATATGCTAACAATGATATTGCAACTCAAGTTTCACAAATCGAAAATATGATTGCAAGCAATTGTGACATTTTAGTTATTGCATCTATTGATGGTAAATCACTTGGCACAGCTTTAAGTGGTGCAAAAGATGCAGGAATTCCAGTTATTGCGTATGATAGATTAATCATGGAAACTGATGCAGTATCTTATTATGCAACATTTGATAATGAATTAGTTGGTACATTACAAGGTGAATACATAGAAAATGCTTTAGACCTTAAAAATGTAGCAGGCCCATTTAATATTGAGTTATTTACAGGTTCTTCTGATGATAACAACTGTAACTTCTTCTTTGGTGGGGCTATGAAAGTATTACAACCATATATTGATGAAGGCAAACTTGTTGTTAAATCAGGTTCTACAACTTTAGCAGAATGTGCAACTCCTAGCTGGTCTACAGAAGAAGCTCAAAAACGTATGGAAAATATTATTTCAGCCTATTATTCTGATGGTACCAAATTAGATGCTGTACTTTCTTCAAATGACTCAGTTGCTAATGGTATTACAAATGCTTTAGTTGCATCTTATAATGGGGACTTCCCAATCTTAACAGGTCAAGACTGTGATATTACATCTGTTAAAAACATTCTTGCAGGTAAACAATCAATGTCTATCTTCAAAGATACACGTACACTTGCTTCTCAAGTTGTAAAAATGGTAACAGCCATTGTAAATGGTGAAGAAGTACCAGTTAATGACACAACAACTTATGATAATGGTACAGGAATCATTCCTTCTTACTTATGTGAGCCAGTATTTGCAGATGCAAATAACTACAAAGAGTTATTAGTAGACTCAGGTTATTATACAGAAGATCAATTACAATAATTCATAATCTAGTATGTAGCAAAATAATGGATTACAAAGGGTGTTACAAGATGTATTCATTTTGTAGTGCCCTTTCAATATAGGGAGGGATTCATTTGGCAAAAGTCATTTTGGAAATGAAACAGATTACAAAGACATTCCCTGGTGTAAAAGCTCTAGATAACGTTAACTTAAAAGTGGAGAAAGGAGAAATACATGCTTTAGTAGGTGAAAATGGGGCAGGTAAATCTACTTTAATGAATGTGTTAAGTGGTATTTATAACTATGGTAGTTATGAGGGCGATATTATTTTTGAAGGGAAAGTGTGTCAGTTCAAAACTATAAAAGACAGTGAAAATAAAGGCATTGTTATTATTCATCAAGAGTTGGCGTTAGTACCATATATGACTATTGGTGAGAATATGTTTTTAGGGAATGAACAGGGTAAGAAGTTTGCTTTAGATTGGCAGGAGACTTATGCGAAAGCGGATCAATTATTGAAAGTTGTAGGACTTAAAGAATCTTCTAGAACTTTAATCAAGGATATAGGAGTAGGAAAACAACAGCTCGTAGAGATTGCAAAAGCTTTGGCCAAGAAGGTTAAACTGCTCATATTAGACGAGCCTACAGCTTCCTTAAATGAATCAGATTCAAAAGTACTATTAGATTTACTTTTACAATTTAAAAAAGAAGGCATAACCTCTATTATCATTTCTCACAAACTAAATGAGATTGCCTATGTAGCAGATAAAATCACTGTTATTCGAGATGGTTCAACCATTGAGACTTTAGACAAAAAAACAGATGATATTAGTGAAGAACACATTATCAAAGGCATGGTAGGTAGAGATTTAAGTAATCGTTTCCCAAGCCGTAGCACTAAGCCAAGTAAGGAAATTGGTTTAGAGGTTAAGGATTGGAACGTATATCATCCAATTTATACAGAACGTAAAGTTGTAGATAATGTAAGCTTAAATGTTAAAAAAGGTGAAATAGTTGGTATTTCCGGATTAATGGGAGCAGGTAGAACAGAGCTTGCGATGAGTTTATTTGGTAGAAGTTATGGCAGCAACATTAGTGGTCAAATCAAAATTAATGGGAAAGAAGTACAGCTTAAAACAGTTAAACAGGCTATTGAAAATAAATTAGCTTATGTAACAGAAGATAGAAAGGGCAACGGTTTGGTACTTTCTAACCCTATTTATATTAACACCACTATGGCTAAGATGGACAAAGTCAGTAAGGCTGGCGTTATTGATAAAGCACTTGAAATAAAGGTTGCTAATGAATACAGAGAGAAACTTAAGACGAAATGTCCAAGTGTTTTGCAAAGCGTAGGGAACTTAAGTGGAGGAAATCAGCAAAAGGTTCTCTTAAGTAAATGGATGTTTGCAGAACCTGATGTCCTTATATTAGATGAGCCTACAAGGGGAATAGATGTAGGGGCTAAATATGAAATTTATTGCATTATCAATGATTTAGTAGCCGCAGGCAAATCTGTGATTATGATTTCTTCAGAATTACCAGAAGTACTAGGCATGTGTGATCGTATTTACGTTATGAATGAAGGAAAAATGGTAGGGGAGTTAAGTCATGAAGAAGCTACCCAAGAAAAGATTATGGCACAGATTTTAAAATCAGGGAGAGGGGAATAGAAAATGGATATGAAGCAAGTCTTAAAGAAAAATACGATGGTAATCGCACTACTTTTAGTAGCCCTTTTCTTCACATGGCAAACGAGTGGGGCATTATTATCAGCTCAAAATATTACCAACCTTATTGCACAAAATAGTTACGTTGTAATATTAGCAGTTGGTATGTTACTTTGTATTTTAACTGGTGGTAACATCGACTTATCAGTAGGGTCTATCGTGTGTTTAATCGGTGCTATTGCCGGTAAGATGATTGTTGAATTTAAAATGAATTTAGTTGTGGCCATCGTATTTTGTATATTAACAGGATTACTCATTGGATCATGGCAAGCATTCTGGATCGCGTATGTACGTATCCCACCTTTCATTGTAACACTTGCGGGGATGCTTCTTTGGAGAGGGGTGGCGCTTCTTGTACTTAAAGGACTTACAATTTCACCATTCCCAGATAATTATTTAGTATTATTTAATAGTTACATAGGTGCACCACAATTAGCGCTTATAATGGGAATTGTGATTACTATTTTATTTGTAGCCTTTAAAGTATTTAGTCGTCAGACTAAGAAGAAGAAAGGCTATGAACAAGAAAACTTAGCTGTAGAAATTAGTAGAACAGCTATTATATCAATTGTAATCATTGCATTAGGTTACAAGCTTTCTTTATACAAAGGTATTCCTATAATCTTAGTTTTACTTGCAATCATTGTAGCATTATATAGCTACTATACTTCTAAAACTGTACCAGGACGTTATTATTATGCTATTGGTGGCAATGAGAAAGCAGCTAAATTAAGTGGTATTAATACAAACAAAGTTTATTTCAAAGCTTACTTAAATATGGCCTTCTTATCAGCAGTAGCAGCCCTTGTATGTGTGGCACGTTTTAATTCTTCAGCACCAACGGCTGGAACTAACTATGAAATGGATGCAATCGCAGCATGTTTCATTGGTGGTGCTTCTGCTTATGGTGGAATAGGAACAGTACCTGGAGTTGTTATTGGTGCAATTTTTATGGGTGTCCTTAATAATGGTATGTCTATTATGGGGATAGATGCTAACTGGCAAAAGGCTGTAAAAGGTTTAGTTTTATTAGCAGCAGTAGTATTTGATGTTATGTCGAAGAAAAAAGATAAATAGGATAAATTGCAATTCTAAGACCTTTGTATTAATATAAAAAAAGATTATAAAAACTACATTTGGAGACGAGGCTATGAAAAATCTTAAAGGATTACTTGGGATTGCATTATTAGGGATAGTATTAATAAATGGATGTGGCAATAGCAAAATTAATAGATTACCTCACAATGCAGTATCGATTGAAAAAAGTATATTTGTAAATAAAAACGATTTCAGTGATGAATATGCATCTGTTATATATAATGGCAGAGAATATGTTTTTTATGGAGTACAAAGTAAGAGCATGAAGGAAAATGTCATTCGTGAATGTTTTGGTTATGATGCCAAAGATAAGAATGTGAGATATTATTCTTTGATTGACACAGAGGATTATATTGCAGATTATTGTGTGAATGGTGAGATGATGCAATTTGGTTTTTATAGAGCAGTAGATACCATTGGCAAAACAATATATACACCAGCATATATAAGTGGTTTGGAGTATGAAATATGGAAGTAAAGAAAAACACCAATTTAGTTAGATGATTTAAGTTGGTGTTTTTTGTTATTACGTAATCTAAAGTTATAACTAGTATTATGGTCTAATATGTACTGTTTAAAACCATAAGTAGATAAGGTAAAGTAATGAGGTAACATTTAATTAAGGGTCATAGATATAGGAAAAGCAGCTGTAAATTTACTAAAGGGATATCTAAATTAGGAGGAGAGAGAATGAGTCAAAAGATATTATTTAATGAAGATTGGCTTTTTACAAAACAGCCTTTAGATACAACATTACAAGAGGTAAGTGCATTAGAGTGTGTGTTTAAACCAGTGATGATTCCTCATGATTGGCTGATTTATGATGTACATAATTTATATGAAAATAGTACAGGCTGGTATAAAAAACGTTGTATTACAAAAAAGAGAAGGCGCTAAATACTTCATTCGTTTTGATGGGGTATATATGGATAGCACGGTTTATGTGAATGATATCAAAATCGGTGAATGGAAATATGGTTATTCAGCTTTTGAAATGGATTTGACCGAGGTACTTCAAAATGGGGAAAATGAAATTAAGGTTAGTGTACGTCATGAAAGCCCAAATAGTAGATGGTACAGTGGAGCAGGGATATTTAGAGATGTATGGTTTAAAGAAGTAGAAAGTACATATCTTGTGTCAGATGGCATTTACATTACAGCTACGCCAACAGATGAAGCGTTAAATGATGAAACAATATGGCAAGTAGAAGTAGATGCAGAAGTGATTTGCAAAGAAGCAGCTACATTAAGTTATGAAATCATCCATAAAGACTTAGGTGAAAGATTTGTATTAAGTCAAGAGGGCATAAGCATTGCACCAGCAGAAGAGATACAAAATGTGACGGCTACTTTTTATGTAAGAGGGCCTAGGTTATGGGACTTAGAAAATCCAAACTGCTATCGTTTACACGCATACCTTAAAAAAGATGATGAAATGCTTCAAGAAGAAGTAGTTCAATTTGGCTTTAGAGTAATGGAATATAAGAGAGAAAGTGGCTTCCACCTTAATCATAAGCATGTGAAATTAAATGGGGTATGTGAACATCATGATTTAGGCTGTTTAGGTGCGGCTTATAATGAGGCAGCTATGCGTAGGAAGTTTGATAATTTAAGAGCTATGGGCGTTAATGCTGTACGTACTTCTCATAATATGCCAGCAGAAAATATGATGTATTTAGCAGATGAATTAGGTTTCTTAATATTAGCAGAAGGCTTTGATATGTGGGAACGTTCTAAGACCACTTATGATTATGCAAGATTTTTTGATGACTGGTATAAAAAAGATGTAGCCAGCTGGATACGCCGTGATAGAAACCATCCAAGCATCATTATGTGGAGCATAGGAAATGAGATTTATGATACCCATGAAGGGGTTAGGGGACAAGAGGTAACAAGAATGTTACTTACAGAAGTTACCAAACATGATCCTAAAAAGCATGCGCCTGTAACAATTGGTTCCAACTATATGGCATGGGAAAACGCCCAAAAATGTGCAGATATCGTAAAGATGGCAGGATATAACTATGGTGAGAAATATTATGATGCCCATCATGAGAAATATAAAGATTGGATTACTTATGGTAGTGAGACAGCTTCTGTATTACAAAGTCGTGGTATTTATCATTTTCCACTGGCTCAATCCATTTTAGTAGATGAAGATCAGCAGTGTTCAGCATTAGGAAACTGCGCTGCTATTTGGGGTGCTAAAAACCATGAATTCTGTATTACACATGAGCGAGACACCCATTATTCTTGCGGACAATTTTTATGGAGTGGGCATGATTATATTGGCGAACCAACACCTTATCAAACCAAGAGCTGTTATTTTGGTCAAATAGATACAGCAGGTTTCCCTAAAGATTCCTTCTATATTTATCAAGCAGAATGGACAGATTACAAAAAGTCGCCTATGGTACACCTCTTACCTTATTGGGACTTTAATGAAGGGGAATTAATAGATATTCGTATCTGCTCAAATGCGCCAAAAATAGAGTTGTTTTTAAATGGCATAAGCCAAGGTACATATGAAATTGACCATGCCCATGGTAAAGAGTTATTAGGCAACTGGCAAATTCCTTATACAAAAGGGGAAATAGAAGCAGTAGCTTATGATGAAAACGGCAACATCATTGCAAGAGATTGCCATAAGTCATTTACAGAGCCTGCCCAAATCATTATGAAACCTGGTAAAACAGAGATTCTTGCAGATGGAAAAGATTTGGTTTTCATTGAAATTACTATGTTAGATAAAGACAATAACCCAGTAGAAAATGCCAACAACCGCGTAGCAATAGAAGTCAGCGAAGGCGGTATGCTCATGGGTCTAGATAATGGAGATAGCACAGATTACGATTCTTACAAAGGTAGCAGCAAACGCTTATTTTCAGGCAAACTTCTAGCCGTAGTTGCAGTGAATAAAAGCTATCAAGGTCAAAAAGTAACGATTAAGGCAAGTTCAATTGGCTTACCAGATACAACTGTCGACTTACAAGTTTTGGGGACAGGTCTACAAAACTCGAAATGCGATGAAGGTATGGGGACAGGTCTACAAAACTCAAAAAGCAACACAAGTAAGTGGGGAGAGGTGCCTATTAGGAAGATTGAGATTATAAGCCTTAGTGGTACGGTACTTAATGAGGAGTTAAGAGAGGTAGAGCTTACAGCGAAAATTTGGCCTGAGAATGCGACTTATGATGAACTTACATGGCAGGTAGTGGATGATGCGGTGATTCCATCTCATTTAGCAGTTATTGAGCCGATGCCATTAGAAGAAGGCGAAAAGGGTAGCAATCAAAAAGTGGCTAAAGTAAAACTTAAAGCATTAGGTGATGGGAATGTTCGTGTAAGATGTTTAGCGAAGAATGGAAAGGAAGTTGGTTGTCTCATTTCACAATTAACTTTCACCATTACAGGTATTGGGACGACTTACCGCAATCCATATGAGTTTATTAGTGGGGGCACACATGATTTTACAGAAGGTAACGTAGCAAGTGGCAAAGAAAAAGGATTTGCTACAGCTTTGGAAGAACAAACAATTATAGGATTTAATAATATTGATTTTGGCAGTTATGGTAGTGATGAAATCACCATGCCTATTTTTGTCTTTGATGACAGGGCTTATGATATTGAAATTTGGGAAGGTATGCCTTATGAAATAGGAAGTACAAAGGTCGCACAAGTTGTTTATCAGAAGCCATGTATTTGGGATGTGTATCAAGAAGACACTTACAAATTAAATAAACGTCTCAAAGGCATTAGCAGCATTTATTTCGTATTTAATGATAGAGCGCATGTAAAAGGCTTTAGTTTTAAAGCTTATAATCGTGCATTAGAACAGTTAAATGCCAATGAATGTGACTGCATTTATGGGGATCAATTTAAGGTAACAGAAGATGCTGTAAATGAAATCGGAAATAATGTAACCATTGCCTTTGATAAGATGGACTTTGGTGAAGAAGGGGTAAGTAAACTTACCATTTGTGGACACTCACCTATTGATAAAAACTCTATTCACTTACGTTCAGATAATGGAGAAGAAAAACAATTACTTGAATTTTTATATAGTGAAGGAGATGTTGTGAGAACCTATGAAATTAAGAAATTAGTAGGTGTTCAAGATGTTGCGTTTGTATTTCTTCCAGGCAGTAACTTTAACTTTAAGTGGTTCAAATTTGAGGCATAAATAGTTTAAATGATAACTATAAGTAGGCCAATATTTTAAATACGCATTTGTTTTTTGCAAAGTTGAATAAAGGCATATAAGGCTGAAGAAACCCATTTATTTTTGTGATAAAGGACTTGTGAGATAATCTCAAAGTCTGGGCCACACCAATTAAGGGGGAGCAGTGCACCATTTTTTAGTTCTTCTTGTACCGCAACTTTAGGGAGGAGACATATGCCAAGGCCGCTCATTGTAAAGAGTTTAATGGCATGAATACTGCCGGATTCTAATGTAATATGCGGTGTAACGCCTGCATCTTTTAAAATCCGTTCAAAGGATGCACGATAGCTACAGCCGATTTCAGTTAATATAAGGGATTCTCCTTCTAAATCTTGAGGGAGAATCATTTCTTTTTGTAATAAAGGATGGCCTGGATAAGCTAGGAGCAACATAGGTTCATCGGATTCAATTTCAGAGATAAATTTACTACTTTCTATTTTGGCGCCTAATGAAAAGGCCACATCTATAAGATTATCATTTAAAAAGTGTCTAAAGTCAGTGCAGCTTCCAAACTTTAAGGAAATTTCAACTTCCGGATAAAGCTGGCGATATTCCTTGATGATTTCAGGTAAGCGGATTACGCACAGGGATTCGGCAACACCTATGGTAAGTAAGCCCTTTGGGGTGGTTTCTTCACCAATATTATTTTTAATATCCGTTGAAAGTCTCAGCATTTGTCTGGCATAAGGAATGAGTTTCTTGCTTCATGAGTGAGAAATATATTTTTGCCCATACGTTCAAAGAGTTTAACGCCTAGTTCATCTTCAAGTAATTTGATTTGTGTAGTAACAGAAGATTGGGCATAGCTAAGTTCTTCTGCGGCTTTAGTGAAACTTTGGAGTTTGCTGATTGTCAAAAAGGTAGTTAGTTGTTTTAAGTCCATTTCAAAACCTCCTATCAAAAAAATTGAATGAAACTATCTATATTATCAATTTTACTAATATTTAGTTTTAGTATATGATAAATAAAAAGAAGATTCAGTTAATTTTCAAAGGGGGATAAACATATGAAATGAAAATATCAAGTAGGTATTATTGGTGCAACGGGATGGTAGGACAACGTTTTCTATTACTTTTAGAAAATCATCCTTGGGTTGAAGTAAAAGTTGTAGCAGCTAGTAAAAGATCAGCAGGACAAAGTTATGAGGAAGCCGTAGAAGGAAGGTGGAAAATGACAAGCCCTATTCCAGAAAGATATAAAAAGATGATGATAGAAGATGGAGAAGATGTGGCAGTTATAAGTAAACAAGTAGATTTCGTATTTTGTGCTATTTCTTTAGATAAGGAGATAAGGCGAAGACAAAAGCCTTAGAAGAAGCATATGCCAAAGCAGAAGTACCAGTCATCTCAAATAACTCAGCTAATCGTTATGAAAAAGATGTACCAATGTTCATCCCTGAAATCCAAGATAATGTCATTCCTTTTATTCCAGGTGAAGAACAAAAAAAGCGAACAAGAATCTCTCAAGATTTGGGGACAGGTCTTTAATAGTCAAATTGTAAATGCGGCAGCGCCCATTATTACAACACAGTGTATTAGGGTGCCAGTAGCGGATGGACATTTAGCTGCTGTGTATGTCAGCTTTAAGAAAAAGCCTTCAAAAGAAGAGGTTTTAGAAGCGATTGTAAAATATGAGGTAGACCCATTCGCAAAGAATTTACCAAGTGAACCAAAGCAATTTTTACGTTATATGGAAGAGGAAAATAGACCACAGACCAAGTTAGATCGAGACTTTGAAAATGGTATGGGTATTACAGTTGGTAGATTAAGAGAAGATACATTATTTGATTATAAGTTTGTTTGTTTATCTCATAACACATTAAGAGGAGCAGCAGGTTATTTTAATAGTTTTAATAGTTTTAATAAATAAAGCTCTTATTTTTGGATATAATGTCTAAAAATAAGAGCTTTATTTGTTGAAAAAATTTTAAATAAATTATAAATAATCAATATATTAAGAAAATAATAAATGATATAATAAAGTGTGAAAATAGATTATTTAAAAGGGAGATAAAATCTATGGAAAATACTAAATATGTATTAGTTATGTCGGAAAATCATAATTTACTGATGTCACATTTAAATACTATTAAATATTTAAATGACTTAAGAAAAAAATTAAGCATAAAAATGGTTGCTTGTATAATGAGTAACACTGAGAAAAATATTGAATATGCAAATTATTTTGACGAAATTAAGGAATGCAATACATGCTTTAGTAGTAATAATGAAGATTATATTGAACTAGTTAAAAATGCAGAAGTGGTATTTGCTGTAGAAAGTCCAAATGCTATTAATAAAGTAAAGGGAATTGGGCATGAACAAATATTGTATGTAGAAAATGGACAATACTTCAGTTATCAAAAAGGTGAAGAGCATGTAGAGAAATATGATGATGAATTGGCACAAAAAATAGCATATGATATTGCAATAGCAGTGTTAGGAGAAAAAAGAAAGTTAGCAGATAATGCTTTTATAGGTACATATTATATTGGCAAAGAAGAGTTAGAAAATGTAACACAAATAATAGAGTCTAGATCATTATTTAGATATGATGGACCAAATGTACAACATTTTACAGATAAATTAGAAGAAGAAATTCAAGATAAATTTAATGTAAAGTATGCATTAGCATGTACTAATGGTGCAGCAGCTCTGAAATTAGCATGTATAGCAAATGGGATAGGTGATGGAGATGAAGTAATAATGAGTCCATTCACATTTGTAGCTACAGCAGCAAGTGTTTTAGCCTGTGGTGGAATTCCCGTATTTGCTGAGTTTGATAAATCAATGAATATAGACGCAGAAAGTATAGAAGCATTGATTACTGAAAAAACAAGAGCAATAATATGTGTTCATCTTCAAGGCCAAGCTTGTGATATGGAAAAGATAATGAATATAGCAAAAAAACATTCTCTCGTTGTAATTGAAGATGCAGCACAAGCATTAGGCGCAAAATATGGAGATAAGTATTGCGGATGCATAGGGGACTGTGGTGCATTTAGCTTACAAGCTGGAAAAACCATTACTTGTGGAGAAGGGGGAGTATTTGTAACTAATGATTATGATATATATATAAAAGCTAAAATGTATCATGATAATGGTGGATTTAGAGTAGGTTGTCAGTATCCAACATGGATGAACCAAAAGACTTGTTTTGGTGAAAACTTTAAATTAACAGAGTTACAAAGTGCAGTAGCATTAGCACAATTTAAAAAACTTGATGATATTGTTAAACGCCAAAAATATGTATCTAGTATGGTTGAAGAATATATATGCTCAAGCAATTTTTACAAATTAAGAAAAAAACCAGTTAAATGTGATAATGTTCCTTTCAGTGTATGTGTTATTTTTGAGTCAAAAGAATTAAATGAACTCTTCATGAACTTCATGCAAAAGAGGGGAATTCCATTTAGAAGATATTGTAGTAATTTAATATATGATTTTGATACTTTCTCTAATAAACAAGGATGGCATGAATCTAATTATCCATATAACTTAACAGAGAGAACATATGAGAAATCTGAATGTGCAGAAAACATAATTGCATGTGCAGCTTGGATGAATTTATCAGCATTTTTAAATGATGAAGATATTCAATATGTTATAAGAATGATGGAAGTGTTTAAACAAATATGGGAAATAAAAAATAAATTTATGTAAAGATAAAAAACGAAAGGAATGATATAAAATGTGTAAAATCTTTTTAGCTTGCCCAATATCGAAATATTTAAATGGAGAAGATTTTACTAATTATAGATTTAAACAATTTATAATTAGTATCTATGAATTATGTAAGAAGTATAGTGATGATGTTTTCTTTGCATTAGACAGAGAAAAATTTGGAAAAGAAAGAATGCAAGATGATGTCTGTACACCATTAGATTTTGTAGGAATGAAAGACACTGACCTCGTAATAGCTATTCCAGAAGATTCTATGGGAGTTGCTGTTGAACTTGGCTGGGCTAGTGCATTAGGTAAAGAAATAATATTAATTCTTGATCAAGAATATAAATATTCACCATTAGTAAAAGCATTAGGAACAGTAACACCATGTGAGATTATCGAATTACCAGAAGAAGATAAATATAATTTAGCACAAAATGAAATTTTAACTATTTTAGGTCAAAAAATTGCTGATAGAGTAGCGGATGTAAAGCAAGCATAGGAAGTAAGGAGAGATAAGATGATTGAATTAAGCGTTGGAACAAAATTTGAAAGTCAATTAGTTGAAGAGTTAATAAGACAAAATGAACGCAGTGAAAGAGTCAAAGTTAAAGAGATATATGGAAGTATTGGGTTAAAAAAAGGTAATGGAATAATGTCTACAGCAAGACAAAGTTATAGACTTACAAATGATTTAAGAGATATAGAGAATGTAGCTAAACTTTGTGATGATAATGATATAAAAATAGCATATACAATGAATTCAATTGTTGTACCATCACTTCATACAGTTGCAGATAGTTTAAAGGAATTAAAGGATTATTTAAAAACATTAGAGAATATAGGTATTTATAGTGTTACTGTAGCAAATCCATTAGTAATGGAAGTTATTGCAGCACATACAAACTTAAAAATAAATGTATCAACAATATGTCATGTAGATAATATTCATCAAATGAGAACATACAAAGAGATGGGTGTAAGAAAAATAGTATTATCATATATGCACAATAGAAATATAAAATTATTAGAACAAGCTGTAAAAGAAGACATGCCAATCGAATTAATGACTAATGAAACTTGCTTAAAAAATTGTCCATATCGTATGTCATGTTATTCTATCGAATCATTAACAGAAAACGAAGAACCATATCAACCAGAAGGTGAAATTGTAGATATTAAAGGATATCCATATAGTAGATGTTTTAAAGAAACACAGAAAAACTGGCCACATGGATTCTTAAAAACTGCATGGATACGTCCAGAGGACTTGAAAAAATATGAAGAATTAGGAATCAGACATTTCAAAATTACTGGTAGAACACAAAGACCAGAAAAAATATTATCTGATGTAGCTGCATATATAGATGAAAAATACGATGGGAATTTATTAGATATTATGCCACTTATTGCTGGAAGTGATAGAAAAGAAGGCGGAGAATTTACTGATTTAGCAATTGATAATAGAAAATTAGATGGTTTCTTGGATTATTTCTTTAAGAAAAAGCCATATTGTGATGTTGACTGTGGCACAAATTGTAAATACTGTGAAAATTATTTGAGAGGATAGATAAAAGATGATTATTATTCTTAATGGCACTTGTGGAGTTGGAAAGACAACTGCAGCATGGTTACTTTTAGATAGTTTATATGGCAGTGTAATGATGGATGCTGATCATATCTGTGCTACAAATCCTTTTGTATTAAAGGATAGTCAGAGAGAAAAATATTTGAATGATACTATGATGGAATTAATAAAATTTCATCGTAAAAATGGATATAAGAACTTTATTATTTCAAATGTTTATGAGAATTCATCTGAATTAGAAACATTATTACAAAATCCTGAATTACAAGATGAAAAAGTTTTTGTATACCGTTTAACAGGGGAAGCAGAAGTAATACGTCAAAGAATCATTAAGAGAAATACATACGATGTAGAATGGGAATTAAAGAGATTTATTGAGCTACAAGCAACTTTAGATGCATATAACGAAACACAGGAAATTGGAAAAATAATTGATACAACTAATATGTCTATAGGTGAAATAGTGTACACAATAAAAAGAGATATTTTAAATAGTGAAGTAAGATAGGTAGATGAATTTTATTATACTAAGATAATTATTTAAAAGGAGTTACTTATGAATAAATACATAATTATTGATGCAGATCCTTTTTGTTTTGGACCTATATCTACAAGCTTAAATATTGTTAGAGAGCTGAAAAAAGAAAAAGCAGACTATCAAATAGTACTATTGGGCATAAATACAACAGTTCAATTAGCTGAAAGCACTGGGCTATTTGATAAAATAGTTGCTTGTGATACGACTAAAGAAGAGGAACTTATTAGAAATAGGGAGATCATAGAAGGGGCACAATTATATATTTCTAATACCAATGCAGCAAGTATTAACATTTTAAATAAACATTTTCCATCTGTAAAAAAAGTTTTTGTAGATACATTGTTCTGGATGTGGGATAAATTATATGCTGATTTTTCTTCATTAGAAAAATATTATATACAGAATTTTTATGGAATAGAAGAACAGTTACAGAAATTTAAGAACAACATATCTAGTTATGAAGTTGTTAATCCTATCGTAAATATAGAAGTTGAGAAATCACCTAATAAAGAAAATATTATATTAGTAAATTTAGGTGGAATTGAAAATGTATATACTGGAAAAACAGAATTTTATCATTTCTTTATTGAGAAATTAATAAATGTATTAAAACAGCATAAGATTAATGATACTTATAAGGTCTATATATGTGGCGGTGGAAAAACAATTAATGAATTAAGCGAGCAGTATCATGATGAAGGAAATAATTTTTATGTAGGCGTATTAGGTCAAAAAGAATACTTAGATAAATTAAGTAAGTGTAAATATTTCTTAAGTATGCCTGGATTAACAAGTTTTTATGAAAGTACATTTTATCGTGTAAATACATATTTCTTGTTACCACAAAACTACAGTCAATATCTTCAATTATGTATGTATCATGAGCATGATAAAAATATTAAAGGCATGGTATGGGATGATTTTGAAGGTTGTAATGAAATTAAGCCATTTATTAATGAAATTGATGGTATTGCTATTATAAAGAAATATATTAAGCAATTTATAAACGATGAATCAAATCAAAGAAAATTCTTTGATAATGTAATTGAATTTTTAAGTAGCCAAGAAGAAGAATATATAGAAAGTAGTTTAGCATTTAATCATTCAGGTGCAGTAGATATTGCAAAGGGAATAATAGATATTTTGAAAAAAGGTGATAATTAATGAGTTCCAAAGAAATAGAGAATAGAAAAGAATACTTTGAGAGTTTGTGGCCACCTAGAGATGAAAAGATTAATGAATATGTATTAGATGCAATCAATAGTGGTAAATGGTCTCGAATTAGTGAAGATGATTGGAGAAAATCTTATTGTGGAAGATTTGAAAAAATGTTTTCAGAATATGTTAGTGCAAAACATAGTTTATGTATAGAAAATGGGACAAGAGCACTTGAATTATGCTTACGTGCTTTAGATATAAAGGAGGGCGATGAAGTTATCGTTCCAGCGTGCTCATTTGTTGCAACATCAACAGCAGTATCATTTTGTGGAGCTACTCCGGTTATGGTAGATGTTAATGAGAAAGATATCAATATTAATTGTGATGAAATTGAAAAGGCAATTACTGATAAGACTAAAGGAATCATTATTGTTCACTTAGGCGGTTTACCATGTGAAATGGATAAAATATTAGAAATTACTAAGAAGTATAATTTATTCCTTATGGAAGACTGTTCTCATGCCCATGGTAGTGAGTGGCGGGGACAAAGAGTAGGAACTTTTGGTGACTTTGGTGTGTTTAGTTTACAACAAGGTAAATTGATTACATCTGGTGAGGGAGCAGTAGTTGTAACTAATAATGATACATTATATAACAAACTATTTTCAGTGCACCAATTTTATTCATCTATGCCAGTAGGATGTATTCAAAATTATATTCCGGTTATTTCAACAAATGGAAGAATGGCCAATTATCAAGGTGCAATGTTAGTAGCACAGATGGAAAAAATTGAAGAGAGAGATTCCATTAGACTAGAAAACTTAAAATATTTACTTGAAAAAATGAGTGAGATTAAAGGTATAGAACCAGTATTTGAAGATAACAAAGATGTGACACGTTACTTGGGATACTACATAAGCTTTAGATATGATAAAGCATGTTTTAAAGGAATGAGTAATACAGCTTTTACTATGTTTATGAGCAATCAAGGTTATCCTTTCTTTAAAGGTCATAATATGCCAATGTATGAAAGAGAACCTTATACAAGTCATCCACAGCTATATCGTAAATTGGAATGTCCAGTAGCTGAAGGATATGCAAAAAATAATATTATCAATATTAGACATGAAATCTTAATGGCTGATAGAAATGTAGTAAATGATATGATTACACTTATTAAAAGTCTTAATGAGTAAGTCCATGAATATTTGGAGGTAATACAATGGAGATGGAAAATGTTCAGTACTTAATTAATAGGTATTATGGATATGATTTAGAAAATATTCGAGTAATAAAAGCACTAGAAGGTGGATGGGATAATAGTAATTATCTTGTTGAGATAGACAATAAACAATATGTATTTAGAAAATATCTTCTTACACCTAAAACGTCAGTAAAACAAGAAATTGAATTAATTAAGTTATTAAATAAATTGGATTTTCCAACATTTCGTATAGTTAGAGATCAAAAGAATGAAGTAATCGTAGGTGAAAATGAAGACAGCTATATATTATATGAATATATTGAGTGTAGCGGAATAGTACAAGTAGGAGACATGGAGAAAATAGTTGAGTTAGCTAATAAATTACATGTGATTACTTATAACTTCAATATAAATGCTACTAGAAATCGCTATGAAGATATTGAAAATAAATTTATTCATTTTGTAAAAGAAAATAACCATGAAAATATTCCATATATGAATGTTTTACTTGATTTTATTAATAAATGGGTTGGAAATGAAAAGCAAATCATCTTAGCAAAATATGATTTATTAAGAAAATCATGGGTACATCATGATTTAAATCCTGAAAACTTATTAGTCTCAGCAGATGGCAAAATAAGTATGATTGACTTTGATGAATGTATGTATGCTAGCTTTTTAGTTGATATTATTTCTATTTTCCATTACTGGTGTTTAGCTGAAGATGGAACAAGTTTTGATAGTGCATTAGCTGAAAAGGTAATTCAGAAATATAATGTGTTAACACCATTAACAGCGGTTGAAAAAGAGCTATTACCTTATCTTATCGTACAATATCAATTAGAAGACACATTATTCTTCATTAAAAGAGAATTAGAAGAAGACCCTAATTCAATTAAAGATGTGATGCAATCTTATTCATTTAATGGGCTTCAATTATTATATGGCATGTTAAAAGAGGGAAAATTAAAATTTAATCTCTAAAGGAGAAGATAATATGCGCGTTGGAATTAGTGATAAATATTTAGATAAATATTATTTGCCTTTAGTTGATAACTTTGATTTTATAGAGTATCAAGTATACCAATTGGAAGCATTAAAAAAATTAGATGCATTACAAAAGAAATGTTATGTACATTTAGCAGATCCAACAGCAACAGATTTTTTGGAATTAGTAAATAGAGTTTCAATGATAGAAAATGTAGAACTCGTTAATATTCATGCTAGACCATTTGATGAGTATTTGATTTGTAAAGAATGTGGTTCACGTGTATATATATATGATCCTAGTAATTTAAAATGTCCTGAATGTGAAATAACATACACTTTAGAAGAAGTAGAGAAAATTATGAATGAAAATTCTTTTGATATAGTAGTTGAAAGGATTAAGTTAGCAAATGATATTTTAAAGAAGAATGGAAAAAGACTTTCAGTTGAAAATACATTTGAACCACCAGTACTAATGAAGAAAATTATGGATCAATTACCAGAAGATATTGGTTTTACATGTGATATAGGGCATGCTCAGCTTTTTTATACATCAGCATTAGATTATATAAGTATGTTAAGAAATCGTTTAATACATTTACACATACATGATAATTTTGGGGGGTATAGTGACTGGTATCATGACTTACATATTTCACCAGGTAGAGGTGGTATTAAGTGGGATGCTATGTTACATATGTTACAGTATATAGATTATCAGGGAACAGGAACATTTGAAAGTAAGGCAACAATGAAATGGGTAGAAGCTTTTAGAGCATTATAGGAGGAGAAAAATGAATTTAGATAGAGTAGAGATACATTTATATAGAAATTGCAATTTAAAATGTAAGATGTGCGATTTTAAAGAATATACTGATGAGATTCCTAGCATTGAAAAAATGGATAAGGTTATGTCACAGTTAAAAGAATTAAATGTAAAAATAGTTCATTTTACAGGGGGAGAAGTATTATTATATCCTAACGTGGAAGATTTATTCCGTTGTGTTGTTGAGAAGGGGATGAAAGTACATATAACTACAAATGCATTATTATTGAATAATGATATGAAGAGAAAAGCTGTAGCAAAATATGTAAGCAAGTTACAGATTTCTATAGATCACTATAAATGTGAAATGCACAATATGTTACGTGGGGTTGATAAAACATTAGAAAATGTGCTTGCAGGTATTAAGAAATTAAAAGAAGAAAGTCCAGACGTATTATTAACAATGAATACAGTTGTATCTAAGTATAATATTGATTTCATTGAAGAGATGTTAAATCTATGTAAAGAATATAAATTCTCAGTGTTTAATCCTATACCTATCAAGGGATGCGAAGAATTAACACCATCTAGTGAACAAATAGAAAAGTTATTATCAAATGAAGAAGTATTAAAAAATAAAGCTGCTGAAATGAATATTGAAATTACTGCTCCAAGTTTTCATATATTTAATGTAAAACAAGACAAACAAGCATATAATGGCATTTTATATAAAGAAGGATGTAAATTACTTCATAATCAAATGTTTATTAATATGACTACAGGAGAAGTATTACCTTGTCCAATGACAATGTATCGTAATAAAGCTAATGTACTACTTGGAAATATATTTGAAAATAATATAAGTGAAATATGGAATTCAGCACGAACACAAGAGGTACGTGATTTCTTTGCAAATACAGAAAATAAAGCGGGAAAAGCTTGTTATGATTTTTGTGATCCAGCATTTTGTTATAACCAATCTATGCTTAAAAAATAATTAAAAGGGTAAGGTGAATATACATGGATGAAATGAATACATTTGGTGAATTAGATTTAGAGTTTTATTTAAAGAGATTTGAAGAAGATGATATTAATTTAGTTGCGCTTTCTAATGAGCGTAACGTAGAAGAAGAAAAGAAAAATATTGAAAAATATTTATCAAGACTTGATAGTAAAAAAATTGAAGAATATAAAAAAATGAATGATACAATACCACCAATGAAAGGAAGCTGTCGTATTGTAGCATTAATTCCTTCAAGATTTGAGAGTAAAAGAATCGTTACTTGTTTAGATGCATTAACAAATCAAGATACTACAAAATACAAAAATCTTAATGAAGAAATGGAAATCATCATTTTAGATAACTACCATTATGATGAGTCTCCAGATGATACAAGAGAAGTTGTAAAACAGTATTGTGAAAAATTCAAAGAAGGTGAAAAACCACCAATTCATTATATTAGAAAACAATTTGAGAAAGAAGATAAAAGATATGGTTTATGCAGATCTAGAAAAACATTAACTGATTTTATGTTATATAGAGCCATGCAACGTAAAGTATATGATAAACCATTATATATTGCATCAGGAGATGCAGATTTAACATTTGTAGATGAAAATATATTTAAATATGTTGTTACTACATTAGATTCACATCCTGAAATCGATGCAATAAGAGGTATACAAGATAGAGAAACTAAAATCCTTGCACAAAACGCTTATCTATACTTAGAACGTAGAAGTTGGAATTTTGCAGAAATCATGTACAGTCATTTAAGATATAGACCAGAATTCTATAAATACTCAAACTTTACATGGAATAGAGTTGTAACAGGTGGTTGGCATACATATTTCACAGCTAATGTATATGCATTAATTAATGGTTATACAGACAACATAAGATTTTTAGAGGATATTGATATCGGAAACCGTATTAGTGTTTTAAGAGGAAATTTCAATGCTTCAAGTAAGCAATTTGAATATAAGACATTAAGCATTGCACCAACTAGTTTACGTGCAGATTCTTCACCATCTAGATTTGTTATGGCATTAGCTAATAAAGCTGACCCATATTCTCAAGCAGAAGATTATGATTCATTTTTCTCAACAGAAAGTGAAAAATTTGTTAGAGAATATCATATGAGTAAATCACTAGATGTTATTAATAAGTACAGAGATATAACAAATGAAAACCAATCAGATTTTAATGAAGTATTAAAACGAGTATTTTATAACTGCCAAGAAGTTATGGTAGAAAGAGAAGAAGCATTAAGAATCTTTAATCGAGTTATGTGGATATTAGGATTCGGTAGTGCTGATTATAATATCTCAAATAATGAATTAACAATTAAGAGTTATGATAACTTTATGAAGTACTTAAATATTTATAGAAAAAATATCGAGGGATAAGACATGTATAATTATATAAAAATGTACAAGAATTGTAGAAAAACAAAAGTATATTTTGAGTATAGACTGTTTGAGGATGATAGATTAAATGTAACAGAACCTAAAACGGAATGGGAAAGATATTGCCAAGAAAAATTATTCCGTAAAAGTGATATTAAGTACAGGGGAGCTAGTGGCGTAGAGGCAGCTGGAATCAGTATTTTTAATTCATTAGATCATAAAAAAGTATATATGGATATGAATTATGAAGAATGCAATGGAAAATACACTGTTTGTATGGAACTCGAACCTGGATTATATTTTTATGAATTTGTATTAAATCCACATAAGAATGAAGATGAACAAGTATGGATCATGGATAATAAGGCAGATACAAATTTAAAAATACCAAACTTAAGCTGTCCTGGATTTAGATATTCAGGTATTATGGTTTATCCAGATTTCAATGAATGTAATCAGGTATCAGAATGGTTAAAAAATAGCTTTGCTCAAATAACAAATATAGATGAAGAATTCTATGAAATTAACTTAGCAACAGTAGGGTATGTGGATGCAGAACTTTTAATAAAAGATGATAAGAGAGTAGCTTTTGAGTTAATTAGTGATAAGAATAATGTGAAATATTTTTATCTAAAAAGATATATGAAATCAAAGAATGAACAAGTTAGAATTATACTTAAAAATAATATGGGTGAAGAAACGGAAACAGTTATTAAAGGAAATAATCTTATAGAGAGTAAAGAAGAATGGACAAGATGTCCTGATTCCTCTGATGGATTTGAAACACCACAATGGAGTAAAGAAGCAATATGGTATAACTTAATGCCAGATCGTTTCCGTTATAAAGGTGAAGATACACGTAAGACTGAAAACTGGAAAAAGGATTGGTATACTCTTAGAGAAAATGAAAGAGAATATTATCCAGATATATATTATCGTGAATGTGGTGGAAATCTTGATGGTATTATAGAAAAATTAGACTACTTAGAAGGTTTAGGTGTTAATGCTATTTGTGTAACACCTGTATTCTGGGGAAGTGGATATCATAAATATCATACGGTAGATTTAAGACACATAGATCCAAATTTTGGACCAGATCCTGAATACGATATTAAATTATTAGAAAATGCAAATGAAACATTAGATCCGTCTACATGGGTGTTTACTAAGGCTGATATGAAATTTATAGAGTTAGTTGAAAAGATTCATGATAGAAATATGAAGATAATAGTAGATGGTGTATTTAGTCATACTGGAGAATATTTCTGGGCATTCAAGGATATTAAAAAGAATAGACAGGATTCTCAATACTATGATTGGTTTGCTATCAATGAGTGTTCAGAAGATAAGTTTGAATATATGGGATTCTTTGGTATGTCTGAGCTACCTAAATTAAAATTATATGGAGATCATCAAGCACCACTTTTTGATAAACATCTTTATGATATAACAAGAAGATGGATGGAGCCATTAGGAGATGGCAATACATATTTAGGTGTAGATGGATGGAGATTAGATGTAGCTAATGAGCTACCAGTTGAATTCTGGAGAAAGTGGAGAAAACATGTAAAGAGTATCAATAAGGATGCTTATATTTTAGGCGAAATGATGTTTACAAGTTATGAGCCATTCTTAGTAGATAGTTATGATGCTATTATTAACTATAGATTTGGTGAGTTATTATATGACTACTTTATTAAACCTAATGATACATTAAGCACTGGTCAATTTGTGCAGAAATTAAAAGAAAATGCTATTAAGTATAATTCTCATTCTAATTATAGTATGCAAAATATATTAGATAGTCATGATACAGATAGAATTTCATCAATGATTAAAAATAAAAAGAGGGGCTATTGTTACGATAATAAGGTTCAATATAGTTATCATCATTATGATGGTTCAGCTCCTTCACAAGAAGACTTTAAGATATTAAGACTTCTAATAGCATTCCAAATCGGATATGTTGGGGCACCAGCATTGTATTATGGAACAGAGTGTGGTATGTGGGGAGGAAATGACCCTCATTGTAGAAAACCAATGTTATGGGATGATATTGGAGAATATGAACCAGAGAGATTATGCTATCCAGCAGATCCTAATAACTCAAATATCGTAAATGATGTAGTCTTTGACCATCAATTAAGAGATGAAGTTTCATACTTATATCATTTGAGAAAAGATAATCAGATTTTAAGCACAGGGAAAATAGGATTTCTTGAATACTCAAATGAAGAAAATTGGTTATCATTGATTAGATATACAGATGATGATTATGGTTATATCTTTATTTTCAATAAGGATCATGTAAATCATAGAATAGAATTATCATTAGATAATATCAAGAATATAGTAGGAGAGATACAAGAAGTAGAGTCTGTAAAGAGACATAATACTGTAAATCTAATAGATAGAAAATTAGTATTAGAGTTAGATGGTATAAGTTATGAAATTTTAAAATTTAAAAAAGCTATTTAAAATTATGTATTAGAATAGGGGGAATACATATGGAAACATTAAAATTAGCAATTGTAGGATGTGGAGAAATTTTTATATCTCATTGGGATGGATATGTTGAACAATATGAAAAAGGATTCCGTGATTTTGAAATAACTGCATTTTGCGATTTAGATATTACAAGAGCTGAAGAATATGCTCAAAAGTATAAAGAAGTTTTTGGTAAAGAAGCAGCAGTTTTTAAAAGTGTAGATGAAATGTTAAATAGTACAGTAGAGTTTTCGGCAGTTAGTATTCAAATTCCACATAATGAACATCATATAGAATCTATGAAGTGTTTAAAGGCTAAGAAGCATGTTGTAATTGAGAAACCTTTAGCAATTACATTAAAGGCTGCAAGAATGATGATGGATTGTGCGAAAGAAAATGGAGTAACGCTAAAGATAATGGAAGACTACAGATATGCATTATCAGAAAGAGCAGCAGCATGGGCAGTTAGATCGGGATTAATTGGTCAACCACGTGTTTTAAATGTTATGGATATAGCTTTACGTCAATGGTCATGGGATTGGCGTGATGAAAAGTATATAGCAGGTGGAGGATGGACACTAGATGGAGGTATCCACTTTGTTGATTTATGGATGAATATTTTAGGTGGTGTTAAAAGAGTTACTGCAGTAAGTAGATGCTATGATAATATTCGCTATAAAAAGTTTATAAAGAAAAAAACTAAAGCAAATGAAAAAGCTATTAGTAAATATAGAAAAACTAGATCAATACAATTTGTAGAAAGAGAAAATCTAGAAGACCCAGTAGAATCAAATTTAGAGGACACAACAAGTGCAATTTTAGAATTTGAAAATGGAGTATTAGGAACATGGGTTGTTTCTCGTGCAGCAACAGGAAGATTGGATCGTACTTTCTGCTTATCAGGAAGTGAAGGCTCTCTTTTATGGAAAGATGGAATTTATGATTATAATAATGATTTAGTTATTAGTTGGGAAGAGCTTCAAGAAGAATTCTTACAAAATATTACAAAGGAAGAAGAAGAATTCTTATTCCCACATGGCCTTAGAAAGACTATGGCATTAGAACAAAGGGAATTTATAGACTTCTTATTTGGAAGAAGAGAGCTTGAAGTAACAGCTGAGGTTGGATATAGAGACTTAGCAGTAGCATATGCGGTTTATGAGTCAGCAGAATTAAAACAAAGTGTATTAGTAGAAGATGTAATGAATCTTAAAGTAGCAAATTATCAAGATGATATTAATAAAGTTCTAGAAATATAATTGTAATGCATTAAATAAAGCTTTATAAGAAAAAAGATATATTACATAGGCTAAAAGAAGACAGGGAGGATTGGTTAAGGGTGGAACCAATTATTGTTGTAAAGGATATAAGGAAAGAGTTTAAGGTTGCTAATAGACACGAAGGCTTATGTGGTAGTATACGAGATTTGTTCTTTAGAGAATATAAGGTTGTACAAGCTGTAAATGGTGTAAGTATGGAAATCCTACCTGGAGAGATAGTAGGGTATTTAGGGCCTAATGGGGCAGGTAAATCAACGACGATTAAGATGATGACAGGAATTTTAGAACCTACCTCAGGGAGCATCACAGTAAATGGAATTGTTCCATACAAAAATAGAGTTAAGAATGCTCAAAACATAGGTGTAGTGTTTGGACAACGTACACAGTTAAGATGGGCATTGCCAGCAATTGAGTCATTTAAATTATTAAAAGACATGTACCGCATTAGTGATAAAGAATATAAAGAAAATTTAGAGCTGCTCAATTGCATTCTTGGTAAGGAAGAGTTATTACAATGCACAGTACGCCAAATGTCATTAGGACAACGAATACTATGCGATATTATGGCATCCTTTTTACATAACCCAAGTATTGTATTTTTGGACGAACCTACTATTGGTCTTGATGTAGCTATGAAGGCTAGGATAAGGGAAATGATAAAGGTCTTAAATAAAGAAAAGAATACAACGGTTATATTAACAACTCATGATATGGGTGACGTTGATGCATTATGCCAAAGGGCTGTAATTATTGATAAAGGAAATGTACTATATGATGATAGTATAGAGAATTTGCGTAGATACTTTGGAGCATATAGAGCACTAAGATTAAATTTATTTAAAGACATAAGCAAAGTTACACAGGAACAATTAGAGAAAATAAAAAATGATTTAGAAGAAGAAATTGCTAAAAAGACATTTCAGAGGCCATCTATTACTGTAGAAAGTAAAGAAAAAGAAGTGTGTATATTAATTGATGAAGATAAAATATCTACTATGGAAATTATCAATTGTATTCAAGAGAAATATAGAATTTATGATTTGTCAATAAATGATATATCAACAGAGAATGTAATTAAAAAGATTTATGCAGGTGAGACAAATGAAGAAATACTTAGCATTGACTAAAGTAGGTATATTAGAAAAATTAAATTTCCGAGGTAGTATTTATATTAATTTGATTGGTAATTTAATTTATTTAATTGTTACGTATTATTTATGGAAAGCAGTATATATGTCAGTTGAAACAGGCACTGTAAACGGAATGAGTTTTTATGACACCATGATATATCTTGTACTTGCAGCAACTATTTCAATGATAATGGGATCTAGAGTAGTTTGGTGGATGGGAATGGATTATCAATCTGGGCAGGTTGGAATAGATTTATTAAAACCTATGAATTATCTGGTTTACTGGTTTTTTTTCGAGTCAGGTGAATATATTGTATCGATAATAACACTGTTTATACCGACTTTTTGTATAGTATATGTATTAACAAAAGGTATGATTGTATTAGGCGTAAATATAATCTTTTTTGTAATTAGTTTAATACTCAGTATATTAATTAATTATTTTATAGATTTCATAGTAGGTATTTTATGTTTCTATACCCAATCTATATGGGGAATTAATATTATGAAAGAAGTAGTTGTAGCATTGTTATCAGGAGCAAGAATTCCTTTAGTATTTTTCCCGGTAGTACTTAGAAACTTATGTAAGTATCTACCTTTTCAATATATTTATAATACACCATTAACTATTATACTAAGTCACAATTGTAAGCTAACGGAATACATGCATTTACTGTTAATACAGATTGTGTGGGTTATAATAACAGGAATATTAGCAGCACTTGTATGGAAAAATTCTAAGAAACTTATAACTGTTAATGGAGGGTAATACTAATGAAGAACGAAATTAGACATTATCTACATTTATACAAAATAATTTTTATACAAGATTTAAAGTGTAAAATGAGTTATCCTATAGATTTTATAATATCATGTATAGGGTTAATTATAACTAATATATCAGCATTCATCGTGTTTAAAATTTTATTTAATAATTTCAATGATATAGCTGGTTGGGGATATTATGAAATTATGTTTTTGTATAGTTTCTCATTATTATCTATAACTCCAGCACAATGTTTTTTAGATAATAATTGGAATCTAGGAGATAATGTTTTGACAGGAGATTTTATTAAATATTGTGTAAAACCTATAAACATATATTTCTATTACAACTCTGAAGTATTTGATGTAAAAGGTATAGGCCAATTTATGATTGGAGCAGGTGCATTAGCATATGCATGGCAACATTTACATATTCCTTTTACAGTAGTAAGTTTTGTATTACTTATTTTAAATTTACTAACGGCATCTTTATTTATGATGGGGTTAATAAATCTAGCTGCAGCAGTAAATTTTAAATCTGTACAAGGTGCAGAGTATATTATGTCACTGATATTTAAATTAGGTGATTATGCACGTTATCCAATATCAATTTTTTAATGGAATATTAAAATGGTTTTTTACTTTAATTATACCAATAGGTTTTATTGCCTATTATCCAAGCTTAATATTCTTAACACCAGAAAATATTCCAATATTATCATATTGTACAGCAATAATAGGAATTATATTCTTCTATATAAGCTATAAGATATGGATGAAAGGAGCCGTTGCATATGATGGAACAGGTTCTTAAAAAATATTAGTACATATTGGAAGGAGAGAAAAATGAGGGTAGTAGTTGTAGGAGCAGGATATGTAGGAATGGCAAATGCGGTTTTATTAGCACAGCATAATGAGGTCGTTATTTCTGATATAAGTGAAGAAAGAATTAATCTAATAAATGAAAAAAAGTCACCAATTAAAGATAAAGAGTTAGAGGAGTATCTAAAAAGAGATGACTTAAATCTAACAGGTGTAACAAGTCAAGAGGTAGATTATACAGATGCTAATTATATTATAATTGCAACACCTACTAATTATGATGAAGATAAACAGTATTTCGATACATCATCAATAGAAAGCGTAGTAGAAAATATTTTAGAATCCGGAAGTAAAGCTATAATTGTAATAAAATCAACGATTCCAGTAGGATATACAGAGAAATTAAGCAAAATGTTTAATTGTACTAATATTTTATTTTCACCAGAATTTTTAAGAGAAGGAAGAGCCTTATATGATAATTTATATCCATCAAGGATTATTGTGGGATGGAATAAAGAAAATAGTGATATGGAAGAGAAGGCATATGAGTTTGCAAAATTAATAGAACAAGCAACATTAAAAGAAGAAACAAAAATTATTATAATGAATACAGAAGAAGCAGAAGGTGTAAAATTATTTGCCAATACATATTTAGCATTAAGAATTAGTTTTTTCAATGAATTAGATACATATGCGGAAATGAGAGGATTATGTTCAGAGAAAATGATAGAAGGGGTTTGCGATGATCCTAGAATTGGACAATATTATAATAATCCTTCATTTGGATATGGAGGATATTGCTTACCAAAGGATACAAAGCAATTAGCTATACAGTTTTCAGATATTCCTAGCAAAATTATTAAATCTATTAGTGAGTCTAATGGACTTAGAAAAGGTTATATAGTAGACCAGATATTTAAAATGAATCCTAAGATTATAGGAATATATAGATTAAGTATGAAAAAATCCTCAGATAACTATAGACAAAGCAGTATGATAGATATTGTAGAACAATTAAATGATAGAGGCAAAGAAGTTATTATATATGAACCTATGTTAAATACAGATGAATTTATGGGAAATAAAGTTTATAAGGATTTAGCAGAGTTTAAGAAAGAGAGTACTATTATTGTTGCAAATAGATGTGAGGAAGAAATATTAGATAGTATAGAAAAAGTATATACGAGAGATTTATACACAAGGGACTAGAAAAGTAAAGGAGGAGATGAAGTGGTAAGTATAGTAATGCCTGCTTTTAATAGTGAGAAAACTATTGCTGAATCTATTAATTCCGTAATAAAACAGACATACAAAGAGTGGGAATTAATAGTAGTAGATGATGGCTCAATAGATACCACTGTCTCTATTGTAACTAAGTATCAAGAAACTAATAAAAATATAAGATGTATTAGTAACTCAAATAAAAAGGGAGTTTCAGGCGCTAGAAACACTGGGATTATGGCAGCAAAAGGAACATATATTGCTTTTTTAGATTCAGATGATATATGGTTAGAACATCATTTACAAGAGTGTATAGAGACATTAGAAAGATTTAATTATCAAATTTGTAGTACTTTATGGCTTGAAAATGTATATGGGAATATTACAAAAATAGGTGAAAGTGGTTGGTTTGATTATATTTTTAATGATATGCAAAATAAGCTTGGCATTAATAGAAATGAGAAGTATTGGAAGTTTGATAAACGTTTATTTCAATATATTGTTGAAAGTGAATTTTACTGTTTTCACATTAACACAGTTGTAGTTAAAAAGAGCTTGATAAAAAAAGTTGGTGGATTTAATGAGAAAATGCAGGCAAGTGAAGATTTAGATGTTATGTATAAAATGTTGCAATATGAGAATTTAGTTACAATAAATGATTATCATTTTATATATAATTATGGACAAAATAATATCTATGCATTTTGTAATAGAGGAGAAAGCTTAGAAAAGGAATTAAATGATCGTAGAATGTTAGAAAAGCTTGCCTTAAATGTAAAGGGGAAAATACAGTTAAATACTAGAATGAAAGCTTTAGTGAAAAAATCGGATGTAATTAACAATAAAGAAGAGTTGATTAATTTGTTAAACAAGAAAATATATGAGCGTTCGATGACATATGTGTGGTTAAATAAGAAATATCATATATGGACAAGTATATGGATGTTTATAAAAACTATGAGATTTTTAAAATTCAAGAGTAGAGAGGAACGATATTTTCATTCCGATTATAGAAAAAAACATTTGCATCTAGACTAAGAAAAGTAACAGATTTTATTTGAAGTAATCGCAATATAAGCTGAAAGAAAGGAAAGTATAGATATATTAGAGATATAAATATACGCAGATATTGAAGATGAAGAAAAAATTGATATTAGTGACGGGTGGAGCTGGTTTTTTAGGAAGTAATTTATGTAAAGTATTAGTTGAACAAGGAAATTATGTAGTTTGTATTGATAATTTATATACAGGAAGAAAAGAAAATATAGTAGATTTAATGGAGAAAGAAAATTTCATCTTCATTAATCATGATATTATTCAACCAATTAATCTAGATACTGTTTTTTCATTTAAATCAGGGGATATTAGCATTACAGAAGTAGAACAGATATATAATTTAGCTTGTCCTGCAAGTCCTATACATTATCAAAAAGATCCTATACAAACATTAAAAACAAGTGTATGGGGAATCATGAATATGTTAGCAATTGCTAAAAAAACGAATGCAACGATATTACAAGCAAGTACAAGTGAAGTATATGGTGATGCACAAATAACACCACAAAACGAAACTTATCATGGAAATGTTAATACAATAGGAATTAGAGCTTGCTACGATGAGGGTAAACGTGTGGCAGAGACATTACTCTTTGATTATCATAGAATGTATAATGTTAATATTAAGGTAATGAGGATTTTTAATACGTATGGGCCTAATATGGATCCTTTAGATGGAAGAGTAGTATCTAATTTTATTGTACAAGCATTAAGAAATGATGATATTACAGTTTATGGGGATGGCGAACAAACTAGGAGTTTCTGTTATGTAACTGATTTAATTGAAGGAATGATGAGGTTAATGAATAGTAATGATACTATACATGGGCCAGTTAATATAGGAAATCCAGGAGAATTTACAGTTAAACAACTAGCAGATTTAGTAATTGAATTAACTGGTTCAAAATCTAAAATTATATACATGCCACTACCACAAGATGATCCATGTAGAAGAAGACCAGATATTACGTTAGCAAAAGAGAAACTTAATTGGGAACCTAAAATACAATTAAAAGAAGGCATAGAAAAAACAATGCAATATTTTAAAGAAATTATATAGGTAAATGTAAGCGTCAATTCAAATACGCCTACAAAAAATACGCCACAGCTAGTATACTTTAACTAGCTTTGTGGCGTATCTGGGTTTTTGCATTTTTCAGGAATACTTACTGACCATGGCAAAATTTCTGAAATCTGCGGAGTCTCGTTTAATTGAATCTGTTCAAACACATATTCCAAGTAGTACATTGGCTTAAGGTTATTGGCTATTGCTGTTTGAATGATACTATAAATAATAGAAGAAGATCTAGCTCCATTTGGTGTGTTAGAAAACAACCAATTCTTACGACCAATCACAAACATTTTGATTGACTGTTCAGCTAGATTATTGCTAAGCTGAATTCGTCCATCTTTTAGGAAGTTGCTCAGATATTCTTTTTGATTAAGGGCATACGTAATAGCCTTGCCCAATAAACTTTGTGGCAAAGTTTTTGAATTAATCTCATTTATCCAAGCATAGAACTCGTCTAACTTCTTTTTTGACTTTTTTTGTCGAAGTTCAAACTTTCTTCAACTGTATAATTTAACTGATCAGCTTCACTTTCTATTGCAAAAAGCTCCTGGATATAAGCTTCGCCTTTTCGAGCGTCTTCATTATTCTGACCTGCCTGCCATGCCTCGTGAAATTTTCATTTAGCATGAACTAAGCAGCCACATAATGTAACGTTTTCAAGCTTTTTATAGCCACTATATCCATCACAGTGAAGATAGGTTCCTTTCCAGTCTTTTAAGAATGTTTTCACATATTCACCAATTCGACCTACTTGATAATCATAAATGATTACAGGTCTTTCAGCGTGCTTAGTGGTCCTATAAAGCCATTCGTACGATTTAGAAGTCGCCTTTCTTCCTAGCTCATTAAGTACTTCAACAGTGGTTTCATCTGCATGAAGTAATTCATTCGTAAAAAGTTCTTGTTGGAGCTCTTCAAAAAGTGGCTTTAATAATGTGGCACCTTTTAAAGTCCAATTTGAAAGGTCTTGTCTGGTGAGGTGAATAGCATAGCGTTTAAATTCCTGTTCCTGCCTGTATAATGGCATGGCATTTGTATATTTTTGATTTGTATATTTTTGATTGATAATGTAAGCCATTAAACTAGGTGAAACCACACTTTTAGGAATAAGTGCTTTAGGACTTTCAGCAGCTTTTATAAAACTACCTGTCCCTTCTTTATCACACTTTCTACAGCTATATACGTAAGTCACATGTTCAATGACTTTTACTTCTGCAGGGATGATTACTAGCTCTTTTCTGATTTCTTTTTTCATCTCTGTTAAAGGTGCGCCACAAGTAGCACATACTTTTTCTTCTTCTGAAAGTTTGTATTCAATTGTTTCTACAGGAAGTGTATCGAATTTAGCACCTCTTTTAGATTTTTTTCTCTTATGTTCAGGGATTACCATATCTTGGTCTGGCTCAACTGTGATTGGCTGTTTTAAAACTTCTGCTCATTAAATAAATCTGAAAAAGCGTCAGCAATAGCAATCTGGTTTGAATCAGCTTTTTCAGATGACACACCAAATTTCTTTTGTTGACGCAATTTAAGTTGTTCTATGTACCACGCATTTAATTTTTCTAATGACGCAAGTTTTTCCTTCTTTTGAGCGATTTCTTTTTCTTGTAAGGCAATCTTTTCTTCTTGTTCTTTTAATTTGGATTTTAAAGCTTCAATTTCCTTTTGTTGTTGTTGTAATAAGTTCACTTTAAAACCCTCCGTTTGTTAGTAATTTCTGAATTTATTATACTATGAATAACAGAGGATTTCTATCTAAAAAAGTCTTAAATTAAGGTTTTTTTCATACTTCTTGTCGCTTAATCTTTTGTTTAATACCAGGTGCTTTAATCAGATTTTCAAAGTCATCTAAAGTGAGATTCATGGTCATTTCATCTTCTAAAGATTCAGGCCAACTAATGCTTCCTTTTTCCAAACGTTTAAAGTGGATCCAAAAACCATTATCTTCCCACATGTTAATGGTAAAATAAAATGGAGAGATTTCGGCAAACAAAAATGGTGAAGATTATACATTTTATTACAATTATCTGTTACTCT
>NZ_BBCG01000038.1 GCF_001311925.1 Cellulosilyticum ruminicola JCM 14822
AAAATAAAACAAAAAAATATATTGACAATTTGGCAAATTAAAGTGTATAGTGTGTACTAGGTGATGTAGTACACACTATACACATTTTTAGTATTAAGAAATATTACGACACAGATGTAAAGTATAGTGACATTAAGGAGGCGAAAAGATGTTTAATATTGACCCAAGAGATCCACGGGCTTTATATGAACAGATTATTGACCATATCAAAGAACAAGTGATTAAAGGTACTTTAAAACCAGGTGATCAAGTACCATCTGTAAGACAACTTGCGAGTATGTTGACAATAAATGCCAATACAGTAATGAAAGCTTATAATGAACTGGAAAGACAGCAGCTTATTGAAACCATTAGAGGAAAAGGAACTTTCATCGCACAATTGCCTGAGAAGGCCATTAATGAAAGTCAGCTTATAAGTATTCAAAAAGAGCTCAAGAGTAGCTGCTTAGCACTACATTATATGGGACTTAGTAAAGAGGATGTATTAGAAGAAGTCAGTCAGATTTATGAGGATTTATTGAGGGAGGAATAATATGATTCATATTAATCATGTAAGCAAGAGCTTTGGGCATCACAAAGTATTAGATGATGTATCTATTCATGTAAAGCCTGGAACGATTTATGGAGTTATTGGCGAAAATGGGGCAGGAAAGAGTACACTTATTCAATGTCTTGTAGGAATTTATGAGCCTACAGAAGGAGAAATTATAGTAGAAGGGAATACAGTATATGAAAATAATGAGGTGAAAAGACACATTGCTTATGTTGCAGACCGTAATCAATTTTTTCCACAGTATACCATTAAGAAAATGATTGGTTTATATAAGGAGATTTATCCAAGCTTTGAAGAAGCTAAGTTTCATAAGTATAATGAAATCTTTGGGCTTAAGCTCACGACAAAGGTAAAAAACCTTTCAAAAGGGATGCAGATGCGTCTTTCGATTATGCTGAGTTTGGCAACTAATCCGAAAGTACTTGTATTAGATGAACCTACATCAGGACTTGATGCAATTGCTAAAAAAGATGTTTTAGACTTACTCATTGAAATCGTAGATGAAACAGGTATGACTGTAGTCATTTCTTCTCATCATTTAAGTGAACTAGAGCGCATTTGTGATGAAATGACTATGATTTATGAGGGGAAGGTGATTTATCAATCTTCAGTAGAGGAACTTAAAAATAAAGTACGTAAATTACAAATCGTATTTGAAGGTAAAGCACCAGAAGGGCTTGCTTTATTAGATGGCATTCTTTCAGTAGATCATATCGGCAGCGTTTATTACATAGTAACTAAGAACTATAGCAGTGATCTGGTAAGTCAGTTAAAAGATATGGGAGCAAGCCTAGTGGAACCAATTGGTTTAAATCTTGAAGAAGTCTTTATTTATACAGCCAAGGCAAAACAACAAGAGGAAAGGAGAAATGCTTAATGAAAAACTTAAAAGCGCTAATTAAAATAGAACGTAAACCTGCTTTAGTCATGGGGATTTATTTTCTAATAGTAAATCTAATCGCCGTTATTGGACCTGTAGGTAGTATGAATAATATATGGCGATGGTATTTAGAAGCTGGTATTAGTCGCTATGATTTTTGGGAAATAGGCTCACGTATTTATGAAAGTTCTTATTGCGTATTAATAGGGTATATGCTAGGCATTGTATTACTTGTTTATTTACAGTTTAAAAAAGATAAAAGTATAGAAATTGGCCGTTTTATAAAAGCTTTGCCTTATACAAATGGACAAAGAGCTACTGTGAAGATTACTATGGGGATTTTAAGTATTACAATACCTTTTCTAATCTATGGCCTCCTGGTTTTAGCTATGAGAAGTTATTATACAAATTTATTTAGCGAAGTACTACGTGTGACAGCTTTTGAAACAGTTAGCACTTATTTAAACCGCATCAGTGTCTATTTAGGGATTTTAGGTGTAGCGTATATACGTCTTATTATGATTTATTTGATTTTAATACTGGGTGAATATTTGCTGAGTCATAATGTAGGCAGTTTGATTATTACAGCGGTTAGTGTGATGGCACCAGCTTATTTATGGCTGAGCAATATAGAGGAAATTGGGAGTCGTGTAGATCTTTATCAATATGATGAAGAGGGCATAGCCCATGGCATAGGTTATTATTTACATGAGATTAATTCATGGCTTGAAGATATTTATATGAATTATATGAATACACGGGGAGGTGGCATTAAAATTTCGGCAGGGGAGTCATTTAACTATACTACAACAGAAAGAGGCTCTATAGTTGGACTCATTTATTTTGTAGTAGCAGTGATTTGTTGCCTTGTGATTGTAAAACAAGTCAAGAAGCAACGCATTGAAAATATAGATATTTTAATACCAAGTCAATTCATACGTGGCATTTTTATAGCAGGCTACGCATTATGTAGTGGATGTCTTGTACGTGATTTAAGTAAAGAGGTTTTAAATCAAGTGGCATTAGGTTATCCTAGAATCATTTTAGATGTCCTATTAGTCATTGGACTTATTGTAGGTGTAATTATAGCGCGTAAGGTTGCATCTATTGGATTACAAAATAAAAGGGAGGTGTAAAGGATGAAAAAGAAACTTATTTTAGCATTATTCATGAGTAGCTTAGTTGTATTAAGTACAGGTTGTACAAATTCTAATAATCTTTCAGAAACAATGGTTGTGACAGGAACCAATAAGGACTATATCACTTATGATTTTAAAGAATGGGGAACGCTTATGGGACAAGTCGCAGGACTGGTTGTTAATAATAGAGAAGAAAATAATGATATAAGGGTTGAACATGACAGGCCATATGATATGGAAAGTTCTATTTATACAGGTAAAGATGAAAGATATATTTATATTAATATAGATAGTGCGCTAAGTAAAAAAGCATTAAGCTATGCAGCTAATTATATGGGAGAAGAATTAAATACTTTTGTTCAAAAAATAAAGGATACAAAGATTGATCAGCAAAGTAGATGGATAAGAGAAAATGAAAGAGGAGCAGTACTTACTGAAAAAATAGGTGAATATAGCCTGCTTGGTATAAGAGGAGAAAAGGAAAATGAACTTTACATTTTCCATGAACCCTTTAAATTCAAAAATGAAAGTGATGCAGCCTTTATGCAGGCATTTCAAACAGATCACTTCTTGTTGTCAGGGTATTCACAAGGGGCAGAGGAGAGCCTCGTTGAAATGAGCACACCACTGCGTATGACTCGTGGATATGTTGCTTATACAACAAGTTATTATCAGTTTTTTAGAGATGAAAAAAGGGAACTTAAAAAAGTACGTATGATAATAGATGCTTATAGCAAAGCCCTATTGAACAAGCAGAATTTGAGCCATTAAAAGTAGCCATTAGTGCATTGGGCGGCGATGATCATTTGAATGAACAAATACAAGAAGAAGTTAACAAAATTATTAATAAATCTTCTCAAGGTAAGGTGATTGCATCAGATAAAGTTAAATGTACCATTAAATATCAACAAAGTTATGAAAGTGAAAGCATAATTGAAGTAGCTGTAGAGTAAATATTGGGTTTAGAAAAGGGTGTCATGAATTTTATGGCACCTTTTTTATTGTGCATAATTTTGTCTAAAATAAGGAAAAAATGTATTTAGATTGAAAGTGGACTTGTTTCCGTGTATGATAGAACAAATGCAAAGTGATATGTCTAAATGAAGGAATTTATAAAGACAGTAAGTCTGTGATGCTTACATTAGCTATGAAATACCTAGATCATGCAGCTTATGATACCATTAGAAACTTTACCGAAGGCACATTTAATGGAGGACAAAGCTTACTTTATACATACAGCTGCTAATGGTGGGGGAGGTATTCAAGTGAAAATCCAAACCTAAGTGACAAAACAATGAAAATTGTTGAAGAAGTAAAAGAACAAATTAAATCTGGAAAAATTGTTGTTGTAAACAATAATGATGCAGGGAATTTCATTAAATAATTAACCAGCCACTTCCTCTAATTGTTTGAGAAGGGCAGTAACGCCGAGGTGCCATTTAGGGTCTTCGGCGTATTTTTATTGAGCCATTTAATAGGATCCGCGTCTTCTGGGCAGCCTTTACTGAGATTAATAATAGTACGGGCTGCAATAAAAGCTGTATCTTCAATACTTGTATTAAAGTCTTGCCAGCTACCATAGACGTTAAAAGGGTTATTGACAATTTCTAAGGCACGGTGATGAGATTTAGGCACGAAACCTTGCTCTTGACCTGTAATAGCAAACATTAGAAGTGGATTAATATTATAGCTTGCTGCAGCTTCTAAGATTGTACTAAAGTAAGGTTCTTCAGCAAGCATAGAACCACGATTTATAAGCCAATCCTTAAGAGCTGTTTCATTAATGGTTTTATATTGGAGATGTATCATTAAGTAATCTTCTTCTGGAATTGCAAATGTTAATGGTGTTGGTGTTGCAATTGGCTTAGAAATTTCAGTAGATACTTCTAGAGGCGTAACAGATTTAGAATGTAGTGTAAAAATCAGAATGCAACTGGTGATACTAAGGAAACCTATTATGGAGGAAACGAGTTTAATGTGCTGTGGTAATCGATATGGTTTTAATTTAGACGTATGAATACTTGAAATATGTATAGCCGTAGGTTCTACAGAGTTATCGTCTAGGGTAGGTGGTGAACTAAGGTTAGTATGTAGGGGAGAAGTAATGTTTGAATAGGGCGCATTAGACAGTGGGGGTATCGCTGCTTTTTGATAGGACGTTGTAAAATATTCTGCTAAAAGTTTATGTTCAGTTGCTTCACTAACCAAGCTGCTAGGGGTGATAAGTTAGTTTCTATAGAAGGTGGATTTAAAGTAGTATAGGCATTTACTACATCCTGAGCATTTAATGAAAAGGATTGCTTTTGAACGATAGTTTTTAAAAGATCTTGGATAAGTGCTTGCTGCATTTTTTCGTCAAAGGAGGATAAATTGCTACGTAAAATGTGCTTAATAGCTTTTGAAAGTAAATCTGCACGTTCTTTAGATGAAGCATTAGGATATTTTTGTGCAATAGTATTTTTTAGTGTAATAACATTTTCTGCATAAAGTATTTGAGTTGTTTCTAAATTTTTTAGTGTATTTGACATTCAATGACCTCCTTCGCCAGATTTCTTAAAACTTTACCTTATTTTAACAAAAACTAATAAGTAGGGCAACAATGCAGAGGAAATGAGTAATGAGCATGAAAAAATATAAATAAATGTAGTTATTGAATAAAAAGATGTAAAAATATTTTATATATTCGTTAAAATATATAAAATATTAAATGACTTGTGTGTATAAATGTGTGAAATAAACAAAAGAGTTTTTTTGAATATACTTTATTATTTTAAAAATTATGTTAAAATATAACAAAGAAAGGGTGATGGTATGAAAAAGATAATCTTAAGGTATAAGGGATGGTTTGCACTTACTTTCTTTATGAAAATTATGGTAGGTGTAGTTTTTATTTCTATTTCACTTGCTTTGCAGCGTATTGTGGATGCAGCTGTAACAGGAGATGTGAAAAAGCTTATAAACACATTTATTTGGGTAGTAGGATATTTTGTAGTAGTAGGTCTGACCGATTATTTGCATCGCATTATAGAGGCTTATTATATAACTAAAACATTATGCCATTTTAAAAAGAAGATTTTTGAAGGATTATTACGCCAAGATTATGTGAGTTTTATCAGCAAAATACAGCAACCTATCTTTCAAGTTTGACTAATGATATTCATTTAATGGATAAGAATTATATTAGCCCAGCCTTAGCTATTATATCAGATGCGGTGATTATTGTAGGCAGTACAGGTGTTTTAATATGGTTTAATGTATGGATTGCATTGGCAATGATTGTTACATCAGCATTTATATTGATTATTCCTAAGCTATTTGGTAAGAAGCTTTCTAGCACAAGAGGACATTATAGCCAAGCATTAAGTGAACTGACCATGCGTTTAAAAGATATTTTTCTAGGTTATGAAATTATTAAATCATATTATATGGACAAGTTTACAATTAAGAAGTTTCAATTGATTAATAAAGAAGTTGAAGATACTAATTTTAAGGCATTAGAAACTATTTCAAGAAGTAGTGCATTAGCCAGTTATTTAAGCATTATGACACAAGCTGTTTCTATTGGACTAGGTGGTTATTTTGTCATAAAAGGACAGTTAAGTATAGGGGCATTGTTTGCCATTGTACAGTTAGGGGAGAGTTTAGGGGAACCTATTATGATGATTATTGATAAAATTAATGTCTTAAAAAGTATGACAGAAATTAAGAATCATTTAGTAGAATTTATGGATATTCCAGATATAGAAGCAACAAGACATAAACAGCTAAGCAGGGTGAAAGAAGACATAACTTTAGAAAATGTCAATTTTGCTTATGAAGAGGATAAAAATGTTTTAAATGACCTTTCAATTACTTTTGAGAAAAATAAAAAATATGCCATTGTGGGGAGTAGTGGCAGTGGTAAATCTACTTTATTGAAGCTTATATTAGATGAGTATATGCCACAAGAAGGAAAAGTAATGATTGATCATCAATCTGTTTCGGAAGTTACAAGGCAATCGTTATATGAACAAGTAGGTATTATTCAGCAAAATGTTTATTTATTTGATACGTCTTTAAAAGAGAACATTACACTAGGAAGGACGCTTAAAGCGGAAGTATTAGAGGAGTCACTTAAACAAAGTGGTGTAGCAGAATTTGCCACAAGTATGCAACTGGATTTAGATGCACCTTTAGGGGAAAATGGAAATAAGTTATCAGGTGGACAAAAGCAGCGCATAGCTATTGCCAGGGCCCTTGTTCAGAAGAAACCTATTTTATTATTAGATGAGTATACTTCTTCATTAGATCAAAAGATTGCCAGTGAAATAGAAAACATAGTACTTAAATTAGAGGATGTAACGATTATATCTGTTACACATAAATTGCTGCCGAATATACTTAAGCAATATGATGAAATTATTGTGATGGAGAAAGGTAGTATAAGAGAAAAGGGAAGTTTTGAAGATCTTATGAAAAATCAAAGTGCTTTTTATAATTTGTATTATGCTGAAGGCATTACAGATTGTGAAGAAAGGGATGAGAATATTGAAGCAATGTAAGTATAGTTTGACATTAACTCAATTACTAGTAAAAAAGACTGATCAATTAAATCAGAGTGTAATAACAGAAGAAACTATTTTAAGTGGCATTTTAATTATTTTAAATCGTTATACAGGAGAAGAAGAAATTGAAGTGCAAGTATTTGGGGAAGAAGCATATAGCCTAAAGATTACTATAACTCAAGAAATGACTTGTGAACAGCTATGGCAAGCTTTAAAGCATAAGCAACTTCAAGACGAAGTAGTAAAACCTTCTTATAAAATAACTTTTATGAGCTTAGAAGAGATTGTGATAGAAACATTAATAGCGACACCAGTACTTTGTAAAGTAGAACAATTGATACTTATTTTGCAGCAAATGATAGAAAATCCAAGTATTCAGATTGCAGATTTAAATTTGCTTACACAAGCAGATGAAATGCTTATTTTAAAAGAGTTTAATCACAATACATATCCATCTAGTAAATATGAAGTAGTTATACCATGGTTTGAAAATGTAGTCAGTCAATATGGAGAGCAGTTAGCAGCTATTTGCAATGATGAAACAATAACCTATAAGTTTTTAAATGAAAAAGCCAATCAAGTTGGTTGGCTTTTAAGAAAAAGAGGAATAGGACCTAAAGATTATGTAGGGGTCATAACAGGCCGTGGCATGGATATGCTCATAGGGATTATGGGAGTATTAAAGGCAGGGGCAACTTATGTACCTATTGATCCACAGTATCCCGAAGAGCGTATCAACTATATTTTAACAGATTGCGGTGCAAAGTGTATTGTAGGTAATAGTTATTTAGATGAATTACAGGGAAATTGGGAGAAAGTGTATTTAACAGATCTTAAGGAAAGTACAGTTAACTTAGAAAATTTAAATCATCCTGAGGATATAGCTTATGTGATTTATACATCTGGAACCACTGGAAAACCAAAAGGTGTTATGATTACCCATAGTAATTTATGTCATATTATTGAGGCGTATCAGAAGTGGTATGACGTAACATATCAAGATGTCATTTTACAGTTTGCAAGTATGTCATTTGATCAATCTGTATGGGATATTTTTGGCACCTTATTAAGTGGGGCAACTTCTTGTCTTGTAACCGAGCACTTATTAGTTCATTTAGAACAGTTAGAGGAGTATATACAGAGCAAAGGCGTAACTTTTGTAGGACTTACACCTACTGTGATTAATGAGTTAAATCCAGAAAGATTACCTCAGTTAAGAGTTCTAGAATCAGGGGGAGAAAAAGCTCAGTTAGATGTGCTTAAAAAAGTGGCAGAAATATTGCCGCGTCTTTAATACATATGGACCTACAGAATGTACAATTAATGCGTTATCTTATGAATATAAAGGTGAAGAAAAGTTACCAATTGGTAAACCAATAGGTGATGTGCAAGTTTATATCTTAGACAAGAAAGAAAGACTGATGCCTATAGGTATTCCGGGAGAACTTTGCATTGCAGGAAAAGGTGTGGCGAAGGGCTATTTAAATCGCCAAGCTTTAACTGATGAAAAGTTTATAGATAATCCTTTTGGAAGTGGTAAATTGTATAAAACAGGAGATTTAGCCAAGTGGTTACCAGATGGTAATGTAGATTATTTAGGACGTATGGATGAACAAGTTAAGATTCGAGGCTTACGTATCGAACTTGGTGAAATCGAAATGGTACTTAGAAAGCAACCGTATATACAAGAAGCTGTAGTAATGGTTGCACAAAATAATTTTGGTGAAAGTTATTTATGTGCCTTTTTTGTAGCAAGTCGAGAGATTGAGCTTACAGCACTTAAAAATGCTTTAAAAGTAGATTTACCTAATTATATGGTGCCACACTGTATGTTACAAATCCCAAGTATGCCACGTACCACTAATGGAAAAGTGGATAAACGAAAGTTACCAAAGCTGGAATTAGAAGTGGTTTATGAGGCACCTACTAATGAAATAGAAGAAAAATTATGTGAGCTTTTTTCTAGTATATTAAATATACCAAGAGTAGGTATTCAAGATGATTTTTTTGCTTTAGGTGGACATAGTTTAAGAGCCACTAAGCTCATTAATGAAATAGCCAGCATTTATCATATTCAGTTGGCAATTCGTCAATTATTTGAAAATCCTACAGTTAAAGCTATGAGCAAGCTGATTAAAAATGGGCAGACAACTTATTTTGAATCTTTGGAAAAAGCAGAAGTGCAAGAGGATTATCCTATTTCAGCTGCCCAAAAAGGAATGTATATTTTAACTTGTTTAGCACCGGAAAGTGTGAATTATAATATGGCAGAAGCTTTTTATATTGAAGGTGCTTTAGATGTGAAAAGATTAGAAAATGCTTTTCAAACTATTATAAAAAGACATAGTGCTTTGCGTACAAGTTTTATAAGAAAAGGGGAAGAGATTGTACAAAAAGTTGCTGAAAAAGTAGATTTTAAATTGGAGTTTGAATGGACTACTCAAGAAGAATTAGCTCATCAGTTATTAAACTTTATACAGCCTTTTGATTTAACAAAAGCCCCACTTATAAGAGGCAAAGTTTATGCTTTCAAAGAAAACCAATATGTATTAGCAATGGATCTACATCATATTGTGGGAGATGGCAGTTCTTATAGCATTATTATAGAAGAATTAAGCCAAATCTATAATAAAGTACCTCTAAAAGAAGTCGCATTTCAGTATGTTGATTATACCAAATGGCAACAAGAAGCAGCTTATCAAGAAGATTTAAAGGCACAAGAAGCGTATTGGCTACAATGCTTTAAAGAGGAGATACCAAGTTTAGAGATGCCAATTGATAAGGTACGCCCATTTAAACAAAGTTTTGAAGGGGATAGTTTTTATTTCAAATTACCAGAAGAATTGTATAAGACTTTACAAACACTTTGTGGTAAGCTGCATGTTACTTTAAATATGTTAATGCTGGCAAGTTATAGTGTTGTATTACAAAAATATAGTGGTCAAGAAGCATTGGTTATTGGTATGCCTATTGCAGGAAGGGATCAATTGGCTTTACAAGAAATTGTGGGGATGTTCGTAAATACACTACCTATTTACCTAAAGCCAGAAGGAAAGAAGTCATTTAAAGCTTATCTAGAAGAAGTTAAAGAATGCCTTTTAAAAGGCTATGAAAATGAAGAATATCCATTTTCAAGCTTAATTGAAAAACTACATTTAGCAAAAGATGCAAGTCATAATCCACTTTTTGATGTAGCTTTTGTATTTCAAAATACGGAAGAAGAAGTCCTAGACTTAAAAGGGACACGAACCAAAGCTTATCCGATAGGAAATAAAGCTGCACGTTTTGATTTGACTTTAGTGGCTCAGCCTGTAAGAGATGGTATTGACTTTGAAATGAATTATTGTACAAAACTTTATCATTTAGATACCATTAAGCATTTGAGTAGCAGCTTTATATGCATTTTAGAAAGTATTAGTAAAGATGCCAATCAATTAATTGAAGAAATTGAAGCAATAGATTTAAAAGAAAAAACAGCTATTCTAGGATTTAACGGAGAAGAAAAAATATATGAAACAGCCCCATTATTACATGAGTTATTTGAACAGCAAGTAAGTTTAACACCACATCAGATTGCTATAAAGCTAGAAGAAACAACAATAACTTATGAAATGTTAAATGAAAAAGCAGATGCATTAGCTTATAAATTGCAATTAAATGGTATAGGTGCAGGCTGTATAGTTGGTTTATTTACAGAAATCACTATAGAAAGACTCATAGGTGTATTAGCAATCTTAAAAGCAGGGGGGGCGTATTTACCAATAGACCCTATGTATCCAACAGAACGTATTGCTTATATTTTAGAAAATAGTAAGGTAACAGTTTTATTAACCCAAAGGAAATTAGAAGCACAAACTATGTTTAATGGCTGTAAAATTTATTTAGATGATCAAGAGGTATATGAGTTAAGAGGAAAATTAAAGCAAGAGACTACGCCAGAAGATTTAGCTTATGTCATTTATACATCTGGTTCCACAGGCAAACCTAAGGGCGTTATGGTAGCCCATAAAAATATAGTTAATACGTTATTATGGCGCAAAGAAGAATATCAATTAACAACGGAAGATAAAGTTCTTCAAAATTTCTCAGTAGCGTTTGACGGCTTTGTAACAAGTTTCTTTACCCCTATTATTTCAGGTGCTACAGCAATTTTTGTAGGATTAGATAAAGAAAAGGATGCTGGGTATTTGGCAAAGACTATTATAAAAGAAAAGATTACACATTTAATAATGGTTCCTATTTTGTATAAAGCTATTTTATTAAGTGGCCATTTAAGGGCAGATAATCAAAAGCTTAAAGTGGTTTGTGTGGCAGGAGATAAGTTAGATGGGGAGACTGTTAAATTAAGTGAAGAAATAGTGCCTGATGTAGAATTAGCCAATGAATATGGCCCTACTGAAAATGCAGTGGCAAGTAGTATTTTAAGAAAAGTAACAAGTCATCGAAGTATAACAATAGGTCATCCTATTACTAATTGTTATGTCTATATCGTAGATAAAAATTTAAAATTAGTACCTATTGGCGTGAAAGGAGAAATTTGCTTAGGTGGTAAAGGGGTTACCAAAGGGTATTTAAATAGACCTGAGTTAACGGCTGAACGTTTTGAAGCAAATCCATATCGCCAGGGAGAACAGCTTTATCATACAGGTGATTTAGGAAGATGGCTGCCAAATGGGGAAATCGACTTTATACGAAGAATGGATGATCAGGTACAAGTAAGAGGATACCGTGTAGAGTTAGGAGAAATAGAAAATGTATTATTAACCTTAGAGGGAATAAAAGAATGTGTTGTGCTAGCTCAAAATCAAGAAGCAAATACACAGCTTTATGCTTACTATATGGCACAAGAAGAAATACCAAAGACTAAGATTAGAAAAGCACTAAGAGAAAAATTACCATACTATATGGTGCCAACTTACTTTATTTATATGAAGGAAATGCCAATTACGCCAAATGGGAAAATAGATCGTAAGGCACTATTAAGTATAGAAATTGCAACAGACTATGAGGAAAATGAGCAGTTAAATAGCATGGAAAATCAATTGCTACCTCTTTGCTTACAAGCATTTAAAGTTACTCAGCTTAGAAAAGGAGAAAATTTCTTTGATATAGGGGCAGATTCTTTGAAACTTATTGAGTTACAAGCCTTATTGTTGAAAGAAGGTCTAGAAATATCAATAGCTATATTGTATGAAAAATGTAGCTTAGAGGAATTAGCAAGTTTTATAGAGGAACATAGACAAGAATTTATTTATAAAGTAGGAGAAGAACAGCAAGAAGAGATGAGTAATCAAGGGGTTACATTACCGACAGTGCTGCAACGCAAGATGACAACTTATTTACATCGGAGTTTACCAATGTGTATTTTAATGGCATATGAAGCTTATTGGCCATGGTATTATAGTAACTTCACACAGATTTATGCTTATGAAAACGCAGCAGGCTATGTAGAACTTAATTACTTAGAGCCATTTGATGGATATATTGATGTAGCAGAGGTTATATGTTTTGGTTATCCGCTTCTTCAAAATGTAAACGCTATTGTAACGTATATAAAAGAAAATATAAATCGTGGTTATTATGTGGTGGCACATTTTGATGAATATTATTTGCCGAATAAATGGGCTTATCAAAAACAACACTTTATACATAGTTCATTGATTTATGGTTATGATGAAAGTTTACAAAAGGTATATCTCATAAGTTTTGATGAACAAATGACTTTTACAAAGTTAAGTTATGAGATGCCATTATTGGAGAAAGCTTATATTGAAGGAGAAAAATATTATAAAGAAAGTGCGCCATGGTGTGAATGGTCAGCTGTGCAACTGATTAAGCCAAGAACCCCAGAACGGGTATTTCCATTTAGTCTAACAAGATTTAAAAATAAATTAGAAGGATATTTGCAAGGAAAAGATGAGGGTTATATCACTTATACATTAGAACTTGATCCTAAAGGCATGACATATGGTAAAAATGTTTACCAGGTAGTGATTGGATGCTTAGAAAAAGTATTAAAAAATGAAATTTGTATAGACTATCGTGCCATTCATTTGCTTTATGAACATAAAGTAGGACTTTTAGAACGCTTCAATTATATTGCAGTACATTATAAAGTACCTGAGGATTTTAAAGAACAGCTTACATTGTATGAAGAGCTTATAGGGCAGTGCAATGTTATGCGTTTAAAATTTAAAGCAATGCAAGAATTAGAAGGGATTGTAACAGACAAACAAAAAGAAACAATTCAAGAGACCATAATAAAACTTAAACAGATTGCACAACGAGAAAATAGCCTATTACATAGGCTATATGACGCCATAAAAGGCTTAGAGTAAAGGAGGAGTGTTATGCTAAAATATAGTTTTGTGATTCCAGCTTATAATAATGGATTACTTTTAAAAAATAGTTTAAGAGCATTAAATAATCTAAAGCCTATAGGGAGAGGAGACTATGAAGTTATTGTAGTAGATGATGGCTCTCAAGATAAGTGTGAAAGATTTATAAATGGTATAAATAAGGAATATGATTTAAAATACATTTATTTAGAACGCAATGAAGAGTCAAGCCGTGCAAAATCACGTAATATGGGGGGTTGCTCAGGCAAAAGGGAAATATGTAGTATTTATTGATGCAGATATTATTGTAAATGACAATTACTTAGAAGAACTAGATAGATGTTATGCCATTAATGACAATATTATTGTAGCGGGTGGACGTCTTTTAATGAATGCAGCTATTCCAGAAGAGATTTGTTTAGAGAATAAGTTATTTAAAAGTAACTATCTTACATCTGAGCATGTAGAGAAAGAATTTCGAGAAGAGGTTTTTAAGGATTTATCTTTTAATGGCGCAACGATGCAAAACCCTTTTTTATTTTGCTTTACATGTAATTTAAGTGTACCAAGGGATGAAATAGCAACATTAGGTGGATTCGACGAGGACCTTAAAAAATGGGGAGTAGAAGATGTAGAAATGGTATATCGTTTATATCAAAAGGGCCTAAAAATAGTTTTTAATTATCGCAATACAGTAGTACATCAATTTCATGGTAATAGACAGGGAAAAGTGGTGAAGAAAGAGCAGGAAGAAGAGGTAGACTATAATTCTAGAATTTTTAGCCAAAAACATATAGGGGCTATGGGATTAGATGCACAAGGTATTCAAAGACTTTTTAGAAGTATTGCAACAGTTTATAAAGAGCTAGAAAAAGCAATATCACCAGATGAAAATTGTATTCAGATTGATTTTAAAGAGGCCAATCAGTTAGTACAAATCAAACAATTACTTAAAGGGCTTATAGCTAAAAAGATAAGTCATATTGTGATTTATGATTATGTAGAACAAACAGATTTAGATATATGGATACAATTACAAGAAACCTTTGGAAAACAAGTGAAATATTATCCTATTTCAAAAATAATTTAGGGGAGTGTTAGAAATGGATGTTATTGAATTTTTATTAGCAAAACAAAACAATCATAAGGTTGCAATCAAACAAGGGGAAAGGGAAGTAACATATCATCAATTAAACCAGGAAAGTTATAAGGTATCAAAGGTTATAGAAAATGAAAGTGGCCAAAATGTAGGGTTATTTATACCTAATTCTATAGAATATATTATAGGTTATTTTGGCATTTTATTTGCACATAAAACAAATGTTATATTAAATGCGCAACTCACCGTAGCTGAGATTGAACTTATTGCAGCAGAAAGTGATATGAAGACGCTTGTTACTATATCAACTAACAAGGAAGCTTTTAAGGTATTAGAAAAGAAGCTTCAAATTGTATATGTAGATGAAATGTACTTAGAAAAATCAGAGGAAGTAGATGAGATTAAAATCGCTTCACCAAATAAAGAGGATATTGCCCTTATTTTTCCTACCTCTGGTACAACAGGCTTACCTAAACTTGTAATGTACAGCCATGAAACGTTAATGACAGGAATAGAATGGACTTTAGAAACCATGTTAACGCCAGAAAGTGGCAGAGAATTAGTTGTTATTCCACTTTGTGCTGCATTTATTAATACAGAACAAATGTTATTAAATTTATATGTAGGTGCAACAATTATATTATATGAAGGAAGGCTTAAATTAAATAAATTATTTAATATGTTTGATAAAGAAAAAATTACACGTTGTAGTGTAGTACCTTCTGTACTAAAGCTCATTGCAGAATATTATAATCCTGAAAAACATCATATTGAGCAGTTAGATCGTATATTAATCGCTGGAGAAAAAATAGATGAAGGAGATTTTATCTATATTAAAGAAAAGTTAGCACCTGTGAAGGTTATCCAATCTTATGGGATGACAGAAGCGTCTACACCAATTTGCCATAAAACTTATGAAGACTGGGATCAGTATCCAGAATCAGTAGGCCGCACAGTAGGGGAAATGCAGCTTAAAGTTATTGACGGGTCAGGAAAAACTGTAAAAGCTGGAGAGTTAGGTGAAATACTTATCACCAGTCCATATTTAATGAAAGGGTACTATGGTAAATCTGAGGCATTCTTAAAAGATGGCTGGTTATATACAGGAGATATTGGGTATAAAACAGAAGAAGGTTATGTGTATATTATGGGACGTAAGAAAAACGTTATTATTTCAGGCGGGCGTAACATCTTCCCAGAAGAAGTAGAAGCCATGATTCGCAAACATAAAATGATTCATGAAATTAAAGTATATGGAGAAAAAAGTGAAAGTTCAAGAGAAATTGTAGTGGCAGATATAGAAATTGAACCAGGTGAAGTATTTGATTTAAATGCACTTTCAACATATTGCCAGGAACATTTAGCTTTTTATAAGATTCCAAAACATTTCTATGTAGTAGAGGAAATCGAAAAGACAGCATCTAATAAGATTAAAAGAAGATAGGGGAGACGAAAATGGATTTAGCAGAGAACTTAAAACAAATTGTAGCAGAAGTACTTAAAATAGAAGAATCAGTTATTAAACCAAAAAGTTCACTAAGATATGATTTAATTGTCACATCGATTTCCTTTATTAAAATCGTGACAAAGATAGAGGATATATTTGAAATAGAAGTAGATGATGATGCGTTAGATATAGAAGAAGATATGGATTTTCAAACATTCTGTAGTAAGGTGGAAAAAATAATTAACGATAATTAAGGGGGAGAATATGTCCGAAGCATTATTGACACAAAATTATTACTTTGATGCGCAGGGGAGAAAAGACCCATTTTATGATATGAGTTATTTTTGCTTAGTTACTTGTATTTATCAAATCTATAAAAATGCACAGCCACAGGCACAGCAAGTCATGTATTCTTTAATTGATGACTTATCAGTATTTATGATTTTGAATCAAGAAAGGGAAATAGAAGAAATTTTTACAAATGAAATCGCAACAGAAAGCTGTAATTATAGTTTGGAAGAGTACGAGGGAGAAGAAGGCTTAAAGGTATTACATCAGCTTTTAGAAGAAGGAAAACCAGTTATTGTATGTACAGTGACAGAATTATTGGATTTTAGTATAAATTATACACCAGATTATGACCTTAAAGAATTTGAACCAGGCCATGTATTTATTATTTTACATTTTGATGGAGAAAATTATTATTACTTAGAAGATCCATTTGCACAAATTAATTATGATTATTTCATACCTTATAAAGAGAGAAAAGATATAGGTGTTATGCCGAAAGAAAAGATGGAGGCAGCTTTTAACGGTTATTTACAATGCATTATTGCAAAGCTTAATTTAGAACAATCACATTTAGTTGAGGAACGTGTGAAACAATCTATTTTGTCTTCAGTTCAAAATTATTATAAGCCAAATGAAAACTTAGAATCAGGTAAAGTGAAATATACAGGTAGAAATGTAATATGTGAACTTATGAAGTTAGTAGAAAAGGGCTTAGACTTAAATGGGAGTATACCAGGTGTAACAACGAAACTTATAGGTTTTATACCTTGGCTATGTTCTATACTTTATAAAAAACGTAAGTTATTGACATTAGGATTAAAAGATTTAAGTGATAAATATGAAACATTTGAGGTAGCACCAGAACTCTTTGAGTGTTTAAAACAGTCTGAGAAAAAATGGACAAAGTTTAAAAACCGTATTGAAAAAAATAAAGTACGTCATATAGAAAGCTTAGATGAGAGTTATATTCCAGTTCTAAAAGAAATATTAGAAGTAGAAGACCAGTTAAATGAATTATTAAAAATCTGCTTAGAAAATATTCAATTTTAGATTGAAAAATGATTTTAAAATAGCGTATAAGATGATATGATAAAATAGACTAGAAATTGACTTCAGAAAGAACAGCAAGGTTTACCTTTTTATTCAGCCATTGCAGCTATTTTATGTATGTAAACTTATACTGAAAGCAGCTTAACAACTGCAAGAAATCGTATTATTGGGACAATGATTGGAGCATTTTATGGCTCAATTATACTAGCAGTTAAATTTATGATTTTTAAAAATCTAGAAAGCAATATGTTATATTACACGTTACTTTCTGTGGCAATTATTCCTATTATTGAAACAACTGTACATCTTAAAAAGCCACAAGTTGCTTATTTTTCATGTGCTGTATTTTTAAGTATTGCAACAAATCATATATTAGATGAACAGCCATTTATTTATGTGCTAAATCGTGTTATAGATACACTTGTGGGCATTGTTATTTTAATACAATTAAGATTCCAACTAAGAAGCAAAAAGATATATTATTTATTTCAGGCATTAATAATACATTATTGACACCAGATGATGCCCTTTCAGCTTATAGTAAATTTGAACTTAATCGTCTTATTGAGTCAGGGGCTAATTTTACAGTTGCTACAGAACATATACCAACATCCGTTATGGAAATCTTGAAAGATATTCATTTTAAAATGCCGATTATTTAATGAATGGGGCAGCTTTATATGATATTAAAGAAAAGAAATATATGCATACGGTAGTTATTAAGCATGATATTGTGAAGTCTATTTTAGAAATTTTAGAAAGAGAAAAGGTAGGGTGTTTCATTAATACTGTAGTACAGGACATTTTGCTGATTTATTTTACAGATATGACCAATCATACTATGGAAGCGTTACACTTGCGCCTAAGAAAGTCGCCACATCGTAATTATATTAATGCACCACTTTCAGAGGGGCAGGATGTTTTATATCTTTGCATTATTGAACCAACGCCGGTTATTGAACGTTTGGCAAAAGTATTGGAAATGAAGCCATTTATGAAAGATATTCGTATGCATATTCGTGAAGAAAAAAATCATGAAGGGTATAGTTATATGCGAATTTATAGTCCACAAGATACAAGAGAAAATATGATGGATTATTTACAGTCATATTTAGGCTTTGAAAAACGTATTACCTTTAGTAGCATAGAAGGCAGCTCAGATGTACATGTTGAAGCTGAAGATGGTGATGGGGCAGTTAGAACAATGAAGAAACAATATGAACGTTATATTTGGGAGCAAGCAAGTTAGCTTGCTCCTTTTTAATTAGAAATTAGTCTAAGATGATAAAAAAGACAATATAATACATAGAAGTCATATGCAGACTTTGATAAAATAGGGTTTATATTTATTATGAAGGGAGAGGCCATTTAGTATGTGGACAAGAGCAGATTTAAAAGAAAGTGCAAAGGCAGTTTTAAAGACAAATTATTGGCAGGCTTTTGTGGTGGCATTAGTAATCTTTTTGATAGGGGTAGATGGAAGTAATGGAGGAAACAGCAGTGGCTGGAGATTTTGGGGAAATAAGAGTTATCTGGAAAATACTAAAATAGTTTTCATGCTTTTTTGCATAGGAATAATTGCCGTAGCTGTTCGAATTTTTGTAGGCTATATGTTAGAAGTAGGGGGAAGAAAGTTCTTTATTAGAGCAGCTGAAGGCGAATCTCAAATGAGCTATTTAGGTTATGTATTTAAAGAAGGGGCTTATTGGAATGTATTTAAAGCAATGTTTTATCGTGGCATTTTAGTATTCCTATGGACATTACTTTTAATAATTCCAGGGATTGTTAAAGGTTATGCTTATAGCATGGTACCTTATATTTTAGCAGATAATCCTAATATGGATTATAAGAGAGCAAAAGAGCTTAGCAATCAAATGACAATGGGACAAAAAATGGATATGTGGGTTTTAGATTTATCTTTCATAGGTTGGTATTTACTTGGCGCAATTGCCTTTGGTATAGGTGTGGTTTTTGTGAATCCATATTGCTATGCAACGAAGGCAGAATTATATAAAGTGCTTAGAGAAGAAGCAGTTAAGAAGGGATATTGTACATTTTGGGAATTAAACATGACATATTAGACAAACTGTATAAAACAAGCATATTGGAAATTCGATAAGAATACTATATTAAAAAAGGACTTATATGTATGAGAATAAGTTCTTTTGTATATATTTATAGAATTTTCTATAATAATGTGCTAAAGTAAAAGAAAAACATAAGAAGGTGGGGTGGCCATATGAAAAGAGCAGAAATATACTTATTGATAGGGGCAATAAGTATATTTGGTGGAAATGCACAAGCGGCAATCAACATAATAACTACTCAGTATAGTGCAGCAAGTACTACTCAAAACCCACAATCAGAGAAGACAATAGGTTACAAAGGGAAAACTATTAATTTAGGGAGTAATCTAGAGACATTACAACAAGCCTTAGGTAAACCAGATTTAAAACTTTCAGACGGAACATATGACATTGTTTTTTACACAAAAGATGCCAATGAGACAATAATCTTTTACATGCAAGAGGATGCAGTAGTAGGTTTTTGTACAAATGCTAAAAGCTTCAAATTTAGGGAGATTACTTACGGAAAAATAGGAGAGGTGACAGATTCTGATATTATTGCAATTAAAGATGAACTGCAAAATAACAAGATTGTTGCGATTGCGTACAATGTAGAAGCAGAAAGTGATACAACAAGCACTGCTTATTTAAAGGCTAATGAAAGAGTGATTATCGCCTTAACCAATGGTTTCCGTGCAAAAAGCAATGTAACACCACTTAAATATAATGAAAAGTTAACAGGCATTTCAAGAAGCCATTCAGAAGAGATGGCAAACAAAAATTACTTTAGTCATACAGATGCACAAGGTCTTTCACCAAGTAGAAGAATGACAAATGGCGGAATAAATTGGAAAAGCTGTGCCGAGAATATTGCAGCAGGTAATGGATTAGGAATTGAAACCTTTGGTCAATGGTTAAACTCAGAAGGACATAGAAAAAATATGCTTCAACAAACAGGTGATATAGGTGTAGGCGCAGCGTATAGCAGTTCAAGTACATATAAATATTACTATACTCAAAACTTTGCAAAACTTAGATAATAAGGGGATTTAAAGTTTACAAATGTAAAATTCAAAAGATGTCAGTAAAAAGCAAGCTTCTTTGCTATTTAGGTAAGGAAGCTTTTTTTGCGTTACTATAAGCTATGGATATATTTTTAATCATTGAGTTGTATACGTTCTGCAGGTTCAGTATCAAGTCTAGGTCTAGTGTCTATAAAATGATATGAAGGATTTTTGCTTTGAAAGCTCTAATAAGTTCAAGGAGCGCCTAGGTATCTACATTACTAGACGAATAAGGATGTTGTGAAGATGAAGGAAGTTTAATGCTGCTTAAATCGATGGGGTGTCTAGGTGCGTTGTCAGCAGTATTTGTTGAAGGTGCTACAGAGTACTATCATTTAAGTTTGGTGCAGTGAGTTGCACATCGTTAGATGGGTTTAATTCAGCAGGTTTGAACTCTAATTAAGGTTTAGCTAATTGCATTTGTTCTCTTATTTTACAAACAAGATCATCGTAGATTGAAATATTATTTATCATATATGGATATACTTCCTGGTAAAATATTTTATAAATTGGCGTGTCTAAGTATTCTAAATGATTTGTATGTTGGGTTCAGTAGTATTAGATGAAGCATCATCTGATGTCATTAGATGACTTAGTATTTCAGTTTTAAGTTCTGAAGCATCCTCATCTGGTGAAGTGTTTTGTAATTTGGTTTGCACTTTATTTTTAAGTTGCTTTTTAGTGCTTGAGCTTTTAAGGTTGCCTTTTGATTATTTAATGCATTAAGCTTTTCTTGTAATAAGTTAAGCTGGACTTGTTGTGCCTTGGTTGTGGACTTTCTGTTTTGGGGACATGATTTAATATTAAGCAGCTGTTCGCTTTGCACAAAGGGATTTGGATTTGCTATATATATCGAAAAATTAAATATTTTTATAAATATTAAGAATAATACTTGCTTGAAAGTCTCATAAGAAATTTGTATAATAGAAAGATAGAATAATGTACGGTAAAATACATAAGGAGGAAAAAATGCTAAAGCTTACAAAATCACAACAAAAATTTGTAGCACAACGTCACACAAGACAAGCTGTTATCAGAGGAGAAAAGCATACAGGGAAAACGACTATGGGCATCGGGCGGATGATTTATTTAGTAAATCATAAATGTGAAGATGAAATGCTATTTGTAGCAGCAAACAGCACCGAATGCAAAAGTGCAGCAGAACTTTTTGAAGCAGAGTATAATAGACAAACTATGAGTTTATTTGAAAGTGAAGGATGTAAGACTGAGATTTTAAGCATTGATTCGCTTATGATGCAGCTTTATGAATTACTTTTTGGAACTTATAAAGGTGAAGTATTAGAAGAGATAGATGTAGATGTTTTACAAACAGCTATTATTGAAGTAAAGAAGCAATACCCTAGAGCGAAGTTTTTAAACGAAGCAGGTATGGCTTTTATTTGTGATGAATTAAATTGGATAAATAGCTGTGGTTATACACGTTTAGAAGATTATGGGGTAGCAGCACGTAAAGGCTGCGCTGTGAAGTTACCTAAAAACGGTAGAGGAAGATGTGCGCTTTGGGCAATTAAAGAAAACGTAGACAAACAGCTTGTAGCAAAAAATCAAATTTTAAAATTAGCATTACAAGCAAAGGTTTTAGAAGCTAGTGAAAATCTAAAAAAATCTTATAAACATCTCATTATAGATGATAGTCATATGCTGACAAAAGTGCAGCTTCAAGTTTTAAAAGCGATTCATTATGGGGGAGAACTTTTATTTTTAATGGACAAAAATCCTTGTGAGGCACGTATAACTTGGCTTAAACGCGGACAGACTTTTAAACAAGTTGGCTTTAATATGACAGGACGTATGCGTCAGCTTAGAGGGTCTAAGAAAAGTAAAGCCAAACAGCTTAAAAAAGCGGTTTTAACACCTCTTGAAATCTTTATGGCTGAAATGGCACGTAAGAAAAAGTCACAAACTCCAAAACAAAGCCGTAGTATAAAGGGCATTAAGCCAATTGAAGGCGTGCAAATGAGTTTTCAAAATAATGCCTATATAGGTAATTTACCTTGGTATGTAGAAACTTATAAATATGTGAATAAACTTACAGGCGTAGAAACTGTATTCCAAAAGGATACAAGTGCAGGGGAAACTTATATTGATGAAGTGAAGCAAGAGAGCGTAGCACAGCTGCCACTTTATGCTTCTGATATTGCCGCTGGTCAGCCTATTGAGGTTGTAGATGAGATTAGTGAACGTTTTGAAATTCCAGGAGAACTTGTAAACAATAAGCGTGGTACCTATATGCTTCATGTACAAGGGGATAGTATGATTAATGCCCAGATTAATGATGGGGATTATGTTATCATTCAAGCAGGTGCTGTAAATAATAATGAAATTGCGGCAGTTTATTATAATGGGGCCACAACGCTTAAACGTATTGTACAAGAAGAAGATCATATTCTTTTAGTAAGTGAAAACCCTAAATATCGTCCAATTGTCATTGAAGATGATGATTTTAGAGTTATGGGCAAATTAATTGGTGTTATTAAGCCAGTTATGTAGAAAATAAGCTAAGTAATAGTATTTAAAATAGGTTCATGTATAGAACAAAAAGGGAGTTACTTTCATTCTGGAAAAGATGGAAGAAAACCAAATCTTCTGCATATAAATGCATTGTATAATATAAATCATTCTATTTATCATGATGTAGTAATACAAAAGTCTAAAGAAAAAAATGAACATAATGCTTTACAAAAAATGTAGAAGATATAATTGCAAAAAATTTTATTCCTATAAGGCCTGATAGGCATAGAAAACGACACTTAACTATCAAGATTTTTCATAGTTTCTTTTATAGGGTAGCATAAATTTTTATAATTGAATAGAAATTTTGAGACAGATGCAAATCTATCTATTTATAGTGCCTAAAAATAGAAAAGAAGTTGAAGAAATGAATCTTCAACTTCTTTTTTCTAAAGAGTGCGTTTCTAACACAATGTTAACTTAATAACATTGCTTTTAAAGTAACTTACTTTTTGTGCTATTTTGTTTATAAAGCAGTTACATATATACAAGAAGAAAGAGTAACAGCAACCATGCAATGTAAAGAATAAACAGAACTATGATAAATAAAATGTAAAAAAGTCGGTATACTAAGGGTGGGGGTAAATAGATAGGATGAAGAAATATGTTTAATGTACCATGGATTGAATGGGTAGGGTATAGTGCTTCAGCAATGATTGCAATTTCTCTGCTTATGACAGATATTCATAGGATAAGAGTTATTAATACCATAGGATGTATTTTATTTATTATTTATGGTATAGGCGTGGGTGCATATCCAGTCGCTATTGCTAACGCGATTATTATTATCATTAATATTTATCATATTTTTAAATTAAAGAAAGCCAGTTAAAGTAAAAAGAAGATGAGACACTGTCCATCTTCTTTTGTGTTTTATGAAATAGTTATAATTAAGCGAAAAAATATTAAAATTTATCAAAATCATTAATAAAAGTTAAGGTATGTATCATACAAATAAACAAGTGGATAAGATGTCAGTCGGAAAGACATATTTTTTATACGCTGCTTAGAATCGTTTCCAGGCCTTTTGGAACAGGCACAATGACATCTTGAACTTTAAAAATTTTAAAGTTGAAAGGGGTAATTTCATGAAAATGAAACGCGTATTTAGTGCAGTATTAGGTAGTACAATGCTTATGAGTATGCTTGCAGGATGTGGCGGCTCTACAGAAACAAGTGTAGCAGCAAATGGCGGAGAGATTTATTTCTTAAACTTTAAACCTGAAAGCGCAGAAATTTATGATAAAATCACAGCAGATTATGAAGCAGAAACAGGAGTTAAAGTAAAAGTAGTGACTGCAGCAAGTGGTACATATGAGACCACTCTTAAATCTGAAATAGCAAAATCAGAGCCACCAACGATTTTCCAAATTAATGGTCCTGTAGGTTATCAAAACTGGAAAGATTATTGTGCTGACTTAAAAGATACGAAACTCTATAGCTACTTAACAGATCAAAGTTTAGCAGTAAGCAGTGAAGGTAACATTTATGGTATTCCATATGTTGTAGAAGGTTATGGCATTATCTATAATGATGCAATCATGCAGCAATATTTTAGTCTAACGAACAAAGCAGTAGATATTAGCAGCATGGATCAAATTAATAACTTTGATACATTATCAAAAGTAGTTACAGATATGACAGCTCATAAAGATGAATTAGGAATTGAAGGGGTATTTGCGTCTACTTCACTTGGGGCAGGTGAACAATGGAGATGGCAGACACATCTTGCAAATATACCGTTCTACTATGAGTTTTCTGAAAATGTAAACTTTGATAATTCAATTTTAGCAGGGCTTGATGCTAAAACAGTTGATTTCAAATATAGTCAAAACTACAAAAATATCTTTGATTTATATATGAATAACTCTTGTACAGAGCCAGCAATGCTTAGCAGTAAATCTGTAGATGATTCTATGGCTGAATTTGCACTTGGTAAAGTTGCAATGGTTCAAAATGGTAACTGGGCTTGGGGACAAATTAGTGGTGTAGATGGCAATACAGTTACAGAGGATAATATTAAATACTTACCAATCTATACAGGTATACAAGGTGAAGAATCTCAAGGTCTTTGCATTGGCACAGAAAACTATTTTGCGATCAATAGTAAAGTTTCCAAGGAACAACAAGATGCTTCAATTGCATTTCTTGAATGGCTTTTTTCAAGTGAAAAAGGTAAAGCTTATGTCACAAATGATTTAAAATTCATTGCACCATTTAATACATTTACAGAAGCTGAAAAACCAGCTGATCCACTTGCTAAAGAAGTATTAAATTGGATGAGTAAAGATGGTGTGAAATTAGTACCATGGACATTTAGTTGTTTCCCGAGTGAAGATTTCAAAAATACATTTGGTGATGGGCTTGTTTCTTATGCACAAGGCCAAGAAGACTGGCAAGCAGTAGAAAAAACAGTTAAAGATGCGTGGGCATCAGAAGTTGCAGCTAAAGCTGAATAAATCCTAACTGTATAAAAGAAGTAGGTCGGCTACTGGCCTACTTTTTTATACAAATTATTAATAGATTAAGGGGGAGAGGGCTGTGGAAAAAATTCTAAAAAGATACTTTCCGTTATTTGTATTACCTACACTGATTGCATTTACTGTAGCGTTCATTGTACCTTTTGTATTAGGTGGATACCTTTCTTTTACTAAATTTACAACTGTTACAGATGCTAAATGGGTAGGTATCGGCAATTATATTAAAGCTTTTTCAAATAAGGATTTTTTAAGTGCACTTTGGTTTACAGCTAGATTTGCTATTGTTTCAGTGCTTTCTATTAATATTTTTGCTTTTGCATTGGCACTTTTACTGACAAAGGGATTTAGAGGCACTAATTTATTTCGTACAATCTTCTTTATGCCGAACTTAATTGGTGGTATCGTGCTTGGTTATATATGGAAGCTCATTATCAATGGTTTCTTACAACATTGGTCAGTAACCCTTACATATAGTCCATCTTATGGTTTTTGGGGACTTGTGGTGTTAATGAACTGGCAAATGATTGGTTATATGATGATTATTTATATTGCGGGTATTCAAAGTGTGCCAGATACTTTAATTGAAGCAGCTAAAATAGATGGGGCAACATTATGGCGCATCTTAAGAAGCATTACAATTCCACTTGTGATGCCATCTATTACAATTTGTATGTTCTTAACTGTGTCTAATTCATTTAAGCTTTTTGACCAAAACTTAGCATTAACTGCTGGTGATCCAGCTAATAGAACATCTATGTTAGCTTTAGACATTTTTAATACTTTCTATGGCAAAGTCGGCTGGGAAGGTGTTGGTCAGGCGAAAGCCGTAATCTTCTTTATACTTGTTGCACTGATTACACTGCCACAGTTATTACTTACAAGAAGCAAGGAGGTTGAGCAATAATGAATAAAATAGCCAGCAAAATCGGAGAATGGATTTTATTTGTGTTTACACTTGCTTTAAGTATTTTATTTCTCATGCCAATCTTAGTTGTACTTATGAATTCATTTAAAGGCAAATTTTATATTAGTGCTGCACCATTTAAATTACCTACAGTAGGAACATTTTCAGGCATTACCAATTATATTACAGGGCTTACACGTACAGGATTTTTAAGTGCTTTTGGATATAGCGTTTTTATTACAGTTTTTTCTGTATCAGTCATTGTGCTTTTAACGGCTATGACGGCTTGGTATATTACAAGAATTGATGATAAGTTTTCAAAAGGATTATATTATCTTTTTGCTTTCTCAATGATTGTACCATTCCAAATGGTGATGTTTACGTTAACAAAGGTGGCTAATACTTTAAAACTTGATAATCCTATTGGTATTATTTTAGTTTATCTAGGATTTGGGGCAGGACTTTCAGCATTTATGTTCTGTGGTTTTGTAAAATCTGTACCTATTGAAGTAGAAGAAGCTGCTTTAATTGATGGAGGCACACCAGTACAAACTTTTTTCCAAGTGGTATTACCAATGCTTAAACCGATTATGATTACAGTAGCCATCTTAAATACAATGTGGATCTGGAATGACTACTTATTACCATACTTACTTATAGGGAATGATTATAAAACTATTCCTATTGCTATTCAGTACTTAAAAGGCGGTTATGGCTCTATCGATATGGGTGCTATGATGGCTATGTTAGTACTTGCAATTATTCCAATCATTATCTTTTATCTATGTTGCCAGAAATACATCATTAAGGGTGTAGCTGCTGGGGCAGTGAAAGGCTAGAGAGAGGATTGCGAAAAAGAGGCCCGCTGGGGGCTGTGAGGAATGCTAGCTGCACTCTACGTAATTTATGATAGTTTAGGCTTGATAGTCAAATGGGCGGATGAGAACTCGCAGCACTCGTTTTACCGTGCTATGCTCGGACACTTATCCTAAAAACCGCATTGATTATTTTCATTAAGACTATCAGCAAATTACTCCGAAGGTAGCATAGCACCCTACACAGCCCCAGCTTTTTTTTAACTATACTGAGGGACAAAAAAAGAAAGATAATTTAAAATTGTGGTGCTAGAGTAAGTGGGTGGAGAATTTAGAATTAATAATAATGAACCTAAAAAAGAAAGGGTGGATTACAGCCAGTTTAATATTATCTACATTAATTACCACATCTATTATAGGAGCAACTTATGCTAAAAATAATACTATTAATACAACATTTACAAATATTTTTGATGATAGCAATTTGAAAAGCAAATATGAGAATATCAACAAAGAATTCAATATTAACAAGCAAATTGATATTGAGGGTTTACCTACAGCTAAGATTAATAATGGACTATGTATAGATACAGAAGTGGGTACTATTGGTAGTCTAAAAGAATATCCTAATCCATATATTTATCATAACTTGAGCTTAAGTACTCAAATTAAAGAACGAGGGGAATTAATTACCAAAAGATTAAAGGGATAATATTCCAATTTAAATTGAAATCTCTTTTATCGCTTGCTCATAAATCCAAGTTATTTCAAGGCGTTTCACTTCATTTCTAGCATGATTTAATCCCTTACTAAATCCTAATGACACGCCTTGAACTTCTAGTTCGCAGTATAGATAGCATAGCATCAATAAGCACATATATCGTTTTATTCCTCTTATTGTATGAATCTGATATTTATCAAAGCCTAATCGTCTTTTTGTTTCTCTAAAAAATGTTTCAATAGGCCATCTTTTAAGATAATGATTTAAAATCTGTTTAGTAGACAGTTCAGTATCTAGACTAATAAAACATTTTAAAACATGCTTATTCCAAAGCGCATTTTCAGGTCAACGCATAATAATCTTTACCTTTTTGAATCCATTAATTCTACCAAGATAGGTATATGTATAATAGGTCTTACCCTTGACTGTCACCAAGTCAAGTTCATGTTGCTTAAGTGTTTTAATAAAGTTATTAAACATTTATGTAATCTCCTTATGATTATGGTTTTTGTCGACTTAATTATATCAAGAGATGTCATAAATGTTTTTTATTTTGCTCAAAATCGTACTGGAAAATTATTGGAACTAATTTTGCTCGTTTATAGTATATGCTAAAGTTGATGTTGGCTCTAATTCTTGAATAAGCTGCATGCGTACATGCCTTTGCCAGTAAAAGAATTGTTTTTCGTTAATGTTATTCGCAATACACCATGCTTTTTTAGTCATGTTACTGTTATTGTTCTATATCATTGTCTCAAAAAACTACTAGTTTTCGAGGTACGAACTATTTACCGCTTACATAACACCAGCTTGCATTTGACAAGCTGGTAATTATTTAGAAGCAACTTCACGGATTCAGGTAATATATATTACGTAGAGAATTCTATTTATTAGGGGGCAGGGTATATGTTATAGTATAATTTTGATACCAAATTATCATAATAAGTATTGAACTATATTATTTTGGGAGGCTAGATTATGGGCAACGCAAAAGAAGCACTAGAGCTGATGAATATTGAAAGCAATAAGGAGGTTATGGATAGGGACAAAAAGATTATAAAGACAAGTATAATAGGAATCGTGGCTAATGTGTTTCTGGCTGTATTCAAAACAGTGATTGGAGTTATGTCCAATTCTATTGCGATTGTTATGGATGCTGTAAACAATATTTCCGATGCTGCTTCTTCAATCATTACGATCGTGGGAACGAAGCTTGCCAGTAAGCATGCAGACAAAAAACATCCCTTCGGCTATGGGCGTGTGGAATACTTAAGTGCGCTGATTATCTCACTTATTGTTCTTTATGCAGGAATTACATCATTTATTGAGTCAGCAAAAAGTATATTGTCTCCAGAGCTACCAAAGTATTCACGGGTTGCACTTGTGATCATAATTGTGGGTGTTATTGTTAAAATTCTTCTAGGACGATATGTTAAGAAACATGGTGAAAAATACAATTCTGGTTCGCTTATAAATTCCGGACAGGATGCTACTCTGGATTCAATCATATCAGCATCGACTCTTGTTGCTGCACTCATTTATATTATTTTCGGATTATCGCTGGAGGCCTGGCTTGGTATCATTATCTCTGTTGTTATTATTAAGTCCGGAATCGTAATGATTAAAGACACACTTTCACAGATTTTGGGAGAGCGTGCAGATCCCGAACTTGCAAAGGCGATAAAGAAAACGGTAACCAGCTTTAAAGAGGTGGAAGGAGCATATGACTTGGTACTTAATAATTATGGACCGGATGCATATAGCGGTTCTATCCATATTGAAGTTCCGGATATATTTTCCGCAGACCAATTAGACGAATTAATTCGTTCCATTACATTTGAAGTTTATAGAAAACACTATGTTTACCTTACCGCAATCGGGGTGTACTCAATCAACACAAAGGATGAATATGCTGTTAGGATTAGAGAAAATATCAGGCAAATAGTGTTGGGAATTGAGCATATCTTGGAAATGCATGGTTTTTTTGTGAATAAAGAAAAAAATACAATTCGGTTCGATGCGGTAGTAAGTTTTGATTCACCAGATAGAATTGCCACTTACCGACAGGTAGTGGATGCTGTTCAGAAGGAATATCCTGACTACATCATACAGTGTGCTATAGACACGGATTATTCTGAGACGTAGACGAATAGCTTTACAGTTACATTTTGTTTATAAGTTGCTTTCATTTGTATAAGGGTAGAAAAGAGAGCGACCTTAAGGTTGCGAATCAGCATGTAACTGGTCTTTGGAATTATGTGGTATTAAGAGATTGGAATTTTAATGATTAAAATTGATTGATATTTATAATTTTTAATCTGACTTCTAATGAGTCCTTTAGTAAGGTGCTAACTAAAAAGTGAGTAAGCTATATAATAAGCTTATACAAACTAGATGTAATAAAAAAGAATATAGAATAAAGATAATAAAATTTTAAGGGGAGATAGTTTTATGAAAAAAGATGTAGATGTATTGGATTATGCTAATGATATTTTAAAGGCAGTTAAAAAAGGTGTCCTTATAACAACAAAGGCAGAAGATAAAGTTAACTCTATGACTATTGAATGGTGAAACCTATATTTATTGTTTTTATAAGGGAAAGTCGTTTCACAAAACAACAGCTTGAAAAAAATTTCTGAGTTTACTGTGAATATAACAATTGGTAAGTTTAATAGAAAAATATTAGGTGTATGTGGAACTAAAATCTGGTAGAGATATGGATAAAATAAGTGAACTTAATTTATCATAGGATTAATCGATCAAAGGAAATATTTAAATTAGAAAAAGTTTATCAGAGTCACAAAGATTATGTAGAAGAACTCATTAGTAAGGCTATTTTTTATAATGAAACTCAGAGAAAGGAATACACAGAAAATTTTAAAAAACTATTTTCATCACCTGATGAGTTATTAGAAATAATATTTGGAAGGTAACTATTCAGCCATGCCTATAATGATTAAGTAAATTGAATAATTTTCGTGTAAATATACATAAAACGAAGAAATTTCACTTTCTATTGTATATTTATGTTTTCTAATCAGAAATTTACCTCTGATTTTAGATAGCGACTGAACAGTTACTTTGGAAGTTATTATGTAGGGAATATATGAAAAATTGTATAAATAGTACCATTATTACTGCTATTAATAGTATAACATTTAAATGATATTTTTGTACATAGTAGAAAGTTAATAGGTTAATTGGGGTATGCTAATAGCATAATTTAATTGTGAAAATACGAGGAGGCAAATATGAAAAATGCAGTTGTTTATAGTAGTGTAACTGGTAATACAAGAAAGTTAGCGGATGCTATTTGTGATAAGGTGGGGGCGCAGTATTGTGGAAAGCCTTGTGATGAGGCACTTGAGGCTGAAAATGTATTTGTGGGATTTTGGGCCACTAGGAATTCTTGTGGTGAGGATATTAAGGGATTTATAGAAAAGCTTTCAGGTAAAAAGGTATTTATATTTGGCACAGCAGGATATAACAATACCAAGGAATATTTTGATGAGATTTTAAATAGTGTAAAAGTAGTTGTTCCAGATTCTAATACAATTGTAGGGGCTTATATGTGCCAAGGTAAAGTTTCGGATACAATGAAGGCTAAGATTAAAGATATGAAGCCTGAAATATTTGAGGGTATTAAGGAGAAACTTGCTGAGGGTGAAATCCATCCAGATGAAAATGATATCAATGGATTATTAGCAGAAATAGAAAGAGTTAATTTATAATGCATTAAGAATTTATATTAAGAAGAATAGTGAGTTGAAAATAGAAGAAGCCTTGCGAAGAGTGTACCTATGGGTAGCTAGCCGCAAGGCTTTTTGACTTTCTAAAGGATCTCTAGGAAAGGTTCAATATGTTCCTCTATAAATTGGATGCGGTCTAAAACGGCTGGTTTAAAGGTGGCAGTGATAGCTATGGCTGTATGGGTAGTAGAATTTACATAGATTACATTACCGCTATCACCAATAGCGGCATAAATAGATTTTTCTGGATTTATAATCCACCATAAGTAACCATAATGCATATGATTGAAACGTTCATTGCAGTGAATATAAGGTGTGGTCATTTGATGGATCCAATTAGAAGAAATAATTTGCTTACTATGATATGTGCCTTGATTAAGGCAAAGTGCACCGATTTTTACCATATCTTCAGCTGATAAAGAGAGGCCGAAACCAGCAGCTGAAATGCCTTGAGGGTCACAGAACCAAGAGTTTGCTTTGGGAGATTTGTCTGTAACAAATTGAATATGTTCTTCTTTGTTTTGGACGGTAAATGCCGTGCATGGCTTAATGCCTAGAGGCGCAAAGAGGAACTTATTAGCGAATTCTAGAGTTGTCATATGGCTGGCCTTTGTGATGATGGCGCTAAGTATTTGAATGCCTAGAGTAGCATATTTAAATTTGCCGGTAATACCAGCTCTGCCGCCTAAAAGGTCCAAAGTGGCTTTGGTCCAGTCGTTACTTGTACACACTTTAGTCCAAGGTTCGGACTTGTATTTGTAAGGGGCTGTCATCGTGAGTAAATGTTTAAGGGTGACTTGACTAATGGTTTTTTCACTGCGTTTGATGGTATAATTAGGGAAGAAATCTAATACTTTTTGGTCTACGTTTTGAATAAGTTTTTGATCCATAGCGATGCCTATAAGTAGAGAGATTATACTTTTAGTTGCTGAGGCAATATGAAAATTATCAGTAGTGACTGCGTTATTCCAGCTATCACTATAGACTAAATAGTTATTTTTGATAGCTGAAATTTGACAGATATTAGGCTGAGTTTTTAAAACTAAATCATGAAGTTCATTGTGTTGCATACTTTTATTCACATCCTTTGAGAGAAGTTAAAGTATTCGGCCGAATGGACTAAGATATCTATGTATCATGCTATATTGATTTAAAATTTTTTTCAATACAATTCAATACAAAAATTAAAAGATTATTTGGATAATCTAGAAAGAAAAAGGAGGTAACGCTGGTTTGCCGTTATCTCTTTTGGTGTGTGGTTTAATCTTTTTTGTATGGGTAGAGCATAACGAAGAAGTTGTGAAGTACAAAGGCGACAATGGCTGTGGTCATATAAATTTGAATCCTTGAAATTTGTGTAATGATATTACCGAGGCCAGTGATAATGTAGTTTCTATACGTCTTCGATGCTTACTGATTCAGTTTCTTAAATCTTTTGGGTAAGGGTTCTTACTTAAAGCTAGCAAGGTCATATTTTTCTCATTTTTAATATGATCACCTATATATCCTTTGG
>NZ_BBCG01000039.1 GCF_001311925.1 Cellulosilyticum ruminicola JCM 14822
CTATTCTTCTGGTAGCTACTCTGATGATAATTATTCCGAAGAAAGTTGCTATGATGAATCTTCTGATTCTAGTTGTTATACTTCATCTTCTAGTAAAGGTAGTTACAATGATTCATGCGATTCTAGTCGTTACACCTCATCTTCTGATAACTATAGCCATAAATCATGTAAGGCACCTAAAAGACTGGATCAATACACCAAAAAATACACAAGAAAATGTCACTGTTCTAAAAACCCATATATCTCACAAAAAGCTGCACGTAAATCTACAGACTCCGTAACTTCTTCTGTATCATCTAATTCTTGTGATTCTTCTAGATCTTATAGTTCTTCATCTAAATCTTATGATTCTTACAGTTCTTATGCACCTTGTAAACAAGTATCTTCTAATTCTTATAGTTCATATGAACAATCTTATTCATGCAAACCTTGCAAACAGCAACGTATAGACTCTTGTGAACCTTGCAAACAGCAACGTATAGACTCTTGTGAACCTTGCAAACAACAACGTATAGATTCATGCGAATCTTGCAAACAATCTACTCGATTCCTTCGTGACTGCAATTGTGATCATGCTCCTAAATGTAAAAACTATAATCCTTGTAGAACTTGTGGCAGAGGTATCGATTCTTGTGCATCATCTTCTTGTAACTGTACTGACTCCTATGTTCCTTGTACGTGCAATGATAAAGTGAACACAAATACTTGCAACTGTAATTACGAAAAGTATAAAGAAAAATACAATCCTTGCAGAACTTGTAGTAGACGTTAATTTATAGGAGGTGCCTCACCTCCTTTTTTATTTTACAAAGTCTTATTCTGCAACTTCCTATCATATAACTAATATATAAGGAGGCTGAATTTATGCATACTTTCTTAAATATACAAGAGGTACCTCTAGAATTAGATGAGCACGCTTTTAAAAAGAGTCAAATTCGCATTACTAATACTTCAAGTCAATTTATCAACAATCTTACACTTAATATTAATGCATCTGATTTTCCTTTTATTGAACAAACCATTATTCGCAAACGAGGCAGTCTATCTTATGATAAAATTCAACTCACTCTGGAACTAGGCAATTTAGCCCCTAATGAGACCGCATTATTTGAGTATAAGTATCCAGATACATTTACATCATATACACTTCTTACACATCTTGAATTTTCTTATACCCCCGATAATGCAGATGCCCAAATTATAGAAACTTGTAATATATCTAATCCACCTAATTGGTGTGAAACTGAAAAGGGTATTGACAAATAACTCAAAAATTATATATTATAATATTATAAATAGTTAAATAATATAGCAAATGAGACAATGAGGTCTATATGTACACTTGCAGTGTATATATAGACCTTTTTTCATTTTATCTTATTATAATTATTTCTACATCACTTACAGAAAGGCTGGAACGAATATGGAGACAACACCCATTACTAAAATTGACATCATTACAAGGCAGGATAAATTTGATGAACTTAAAGATGCTCTAAATGAAATCGGTATTACTGGTATGACTGTTTATCAAGTACTTGGTTGCGGAAATCAAAAGGGAAAAACTGATATTTATCGTGGTAATGAACTTACCATAGATTTACTTCCTAAAGTTAAAGTAGAAATCTGTGTATGTGAAGTGCCTGTAGATTTAGTTGTTTCTACAGCTAAACGCATACTTAATACTGGTAACATAGGCGATGGCAAAATCTTTATTTACCCTGTCGAAAATGTTATTAAGATTCGTACTGGAGAAGAAGGCGTTTCTGCGCTTTAATCTCTTTAAATTCAATACTTTTTTCACATTTCAACAATCTCGAGAAGGCTATTTACCTTCTCTCTTTTTTATCAAAAATCTATTCATGCCAAAAATCTTCTATTAACTTCATCATCTGTGGTAATTGTTTTCTATGAATATGGTATTTCAAGCTTAATTCTGGAGGAAATAAGCTTTGATAAAAAGGATTTACAAAGCGGTCATCCATCAGTAATATAATACCTCTATCTTTTTCCGTACGAATAAGCCTTCCAACAGCTTGCAAAACCTTATTCATCCCTGGATAGCTATAGGCATAATGATAACCATCTTTCCCAAGCTCATCAAAATAATTTTTAATCAAATCCCTCTCAAGCCCTATTTGTGGCAAGCCGACTCCTACTATCATGACACCTATTAATCGATCTTCTGTTAAATCAATTCCCTCTGAAAAAATCCCTCCAAGGACGCAGAAGTTAATACTGGTTCGATGAGGATTTGGTACAAAACGCTCTAAGAAAGCTTCTCTCGCTTCCTCGTCCATATTATTATCTTGAACATAAATATCATAATCTCCCTCATATCCCATCATGACCTCATAAACATCTAGCATATATTTATAAGAAGGAAAGAACACCATATAATGTCCAACTTTTGTCTGTGCCATAGCATCAATATATTCACAAATCCTGCTATAACTTTGCTTTCTGACACGATATCTTGTAGCCACATCAGTAGCTACCATTTTTAAAGCATGCGACGGTTCAAAAGGTGATGGTAATGCAATAGCCTTATCTTCACTCCCACCTAACATATATTGATAATAATCCATAGGCAATAATGTGGCAGAAAAGAATATCACACTTTTTGACTCTTTAGTTACCGTTTCAATAGCCGCTGAAGGATCTATACAATACATCTTAATAGTTACTTCATGACCATCCATTTCACCATAAGTAATATAATGCTCATCAAAAAACTCATAAATCTTATTAAATTGATATGCCTCAAAATAAAAATCTACAAGTTCCTTTGGTAAGTTATTCACCTGTCCTTGTTGTAATTTCTTATCTACAGCACCTATAAAATGTTTCAGGATAGTATATAGTTTTTTCGGTGCTTCCTTACTAATATAACTGCCTGTTACTTCAATGTAATCTTTACGTAAATCTAACATATATTCATTGATTTTCTTAAGTTCTTTGCTTATAGCAGGAAACTGTTTACCTAATGTCTTCTTAACCTGTAAACATTGACTCTTAGATAAACTTGCCGAATACATTTCTCTTGCTCTATCTACTAAATTATGTGCTTCATCTACCAATATAATAAAATCACTACGGTCTAAAAACCGCTTAAGTCCTACCGTTGGATCAAACATATAATTATAATCACAAATCACTACGTCTGCCCATACAGATAAATCTAAAGAAAGTTCAAAAGGACAGACCTGATATTTCTTAGCCAGTTCTTCTATAAATGCTCTATTCCATAAATCACTTTCATTAATAATCTCATAAACAGCATCATCTATTCTATCAAAATGTCCGTTAGCATAAGGACAATATTCTGGATTACACTGCGTCTTCTCCACAAAACAAATTTTATCTTTGGCTGTAAGTGTTACAACCTTAATCTTAGCGCCATTCATATAAAGTAATTGTGCAGCTTGCTCTGCAACTGTCCTTGTAATAGTCTTAGCAGTCAGATAAAATATCTTACTACCATATCCTTCACCAATTGCTTTAAGAGATGGAAATAAAGTTGATATAGTTTTTCCTATTCCTGTTGGTGCACTAGCATACAATCTTTCTTCATTTTGAATACTCTTATAAACGCTTACAGCCAATGCCCTTTGCCCTGCACGATACATTTTAAAAGGAAATGCTACCTCTTTTAAAGACCTGTCCCTCACTTTAGTCCATGCCATATAAAACTTAATCCATTTATGATATTTTTGAATAACCCCATTAAAAAAGACTTCCAATTCCGAGAAGAAAAAATTACGATTTAAATGCTTAATATCTTTCGTATCAATATTATAATAAGTAAGCCTAACTTGCATCTTGTCTAACTTATTTTGCAGTGCATAAAAATAGGCATAACATTTTGCTTGTGCCCAATGAAGGTGATTAAAGTTTTCGTCTATTTGATCTAAACTTGTTGTTGTGGTTTTAATTTCATCTATAGTTACACTGACCAAATCCTTAATAATTCCATCTGCTCTTCCTTCCACAACATAAACTATTTTGTCTATCTCACATTCATGTACTAATCTTACTTCCGCTTCATAATTTGCTTCCATACTTTTTTGAATCTTCTTATGCGCTAATGTTCCTAAAACTGCACGATTGCTACTACTAATAGCAGAAGCATTGATACTTCCTTGCCTCAAAACAAATTCTACAAGTTCCCTCACTGAAATTTTTACTAAACCATCTAAAATGCGCATCTTCTTTCACCCCTTTCATTTCCTTCCTGATACTACATATCCATAATTTGATTCTAAATTTAGTACGGCATTATTATACCTACTTACTTTTTTCATGATATAATTAATTGTTATATATTTTCCAAATCTAAATAAAATTAACAATTCTATTTAAGGTATCAATATAACCATGTCAGAATCTATCTTAGGCATATTATGGATATCGCAGAGAAAACTAGTGATATAGTTCGTGCAACTAATAAGGCAGATATATTAGCTGCTAACAATAAAAATTGCATTACTAATCTTGAAAATATTATTAAATCACTTAAACTAAGTAATTAGTAGATTATACCAGTATCTTTTTCTTATAACATGAGAAACTAAAATTATAATTTTTATATATTGGAGGAACTACAATGGATAAGGCAAAGAAAACTGCTACAAATAATCAATGGATAGGACAAAACCCATATCAAAGTACTGAAGGTACAAAATACTTCCATGACAAAGCACAAAAAAGTGCAGTCAACAATCAATGGGTATCTAGAAACACCCCACCAGAAAATTAGATAATATAAAAAGCTACAAGACTTGATTGCTTGTAGCTTTTTATTATAAGAAATAAAGCTTATCTGTTTAAATTAGTTTTTACGAATAATATCTGCTCCGAGTGTTGTAAGCTTTTCTTCAAGAGCTTCGTAACCACGATCGATAAATCTTACATTACTGATAATCATTGGGCCATCTGTTGCTCTAAGTCCTGCTAAAACTAAAGCAGCGCCTGCACGTAAGTCTGTTGCTTTTACACTTGTACCATGAAGTGCTGGTACGCCTTGTACAGTAGCTGTGCGTCCCTCTACTGTAATGTCTGCACCTGTCTTCTTAAGTTCATCAATGTATTGGAATCTATTATCCCATACACCTTCAATAATTGTACTAGTTCCTTCCGCAATACTTAAAAGTGTCGCCATTTGAGGCTGTAAGTCTGTAGGGAACCCTGGATGAGGTAATGTTTTTATATTTGTTGCTTTTAACTTTTGTGGTGCAACTACATGAATATAGTCATCACCTTCTTCGATAGTGATACCCATCTCCATCATTTTTAAACTTACAGAATACATATGTTCAGGAATGATATTACGTACATATACATCTCCACCTGTAATCGCTGCTGCCATCATATAAGTACCAGCTTCGATTTGGTCTGGAATTGTAGAATATCTGCCACCATTTAAACGTTCAACACCTTTAATACGGATGACATCTGTACCTGCACCTTTGATATTAGCACCCATCATATTTAAAAAGTTTGCTACATCAACTACGTGTGGCTCTTTTGCAGCATTTTCAATAGTTGTTGTTCCTTCAGCTAATGTTGCTGCAAGCATTACGTTAATTGTAGCGCCAACACTTACTACATCTAAGTAAATATCTGTACCTACTAATTTTTCAGCATGTGCCTTGATTACACCATCTTCAACAGTAACTGTCGCACCAAGTGCTTCAAAACCTTTGATGTGTTGATCGATTGGTCTGCCACCAAAATCACATCCACCAGGCATTGCTACTTCTGCCTCTTTAAAACGACCTAATAAAGCACCAATTAAGTAATATGACGCTCTAATATGTCCTACATATTCATTTACTGCTTTATGTGTAAATAAAGTCGAACCATCTACTGTAAGAGTATGTTTATCCTCTAAAGTAGCTACAGCACCTAAGTCCTCCATGGCTCTCTTTAATTTTTGTACATCATCTATATATGGTAAGTTTTCAATTACACTTACTCCATCTACTAAAAGAGCTGCTGGTAAAATAGCAACTGCTGCATTTTTAGCTCCATTAATAGTTACTTCTCCAACTAGGCGTTTACCACCATTTATATACAACTCGCTCAACCTGAACACCTCTTAATCATTATTTAAACAAAACATTACGCTCTATACCACATTGTATTATAACATTAAACATCTTAAATAAAAAGCTTATTCTACTAATATTATTCTATTCGTTTATTAGTATAAGCATTCACATATATGGGATTCTTTAAACCGCTTATTTCTATTTTATACGTTGGTATAATTTGTGTTCCCAAAAGCATAGCACTGCTCTCTCCAACAGCTTTATAACCTAACACAATATCAGTAATATACAGAGGTTTTTCTAATTCTAACTCATTATCAATCCCAAATAAAACAAGATCTATGGGATAAATAGTTCTTTTAGTCTCATCGCCTTCTAATTGACTTATTTTACCAAATTGCATAGTTGCTTTTTGAATTCTTCCTCCCACAATCTCAAATGTAATATATTCTTCGAATACAGGAATCCCCTTATACCTCCTAAAAAAGGTTATTTCTAAATTATTCTCATTATTACTATATTGTATGTATGCGTTATTAAACTCTTTATCATAATCTATGCGTTTTTATAAAGTCCTTACATGTTTTTTTAGAACTTTGTAAACTTATGATTTTATCATTCTCACTAGTACTATTAGTGTTCGTGTATATTATATTATTCTTATTAAAAGTTAATACTTCTCCACCATATCGATGGATAAGTGATTTAGGTGCATTACTGTCCTTAGTTACGATTACTTTTCCACTATTTTCTCCAAATAATGCACTTACTATATTATACCTTTCTGCAGTCATATTACTTCCTATTAAATCACTTAAATTAGCCTGTGATTTAGGTGTAAAATTCCTTGGTATTTGAGTTTTTAAATAAATCCCTTTTTGTTCTAATGCATATGTTACGTTATTAATGCGTGTTGTACTTATTCTATAGCTATCTACTGTCTTTACTACATTAAATGTCAAAAGGGCTATATTTAAAAATAGAAAAATACTAATGAGTTCATTCAATATTCTTTTTCCATTCATTACCTCACCCCTATTCTCTAGCTAAATTATGTATCACATTTTTGGTCTCTATACCACTAGGCGTACTACTATTTTTATCCGTCATTTTATCATTTATATTCTTGTTTTCTAATTCTGATTCTAACTCATCATATTTAATAATCCAATTAAACATAATAGGTTTATCAATACTTTCAATAATGTATGTACAGGTTAATTCCTCTATAGTTTTTCCATTATATAATTCATCAATAACACTCTTAAAGTCTCTAGTAAGTTCACCTTTTTGTTGGGAATGTTCACTATCTAACTCTATATCTAATAAGGGCCATTTTCCCTTAACGATTTGATTATTTTTAACTACAAGCTCTAACATGGCATTAATATTAAGTGCCTCTTTAAATTGATTTGTTAAAAATACCTGAATACCATCATATTGATAATCGAATTGATAGATTGTTTCACCTTTACTCTTATCTTCAATAATATTGCTTAAATACAGGCCTTGTTTAATTGACTTGGGAATCCCCTTACATTCATCTATAAATGTATGAACTGCTATCATCTTTTCTAATTTTGACAAATGATCAGCTTCTGTAGCACTTGTAATACTAAATTCAAGAACTCCCGCTGGACTATATCTTACACTTGTTTTTTGTCCTTCACGATAAATAATGCTTCCATCTTCAGCATCTTCTACTTCCTTTACAAGCGGATTAGTAAAGAATCCATTCACATAATTGAAAAGTTTATTCTTAGTTTCTTCTACTGTATCTTGTTTAACATTATTTGTAATTGCAATAAGGTCATAAATCATCGGTTCACTTTCACTAATAATCGGCAAGAATATATTACCTCTAATATATTCCTTCTTAATCCATGTTACACTTGGTTGGTATTTAATATTGTTATTGTCTAAATTTACATTTTGTAAAATTCTAGAATGCGTTTCTAGTCTGCTAGGTATCGTCACTTTATAAATCGGTCTTTCTTCTCTCCCTATGAGATAAAGATATGTTTTATGTTCATTCGAGTCACTAAAATCCACTAAAATATTATTAACTTCTATGTTATTAGCCTCTTTCATAACCTCCATTCCCATGATTTCATCCAAAGTAAGATATGTCCCATATTCATAAATGATGCCTTGTTTACTAAATACATCATCAAAACTTAACTTATTTTCCATTTCTAGCTTAACTTTTTGTCTTTCAAGTTGTCCTACTAATTCGTCTGTTAACCTTGTCTCATATTCATTCTGTACGACTTCTTGTATATTATAAGCTAATGTTCCTTTATTCACCCATATTGCCTTAGGTTCTACTATTATATGATGCATATTGGCACTTTGTTGTAAAAATTATGGCTTGACAGATCGCCAAGCCATAAAATCGTTGTTTGCCATATGCATCCTACAATGAGTGTTCCTAAGATAATAATTTTAAGTATGGTATTTCTCATTGTTTCACCTTATTTATTAAGATATTTTTATGCTATTAAAAACAACGTAATTTTTTAGTTGTTGTTTGTTTTGTTCTGACTCACGTGTAATATAAAATGTCATCTCATCATCTACTTTTCCTGCAACATTGACATATTTAACTACTACTTTATTTTCACCTACTGCTAAATCAAGCAACTGGCTAAATGTACAAGTTGTTCCTACTTCACCTAATTTATAAGTATTAGTCGGTTCTGACTTAAATACTATTTCCGTTTTATCAGATTTAACAACTGTTTTTGTATTATAAATCTCTACTTTGATTTTTGTCTTTTGAGATGAGGCTTCACCCATTAAATTAATTTTACTTTCAAAAGTAGTTGTATTAATTTTATTAGGTTGGGTGATTCGAGAGATATACCCATCTTCACTAGCCAAATACTCAATAGTCCTACCATCTTTTTGTTCTGACTTTACAACCACATTAGATCCTTCTGAAGCATAAATTGTTGTTCCAAACACACTAATGAGTCCAAGTAACAGTAACAATGTAGCTCTTTTAATACTTTTCATATTTACGAATCCCCCCTTCTAACAAATTTTATATAGATACTATATTACAATTACATTATATAAAATATATATTACAATTGCGTTACATCGTATTAACTTTTGATTTACATTCTATACTTTGGAAAACTAATCGTAACTGTCGTTCCTTCGCCAAATTCACTCTCAATTCGAATATTTCCGCCATGTAATTCGACTAATTCCTTAGCAATAGAGAGTCCAAGTCCTGTTCCTCCAAGCTTTCTAGAACGCGCCTTATCTACACGATAAAAACGTTCAAATATACGTTTGAGGTCTTCTTTCGGTATACCTATACCTGTATCAGCTATTTGAAATATAATTTTTTCTGCTTCTTTCTTTAATGAAACAGTTAACGTTCCTGGGTCTATACTATATTTTATGGCATTAGACATGATATTATGAAGCACTTGCTTAATTCTTGTGCTATCACCATATATAGAGAAGTCTTCAGATGTATCTACACTATATATTAATCTATGCCCATTCTTTTCAATATGTATGCTTTGAGCTTCTAATACTTCATCCATCATAGCTTTCATATCTATTTCACTGAAGTTAAGTTGAATCTGTCTATTATCAATACGTGAAAGTTCTAGTAAATCATGAACTAATGCAGTCATTCGATCTGCTTCTTTATCCATAACATTCAAGAAATGCATCGCCATATCTTTATCTTCAATAGCACCATCCATTAAAGTTTCTGTATAACTTTTAACTGTAGTAAGTGGTGTACGTAATTCATGAGATACGTTTGCTACAAATTCTTTACGCATTTCATCTAATTTTTGCTGTTTTGTTACATCTTGAATAACAACTACTAATCCATCTGGTTCTTGCTTCGCATTTAAATACACATCAAAATGCATATTTAAATATTTATCATTCACAATTACCATTTTTTCAAGGGTATCATCTGACTGGCCAAGTAATATTTTTTCAAAGTCTATCTGAGCATCGATATTCTCAAAAATAGGTTCAAAGCGATATCCCATATTGAGTACGCCTATCATGTCATAACATACAGAGTTTACGTGAATTAGTTCACCTTGTCTATTAAAGGCCATGACACCATCAGCCATATGTTCAAATATTTTTTCTAACTTATTTTTTTCACTGGTGATTGCTTCCATAGTATTTCCAAGCTGCATCGCCATGTAATTGAAGCTTTGTGTCAGTTCACCAATCTCATCATTCGCCTCTACTGATATACGCTTAATAGAATTTCCTTTTGCTAGCTTTTTCGCACTCATTGTAAGTGTCTTAATAGGCATTGTAATCATCCTAGAGAAGAAAATCCCAAAGACAATCATTATAAACATAGAGGCAACTAAACTTGTTGCAATAGTTCCCATGATACGTTCCATGTTTTCATAAACACTTTTAATATCAGTAACAACATATATAATTGCAATAATACTGCCTGTTTTTTCATTTAAAATAGGCCTTGCACAATCTGTTTCTCTTCTCCCATTTAACATACTACCAAAGTGATTAATAGGTGCCATAGCAAATTCCTTGGTATTAATTGCACGAATAACAACTTCTTGTGCAACGGTTGTCCCTTCTGAAATGGCATTACTTGTTCCCCAATCTACTCTTCCTGTATTGTCTAGCCTATAAATTTTGCTTTTTCCGTTGGTTAAGTTTAAGTACTCTTTTAATATTTCATCTGTATCTTCTTCTTTTAAATCCCACTCATATCTCGTAGCGATAGATTCTGTGAGCTGTTCCATTTCGCTTTGAATTGATTTATAATCTCTTTCTTCTGTGGAATAAACAATAAAGGTACCACTTATTAACATAATAATGATAATTGTACATAAATAAATCATGACAATTTTCATTTGTATACTGAGTTTCATTTCCTTATCCTTTAAAATAGTAGCCCACACCTCTCTTAGTTAATACAAAACCTGCTTTAGAAGCATCATCTTCTATTTTCTCTCTAAGTCTTCTAATTGTTACATCTACTGTTCTTACATCTCCATAATATTCATATCCCCAAACTTCTTGAGGAGTGTTTCTCTAGAGAATACCTTTCCTTTTTCAAACCATAAGAATTTAAGAAGCTCAAATTCTCTAAGTGTTAAATCAATTACTTTTCCTTTTTTAGAAACTTCATATTTTGAAAGATCCATTACTAAATTATCTTCTACTAATATATTGGTATTTACTTCTTCTACAGCTGGTTTAGTTACTCTACGTAAGTTTGCTTTCACTCTCGCAATAAGTTCACGCATACCAAATGGTTTTGTAATGTAATCATCTGCACCTAATTCGAGTCCTAATACTTTATCGATTTCATCAGCTCTAGCTGTAAGCATGATAATTGGCGTATTTCTTGTTTGTCTTACAGTTTTACATACTTCAAGTCCATCTAACTTAGGCATCATAATATCTAACATAATAAGATCTGGAGATACTTTGTTGATAAGCTCTAAACCTTCTTCTCCATCATAAGCTGTATGAACTTCATAACCTTCTTTCTCAAGATTATATTTAATGATATCCGAAATTGTTTTTTCATCTTCAATTACTGCTACTTTTTGCATTTGAAACCCCCTATTGTGTATAACTTTTTCTTTATATTTGTTGCTATATGGTAATCCACTAATTTTCTGGACTATTTACCGTAGTTTCTTCTTGCTTAGTTGTCTGCACCGCAGCATTATCTGACTGCTCTGGGTTAACTTGCCCTTTTGGTTCTACTATTCTTAATGGTAGAAGTGGTTCATAAATATTAGCTTTAAGTTTATCACCAATGCTTAATACTGTGCGATCATTTAATTCGGGATTTGCACTTTTTAAATTATCTACTGTTATCCCCAGAGATAGGGCGATACCGTATAATGTATCCCCACCTTTAACAGTATAAATCACAGATTTTGGTGTAGTTGCACTACAAATTTCTACTAAACGATTAATGCTAGTTAGTTCACTTTCTTTAGCAAACTTATTAACAATCTTAACGTCTTTTCCAAATTCAACATCTACGTCTCTGCCAGCATAATATCTTTCTTTTAGTGCTTCTTTAAGCGATTCTACATCTTCATCTGTTGCAACGATTCCTACAGATTTGCCATCTACAAGAATTTCTTTGAATTCAATAAGAATACCCATAGATTTACGCATATAAGTTACTAAATATTCTGGTTGAATATAATCTTTTTTATTAGCTTTATATCTTTTTAAAACAAGCTCATCTTCAAACTGTATATTTGAACCATATTCACTCTTCAACTGTGCCTTTACAGTTTCTTTAGCATGTTCTATGACTTTTTTATCTTTAATTGCGCCTACTACTGTTCCATCAATACTAATTTGATATGCATTTGGCATGAATGTTAATAAAATGCCTATGCCTATACCAATTACTACAGCTATACGAATCATGTGATTATCTACTCTAACGCTATGACCTTTTCTTCTTCGGTCTGATATTTTAATAACTTTTTCGCCTCTTCGCCCTCTGCCTAGCATTTTTCTATTCCTTTCCTGCACAATGACATAAGGGTGACATACACTCTTAATGTCACCCCTATGTTGCCTATTTTAATTTCTAAAACTCTTATTTCAAGATTCGGATTTTTTGTGGTGCTGTATCATCTAAATATTCATATGTTATCACTAGCTCCATTCCATCTTCTAGTACACTTCTGCTTTGTGTTTTGCCATCTAATGTAATTTGTAAGTTTACTGGTGTATATATGCGTTTTGGTACTTGACTTTCACCTGAAATTGGATCGTAATCTATAATAACATCAATATAGCTATAGCTTTGACCTACTTCAACAATTTTAGCTTTATAATTTGCTGAACTTGTACTTGATTCTACATCAATAGAAATAGCTTCTTTGCTGTCTAATACTATATCTAAACTTTGACCTAAGTGAAGATCTCTAAGTATAATATATTTTCTAGATTTTTGATTATAGAATTCTGCATCTCCAGCTATTACATATGTTTCAAGTCCAGCTGCTGTTTTAACTGTAATTGTTGAAGTTGCAGCTAATGTCATTGAGTTTAAAGTACCTTCTACTTTTTTTCTAGTACCTGTAGCTTTTACTTCTGTTACAATGCCTGCATCTTTAGTTACAGCAATTGTATCACCTACTCTGATTTCTGCCACTTCACTACTTCTAGTATTTCTTGTTACCTTAGCTGATGTAGGTACTGTTATATCCATTTCATTTGCACCATTTTTAACAGTAAAGATATATCCTTTTGTTGTGAATGTTTTTTTAGTTACTTCACCATCATTAACAAATACTATAGAAGAATTATTTACATTGCTATTATTAGTAGTAGCTCCAGTATTACTGCTTGTAGCGTGTACTTTAAGAATCGCATTATCTTGAAGTGTAACTGTAACTTTATCGCCTACTGCAATGTCATCAGCTGATGCTATTACACCATTTAAAAATGTTATATTATTAATATCTAACACATATGCCTTGATTGTACCATCTGTAAGTACAATACGCATAATACCGTTACTTACTTGTTCAAGAAGTGTTCCTGATACAGTTTGAATATTTGTTGCTGTGTTTGATGTATTTGTATTTGGATCAGTTATCACGTTTGTTGTATTATTGTTTGCTGTATTAGTATTTACTAAATTCATACTAGTAATGTATTCTGTACCATTTTCTAAAGCAATTGTTACATTGGCTTTTGTTTCAGCCTGGATATCTAAAACACTGATTTGTTTACCTTCAGCATTTAATACTTTTACTGTGTTTTTAATTGTATAGTAGGATGTATTATTACCTCTTGTTAATGATACATAATATTCATTTGCATTTTTAGAAAGTACTTTTTTAATTGTTACTTGTTCACTTGCTGCATTTATTGTGTTATTTGTACCACCTGTATTTGTATTATTTGTAGTTGTTGTACCACCTGTATTTGTTTGACTATTTAACTTAACTTTATAGTTAATAGCATCATTAAACATTTTAGCACATAAAGCTCTTGTTACTTTTGTATCAGGACTAAAATTACCACTTCCACTAACAAGTCCTAAAGTTTTAAGATAGGCTACATGTGGTCTATTCGCTTCTTTAATAGAAGCTTCATCAGCATAACCAGTTGTTTTATATGTATTCTTAGCTGTTGTTTCTTTACCTAAATATCTTACAATAAATACTGCTAAGTCTTGCTTAGTCATTGTTACTTTACCTGATGCTGTTACAACCTTATCAAGATCAGCTGTTGAAATATAGCCACGTCCTAAAAGATATGCAACTTGTTGATCATATAATTTATTCCATGCACTATACTTTTTAGCATATGTTGCTAAAGTAGTTTTTTGTTTATTATAGTTATCAATAATTTGATTTTTAAATGTCTCATCAATGTTTTTATTTACTTCTACATCTACATATCCTGTAGCCTTTGCCATTACATCAGCAACTTCAAAGAAGTTCATTGTTGCATTTGGGAAGAAATTTCCTGAGCTATTAACGCTCATGTAACCTTTCTTTTCAATTCCAACGATTGAACTATATGCCCAGTGTGAACTTGACACATCTGAAATTATTGCTGCAAAAGCATTTACTGTAAATATAACACTAAGACCTAGGACCATAAGCCATTTGCTCATAATTTTTCTACTCATTTCATATCTCCTTTTCTTATATATAAGTCTTACTTTTTATCTATGTACAAATCTTTTACTAATATTCTAGTCATATCTTATTTCTCTATTTATTTTATGCTAAAACTATTGAAAATACAATATAGGAAATAGGTTGGTAGGAGTGTGTGGGGAGGTCAATATACACGGCTCCGTAATCTGTCTCGCCAGAGCCTTTCATTCTTTATTTCGGCTGATTTTTGTATATAGTAAAAGAAGCGTCGTAATTATACGACGCTTCTTTTGGGTGTTTTGTTCCATATATAGAGAATTTTTATTTAGTCTTCAATTTCTACGGCTTCTACTTGTTGGATGACATATTCGGCTTTTACTTTGTTTGTTACTAATTGATCTTTACCTATGGCTTTTGCATCAATAATAGCTCCATGGCAGTAGCTATTGCCTCTGATGTGAGATTTTCTTTAGGTGAATTGATTGTAATTTTTTCTTCTCCACCAGCCAAATTGCTAAATGTTAATACTAGATTTCTTTTTTTAATTTCAGCCATTTTGATAACCTCCTTTTTAATTTGTTGTAAATGAGCTTAACTTGCTTATTCTTCGATAAGAATTGTTTCTTCGACTCTTACGATAGCTTCTACTGGAGAATCGATTAAACCTGCAACTGCTTTGCCTAATGCATTTAAACTTTCATTTGATGCGGCTATATTACAGTTACTTACAGTTTGAGAACCTTTTTCTAAATCGAGTACTACCTTAATACCTTTAAGTTCTGTTGTGACTGCCATCTCTATCACCTCCTTACACCCTTACATATGTACCTTAAAATAACTTTCCCTAAAAACTTGTGAAATTTTTTTATTAATTTTTCAACTTACAAATATAAACTTTTTCTGGGAAATATCTTGTTCTTTCAGCAATTCATGAATCATATTTGTTTTGACCTTATTAAATCTATCTATAAAAATAGGAGACAATACGAAATGATTGTTTCGTATCGTCTCCTTAAATACCCTATTTTTTATAGCACCTAATTTAAACATGTATTTTCGACTCTTATGCTTCATTCTCCTTTCCATTTATAATGTTTCACGCTCACTTCAGTCCTTAACTCATATTTAAGTTCCGCCTTCTTAAATACAGTTAAAGCTTAAATTTATTTATTATCTTCCCTTTCCCTAGACGGTCTACTAGGGTTGTTCTTTTCTAGATTCACAAAATCTTTTATACAGTAATCCATATCCGCCAATTATAAGAACCCCTTTAAATTTATAAATCGTATTTTCACCCGCTCAGGCGGTCTTCACCGTCATTTGTTTTTATAAAATAGTGTCTACCTTATTTATAAATTCAATATCACCTCTTATATCTATAAATCACCATACCACTAGTTTTTTGTTCCTCTTTACGCTCATTATTATAGCCCTTGGATTTCTCCTATTTACTACCTACACCTTTATGTTCAATATACCTTATACCCTATTTTCCCCAATACCTTACTTTACCCATTTATTTTCATACTCTCTCTTAGCTAAAGATTAGCCTCGCATCCTTTTGCATATTTCAATTATATGCCTCTCACAATTTATATGCTTACCACTTCCCTAGCCATCAGCACTGAGCCTTATTACAACTTACCATATACTCTTTTACTTTTAAATCAACGCTTTTATATGTACCTTTTAGTAAGTATCAGTAATTAATCGTCAATCTATATTAATACCTATTACTAGGTTCTAACTTGTATTATAAGGCCCTGCCCTAGCATATGCTCCACCTTTCTGCTTTCTTTTCCTCTTACGATAGTCTTCCAAATCTATTACTATCCCTTGGATAACTTCTTTCCGCGGCCGCATCTTTCCATAGTAGTTATTACTTCTTTGAATAAGCTTTCTCATAATAACAGCAATATTTTCATAGATTATATCATTTATTACTTTTTCTTCAATTACACTAGCTACTTCTGATTCATCTATTTGAGCTACATTTTTACATTTTAAATTTCTAATACTAATAGCTACAAACATCCCTATTATAGGCATGATAAAAAACAATACGCAATACAACATCTCCCATATCATACTATCCCACCTTCTCGTGTTTTGTTTTCCTTTTTTGCCACAACTAAAAGCTATAACCATGTTATACAGGATATTATTTCCAAAATCAAGTAGTTTTTTTGAAATATTTTGTACATTAACCTCACTTTATGCTAACTTTAACAACTTTTGTGTACTTTGACCAATAAAAAAGAGTGTTTCAACTTTTAGTTAAAACACTCCCTTATTTTTCCTTCACTATTCACTTTTTGGAAGCCAGACTCTAAATCTATTTACAAGCACTTGAATCTCTAATGGGAAGTCTGGACCTTCTTCGCCATCTATATCTGTTATGAAGTGTGTGCCTTCTGCATCTTGATTATGACATTCTATTTTAGCTCTTGAAGATTTAAAGTAATCTATTCTACTATCTTCTAAGTGCTCTCCTTGAAGGACTTTAAGGAATAACCCTGGCACTTCAAAGAAATCTACATTTTTAATACATACTATATTAAATTTACCATCTTGAATATCTGCATCTTTAGCAAGTTTCAGCATACCGCCTGCACCTTTTCCATTAAATACGAGCACTAGAATATACTTTTCTTTTAAAACTTCATTATCTGTTGTAATGGTCATATCCATAGCTTGATAATTCTGCACTTCTTCAAAGCCTTTAAAGTAATATGCTAATCTCCCAAAACGTTTTTTCATTTCTAAATCAACAGTATGAGATACACCACTGAAAAGGCCCATATTACATACATTTACAAAGTATTTTTCATTCACCTTACCAATATCTACATATTGTAATTCGCCCTCTTTAATAAGGTTAAGCGTTTCTTCAATTTTAATTGGAATACCTGCTGAGTTAGCAAAATCATTGGCAGTACCTACTGGTAAAATTAATATAGGAATATCTACATTCTTTATGCCCATTCCTGTGATGCAATCATTAATTGTACCATCTCCTCCAGCAATTAATATAAGATCTGTATTATCTTCTGTTATATAGTCAATAATATATTCCTTAATATCACTTGGACGTGCACTTCTATACAATCTTAAGCTATATCCTAATTCTTGTAATTGCTGTGCTATTCCATCTATTTGAAATTTGATTGTTCTATGTCCTGCTTTTGGATTGTAAAGTAGTATCGCTTCTTTATTCATATTCCTAACTCTCCACTTGTATTTGTCTTAATTCTAGCTGTCTATTTATAAATCTTTAGTGAAATATTCCCCTGAAAAAATTCTTACATATTTCTATACCGTATTTTACCCAAATACCTAAATAAACAATACTTGTTACTGACATATTGTACTTTTGATAATAATGTTTCTTATAAAATATCCACATCGCATTATGAAAGTCGTAAATGACTTTAGTTTTTCTCTTTTTCGAACTACCACCTTTATAATGTGTAATATATGTCTCTGGATAATATAAAATACGGTATCCTGCTTCTTTTATTCTAAAACATAAGTCAATATCTTCGCCATACATAAAGAAGTCTTCATCCAGTAATCCAACTTTATCAAGTACTTCTCTTGGCATAAGCATAAACGCCCCCATTAAAGCATCTACTTCACCCACTTCATCTTCTCCTAAATGAAGCGCATCATATTGCCCGTATTTAATTGGATTCTTTTTATCTAGCCCTAAGAAATAATAAAGAGAAGCCATAGGTGTAGGGTAACCTCTTTTACATGCATGATCTAATTGACCATCTGTTAAAATAACTTTGCAGCCTAATGCACCTATTTTATTATCACTCTCAATCTTTAACATACATTTTTCAAGGCAATCTGGCCCTACTACTGTATCTGAATTAAGTAATAATATATAAAGTCCTTTAGCTGCTTTCATACCCTGATTATTAGCTTTGGCAAAACCTAAATTTTCACCATTTCTAAACACCCTTAACTTCTCTTGTGTAATAATCTCTTCAAAGTCTTCTTGAAGCTTTTGGATACTTCCATCTATCGAAGCGTTATCTACTAGGATAATCTCATATTTGAAACTAACTTCTTGACTAATAACAGCTTCTATTGTTTGTTTAGTGAGTTCATAAGTATTATAATTCACTATAATAATGGATAACTTCATCCTACCTTCTCCATCTCTATTTAGTCTTATAATAATGATTATTATATCAAAAAAACTTCAACCTTCAAGTAAAAATGAAAAACTTAAAATGAACCCTTTCTATTTTTCACCTATGCATTTGCTAACTTTTCAATGAATCTGTAGCTATCCATACACATTTCATCGATTGTTTTTTGAGCTTCCCAATTTAATAATTTTTTTGCTTTACTTGCGTCTGCATAGCAAATCGCAATATCACCATCACGTCTTGGTGCAATGCGGTAGTTAACATGTTTATGACTTGCTTCTTCAAATGCTTTAACGACTTCAAGTACACTATAACCATTACCTGTTCCTAAATTAATTGCTTCTGCACCCTCATGTTTTCTAGCGTATTCTACAGCTGAAATGTGTCCTTTAGCTAAATCTACAACATGAATATAATCACGTACACCTGTACCATCTTTTGTATCATAATCATCACCATATATGCTTAAGCATTCAAGTTTTCCTATAGCTACTTGCATAACATATGGTAATAAATTGTTTGGAATTCCTTTTGGATTTTCACCAAGTAATCCGCTCTCATGGGCACCTATTGGATTAAAGTATCTTAAAAGCACAATATGCCAATCATGATTTGCCACATATAAATCACGTAAAATATTTTCAATCATTAACTTAGTTGTACCATATGGATTTGTTGTAGAAAGTGGCATATCTTCTCTAAATGGTGCTGTATTATTCATGCCATAAACTGTGGCTGATGATGAAAATACTAAGTTTCTACATTCATATTTTTCCATTATCTTACATAAGTTAAGTGTTCCTGTAATGTTGTTTTCATAATATGTAAGCGGTATTTTCACAGATTCTCCCACTGCTTTAAGACCTGCGAAATGAATAACTGATTCAATTTGATGTTCTTTGAATACAAATTCAAGTTTTTCTTTATCTAATAGATCAATTTCATAAAAAACAGGTCTCTTACCTGTAATCATTTCAATCTTATCTAATACATCAATACTAGAGTTGCAAAGGTTATCAACAATAATAACCTCTTCACCTATTTCTAAAAGTTCAACAACGGTGTGACTTCCTATATATCCTGTACCACCTGTTACTAAAATTCCCATAATATATCTACTACTCATTTTCTCATGAGTAGCTTCTCCTTTCCTATTTTAAAGTTACTCATTTAAGCTTTATAAGTAATATTTCTCCCACTGAATATTATAGCATTATCAAGTTTCTTCTTCCATTTAAATTGGTTGAAAATTTCACCCAAATACAAAAAGAGGAATACTACTCGTATTCCTCTTAAATTAAAATGTCTTTGTAATGTCTAAAAGATATTGTTTAAATTCATCCTTTAAGTCTTCACGGACTAAAGCAAATTCTACTGTTGCTTGTAAGAAGCCCATTTTATTTCCTACATCATAACGTTTACCAACGAAATCATAAGCATACATTGGTTCTTCTTTAGCCAATTTACAAAGAGCATCTGTAAGTTGAATCTCTCCACCTGCACCTATTTCTTGTTTTTCAAGATGCTTAAAGATTGTTGGATTAATGATATAACGTCCAAGTACAGCCACATTAGATGGTGCTTCTTCTGCTTTTGGCTTTTCAACCATGTCATTTACAGTAAACATACGTTCACCTATTTGATGGCCATCTACAATACCATATTTGCTTACTTCAGAATAGGCCACAGTCTGTACTCCTAAAATACTACTACCGTATTCTTCGTACTTCTCTATCATTTGTTGAAGTGCTGGTTTTTCAGATGTAATCACATCATCCCCTAAAAGTACAGCAAATGGCTCATCCCCAATAAAAGTCCTTGCTGTAAGTATGGCATGGCCTAATCCTTTTGGTTCTTTTTGACGAATATAATAAAGGTTTGCTATATCTGACACAGAACGTGCTATTTCAAGCAGGTCATCTTTACCGTGTTTTTCAAGTTCCATTTCTAATTCTACAGATTTGTCAAAATGATCCTCAATTGATTTTTTAGTACGACCTGTAACAATAATAATATCTTCAATTCCAGAAGCTACTGCTTCTTCTACAATATACTGAATAGTAGGCTTATCTACAATTGGCAACATCTCTTTAGGCTGCGCCTTAGTTGCTGGCAAAAATCTGGTTCCTAATCCTGCTGCTGGTATTATTGCTTTTTTAATTCTGCTCATAATATCTCCCTCAACTTCCTTCTCTTTTCTGATTTTTCACCCATTCATTCCACTTAATAGTGTATAATACTTCTATTACACTTTGCAACACTCTTTATTTTCCTTATTTCCTTTATTTATACTTAAAAGGATTCTCTTTGCTCATAAATTGTTTTAATGTTTGTTGAACCTTATCTTTATCTGAAAGCAATACTTCCTCTATATCTTCAAGTGGCCAAATAATATTAATATCTGGATCATTCCATAATACACCACCATCATATTCTGGTGCATAATAATCTGTACATTTATATTGGAATGTTGCTGTTTCTGATAACACTAAGAACCCATGTGCAAAGCCTTCTGGTACATAAAATTGTTTTTTATTCTCAGCTGTTAAAAGCACACCTTCCCATTTACCAAAAGTAGGTGATCCTTCTCTTAAGTCAACGGCTACATCATAAACTTCTCCTTCAACTACACGTACAAGTTTGCCTTGTGTATGTTTAGTTTGAAAATGAAGTCCTCTAAGTACACCTTTTTTAGATTTACTTTCGTTATCTTGAACAAAGTTCATTGTAAGTCCAGCTTCTTCAAAATCACGTTTTGAATAACTCTCCATAAAGTATCCTCTGTGATCACCAAACACTGTAGGTTCTATGATATATAAATCTTTAATTGATGTTTCTATAAAATTAAATTTACCCATTTATTTTCTCCTCTTTTGTATAATCTATTTTAAGCATTTTATGTATCATTTTATCTATAGCATAATCAAATGTATTTTTAATGAGTAACCATTCAATATAAATATAATGGTTCAAGTGCTTAAATTTAAAAGGTGTACGTTTTATATCCTTTAACCCTTTGAAGGCTTCGTTTATTCCTTTAATATAATCTTGTCCAAAGCCTTTTTGCTTAAACCATAAGAACTTTATCAAATATCCAATCACTAAAAAAGGACCATTTATAATAAGCTGGAATAATGGCATATTTTTATAAGGTACATATATATTATTCCTCGCTGCTAGCTTTACTTTAAAACTATTATATCTACTGCCACTCGTAGCACTTCCTATATGATATACTTTAGCCGTTGGTAAATATATATTTTTATATCCATATATATTCCCTCGATAACTTACATCTACATCTTCCATATAGGCAAAAAACATTTCATCAAAATAACCTATTACTTCAAAAACAGCCTTACGATACAATGCTGCTCCAGCACATGAACTAAAGATTCTTTCTTGTTTAATATATTGATTAACTGATTTTCCATCTCCCCTCTTATATGCCCAGCCTAATATAGTATATGCATCTCCTGCATCATCAATCAGCTTTCTATTATAGTACTGAATCATTTTACTACTTATGCTAAATATCTTTTTATCCTTCTCCATAACTTTATGCATCTCACTTAAGAAACCTTGGCATAATGCTGTATCATTATTGAGCAGTAATACATATTTCCCTTGAGCCATTTTAATCCCTTCATTAACAGCCCTGCTAAAACCATAATTTTGATCTAGGCGTTTAAATTTAATCTCTCCATAATCTTTAAGCCATTTATAATCACTATCTGTAGAATCATTATCTATAATTATTATTTCATAATCTCGATAATCTTGTACATAGATGCTTTCTAAACATGGCTTCAAATATTTTTCTCCATTATAATTTGGAATTACAATGCTTATATCTATTTTTCCCATAGCATCACCATGTATTATTATATACTATTCCTTTCTACAGACATACAAAAAGTTCACTAAAATCCAAATTCTTAGTGAACTTTTTCTTTTTATTTTACTTTAAATAATATGCAGCTGGTATTAAATAATGTAAAGCTTCTGATGTACTTCCATTTGTATAAATAGCACTAATATGAATATATCTTGATTCCAGCTTACTTAATGTGCCTTCATAATGATTTACCTTACAAGTCTTCTCTTGCTTCGGTACAGTATAAGGCTGATCATCTATAGTTATTGCATACCCTTTTAACTTCTTCTCCATCTGCACAGCTTCTATATTGGAATTCAATTTATTCCCCTTTTCCAAATCTATTGCCTGTACATAATATTCATACTGGCTTTTAGTTTCTATATGTTTAATATCAAATTGAATTTGCTTCGTATCTAAATCTATTTTTAAACCATCAATTTCAAGCTTCTGTTTTTCTTTTTCATCTTCTTTTAAATAGGTAACTGTTCTTATATTTTTTACAAGATACATCAACGTATTAATAAGGAGCTTTTGTTCTTCGTTAGTTGGCTTACCGTCACTATGTCCCATTTGAATAAGGGCACAGTTCTTCCATGTAGTTAAATACGGACTCTGATCAGATTCAAACTTCATCCAAACCTCTCCAGCTGGATATTGAAAATAACTATGAGAAGTTGGAATACCATATTTTGTATTCACTTTCCCCAGTTCATAAGGTGAAGAGGTTAATGCTCCCTTTTTATTCACACAAATTCTACTGCACCAAGAAAGCTGCCTATCCCCTTGTTCTTCCAGTTTTAGATTAAGGTCTTCTGCAAAAAGTTTAAAGTATTTCTTAGATGCCGTTACCGTATCATGCCCAAAAAGAACGCCTTTTCCTGCCTTAATATACTCCGCTACCACCTTTGCACTCTTTTCATTTAAGTCTTTACCCTTATTCGTGTCTGCAAAACCAAAAACTATAACATCATAATTCCAAGCTTCTTCCGGAATTCTATTAAAAGCCTCTATTGGCATAGAAAAACATTCTATCTGGCCCAAACCATACTCTTTCACCCAATACTTAAGCTGGGCTTCCTTAGGATAGATCTCTAATACACGCATTTTGTATTGTCTTAATTCTTTAAACTGAGTATCTTTACTTGTATTTCTACTATATATCTTATAAATATAGTTACTTTCTTCATTAGGCTTTTGCCAACTTAAAGCGATGGATTTCGTATCCTCTATAGAATTTAATGTTAACTTAAAATGATTCGCTTTTGGTTTCATCATATTGCTTCTCCTTTCTTTTATAAACCGTTTGCTATACTGTCCCTTAATATTTTTATTTTTCTCTTAGGTCATTTATTACTATTTGGACATAACATGCATAAAAAAGAGATAAACCTTTCACAACACTCTAAGTTGCTACTAAGCTATCTCTTCTCTTTTATACACACTCTAACTATAAAGTTATTGCGTTCCTTACTATTTTATTTCATCCACTGCTTCTTCACTATTAATGTCTATATCTACTGTTGCACTTTTTTCTGGTTGAATTTCAGCTGTATCTTCTACTTGTTCTTCGGCACTCTGTATTTCAGCACTTTCTTGTACTTCACTTATTGTTGCTGTTTCCTCAGTATTTACTACGTTTACATCATATATTCCTTCTGTTTCAGCTGCTACAGATTCTTCTCCCATAAGGCTTTCCATAAGTTCTTCTAAATGCTTTAATAAGTCACTTTTGAATATAGATGCAATGAGATTTTCTACATAGCTTTTAGCTTTTTCTATATAACTTTCTGTTTGATATCTCTCTGCTAAACGTACATAATGTACTGCCTTTGTACCACTTGCTTCAGCATCTTCTTCTCTTTGTTTTAAAGTTACTTTAATCTCTGAAATAATATTAGCTAATACATTCTCTTTGTCTTCAATTTGACTTACTTCTTCTTGTAATGTTTCAAATTCAGCAAGTGTCTCTTCAAATTGCGTTTGTGTAATGCTATAGTCTTCAAATATTTCTTTGCATGCTTGTAACTTTTCAAGTAATGCATTTACTGCATCTTGATGATAAGAAACATTAGCTGTATATGTGTATACTTCACTCTCATGTTGTGCTTTATCTACTGCTTTTACAGAGAATGTATATGTGCCATCTTCAAGCTCTAATAAATTAATATTATCATTCCATTCTTTCCATTCTTCACCGTTAATGCTATATAAGTGATTTGCTATACCAAATCCATAATCTTCACCTGGTACAAGTATTAATTTATCATTTTCTACCTTAAAGCTAGGAGTCGTTGGTGCAATCGTATCTGTATAGTAATAATGTTTAACTTCTGAACTATTTCCTGCTTTATCTATCGCTTTAATATGCACATAAAATGGTTTAGAAAAATCTACATCTGTTTCATAGTTGTTATTAGTTACTTCTATTTCATCATCTGGAACTGTATTTTCTGCTTCATCAATAACGATTGAATAACCTTCTAATCCAGATAGCATAAGTGCTGATGCTGTAGTTGATTGAATCTTACTTTGGTCTTTAAGACATGTTGCTTCTACATAATAACTATAGTTTGTACCTTGATCTTCACTTGCTAAATCGAATCTTAATTTACCATCCTTTGTTTCTGTTTGAATCTCTGACATTTCTGGAGTAGTAGGTGCATCTATATCTTGACCCATATAATCAATTCGAGTTGTATTCTCTGTAATCTGACCTAAATAATATAATGTGTTTAATAATAATTTTTGCTCAGCTTCATTAGTTGTTTTAGGTGTATGTCCTGCTTGAATCATTGCACAGTTATTCCATGTTGTTAAATAGAATTGATTGTTACCGCCTAATTTCACCCATACATCTCCTGATGGAATTTCATAAGAATGTGTTGTAGGAACAGTAACTTCTTCATTTAATTTACCTACTGCATAAGGATAATTTACAAGTCCCCCATTTTGTGCAATATAAGCCTGTGAAACTATCCTTGTCTTATCATTACCTGTTGTTTGTAAATTTAAATATGAAGCTAAAGAATTTAAATATGGTCTAGGATAATAACCACTTAATGTATTATGACTAAATAATACACTCTTACCAGATTCTATATACGTTTTAAGTTCATTAGCACTTGTTTCTATTAAATCTTTATGGTTATATGAATCTGCAAAACCTAATACAACCACATCATAGTCCCATGCCACTTCTGGATTTGCATTAAACTTCTCAATGCTTATAGCATCACATGTAAGCTTACCTACTGTATCGTAGCTATTAATCCATTGTGGTAAATAAGATTTGCCTGGATATATTTCTAATACTTTTACTTCCTCTTTGGCTGGAATGCTTTGTACTTCACTGCCATTATGGCTTGCAAAAATACGATATGTATAATCTAATAAATTAATATTTGTGTTCCAATCTAATGCTACATTATTTTCTTCAATTTGTGGCACAGCAGTAAGCTTAAATGTATTTTCAGTTAAGTGATGTTTCTTAGCTGCTATAATTGCTTCTATTTCATCTACTAACTTTTGCATACGTTTTTTAGTAGTACGGTCTGAAACATGTTGAACCTTTTCTTTAGCGATTTCAAAACGTTCTACTAATGCATCAAATTCTTCCTCACTAATGCTATCATCTGAAACACCTTTTTTAATTTCTTTGAGCTCTTTCATTAATATTTCTTCATCAAGAATTTCTTTCATCATATCTAGACGTTGTGTTAATTCTTTTTTAATATCACTTTCATCTAATGGATCAACCAACTCTCTAGCATGTTCATAATCCTCTAATTCAAAAGTATCTTCTGCTTTATCTACTGCTTCAATCGCTTCTTGAACTTGTTTATAAGTAATCTTAAAGTCTAACGTTGCACTTTCACTTTCATTACCTACATTATCTATTGCTTTTACTTCAAGTATATATATACCATCTTCTAATGACTTAAGATTCAAGTCACTATTCCAGTCTTTCCATTCACCTTGATTTAAATGATATTTATGTGCTTTAATTCCTGATTCATTATCAGTACCTGGAGTTAACTTAACTGCGTCCTTTTCTTTTTCTAAACCTGGTTTAGTAGGTGCATTTTTATCTATCTTACTAATTTCCACCTCATATGTTGCAATGTTCCCTGCTAAATCTGATGCTTTAAAAGTATACTTGCCATTTTCTTTTACCACGAAAGTAGCTGTATCTCCAGCTATTACTTTGCCATCAGGTGTTGTAATATTTCTTACGCCCACGCCCTCATCTGTCGCATGCACTGTAATTGTTAGACTATCTTTTATCCAGTCTTCTGTATTAAGCTTGTGTGTCACTGTTGGCAATATCTCATCTTTTTCTAATGTAGTTATATCAGATTTATTACCAGCCCTATCTACAGCTATAACAGATAGTTTATTAAGATTAACACTATCTACTAATGTACAGCTTGTACCATTTGTAGTAGTTATAAGTTTACCATCTTCATATATTTCATAATGATCTATTCCCTTAGCTACATTAACTACTTTTTCTAAGCTTTTATTTGATTCTACGCCTTGTTCATCTACGCTAGTGATAGTGTATGTATGGTTTGTTCCATTATCCACTACAGCATCCCATGATAAATTAACACTGCCTTGAACATACTTAACCTCCATATTAGTTGGCGCATTTGGACTCGCTTGATCAACAGCTTCTGAATCCTTATATTCAGCGGTATAATCTTGTGTTATAAGATTACCATCTCTATATACTCGAGAAAGAGGAGCATAGGCTATTGTAACATCATCTATGCATAACTCAGATGGTGTCCAAAAGCTATGTAATATTTCAAAGTAACATCCTGTATCAATAATTTCCTTGCGATTTGAAATGCTAATATTAAATGAATAGTTCTTCCAATCATCTGTTGAAATATCGGTATTAGCATATGTCCCCTCACTAATATCTAATAAGTCTATTGCTTTGCCTGCAACAATTCCTGTATTAGCCCTATTTTCACCTGTACATATTTGCCCTGGTTTAACACAGTCATACCATGCACCATGCCATTCATTAGGGACGAAATACCATTGATTATCTATTTTCTCTACAGAACCTACACTTAAATAAAAATCATAAGTATAGTTTTTACACTCTGCTGTTGTTACATGTAATCTATCGTATGGTTGTTCCTTAGAATTGTTAATTTTAATTTTCTTCTTTTCCATCAATCTAGCTTTCAATTCCTCTGGAGACAATGTTTCTGCCCAAGTATAATCGCTAGACTTATAGGTATTTCCAGACCAGTTACTACATATACCAACTCCTAAATTTCCATACCCTTTAGCTTTTAATCTAACAATTGCAGGTTTTCCTACCTTAAGTTGCTTGTAGTCGTTAATATAATAATAAGAACTGTCTGATTGTCCATTAGGTGATGATTTATAGTCATACCAGTTACCAGACCATCCATTATTAGGTGCTGTCTTTGTAGCCTTAGCCCCTTTAGTCCCTCCATATCCTACACCATTAATAATCTTTAATGAATTTCTTACAGCATCATTATTATCTCTTTGATGTCCATACTCATCAACAGCATACATATTTCCATACCATCTTACGCCTGTCATCTCATTATTATTAGGTAAATCCAATCCAAGTTGTTCAAAGTCTTCTCTGGCAAAAATACTTGTATCATTAATAGGTATATCCCATTGTAATGCCACAGCATCATCTTTATATGCTGCTTGATTAATAGTTGGTACAGCAATATTAGCGGCATATATCTCAGGTACTATAATACTAGGATTCATTGTAGTTGTTGCTATGATACTTCCCACTAAACTTAAAATTAATCGATTTCTTCTCTTCATACTCTCCTCCTTATATTTTTATATCTAGATATATTATGATACTTTTTTCAAATTTTAAATGTAATATATTGCGTACAAAAAATACCCTTAAATAAGTATCTTTACTCATCTAAGGATATTTCTTCTTAACTCAATTAAGCTAAATATTCTTTTAAAGCTTCTTCCCAATTTCTAAAGCTATTTAATCCATATAATCTTAGCATAAAGTTATCAAGTACACTAAACTTAGGCCGTTTCGCTGGTCTTACGAATTGTTCACTTGTTACTTTATTCACCTTAATATCAATGCCTCTAATTTCAAAAATTTTGCAAGCAAAGTCGTACCAAGAACATTCTCCTTCACATGTACCATGGAATGTACCATAGTACTCTGTTTGCATTAAATCAATAATAGCCTTTGCTAAATCTACCGTTGAAGTTGGTGAACCAAATTGATCACCTACTACATTAAGTTCTTTGTTTGTTTCAGCAAGTTTAAGCATTGTACGTACGAAGTTATTACCTTCACCATAAAGCCAAGCTGTACGAATGATGAAGTGTTTCTTACAAAATGTTTTTACATACTCTTCACCAAGTAATTTACTTGTCCCATAAATGCTTTGTGGTCCTGTCACATCATCCTCACGTCTAGCCCCTGGTACATCACCATTAAAAACATAATCTGTAGAAACTTGTACAAGTTTTGCACCAATCATATCACATGCTATAGCGAGATTTTTAGGTCCTATGGCATTAATTTTATAGGCGTTTTCAATATCCTCTTCACATTTATCAACTGCTGTATGTGCAGCACAGTTAATAACTACATCTGGTTTCACATATAGAAGTTTCGCTTTTACTTGATTTAAACTAGTAATATCTAAATCTAAATAATCTGTTGAAACTACCTGAAGTTCTTCACTACTTGTTGCTAATTGTTTTTGAAGTTCTAGACCTAATTGTCCATTTGCACCTGTTATAAGTATTTTCATTATTCCTTCCCTCCTCATTAATATCTAATTACCTATGTATTATTTTAACTTCAACATAAAATATCTAAAAGTATTTTTTATTAATAACCATTCTATATATATATAATTAGGTATATGTTTTAATTTAAAAGGCACTTTTTCAATATTTTTTAATGTCTTAATACCCTCTATTAAACCATCCTTATACGCTTGTCCATATCCTTTTCTTGCAAATACCCTTTGTTTTACAAGCATTCCTGCTACTAGACAAGGTAAATTAATAATAAGCTGTAATAATGGCATATTTTTATATGGTACATAAATACTATTACGTGCTGAAATATTTAATTTAAACTCACTATATATCCCTCCAGAAGTTGCACTTCCTATATGATATACTTGAGCCCTTGGTGCATATACATTTTTATAACCATAAATATTAGCACGATAACTTATATCTATATCTTCCATATAAGCAAAGAACTTCTCATCAAAATAACCTATCTGATCAAAAATTCTCTTACGATATAATGCTGCTCCTGCACATGCACTAAAAATATTTTCTTCTTTTTTAAACTCGTTTATACTTCTTCCATCTCCACGTTTATATGGCCATCCTATAACTGTATATTCATCTCCTGCATCATCTATTAAACTCTTTTTATGATACTGTATCATTTTACTACTTACACCAAATATTCGTGGATTACCTTCAATCACCTTAAGCATTTCTTCTAAAAAGTTCTGACACAGTTTTGTATCATTATTAAGCAATAATACATATTCACCTTTTGCTAACTTAATACCTTCATTTACAGCTCGACTAAAACCATAGTTTCTATCTAATCTTTTATAGTTAATATCATTATATTGTTTTACCCATTCATAACTACCATCAGTAGATGCATTATCTATAATGATTAATTCATAGTCATTATAAGTTTGAGTATATATGCTATCTATACACTGTTTTAGATAGTTATTACCATTATAATTTGGTATTACTATCGTTATCATTTTATCACCTCAATCTTCCCATCTCTAATCTTTCCATTTTATACTTATCTTCTTAATCAAACAAACCATATAATACAAGCTTTTAATTAAAAACATCATATAAAATAAGTCTATTTAATGACCTGCTCTATATGATGCTTTATATGTTAATTCTTATTTTCTTTATGTTCTAATTCAGCCCTATAGTTTTCGCCAAATGATCTATCATACTGTAATAACCATAAGTTATCTAATACATTATTGATAAGTTCATTCTTTCGATTTGTTACTGTTCCATTTCCTTCTATCAAATATGCTTCATTATAAACTTTAATTTGCTGCATTTGGTCTAATAAATGTAACTGCCACTATTAATTCCCGCATAATCTAACACTAGTGAACCTAAATATGAAGCATCTATTATCTCATATCTTTTATGTTCTAAATCGTAATTATTCCATATCATAAATGGTGTTTGGTATAATTTCATATAGTCTTCTATAGATAATGTATCACCCTGACTAATATATCCTAACTCTCTATACACCTTATAATCATCACCTAATGCTGGTGCATGATCTCCATATACTACTATAATAGTTGGTTTTTCTATCTTACTAAAATAATCTATTAGATATTTAATACTTTTATCTGTATTCTTTACACTATTTGCGTATGTTTCTAATAAATTTTTACTTTCTTCACTTACTTTATCATTGTTTACAGTAATATTATTCATTTTATATCCATCATCATAAGGCATATGATTTTCCATTGTAACAGTATGTATAAAAACAGGTCCATTTTGTTTATTATTTTCATATTCCTCAATAACCTTCTTCATATCATCTAAATCTGATATATATATATGCTCTAGGTCTAGTTACATCAACAAATGATTCTTCTGTAACAAATTTATTAAAACCTAACTTATTATATGCCATATTTCGTGAATAAAATGTCTTTTGGTATGGATGTATAGCTATTGTACTATATCCATTTTCCTTTAATATACCTACCACAGATTCTTGACCTTGTCTTATGTAATTCATCTAAGCAATATTTTGACTACCAGTAAAATCAACCATATTCCCTGTTAAAACTTCATACTCCGTTTGTGCAGTAGTTCCTCCAAATACAGAAACTCCTAACTTTCCTCCTGTATACTCTGATGAATAACTTTTTATCTGTGCCAATGGATCTTCAGATAATTTTGTCTCTGCTATATCATTTATATCATATAATGCTTCACACATTATCATAATAATATTAGGCTGTATTTTATTACATTTATCATTATTTAAATATGGCTCTATAAGTTCTTGTATTACCTCTTTAGTATATCCATGTGTTTTTTTAACCTTTATGTTATTAATTTCATTAATTAGTGTTAATACAAAACCGTTATTGATATAATTATCGTTTACAACAAGTGTATCTTTCTCTATCTTTATTTGTTTTAATAATTTATTATTCATGCATACTTCTCCCATTAACAGGAGTAGTCCCATCACTACTAATGACTTAATTCCTCTTATCTTAAATTTTTCTTTATCTATCTTGTATTGATATATTAATATAATTAGGCCTATTGCACTCACTGTATAATATTAATAGATTTCGTCCAATAAGCCACTCATTGAATTGGCTAATACCTCATTGATATGGAATTGTTCTGCTAGCTGCCAGAATGTAGTTTCTATACGTCTTCGATGCTTACTGATCCAGTTGCTTAAATCTTTTGGGTAAGGGTTTTCTTTTAAAGCTAGCAAGGTCATATTTTTCTCATTTTTTAGTTCTTGGGCAATATGATTACCTATATATCCTTTGTCACCTAGAACAATAGGTTGATAGACATCTG
>NZ_BBCG01000040.1 GCF_001311925.1 Cellulosilyticum ruminicola JCM 14822
GTTAGCTGCTTTGTCCGCCGCTGACTTGTATAATATTACACTATGAATAGTTATACGTCAACAGTTTTTTCAACTTTTTTTAATTTTTTTCTTTTATTATTTTACTTTCTTATTATGCGTACTTTTTCATTACTTATTCATTTCTATTTATTATCTATTTTTTAACTTGCTCCCTTTCTTATGCATTTCTTATTTTTAAACACTATATAAAAGACTTAATAAGAAGTAATCCCGAATTATCATTTTGACCTTCTCCATTAAGCCCTTATATACCTTATATACAACTATAATTTCACTGTACACTCTCTACCTTTTATGTTTCTTATATCTTGTCATATCATGATTAACCTAATTAACAAGCTCTTTTATAAAATATTCATGAACCCTTTTATCATTCGTAAGCTCAGGATGGAAAGATGTTGCTAACATATTCGCTTGTCTACAAGCTACGATTTCATTCTGTTCTTTTAATATGATATCTACATCTTTTCCTGTCCCTATAACATAGGGTGCCCGTATAAAAATTAATGGAAATCTTTCTATTTTCATCTTATCTATATCTCTTTCTACTTGAAAGCTTCCTAATTGTCTACCATAGGCATTTCTTTTTACACTAATATCCATTGTACCTAAATAGCATTTTGATTCCCCTTCAATGTTCTTTGAGAGCAAAATCATTCCCGCACATGTCCCCCAAGTTGGAAGCCCCTGCTTAATCATCTGTTTTAAAGGTTCTAACATATTGAAGCTTCTTAGTAATTTACCAAGCGTAGTACTTTCCCCCCCTGGAATAATAAGCCCATCTATTTTATCTAATTCTGATAAATAATTAACTTTAATCGCGTTTATATTATCTATCTCATTTAACATTGTTAAATGTTCTGCTACACCGCCTTGTAGACCTAAAACACCTATCGTTTTCATCTTACCACCCTCTTGTAGCATAAAGCTGCTTTTCATCTAGTTGACGAATATCTATAGATGTCATTGCATCTCCTAATCCTGCTGATACTTCTGCTAATACATCGGCGTCCTTATAATAAGTTGTTGCCTTTACTATTGCCTTTGCTCTTGCTTCTGGATCTGAAGATTTAAATATACCTGAACCTACAAACACACCATCTGCTCCCAATTGCATCATAAGCGCTGCATCTGCTGGTGTAGCTATTCCTCCTGCCGCAAAATTCACAACCGGTAATTTACCATTTTCTTTTACATAGCGAATAAGTTCATATGGTGCACCTAATTCTTTGGCTATTGTCATAAGTTCCTCATCATTTGCTCCTACTACTTTTGCAATTTCTTTATTCATTGTACGCATATGTCTTACGGCTTCTACTACATTTCCAGTACCTGCTTCTCCTTTTGTACGAATCATCGCCGCACCTTCTCCTATACGTCTTAATGCTTCTCCTAAATTACGTGCACCACACACATAAGGTACTTTAAAATTATGTTTATTGATATGATAATCTTCATCTGCTGGTGTTAGCACTTCACTCTCATCTATATAATCAATTTCTAATGCTTCTAGAATCTGTGCTTCTACAAAATGTCCTATACGTACCTTAGCCATTACTGGAATACTGACTGCTTCCTGAATTTCTTTAATCATTTTAGGATCAGACATTCTTGCCACTCCACCTTGCTTTCGTATATCTGATGGCACTCTTTCTAATGCCATAACAGCTACTGCTCCTGCTTTTTCTGCAATTATAGCCTCTTGTGGATTAACTACATCCATAATAACGCCGCCTTTTAACATCTGTGCTAAATTTTTATTTAATTGTAATCTCTCACTCATCAAATATGCTCCTTATATTTGTACCGGTACAATTCATCTATTTTTCCTAGAAATTAATCATATATTAACATGTGTTATTTTAAAAATAAATAGATTTAACTCAGCTATTCTTTTACTTATGCTTTGCACCCATACATTTCAATTGTATCGTTATACCCTTATTATTCCGATACAATTTATCTTTTCTATCAGAAAGCTCTTTATACAAAAAAGCTACCTGTAAAACTTACAGATAGCTAAAAAAACATATTAGTCTTTATATTCTAAAATACTTGTTGAAATACTAATAATACTAAGTTGTTTTCATAGAGCCATTTAAACAATACGCTTCCTTCTATGAGTGTTTCCAGTCCTCCATAACTAGGAATAGCTATAATACATGGTACAACTAATGTAATTACCCAGAATGTAAGTAGCCCTTTAATAATACCGATTCCAAAACCGCCTACCTTATTAAGACTTGAAATAACTGGTAACTTCGCAACAAATTTCCCAATAATGCGTACACTTCCTACTAAAACTACTTTTAAAACAAGCCAAGTAATAAGTAGTGCTAACATGGACATAATAATATTTGTTATTGAAATACTTACATAATCTATTATATTATTAGCACCTAAAGCCTTATATACTTCTGGATTATTATTTTTTACAAGTGTCTCACTCATAAAATCTGGTAGCCATGTAAAGTTTCGTACAATTGCTTGCCCCTGTGATTGCACACCATTTCCAAACTGAATAGTTACTACCTTTTCTCTTACCCATTCGTTAATATATGTATATAAAGGCGTAAGCTTTAGGATTATATTAATTAATGGATACACAATAAATGATAATATAAGCGCACCTAATGAACCTAATAAAGTTACTATTTCATCTATTAATCCTCTATGCATACCTACAAATGCAAATATAAGTAGCACTCCTAAAATAATCAAATCTAACATTTATTTCACCATCCTTTTTGGTGTTAATAGTATTACGTTTTCTTTACTTACTGCAATACCTTTTCTCATCTCAGATAAATAAAATACTTTATTTACGTCTACTGTACTCTTATAAGCAAATGTTTGGCTTCCCATTTTGTTATACCCTATAAATTGATTGTTTGAACCTATTACAACACCTCTTTCATCTGTATATAAATAATTTGCTGCCATTTGTAATTCTGTTTCAAAATCTTTTGTCCCTTGTGCATTCCAAAATGTTAATTTATCCTTACGTTTAATAATACTTGATTCTGGATAATCACTTGAGACAATAGGAAAGAAGCCGTTACCGTATTTACTTTGTTTATATAAATATGGTCTAAAAATAGAATTTATATTCGCAATGCTTTTAATTTCATTACCGTTCATATCATACCAAGTCATTTTTTGATCACCAATGCTTACCCATATATTATCTCTTATAAACTCTACCTCATAGATGAGATTTCCTCTTTCAAGAATACCATATTTGACACCTTCACCTTCTTTACCCTCTACTTCTTCCATAGCAATGGCACGTATAGAAGATGTAAGAATTGGCTCATCAGTTTTTACATAAGTTACAAGTAACAACTTGTTGTCTGCTGAAAGCTCTACAGATGTAGGATATCCCTCATTACTTGTATAACTAATCATACCACCTAAATATTTTCCATTTACATCATAGGCTGCTACCATATTCCCACTATTTAATTTCTGGATAACACTAATGCCACCTTTTTCATTTACAGAGAAATATATAACTGGATTATCTAATGTAATATCTATTACTTTTCCCTTTGTATTAAACAAAGAAATTTTCTTACCTTCCTCCTTGCTACCTACTGCTATATATGGTTCTCTTTGCTTTACAACATAATTATTCACACTAAGTGTATCCGACCAAACTTCATATCCATCTAAATCATACGCTTTAATTCCATCTCTATTAACTTTAATAATCTGTTTATCATTTAATCCTATATAATCATTATCTTTTATATCTAATTTTATAATTTCTTTAGCTTCACTTAAGTTAATTGCACTGCCTGTTAATGAAAAAACATCAAACATATTTACTGCTCCATATACAAGTATGCCTAATATAACAATTACCAAAATTAAAGTGGTAGGCCTAATATGTTCTTTTTTCAATTTATTAGCCATTTTCTTTCCTCCTCTAAGTACTGCTTATGCTTTTATCATACACTACTCTATTATTAATTCAAAGTAAAAGTGTAATATGTCTCTTGCTCTCTTATCTTCATAATAACCGTCTTCACATCTATAATAACAAAAAGAACTACCTAGCTTACCATGCTTAGTAGTTCTTTTATAAACATTTATATTTTAACGTACAAGTGCTCTATATACTTTTTCATATTTTCTTGCAGCGTCATCCCAAGAGAATCCTTTTTTCATTCCATTATACTGCATTTGTCTAAAGGCCTCTTGTCCTTCAGTATTGTAATAATTATATGCTTCCTCAATTTTTTTATACATCCAGTAACCTGAGCAGTCTTCAAACTCAAAGCCTGTACCTTCTTTACTTTCTTGATTATAGTGAATTACTGTATCCTTTAATCCACCTGTTTTTCTTACAATTGGTACAGTTCCATAGCGCATTGCTATGAGTTGTCCTAAACCACACGGTTCAAATAACGATGGCATTAAAAAAATATCACTACTTGCATAAATCTTTTGAGCTAATGGTTCATTAAACGTTAGAAAAGCACAGACACGCTTTTTGTACTTATTAGCAAAGTATCTAAACATATCTTCATACTCTTTCTCTCCTGTTCCTAATATTACAAACTGAACATCCAATTCCATGATTTTATCCATTACCCAAGCCTCATATACTTGCTGTTTCATTAAATCAAAACCTTTTTGATCTGTAATTCTTGAAACAACACCTATCATCATACAGTCTTTTTCTTCTAAGCCATAGGCTCTTTGAAAGGCAAATTTATTTTCCTTCTTCATTTCTAATGTATCTATATTATAATTTGTGTAAATATGAGGATCTGTTTGTGGATTATAAATATTATAATCTATTCCATTTAATATCCCCTCTATTTTATAATATAACTTTTCGCCTAATAATCGATCTAAGCCACAACCATATTCATATGTTTTAATCTCTTCAGCATAAGTTGGACTTACTGTTGTAATCTTATCTGAATAAATAAGTCCTGCCTTCATATAACTTACAGCACCATGGTATTCTATACGTTCTGGACTCATATATTCATTAGAGAGTTCTAAAACATCTAATGCCTCTCTTCCAAATAATCCTTGATACTTTAAATTATGTATTGTATAGATTGTCTTAATTTTAGAAAAGAACATGTCTCTACTATACATATCTTTAAGCAACAAACATAATGGGCCTGTCTGCCAATCATTACACTGTATAATGTCTGGCATAAAATCAATATGCCTTAGCATTTCAAGTACACCCTTACAAAAGAACGCAAAACGTTCATAATCATCTTGATAACCATACAATTCATCTCTTGAAAAATATGTATCATTTTTTAAGAAATAGGTAGGCACAATGCTGTCATCAAAATATAGGCCGACACCCTGTACTCGCCATCCTAAATAAACATCATAACTCGTTACAAAATGTTCGTCGTGTTCAAAAAATTTTCCCTTAATACGTTGATAATAAGGCATTACTACTCTAGCATCTATCCCTCTTTCACGTAATTTCTTAGGTAATGCGCCTATAACATCTGCCAAACCACCTGTTTTAGCATAAGGTACTACTTCTGTGGATACAAACAAACACTTAAGTGGTCGATTGTTCACTGTGATACCTCCTAATTTAGACTATTTCTCCTCTTATAATACACTTTTTTTAAATGATTTGTACAGTTTAATTGTTCGTTTTTCAAATTTTTTGTTTATTTTTTAGGCATTTTTAATTCTTGCCCAACATAAATATTATTGGTACTATCTAATCCATTAAGCTTAGCAATCTCTAATGACTTTTTAGCATTACCATATTTATCATAACTAATATTAGCTAATGTATCACCTTGTTTAACCACATAAATATCATATTCCTCTTCTGCTGATGATGATTTTTCTTCTTTACTAGTTTGATCTGCATTACTTGCTTCATCTACTTTATTTGTATCCAAAGTTACTTCATCCTGCTTATCATCTTCTCCTACTATTTCTTCTCCTGTAATAGTTGGCACACTCTCTTCATCAGTGTTACTTGTATTTGTTTCATCTACATTACTAACATCACTACTTATTTGAATTTCATCTGTTACAGTACCTATTTCTTTACCTAATGTATTATTAACTGCAGTTTGCTGATTATTTGAACCTTCCTTATCACTTACATCATTAACGCTGTTTGACATAACGGCTGTTATCTGATTACTACCTAACCCCTTTGCATCATTCATTCTTACAATAATACCGGTTAGAGCTACTAAAGCAATGGCTACTGCCATAATTGTAAAACTTGTATTTTTCTTTTGAAGGTATTCCTCCTTGCGAATCTTTCCTATTTCTCTAAATTGATTAACTACAGTATCCTTAATTTCTTCTGTTTCTTTCTTTGCAAAAGGATGCTCTACCATATATTTTTGCATAGGTTCGTTAGGTTCATAATACATGCAGTATCCACTTTGTTCTTTGAGTTCTTCATCTTCATAAACATATACAGTTTCCACTTTATTTAGTGCATCAACAAGCATAAATACACTACCTGTACCTTCAAATACACTTCTATGTTCTCTAAGTTCTTTCATAGTCAACATTGTGCCATAGCCAGGCTGCATATGTAACCATCCAATAATATCTTGGTCTGCAAAATACTCTTTTCTCTTTTCTTCTATTTCATTAACAACTTCTAAGTTAATCCATTCACTACCATCTGTAAGCTTATTTACATCTACTGGAATCATCCCTGTAATCATGGCCTCTTTACTATCTAAATATACTTCACCTATAAGAATTGCAGCACTTTCTTTAGATAAATCAGAATAAGCATATTGATAAATGTATGTGTAAACATAATCTTCCATGTAAATATGAAATTCACAGTCCATATCACCAATCATCTTGACATTATCTAATTTCTTTTTTTCCTGTCTACTTTTATTAGGAACTTCTCTAGTACTTTTTACTTCTATATCACCTATTGTTTCTGTAATTTCATTATACTGACTGAATGATGTAATAGCTACTTCATCTTCAGTGGTTTGCTCTAAAATATCTTCTTGGTTAAAATCATTTTCCTGGTTGTGTTCTTCTACTAGTTCATCAGTTTTAATCTCCTCACTTATATTTTGAGTACTGACATCTTGTCCACTATTATCATATAAATTTGTAATCTTAGTATTTTTATTACTCTTATTAGATTGGCCTTTACTAGGTCTATAAGATATTTTCCCCATAAGTATTCCCCTTCCATTATTATCCATTTTATCCATTTCCTAAAGGATACTACAAGGGGAATAAATTTTTTAATCCTTTATGTCGAACATATCAGTTTTTTTATTTGCATATTAAGTACTGTTTTTACTTTTTTTACCATTTATTGTTACTATATTACTTTACTCATATTTTTTATACGGATTTTATATTTTTAAGGATTGTTTTTATAGAAATTCAAAATTTATATACTTTAAAAATATATTCAGCTGTAAAACTTTAATGTACAAATCCTTGATTTTACTTACCTTAGCAGATTCCTAAATAAATTCTATTGAAAATAAGAAATAAATCCTAAAAAAAGTGGCAAACTATAACAACAAATTAGGAAAGTGGTGATAAACGTATGAACCCTGAATGGAGTAATAAAGCCTCTCCCCTATACATCAATATCAATGAATCAAATCATTTCAGCACCTTTTGTAATGAACTTCACAGTTATCTTACAACTTATCTGCCTTATCATAATGATGAACTTGTTATTGTTTGTATTGGTACAGACCGTGCAACTGGTGATAGCCTAGGTCCGTTAGTAGGCTATAAATTAAAAGACTTAAGAGAAGAAAAGGTTACATTGTACGGCACTTTAGATGAGCCTGTACATGCCAAAAATCTCGAAGAAACATTAAATACTATTTTAGAAGAACATCGTAACGCACTTGTTTTAGCTATTGATGCCTGTTTAGGCGCTACTAACAATGTAGGATGTATTACTATTGGTGAAGGTTCTATCACACCAGGCGCTGGTGTAAAAAAAGAATTACCTCCAGTAGGACATTTGCATATCACAGGCATCGTTAACTTTAGTAGCCTCATGAATATGGTTGTACTTCAAAATACCAGGCTCTCTTTAGTTATGCGCATGGCAGATACTATTTCTTCTGGTATGAAATATTGTCTCTGGAGGTATTATAAATCTAATAAATCTTATCTATAATCACTTAAGATAACGATTAGACAATTTATTTACTATAAATCAAGTTGTAAATCTCCTTCTTTAATCCACTTAAGTGATCGAAACATTAATGCAAAAGCCCAAGTTAATACACCTGGCAATATAAAGCAGATAACTGCTATTTGTATAAATAACACAGTACCGTTGGCTCCTTGCTCAATCATCGTTTGCCACATCAACAGAGGTCCTACTAAACCTGAAGTTCCCATCCCCGAGCCAGCTGGTACATTTTGTAATTTAAATACAACAGTTGATAAAGGACCTGTAACCGCACTAGCTAATATAGGTGGAAGCCATACTTTAGGATTTTTAACGATATTAGGCATTTGCAACATAGATGTTCCTAGTCCTTGTGCAATAAGGCCATTTACCTTATTTTCTCTATAACTCATCACTGCAAATCCCACCATTTGTGCACAGCATCCTGCTGTAGCTGCCCCTGCCGCTATTCCTGATAAACCTAAGATAACACCAATAGCTGCCGAACTAATTGGTAATGTTAAAAATATACCCATTGCTACTGATATAACAATTCCCATTAAAAATGGTTGAAGTTCTGTAGAATGTTCAATAAATGCGCCTAATAATGTTGTAAATTTTGCAAGACTTGATCCTATCAAAAGGGCTACTAAACTTCCTGCTACAATAGTGACTGCTGGCGTTAATAATATATCTAATTTTGTTTTTCCTGCTACAAGTCTTCCAATTTCTACACCTATAACAGCTGCTATAAAAGCACCTAAAGGATCTCCTGGGCCACTAAATAAAATACCATTTTCAGTAATAAATGTCCCAGCTAATATTTTAGTTGCATAAGCACCGATTACACCATTTAATACACTTGAATATAATACAAGTTTACTTACACCTAAATTATGGGCTACACCTACCGCTATACCTACACCTGTTAATACCGTGGCAATTTGTCCTAGCTGGATTAAAAATTGCCCAAACCAAACATTAGGCATAAATGATCCTATTTGTTTAATAATTGTTCCTATTAATAGGGTGGAAAATAGACCTAAAGCCATTCCACTTAAACCATCTATTAAATAGCGATTTATAAATTTTTTACCATATATACGCCATTTATTTTTATCATTCATATTGGTCTCTCCTTTATTTAATTTTGTATACATAATAACATGTGTCATGACACTAGTCAAACCATTTAATCCATAAAAAATAAGAGTTCAAAGCACTCTTTGCCATGTAGACTACTTAAACTCTTATTATCATTACATCTTCCTTGCTTCTTATGTGTTACTTATAAGGAATCCATGTTCTCTTAATTCTGCCTCTATAATATCTAATTCCTCTTCATTAGATGCTTCTATCGTATGCATATGTGTACCATCTGTTAATTTCAATAGCGGCATAGCCTCACTTTGCTCTAACTTAGTTACAAACTGTTTAATATCCCTCCTTGTACGTAGCATTAAATCTGCTACTACTTCTCCATAAACGGGATGTATAACGATAACATTTCTTACTCTTCCGCCGTTATCAATAATAATATTAAGTTCTTCTTCACTATGTTCTTTATCGTGTTTAACAAGTACAACACGTTGACACATTGCATTTACTTCTTTATTTAAAATATATCCCCTTGCTGTAGCCAATACGTTGCATCCTTGTGCACGTAATAATGCCACGTCCTGTACGATTACCTGTCTACTAACTTCCAACTTCTTTGCCAAAAATGTTGCACTAATAGGTTTCGTATTTTCACTTAAAACCTTAAGTATTTTTTTTCTTCTTTGTTCGCCGTCCATTTCATTTCCCTTCTTTTAAATAATGAAACTTTTTCCCTTATTATAGCACAACTCATTGAAAAAATTACAATAAAAACAGTTAATGAAAGTTTAACTTTCATTAACTGTTTTTTATAATTTATTATTTTTGAAGTCTTGCTAAAAGAGTTTCTCTTAAAGCTTCAAATCCTTTTTTACCTAATAATGCAAACATGTTCTTTTTGTATTCTTCTACACCTGGTTGGTTAAATGGATTAACTCCTAATAAGTATCCACTTACACCACATGCTTTTTCAAAGAAGTAAATCATACGACCCATATTGTAAGCATCTATAGCTGGTAAGTTAACTACTACGTTTGGTACACCACCGTCAACGTGAGCTAAAATTGTTCCTTGGTAAGCTTGTTTGTTAACGAAGTCCATTGTTTTACCTGCTAAGTAGTTAAGTCCATCTAAATCTGTAGCTTCTTCTTGAAGTGTTACATCTTTTCTTGGGCTTTCTACGTTGATAACTGTCTCAAATAACATTCTTTGACCATCTTGGATATATTGTCCTAATGAATGAAGGTCTGTTGAGAAGTTTACTGATGATGGGTAAAGACCTTTTCCGTCTTTTCCTTCGCTTTCACCATATAATTGTTTCCACCATTCACCGAAGTATTGAAGACATGGTTCATAGTTTACGATGATTTCTGTAGTTTTTCCTTTTCTTAAAAGTGCATTTCTAACTGCTGCATATTTGTAGCATTCATTTTCTTCTACATTAGGATTTGCATATTCTTCTCTTGCGTCAGCAGCACCTTTCATTAAATCATCAATACTGATACCTGCTACTGCAATTGGAAGTAATCCAACTGGTGTAAGTACAGAGAAACGTCCACCTACATCATCTGGAATAACGAATGTTTCATAACCTTCTTCTTTTGCTAATGTAAGAAGAGCTCCTTTAGCTTTATCTGTTGTAGCAAAGATACGTTCTTTAGCTGCTTCTTTACCATATTTATTTTCCATGAACTCTTTGAATACACGGAAAGCGATAGCTGGTTCTGTTGTTGTTCCTGATTTAGAAATAACGTTTACACTAACTTCTTTTCCTTCACATACATCTAAAAGATCTTTAAGGTATGTTCCTGAAATATTATTTCCTACATAATAAATTTCTGGAGTTTTTCTTTGTTCTTTGCTAAGTGCATTATAGAATGTATGACTTAAAGCATCGATACATGCTCTTGCACCAAGGTAAGAACCACCTATTCCGATTACAATAAGTACATCAGAATTATTTTGAATTTTTTCAGCCGCTTTTTTAATACGTTCAAATTCATCTTTATCATACTCTACTGGAAGGTCAATCCAACCTAAGAAGTCATTTCCTGCTCCAGTTTTTTCATGTAACATTTGATGTGCAAGACCGATTTGTGCATTGAGGTATTCTACCTCATGAGCTTGTACTCCAGTTTTAGAGTAATCAACAGTAATTTTATTCATTACTAAAATCCTCCTAATATCGACAGGTTAATATACTTTTTTAACATATTCTATTATAATCTAACTTTGATTATTTTTAAACACTAAATTATAATAGATTTATCAGTATCATATATATTTTTATTAATTTATACTTTAAATATAAAAAAAACTATTTTTATAACTTCTTTTACAAAATTTCTAAGACAGTGTCTCCAATAGTTGCACAATATCTTCTACTTTTAGAATAACTTCTTCTTCATTTTCTATTTTGCTAGCTGTCGTTTCTTTACCTATTTGCTTGATTTTTTCCCTTTCCTCTTGGGTCAACTTCTTTTCTATGCTATTACCCTTGGCATCTAACACGATAAGCTTATTTCCTTTTATTTGTACCTTTTTCTTCTTTTTCAATGGATACACATTTACAACATAATTACTAATCTCAGCAATCATATTATCCCCATGTTCATTTAATCCCCTTATAATAGTATAAAATTCCATACTAATTGTTAAAAAGATACTCGTGGAAATCATAATAACTGTTCTTAGCGTAGTGCCATCCCCATTAGCAATAGCCACCAATAATTCTAGTACAACACATCCCCACATAACATACTTCAATTTTGTCGCTATATTTTTAACGGATACATAAGGAAACTTACCAATATACTCTTTTGACAATTGGCTTTTGATAATGCTGTCTATATCTACTTCAGCCTCAGCATCATACTTATTATACCTATTAACTATACTGTCAACAAAAGCAATGCGTGACTGAGTAGTATATGCTTTATGATTTGTAAACATATCTAAGCTTTCTTCTATAGTTTTAAACTTATGTTCTACCATACATGTGGTAAAAACAGTTAATCCAGTTAGTATTATCTCAAATACAAATAATGCTACCAACATATTCTCCCCTCCTTATCTTTAAATATACCATCTTTATTTTAACATTTTTTTGAATTTTTTCAACTTTTAGTTCAACTACTCTATCTCCTACTTTTTTATACATACAAAAGCAGGACAGCAAAGTCTTGCACTTTACCATCCTGCCCTGTATAAATTATTAAATTGTTTCTAAAATACTTTCAATCATACGGCTTGCATTTTTTGCAGCTACATCCACAAACTCTTCAAAGTTTACATCTGCACTTTGATCTGCTTTATCAGAAATCGCTCTAATAATAACAAATGGCACTTGATTTAAGTAACATGCATGTGCAATTGCAGCCCCTTCCATTTCAGCACAATATGCTGTGAATGTTGTATAAATATCTTCTTTTACTTTCATGCTACAAACAAATTGATCACCACTTGCAACGCGTCCTACATATACCTTATGATTACCTTTAAGTTTTTTAGCAGCTTCTTGTGCTGTTTCAATTAATTTGCTATCTGCTTCAAAGTAAGTTTTTTTCATACGTGGAATTTCCCCTCTAGGATTTCCTACTGCTGAAGCATCCATATCATGTTCTACTGTATCACTTGATACAACAATATCACCTATGTTAAGTTCTGGGTATAAACCACCTGCAACCCCAGTATTAATAATGTATTCTACATTAAACATATCCACAAGAATTTGTGTACATACTGCTGCATTTACTTTACCAATACCACATCTTACTATTACTACTTCCTTTTCCTTAATTGTTCCTACAAAAAATGTCATTCCAGCAATTTCTTTTTCTTCAGTAACTGTCATCTTTCTTTTAAGAGAAATAACTTCTTCATCCATTGCCCCAATAATTCCTATCATTTATTTACTCCTCCATTAGTTTATTTATTTTACTCTCTTTATTATATACAAATATTAACTGTTCTAAAAGCCCTAATCTCTTCTACTTTTAACTTCTAATGCACGTTTTTCTAAAATAGGCTTTAACTTAGCCCATACTAAGTTCACATCTTTCTCCCCATTATCTTTAATAAACTCTTTATTATCAAGACTAATATCTATAAGAATATCAATCCACCTATAAATCTCTTCTGCTGCTACTAGGCTCTCATTATACTTAATCGTTACTAAACCTCTATCATAGTCAACTTTTACATCATTAATACCCTTTAATATCTTTATAGCATCTAATATAAAATGTTCATAGACTCTATATTCATCCTCTATATCTATAATCTGCTTTGCATACAACTTAAGTTCACCAGGATCATTACTAATAGTCTCGATTTTAATCATACTTTTAATTAAATTCTTCTTAAACCCAAACATTTTTATTGCCCCCTACTTGTATAATAATTTACTTATATTTTAAAGTATGACCATAATCTTCATTTTAGACTATTATACAAGCCTTAATAGCAAACTAAATAAAAAAACTGTCAGCATATTTATACAATGTCATTAAGTTAAGACATTGTTTCTGAGATTTCCTTAAATAACCAAGTACTTATTATAGGTATTTGATTATTTTTTACGTGAAAAAGCTTGACAAAGTATTAAAAATTTGCTGCGAAACCCCTCGTTGAGAAGGTGTTGTGATGAATACACACACAAATGAACTAAAAAATTGTATATTAGAAAATATAAGAAAAATAAGTAATAAGCCATAGGAATTTTCTTTGCATTTAAATACTGCCTTTGATATAGAACCCAAACAGTTTGTAGATGCAGTTATTCAAAAAGGACTTAGTAAAAAAAAGATAGGGAATAGAAACAGGATTTAAAGAGGCAAAGTATATCTTAGGCTTACGAGCATTTCACTCAAAGCAAGAAAATTCTATTTTACAGGAAATCTATGCTCGTTTGGTGATGTATAACTTCAGTATGTCTATTACATTAAATACATCATCAGAAGAAAAAGACCTACAGCACCACCTTCAGGTCAATTTCACGCAGGGTACAAAAATTTGTCTACACTTTTTTAAATATAGAAAATTATAGCCAACATATGATATAGAAGCTACAATAAGGCGATTTCTTCTTCCCGTAAGACCAAATCGTCAAAGACAGCGAGTAGCTGTCAGTACTACTGTAGTTTCATTCAATTATAGACTATCATAAATCTAGAAAATACAACTTTTTTTACTCCGCCATTCTTAACGGAGTATTTAGTATGTGCAAAAATAGAAAAACACAAAAATAAACCAAGAATGAAACAGTATTATTTTACTGAAACATTCTTGGTTTATAATTAATCATAAAAAAGATAGCTAACTTAATGACATTGCATATTTATGCTGGCAGCTCTTTTTATATTTATTCTATTTCAAAGTTGCTCCCACAAAATCTACAAATAGTGGATGTGGTCTATTGGGTCTTGATAAAAACTCTGGATGGAATTGTGCACCTACAAACCATGGGTGATCTTCTATTTCTACAATTTCTACTAAACGATTATCTGGTGATACCCCTGTTATCTTAAGACCTTTACTTGTTAACAACTCCCTATATTCATTATTATATTCATAGCGATGACGATGTCTCTCTTCAATTTCTTTTTGTTTATAGGCAGCATATGCATTACTTTCTTCGGCTAGTACACATGGATAAGCACCAAGTCTCATTGTTCCACCCATATCTTCAATATCCTTTTGATCTGGCATAATATCAATAACTGGATATTTAGTTGCTGGCATAAGTTCACTACTATGTGCGCCTTTAAGTCCTAATACATTTCTAGCAAATTCAATAACTGCACATTGCATACCTAAACATATTCCAAAGTATGGCACCTTATTTTCTCTAGCGTAACGTACAGCTTCAATTTTTCCTTCTACACCACGGTCACCAAATCCTCCTGGAACAAGAATCCCTTTAGCGTCCTTTAGAATCTCAGCTGCATTCTCATGCGTTACATCCTCTGAATTAACCCAATCAATTTCTACATCTGCCCCATGATAAATACCTGCATGATGTAATGATTCCACTATAGAAATATATGCATCATGTAATTCTACATATTTACCAACGAGAGCAATTTTAGTTTTCTTTTCTTTATTTTTATCTTTTTCAACCATAGCTTTCCACTCTGTTAAGTCTGGTTCTGAACAATCAATATGGAGTTTTCTACATACAATTTTGGCAAGCCCTTCGTCTTCTAACATAAGTGGAACTTGATAAAGAGTTTCCGCATCTAAGTTTTGTACAACACAATCTTTATCTACATTACAGAATAACGCCATCTTATATTTCATATCTTCTGAAATAGGCTGTTCTGTTCGACATACAATAATATCTGGCTGAATTCCAATAGATAATAATTCTTTTACAGAATGTTGTGTTGGTTTTGTTTTCATTTCACCTGATTTTGCAAGATAAGGAATAAGTGTAACATGAATATATAATACATTTTCTCGGCCTACATCTGTTGCTACCTGTCTTATCGCTTCAAGGAATGGTAAACTTTCAATATCACCTACTGTTCCTCCAATTTCAGTAATAACAATATCTGACGTTTCACCTGTATTTCCTACACGATACACACAGTCTTTAATCATGTTTGTGATATGTGGAATAACTTGAACAGTTGCTCCTAAGTAGTCTCCTTTACGTTCTTTATTTAGAACTGACCAATATATTTTACCTGTAGTAACATTACTGTACTTATTAAGTTTCTCATCAATAAATCTTTCATAATGTCCTAAATCTAGATCCGTTTCACTACCATCATTAGTAACAAATACTTCTCCATGTTGATAAGGGCTCATTGTTCCTGGGTCAATGTTAATATATGGATCAAACTTTTGAATGGTAACCTTTTTTCCTCTTGCTTTTAAAAGTCTTCCAAGACACGCTGCTGTAATTCCTTTTCCAAGTCCAGAAACGACTCCTCCTGTAACAAAAATATATTTTGTAGACATATTTTTCACCTCAACCGTTTTTTTTTCACATTATCAACTTTAACATTTTATAATTATAAACCAAGAGTGTCAAGGAATGTTACACATTGTTCTTAATTTTTACATTTTATTTAGTTGTATTATATTAATTTGTATTTTATTGTCTATTTTTACTCAAAAAAGGCTTATATTATTAGCCAAACAGCTAATAATATAAGCCTTTTTATTATTTTATATGTGTATTATTTAAGACCAATTACTTTTTGACATTCCAAATCTTGCACTACACTTAAGATTGTTTCATATTTATTATTCATTTCTTCAATAATCACATTGATCTGTAACATCTCATCTTCAATTTCTGATAAACTTTGAATACTCTTACTCATCTTATCTAATTTCATTATATCTTCATCATTTTTACCACATGCCACTTCATTTGCAGCTGCTAATTCTTGCATGAATGTAGTAATATGATGCATTTCTTTTTCAATAACACCTGTATTTGCTTTACTATCTTTGATATTCTTATCAACTTCTTCAATCTTCTCTTCAATTTTTTCAATACCAATAGTTGTTGCTTCAACTTCTTCATTAGTCTTAAGTGAAGAATTTTCAAGTTCACTTAAGAACTTAGTCATATTCTCAAGTAATTCTTTTGTACCATCTGAAAGCTTTCTAATTTCTTCTGCTACAACTGCAAATCCTCTACCAGCTTCACCAGCACGAGCAGCTTCAATAGATGCATTAAGTGCTAATAAATTAGTTTGCTCTGCAATAGATGAAATACCTGTGATATTACTTGCTACATTTTGAGCTGTTTCAATAAAAGTATTAACCTGTTTTTTCATTGATTTAGCTGTTGCATTAATATCTTTAACAGCTGATGTAATTGTTACTAAAAGATTTTCAATATATGCTGTAGTAGCTGCTGATACTTCAACTTTTTTATTAATACCTTCTAATGTAATAATCATTTGTTGACCTTTTTCATCAACCTTTTGTCTTGTGGCATCAGTTTGGTTGCTTCTTTGGCCTAATTCACTTTGCCAAGCTTCTAATTCAGCAATTTTGCCTTTCACTTGCCCAACACTACCATCTACATAACCTTTAATCATATCCATGTCATTTTTTAGCATTGACACATCTTGTTTTAAACCTTTGATACCTTCCCTTAATGAGATAAGTTCCTCTACTGTTTCAACCCCTAAAATTGCATTCTTGCTAGCTTTAAGTGCTTCTAATAATTCATCAAGTTCACCTGCTGCTAATTGTTTCATATATTGTAAATCTTTTTTATTATTACCAAACATATTTCTCCCCCATTTCTTCATTAAAGTATTTTAACTATGCTTTTGAATTTCCTTCATTACCTTTTGAATTTCCTTCATTACCTTTTGAATACCACTAATTTTTGTATCCTTCTGCATTGCTTGAATATAACTTTCTTTGTGCATATCTAATTCCTTTATATTAGAAACTAGACTATCTGCAGTTAAGTCTTCTTCAAACAATACTTTACAATATCCTTTTTGCGCCATTGCTTTAGCATTTAATATCTGGTCTCCACGACTAGCTGCTGCAGATAAAGGAACAAGTAAACTAGGAATGTTAAGTGCTACAATTTCAGCCAAAGCATTTGCTCCTGCACGAGAAAGCATCATATCTGTTGCTGCAAATAAATCAGCAAGTTCTGCATTAGCATACTCAAACTGTTTATAACCTTCTACATTTAACTTAGCTTCATCTAAATTTCCTTTACCACATATATGAATAATATTAAAACGTTTTAAGAGTTCTGGAAGTGCTTCTCGTAATGCAACATTAATTGTATTTGCTCCGCTGCTTCCTCCCATCATTAATAAAACAGGTTTAATTTGTTTAAATCCACATAATCTATATGCTTTTTCTTTGTCCCCTGTAAGTAGCTCTTTACGAATAGGCGAACCTGTAAGCACACCTTTGTCCCCTACATATTTAAGTGTTTCTTCAAAGTTTACACAGACAGTTTTAGCACCTCGCATTGCAATCTTATTGGCAAGTCCTGGTGTCATATCTGATTCATGTATAACAACTGGTATACCTAATGTTCTAGCTGCAAGTACAACTGGAACAGTTACAAATCCACCCTTTGAAAACACCACTTGTGGCTTAATTTTCTTTAACAATCTACAAGCTTCAAAATATCCTTTCATAACTTTGAAAGGATCTTTTAAATTCTCCTTAGATAAGTACCTACGCAGTTTTCCTGATGATATGCCATAATAAGGTATGTTTTCTCTCGTAATAAGTTCCTTTTCCATACCATTATAACTACCAATATACTTAATATCCCAACCATCTTCTCTCAGACTTGGTATTAACGCAATATTCGGTGTAACATGACCTGCTGTACCGCCACCTGTAAGTACAATTGTTTTCACTATTATAATCCTCCTTATTTTGTAGCGATTTCAATAACTGCTTTCGCTACTCTATCAGCCACACCTTCAGCAAAAGGCTGAGGTAAAATGTTCTCTGGACCTAAATCCTTTTCATCTACCATACCTGCAATCGCTAAAGCTGCTGCAATTTTCATATCTTCTGTAATGGCTGTAGCTCTTGCTTCTAGCACACCTTTAAAGATACCTGGGAATACAATAACATTATTTACTTGATTTGGGAAGTCAGAACGTCCAGTACCAACAACAAGTGCCCCTGCTTCTCTTGCAACATCTGGCATAATTTCTGGTACTGGATTTGCCATTGCAAATACAATAGCATCTTTATTCATACTGCCAATCATTTCTTTAGAAACAATATTAGGCGCAGAAACTCCTATAAATATATCGGCACCAACTAACGCATCCTTTAGCTCGCCACGCATATGTCTTTTATTTGTTACTTTACACATTTCTTTTTGTGCCCAGTTCATCCATGTTTCATTTTCTTCTAGAATACCAAAGCGCTCTACTACTGTTACATCTGTGAAACCATAGTATAAAAGTAATTTTGAAATTGCAATACCTGCCGATCCAGCCCCATTAACAACAACTTTAGCTGTCTCCTTATTTTTCTTAGCTACTTTTAATCCATTAATAATTCCTGCTAATACAACAATCGCTGTACCATGTTGATCATCATGAAATACAGGAATGTCTAATTCTTTCTTAAGTGTTTCTTCAATTTCAAAACATCTAGGAGCTGAGATATCTTCTAAGTTAATACCCCCAAATGTAGGTGCTATTTGTTTTACAAACTTAATAATTTCAGCAGTATCTTTAGTATCTATGCAAATAGGTATGGCATTTATGCCAGCAAATTCCTTAAAAAGCACTGCCTTTCCTTCCATAACAGGCATAGCAGCCTCTGGTCCAATATCACCAAGGCCAAGTACAGCTGTTCCATCAGAGATAACAGCAACAGTATTGCCTTTCATAGTATATTTATACACATCTTCTTTATTTTCTGTGATTTTCTTACAAGGTTCTGCAACCCCTGGTGTATATGCTATTGCTAAAGCTTCTCGCTATCTACTTTTGCCTTTGAACTTACCTCTAATTTCCCTTGCCATTCTTCATGCATCTTAAGTGCTGTTTCTTTTAAATCCATGACTAAATCTCCTTTTATTATGCTGTTAATTTTTTCTTAGTGCCATTGATTTGTCTTTAATTTTGTGCATTATTAAGACAATACTTCTTATCTTAATAATACTTTTGATTAAAGTTTTAGTCAATAACCCCTCACTTATGATTTATGTGTTTATTATCTTGTTAATAGGTAATACTTATTAACAAAAGGAAGATATTCCACTCTCATATGTACCTACGGTGTACATTGCTTTTAATAAAGATATATGTTAAAGTCATTGTGTACAATTAATGAAAGGAGCCCTTACATATGTGTGGTTTTTGCGGCTTTGTAAATACAAATATAGCTAATAAGAAATTAATCCTAAACAATATGATGGACACTATTGCGCACCGTGGTCCAGATAGTGCAGGAGAATATATAGATGATCATATCAACATGGGATTTAGACGTCTTAGTTTCCTCGACTTAGAAGCAGGTGCTCAACCTCTTTATAATGAAGATGGACGTTTCGTTCTCACTTTCAATGGTGAGATTTATAACTTTATGGAGATTAGAGAAAAGCTCATTGCAGCAGGTCATATCTTCAAAACTCATACTGATTCTGAAGTTCTCGTACACGGATACGAAGAATATGGTACAGAACTTGTAAATCATCTTCGCGGTATGTTTGCTTTTGTTATTTGGGACAGAGAAGAACAAGTACTTTTTGGTGCTCGTGACCACTTTGGTATCAAACCTTTCTACTATACACTTTTCGACGATAACTTCGTGTATGGTTCAGAAATCAAAGCAATTCTCAAGCACCCTGAAGTTAAAAGAGAACTTAATGAAGAAGCTCTTGAAAACTATTTAACATTCCAATACTCTGCATTACCTGAAACTTTCTTCAAAGGCATTTTCAAATTACCACCAGCACATTACTTCGTGCTTAAAGATGGTAAAATGTCATTAACTCGTTATTGGGAACCTGTCTTCGATGCTAAAGAAGATACTCTTGAAAACTATGTAGATGCTATTGATAAACAAATGAAAGAATCTATCGAAGCTCATAAAATTAGTGATGTAGAAGTTGGTTCATTCTTATCAAGCGGTGTAGACTCTAGTTATGTAGCAAGCTGCTTTGGTGGAGATCATACTTTCACTGTAGGTTTTGCTAACGAAAAATATAATGAAATCAGTTATGCGGAAGAACTTTCAAAAGAAATTAATATTCCAAATACAAACAAAGTAATTACTCCAGAAGAATACTGGAATGTACTTCCTAAAGTACAATATCATATGGACGAACCTTTAGCTGACCCGGCAGCTGTAGCACTATACTTCGTTTGTCAGCTTGCTAGCCAAACTGTAAAAGGTGTGCTTTCTGGAGAAGGTGCTGATGAATTCTTTGGTGGATACAACATCTACAAAGAACCTCTTGATTCAGCTGAATACCGTAAATTACCAAAAGGTTTAAGACGTTTCCTTGCCAGCATTGCAAAAACAATTCCATTTAGCTTCAAAGGTAAAAACTTCTTAATCCGTGCAAGTAAAGATTTAGAAGAACGTTTCTTAGGAAATGCTTACATGTTCTCGCCTGAAGAACGTAAGAAACTTCTTAAAATCCAAACTAACGCTATCGATCCATTTGAATTCGTAAAACCTATTTACGATAAAGTTCAAGATAAAGACGATATCACAAAAATGCAATATTTAGATATGCATATGTGGCTTGCTGGAGATATCCTCCTTAAAGCTGACAAAATGAGTATGGCACACTCTCTTGAAGTTCGCGTACCATTCCTTGATAAAAAGGTATTTGAAGTAGCTTCTAAAATCCCTACCAAATACCGTGTAAACAAAGAAAACACCAAATATGCTATGCGTCTTGCTGCTAAACGCAATTTACCTCAAAGCGTTGCTAATAAGAAAAAACTTGGTTTCCCTGTACCAATTCGTGTATGGCTTAAAGAAGATAAATATTACAACATCATAAAAGATGCTTTTACATCTGAAGTTGCTAATAAATACTTCCATACAGAAAGCCTTGTTACTCTTTTAGATGCTCACAGAGCTGGTAAAACTGATAACAGCCGCAAGATTTGGACAGTATTTATGTTCCTTACATGGTACGATGAATACTTCACAAACTTTTCAGCTTAATATCTAAAACAGCCATGAATCTTTTGATTCATGGCTGTTTTTATATATTCGAATTAATATTATTAATCTTAATACCATTAATTTTCAAATACACATTTTTCAAAATCATTTATTAATAGAACTTTAACTCCCCTCTTCTTTTACATAATGTAAAAGCTAAGCCAATTATTTGCCTCTACGCCAACTTGACGTTATAGCAAATTCTTGACTCAGCCTATTTGTTTCTATACTTATTGGCAGTCTTTAATTTGTTTTAATACTGCTTCTAATTCTTCAATAGTTGTATCTGTATTTGAGCTCTTATTAAGTTGTAAGCCATCGTTCATTTTTCTTGGTACTAAATGTAAATGGAAGTGGTGTACACTTTGGCAAGCTGCCTCCCCATTATTTTGAACAATATTAAGTCCATCTGCATTCATAGCTTTTTTATTTGAGCACCAATTTTTTGAGCTAATGGATAAATCGCTGCTGCTTCTTTTTCTCCTAATTCAAAAATATCTTTGTAATGTGCTTTAGGAATGATTAAGCAATGCCCTGGTGCCGCTGGAAATCTGTCTAAAATTACTTTGAATAAATCATCTTCATACACTGTAAAAGACGGAATTTCTCCTTTAATAATTTTACAAAATATACAATTCTCACTCATTTTAATTTCTCCTTTGCCTCTTTATATTTATTTGAATACCTTATCCAGCTTAGGTAGGATTCCAAAGTTTCCTTTTACCTTAAGTTTGCCTAGCATAAATGCTTTTTGGTATGTCATGCGTTTGTTTTGAATTTCTTTAAACACTTCATCTGTTAATACTAATTCTACAGTTGGCATACCTGATATACTTTCTTCATATACACAGTCACCATTTTGAATGATAATATAGCCTTCTTCATTAAGATCTGTAATGTGATATTTTAAAATAGCATTTAAGCTCTTATCATGTTGTGCAATAAAGTAATGTGGTAACTGCTGAATTTTCTTATTCTTAATACCTTCTGCTTGATTTGGTCTACGATATACACCTGTATTCATACTTACAAATTCATCATCCACATCTTTTTTAAGTAAATTACTAATCTCTTTAATCGTCTGTTCCTTAGTAGATAAATCAATATGACTTTCTGAACTTCCTGGTGCTTGTACTACTTTAGGTGCTTCATAGATTGTATTTACATCTGTAGAAATTTTTTCTACTTGTTCTGTTCTTATCATACTTGCAAAACTCTTGATTTCTGGCTTTTTCTCTACTTCTGGCTCTGGCACTTTTTCTACTACACCATTTAAATTTCCAAATGAAATACCCTCTTTAAAAGAACGATATATCATCCTTTCACTGCATCCTATATTTTTACGTTCTTGCTTTAATAATCTATAAAAATCTTCCGTCTCCCTTTCAAGTCTACTTTCTACTTCTTCAATAGACACCTGTTTACTAAAACAAACCTTGGCCCCTTCTATCCCACCTAAGATATTCCATGATTTAAGTATTCGCTCTGCCGCCTCTGTCTCCCCTAACCATTCACTATATGTAATAGCTAACATTGGCTTATTAAATAACTCGCTATTATATAACGTCGCACCATCAAAAAACTCTGCATCGCTCCATGCATAGATAGCATTGGTACATTACTTACTGCAACAACGCCTTTACTTTCACTAATAGTAGACATAATTAAATCCATCTCTTTACTTTTAACGCCCATATAATATGGTAGTTTATACAAATCCACTTTATGTACTTCTATTTCTAACTCTTGTAATACGTTTACAACTACATCTACACTTTTCTTTAAATGATTTGCATTGCAATCTGCAAGTAGCAGTACTACTTTCATATTTTTCTTCCCTTCTTACTACTTCTATTAATTTTATACTTGAATTCTACTCCTATTTTAGCATATATTTTATAACTGTGTACAAAAAAGAAGTAGGAATTATCAAAACATAATTCCTACTTTATAAGAAAACGATAGCTTCTGGTAGATAATACGATTTTATTTCCTCTAGTTCCCAATACACATAAAATAACTTCTCTTGATTGTAGCATGAATCAAGTCACCAGGTTTTAAATCTTTATAAATAGGATACTCTAGCAAAAGTTTATATTCCTTATTCTGCTTAGGTTTAGTCAGTGTAACTTGACCACCCTCTTTACATTCTATAACTTTAAAAACAGCCTGTTCATAGGTTGTTGCAATTTCTTGATATCCACCTTTGTTCTTCTTTTGACGATATCTATTCAAATCAACACTAGGGGATCAACAGCTATAACAGGATCTTTTGTCAAACTAAAGAGCTTATTTTTAACTTTATAAAGCCTCATATACTCTTCTCCATAAAGTTCTAGAAGTGTTGGGGGTTCTATTCTTTCATTACTTGATTCTTCTTTACTACTCTGTGTATTTTCTATATTAGTCATATGATTGATGTTATCTTCACATACTCTATGTGCCACAATATAATTATAAATATCATGTATAGTATAAATTACTTGGTAGGCCTGTGTTTCACTTAAATATCTTTTATTCTTAGGAATCCAATATACTATCAACTTACTTAGTGTTTCCTTACTCAAATAAGACTCCTCTACATCTAAACCACTACTTGTGATATATTCTCTAAATAACTCTATCCCAAGCTTTTGTAATGAATAAATATATGGATTCTTTTTGGTTTCTTGCGTATATAAATTAATCCGTTCTAATATATGCATACACTCCTCCATTTATATGACATTTAGCATTGGTAATTATAGTGTATACATATTCTTATAACTTTATACCTTTATTTGGTAAAAAGGCAAAAAATACTCTATATATTTACATATATAGAGCAAAAGGGATTGATATGTTATACTTACGTCATTATCGGATATAAATCATTATCCACATCTATATCCACACACATATATTAACATATCCCCATATTAGTGTCAACATGTTTTTACTGTTTTTTCAAGGCTTTTAAGCATTATTTTATACTTTTATCCACAAATTGTTTATAGTTTTTATTTTATTTAATTAAAGTTATCCTTGTATTATCCACAGAATTTTATTCTTTATCAACAATCCTATGAGGATAACTTATATTACCGCGTTTACTATATATAATGTAACAACTCCTGGCGCCCCCAATACACAAGCACACCCCATACTAATCCAATTTAGACCAATAGCATACTGTGGTAAGATAATATTTACTGCTATAATCATTACAATTCCTATTAATACACGTCCTAAGACTTTACAAATAAAATCACGGCATAAATACCATATCCCCATTATTACCCCTATCGTAACAACAGTAATCACTATCTCTTGTACCTCCATCTTTTCCCCTCTCTTCTTTCAAACACTTCCTTTACTTAAACCTCTTCTGGTTGTTCATATAATTTTTTCAATCGCTTTATAAGATAATCATGTTTTACCATGCTCGCTTTATATGCATAAGTATAATAATCAATAAGATCTGGTTCTACTACTGCTTGAAATTGATTAAATGCAGCCGCCATTTCATCTTGCGCTCTACTAAGTTCTACTTGTAACAATTCTTTTTCTCGTTCAATCAGCCTTCGTTTTTCCTGCATAAAATACCCTCCTTTTTTAGAAGTATACCCTAAAGCCCTCCCCCTTTATACATTTTGCTTTTTATATAGTAGTATATTCATAACCCTTCAAATAAATCACAATTATTGTCCAAAAGAAATGAGATGGTATCACAAAAATATGATACCATCTCATTTCTCATCAAATTCTATTATGCATTTAAAAGTTGTAATACTTGTTGTGGTCGTTGATTAGCCTGAGCAAGCATAGCGTTCGCTGCTTGTACAAGTACATTATATTGTGTATAACTGGTCATCTCTTCTGCCATATCTGCATCTTTAATACGTGAGAAAGCACTAGTCATATTCTCTTCGCTTACATCTAAATTAGCAGTTGTATGTTCTAAACGATTTTGGTATGCACCTAAGTATCCTCTGATTCTAGCTGTTTCCACAATAGCAACTTCTACACGTTTTTGCCCATCTATATCATCTACTTTTAAACCATTGATATACTTTGTTGTATGATAAAGATTAATCTTTTCTCCATCTATCATCATATTTTCATCTGCATTGGCACCTATTTGTATCACTAAATTCCCATTGCCACTTAAGATTTTTTGCTCATTAAATTCTGTTTTTTCTTGTATAGCATTAATCTCTTCGATTAGAGAATCCATCTCTGCTTGAATAGCTTCTTTATCTACATCCATAAAAGTTCCATTACCCGCTTGTGTTACTAATTCTTTTAAACGCACAAGCATATCACTTACTTCGTTAAGTGCTCCTTCTGCTGTCTGCACTAAAGAAATACCATCCATAGCATTTCTACTTGCTTGTTTTAAGCCTCTAGCCTGTGTATCTAATTTATTAGCAATAGCCAGACCCGCTGCATTGTCTTTTGCCGAATTAATTCTAAGACCTGATGATAATCTTTGCATAGCTTTACTAGCTGCATTTTCATTCTTATTTAATGCATTAATTGTTATAAGTGCTGACATATTTTGATTAATTTTCATTTTATACTTTCCTTTCGTTAATTATTAGGCTTCAAACCCTCTTCTGTTACTCTCTAAACTAATTTCATTTAAGTTATTTCTACCATATGTCATTCCTGCATAAATAACTTCTGCATTTTGCATACTCGGCTTACTTTGTTCTTCTCTTTCAGTAATTTCTTTAAATGCGGTATATAATTTTTCTATTAATTTATACGCTTCTTCAAATCCTTCACTGGTTTTACTTTGAATAAGCAACCCTTGTACATATACATATATTTTAAATAACTCTTTAGAAATTTCTATCTCGAAATCTAAATCTGCCACTAACATTTGTATAATCTCAATAGCTTTCTTAGATTCTATTTTTCTCTCTTTTCCTTCTTTTTGCCCTGCGCTTTTGATTCTTTCTAGAAGAAGTTCATATGTAATACAAAGAAGTTCTCCCCTTGAGGCATTGACTACACTACATACCGTGATTGTCTCTTTCATTTCTATCCACCTCTTCAAAGTATCCTACAAACTGTTTTACTATACTTAGTATATCGTCTTTAGGGCGTTTTTTATTAGTTTTCTTTTCTTCTATCTCTTGTTTTTTCTGCTTTTCTTCCACTCATTAATACCCCTTTCCTAGTTTAAACAATTTCTTCAAATGCACTTTCACCTTTTTTCATCACATTTATAGGTGTATTGTGATCTATTTTTCCTTCCACTTCATATTCACTTTTATATATACCATACCCTATAGACTCTATCAGCCCTTTTAAATAAGCTTCACTTTGCTGTAATTTATGGGTTGTTGCTTCACTTTCACCTTGCACACGATAACTAAGGCGGTCTTCATTCATATCTACATAGGCTGTTACCTTACCTAAGTGCTTAGTTTCATAACTAATAACAGCTTTTAAACTATTACTCTCTTCAGCTGTCGTTTTACTATCTTTTTGAACATATAAATTGATTAACTTCCGCTCACCATTTACTGTAAATGGAATCTGATAAACACCATCTTTTTCAATGAGTTGTTTTGTGTATGTACAACTTCCTCCATTTGTTTATAGTTTCTATAAGCCTTCATATCTCCTGTAGTAATGGCTAATTCTTTTCCTGCTTTAGCCTTAGCTTCTAAAGCTTCTAACTCTTCCTCTAATTCTTCTAAATGCTCTTGTAATTCTTCTCTTAAAAGATTATGTTCTCTTAAGAGTTCTCCATATAAATTAGGCTCTTCATTCATTTTATTCATCCAATAAATATTAGAAACTGTAAGAGGAATATTATTCTGCATCATATTTTCTACAACTTCTGGATTAGCCGTTTTAATATATTCAAGCTTATCTAAAAAGCTTTCAGGCAGCGTAGACATACCATCAAATTGTCCCATATGATTTTTAAATTGTTCCTTGATAAATGGATATAAGAAGGCATTAATCTTCTGTAACTTATTTTCATAGTTATCTCCAAAATCCAATTCCATTCCTTCTATAAGCTGTACCACAGAAACTGCTTTGTTATTTTGTGCATATCCCTTTTCAAGCATTGTTTTAGCTGTTCTTGCCTCTTCCCTGCTACTTACTTCACCAAAATTATCATCAACTGTTACTTCAACATGGTTTGTTTTATTTTTACTTGATATATATTTAGTAGCTTCTTGTAAATGTTCTACTGTAAGCGGTAAATTATTTTTATATAAATACCCTACAATTTCCTCACGATCCATCTCTACAGCTTGTAAAATACGATACAATCCTAATAGAGCTTCTTTTTGCGAATCATTTAATAAACTTTGTTCTTCTAAAGCTACAATTGATTCAGCTACACTTCCTTTAAGTGCTTGTATTTTTTGTGTACTCATCCACTCTAACACGCTGTCTACTGTCGCTTTATAAGGATTAAGTCCTTCTTTAATAAATTCAGCTACAAGAGCTGGTGTGAGGTCTTCAATAAAAGCATCCATCTTGGTTGTAATTTCTAGCACCTGTTCTATTTGCTCTGGTGTTACCTCTAAATTATTGGTAATAAGCGCTTTAGCTGCGGCTATAGTTTTTTCAGTAGCTTCTATTCCTTGATTTTGAAGTAACTTTTCAATCTGGTTTTCTACAATTTTAATACTTTCACCAAATCTAGTCTCTGCCACACTTTCATTTTCACCATAAGCCTTAAGTGCACCATTTATCCGTTCTAAAGTAATATTTCCATCACTTTCTACTTCTAAATGTATTGTATAACTTAAGCTATCCATCATAAGCACTTTAGTTTCCAGCACATCTTGGAGCATTTCCTTATTTTCAGCCGTTGCTTCTAAATCTACTGCTTTTAATGCTTCTTCTATTTTAGCATTTTCTACTACTAACATTTCTTCTACTACATTACTTAAACTAGAGCTTTCAAGAGGCATTTTTTCACTAATTTTTTGAGCTGCTTCCACTGTAAGTTTCGCTCTAATTTGATTAATTTGTGTTTTAACTGCCTCCACATCTTGAAGCGTTACTATTCCTCTAATAACATTAGTTTTGGCATTTCCATTCAAAGCCAACTGCGTATTTTTATGCATTACTTCTTTTAAATTTTTAATACTAACCGTTTTATCTTCTTCTAAAACTTCTTTAATATCTTCTTCAGTAACTTGTCCTAAATCTTTCTTTAAACTTTTAATACCTTCATAGTCATATACAATCTTGCCATCTTTTAAAAGCAAATGATCACCAATTGCTTTACCACCTGCTAATTCTTCTATTCGCTTCTCATTTTCTATAAAATCATCTAACGAATCTACTATCGTTTGAATATTATCTAGCTTCATTACATTTTCTGCATTAACATCCATACCATGACTTAAGAGTAATTTAGCTGCCCATGTATTTTGCTCATTGTTTTCAAGTTTGTTCATATTTAAAACATTATCTATATCCGCATCCTTAAATGTAATGCCATTCTTTTTATAATTACCTTTAAAATTACTTTCATATAAACTATTGATTGTAATATCCTTTTGACTTACAAGAGCTGATAAATACATATTATCAGAACCAGTTTTAATAGTTTCTATTTTATGCTTCAAACTTTCTTTATCATCTTCACTAACACTTTTACTTGATTTCTTCTTAGAATCTTTCATGTAACCACTATAGTCTTCCACATAAAGCATTTCTAAATCAAACCCTTTATTTTTAAGCTTATACACATCCTCTTTTTCTAAATCAAACTTTTCTCTAAGTCTCTCCATAAGTTTTTCATCTACAGCATTTACATCTTCTTCGTTATATGTGCACCCTTGTATATCTGCTAATAGTTCCTTTATATCAAATTTATTAACTTGATGACTTTTAATATTATTTATATTTTCAGCTGTATTATTTACATTATAGTTCCCATAAACACTACATACCCCTTGTTTTACTGCATCAATCATCCCTTATCACCTCTTGCCTTGTTCTTAACGTATTTATCTATATTCTATGTCGACCGCCTATAACATTTCCTTTATAAGCCTTGCACAATTACTAATTTTTATATTTACTTAAAATAACCTTTTGAAAAACAAAAACAGATTACACTTTCATGTAATCTGTTTTTTATTACTCTTCTATTTTTACTATTTTTAAATTCATGATGCCATTGTCAGCAATTTCTTCTTCATATTGTTCTTCCCATTTAAGTTGCATTTGTCTTAATGCAGCTGGTGAAACATTTTGATCTACATCTCCTGCATAATTAAGTGCATCACGACGCGCTAAACGCATTACTAACTCTTCCCAGAATACGGAAGTGTCATATTCATCAATATACTCATTAAACTCATCTTCTTCATATTCATGAGTTGGCATATACTCTTCAAATTCTTCATCATATTCAACAAGCTCTTCAAGTCCAAACTCTTCCTTGGCCATAGCAAACATTTTTTGTTCCATATCTAAATATTTTTCGATACGTGCTTCTTTACTTCTAGGCCCATTTATAAGCAAATTACCTGCATATACTAAATCCATAAGCACTTTGAATTCTTCTTTTGTGCATTCTAATTTCATTGTTAATCCTCCATCTGACTTTATCTTCTTTAGTCTACACTTTAGCATTATTCTTGTCTAGCTAATCTTTTCCATTTCCAAGCGCCTACTAAGCTCTTCCTCCATAAGCGGTTTGCTAAATACATACCCTTGAATCATGTCACATCTTTTTTGCCTCAAAACTTCAAGCTGCTCCTCACTTTCTACCCCTTCTGCAACGACATCAATGCCTAATATATGTGCCATATTAATGATACTATCTACAATTTCAGAAAGCTCCTTACTTACAGTAATCTCATCAATAAAACTTTTATCTATCTTAAGTACATCTAATGGAATATTGCGAAGATAATTAAGTGATGAATATCCTGTTCCAAAATCATCTAAGGCTATTTTTATTCCTATCTGTCTAGCTTCATGAAATATCTTTTTATTTTCCTCCAAATTTTGCATTAACACGGTCTCTGTTACCTCTAACTTAACACATGTAGGTGGCAGATCTGCTTTCTGTATACATTTCTTAAGTTTTTCCATAAAATCTATTTCACGAAGCTGTACTGCTGATACATTGATATTGACACTAAAATAGTCATATCCTTGTTTATAGTAATTCCCCAGTGCCTTAAGTGCCTCTTCCATCACCCAATCACCTACCCCTATAATAATGTCACTTTCTTCAGCTATAGGAATGAATTCTCTTGGCGAAATAAATCCTATTTTTTCCGACTTTAAACGTACCAACGCTTCTGCCCCTATAGTTCTTCTTGTATCAGTTTCAACAATTGGCTGATACTGCAAATATAATCCTTCTTTTCCTCCTACAGCTTCTCTTAATGCTCCTTCTACTTCCATCTTACGCGCTAAAGCCATAGACATATCTTCAGAGTAAAAGTTATAACTATTTTTCCCCTGCTCCTTAGACTTATACATAGCTGTATCTGCATTTTGAAGTAAAACTTCACAGTTAGTTCCATCTAAAGGATACAGTGCCACACCAATACTACAAGTCATATGAATTACATTTTCTCCTATAATAACTTCATCTTCAAAGATGGCCATAATCTCATGTATTAATGCTTCTACATCTTCTAATCCTTCAATATTGGCACAAACAACAAATTCATCCCCGCCAAACCGACTCATAGTACTGCCATTCCTTGCAATTTCACTTAGTTTTCTCGCTACATATTTTAAGACTTCATCTCCTACATCATGACCAAAAATATCATTCACCCTTTGGAAATCATCTAAATCAATAAATAGCATAGCAGCTTTTTCGCCTTCTTTTTTAAGTTCAATATATCGCTTCATATGTGTTGTAAAAGTCTGCTTATTAAGACATCCCGTTAAAACATCATAATACTCTAGTTTTTTAACTTGTTTCTCACTTAATTTATAATTAGTAATATCACGACATGTGC
>NZ_BBCG01000041.1 GCF_001311925.1 Cellulosilyticum ruminicola JCM 14822
TTGCACTAGGAGTTTTAGAAATATATTCAAAACCCAAAGAACGCTTAAATATAGGATCAGATTTCAACCGATGAACGAGAGCTTTAATGGTTGGAATATGTTCTACTTGCACAGCAATAAGCGCCATAAGAAGTTGCTTTTTAGAATAGCCTTTAGAACCTCGTCTTGAAAAAGATTCAGGGTATATTTCAAGAAAAAATGTAAAATCAATAAAAGTCAATATAGCCTCAAGTTTAGTAAGAGATTTAAAAATTTACTCCTTTCGATGTGGATTATTTGCTTAAAATGTATATTGAATCGGGGTAGGCTGTTTTTTATATGCAATATAAACATTGTAAAATCAAGGGATAAAAATTATGAAATTATCTCATTTATAAACTTATATAAGCAAAAAAGCGCCGTGAAATTATAAATAATTTCACGGCACTTTTTAATTGCGCTAATAGCTTACTTATTATTTAGCTTGTGGTACAATAACTTCTTTGCCACCCATATATGGTCTAAGGGCTACTGGAATGTTTACTGAACCATCTACATTTAAGTTGTTTTCAAGGAAAGCAATAAGCATTCTTGGTGGTGCAACTACTGTATTGTTTAATGTATGTGCAAAATATTTTTGTCCACCTTCACCATTTACACGAATTTTAAGACGACGTGCTTGTGCATCGCCTAAGTTAGAACAACTACCAACTTCGAAATATTTCTTTTGTCTTGGAGACCAAGCTTCTACGTCAATAGATTTTACTTTAAGGTCAGCAAGGTCACCTGAACAACATTCGAGTGTTCTTACTGGAATATCTAATGAACGGAATAAATCAACTGTGTTTTGCCATAATTGATCAAACCATTTTTTGCTATCTTCTGGTTTACAAACAACAATCATTTCTTGTTTTTCGAATTGGTGAATACGGTAAACACCTCTTTCTTCAATACCATGAGCACCTTTTTCTTTTCTAAAACATGGAGAGTAGCTTGTAAGTGTATGTGGAAGTGAAGCTTCTGGAAGAATTGTATCAATAAATTTACCAATCATTGAGTGTTCACTTGTACCGATAAGGTATAAGTCTTCACCTTCAATTTTGTACATCATAGCTTCCATTTCATCGAAGCTCATTACACCAGTAACTACGTTGCTACGAATCATATATGGTGGAATACAGTATGTGAATCCACGATCAATCATAAAATCTCTTGCATAAGAAATAACTGCTGAATGAAGTCTAGCGATTTCACCCATTAAGTAGTAGAAACCATTACCTGCTACTTTTCTAGCACTATCAAGATCTAAACCATTGAAAGCTTCCATAATTTCTGCATGATATGGGATTTCGTATTCTGGTATAACTGGCTCACCATATTTTTGAACTTCTACGTTTTCGCTATCATCTTTACCGATTGGTACACTTGGATCAATGATGTTTGGAATTGTCATCATGATTTTTCTAATTTTTTCATCAAGGTCTGCTTCTTTTTGTGAAAGTGCTTCAAGACGTTCAGATTCAGCTGTTACTTGTTTTTTAACTTCTTCAGCTTCTTCTCTTTTACCTTGTGCCATAAGTGCACCGATTTGTTTAGAGATTCTATTTCTATCAGCTCTTAAACTTTCAGCTTCTTGTTTAACTTTTCTGTGTTCTTCATCTAAAGCGATTACTTCATCTACTAATGGAAGTTTTCTGTCTTGGAATTTGTTTTTAATATTTTGTTTTACAATTTCTGGATTTTCTCTTAAAAATTTTAAATCTAACATGATTTTCCTCCTAATATTTTATAAACATCTCTATAGTAATAACATATTACATAGTTTATAGCTTTTGCTACAAAAAAAGTCTCTTCGACCCATAAATATATAATAACTTATATACTTATGGGACGAAGAGACTCCGTGTTGCCACCCAAATTGCTAGTTAGACGCCCTACAGCTTAATATACTCAATTTTTGAGAACATCAAACTGTGGTCAGTCCTAATGTACTAACCACTTCATTAGTAGGATAAAGGCTACTACCCTTCCGATTCATCACCGACAGCTCCAAAAGTGGAAAGATTTAACCTTTCACCGATTTACACCAACCATCGGCTCTCTGAAGAAATTTATAAATCGTAGCTTTTGTCAAACGCCTATTTGCAATATGCTATTTTCATTTATTCTATTATATTGTGTTTTACGTTAATACACAAGTAAAATTTTATTAATTTTTTTCATCTATCTCGATGACTACAAGGACAAATACTATGCATTAAATAATGCCAATTTCTCTTTAGGTAAACTTCTATAATAAGCATCAAAATGTGTTTCTTTACAGAAATAACCGATTTTATGCGCATAGGCCTTTCCCTCAATAGGTGTATGACAATATAAACATTTTTTCATGGGCATGCCTCATCTTCTCTTAGTCCTTTCTAATACCTTTAATATCTCCTCTTGTCATTATTTTAAGACTAGTTTGCATTATTTTGCCTACTTTCTTCTAAACGTGTAATGTATTCATTAATATAAGGCGAATCTCCTTTATACTTCGTAATCTCTTCGCCTTCATGGGCTAGGTGAATAATAGCATTACGTCTAATTACATTTTTACCACGCCAGCCACATGATGTTTGATTAATTTTTTCTTTGAAATATTTATTATCCATAGCCGCATAAACCTGAACAGGTTCTTGCATATACGCTAGGTTTTCAAAGTCTTGCAGCACATTTTTTTGAATCTTATCCCCTTCATTATATGGACACTTTAGCTGACAAAAATCACAACCAAAAATATTGCCTTTTAGCAAACTCATTTCCTGATTTGTAATGTCTTTTTTCTGAGTAATATAGGATAAACATATATTAGGATTACATCTATTTTTATTAATCGCTTTAGTTGGACACTCTCCTATACATCGATTACATGCTCCACAATGAGCATAGTTTCCTACTTCTTCAAAGCTGCCCATATCTTCACAATCTATTTCAAGATCTGTAATAATTTCTCCTAGAAATACATAAGAGCCATATTGCTTTGTAATGAGCATATTATTACGACCTATAAATCCTACACCTGCTAAAGAAGCAATATAACGCTCTGGTAAAGTATTACTATCTACTAAGCTTATACCTTTGCCGCCTAATGTACTGATATATTCACAAATTTGTTCTAAATACTTTTTCACGATGCGGTGATAGTCTCCACGTTTAGTATAAACTGAAAAACCATTATTATTATACGCCGCTTCCTCTACATTTTCATCTTCATGAAAATATGGGAAAGCTATAGAAATAATCGTCTTTCCTTCTGGCATATAATGACTCGGGTTAATACGCTTTTCTATTTCCTTTTCTTCAAACTCATTTTGAAGGCCTAAGTGCTGTCTTGTTTCATAAAAGTCTTTTAGCTCTTCAAATCTCCTACACTTAATAAAACCTACACATTCTAAACCAATGGATTTACAAAAATCCTGTATTTGCTTTTTTAACATATTACCTCACTATTTCAATTTTATATTTTCTATAGCTATGCTTTTTTTGCTATAGCTTATTACCATCATTGCCATTCATATTATACACTAAACAAAAAGGATATAAAAAGCTTTTGCTCTTTATATCCTTTTTATGATTATAACCTACAGGCTTATTTATTTGATTTGTTCTACTGCATAGCCTTTTCTTAAGATTAGCAATGACCCCATCTGAGCCTACATAGTGCCCAGAACCTACAACGATGAAATATGTTTTACCCTCATTCCCCTCTAAGATTTTTTCAATTTTTTCTGTCATCTCAGCATCTCTTACTATTAGCAACTTATTATTATATTCATCTAACAAAGCTTGTTCTTCTTTGGTTACTTCTGGGTGAGCTTCTTTTTTAGGATAACTCTTCTCAAATTTCTCTAATTCACCATCTTGCCAGTATTTTAACCACTCACCAAACATATCAATGCCTTCATTGCTTGTTTTCTCATCTAAAAGTAATTCTGTTGCTTCCTCTAAATTAAATGCTTGTAACTCTGGTGAAAAACTATCAAACATATCTGTTTGATACTTATAACTTTCTAATTCATAAATAGGTTTATCATTAATAAGTGCACTTGTTAAAAAATAATTATCAATACCTAAAATTGCTGCACGTTGCTGCTCTTCCTCAGTACTAGATTGTGATAACGCTGTTGTCGTAAGGAGATTGGTTAAATACCATGGTTTATAAGATGCGATATCTTCTTTTGACATACCGATTTTCTTTGAAACCTCTACAGCCTTTTTATATAAATCTGTCGAAATATGTTCTTTTAATTACTACCATCTGAATAACATGCAATATCCGTAAAATATTTATTTCCCTCTGTATTATGGAGATTAAGCTCTACACCCAAAATATCTGAATCTTTATAGGCATCTACTATATTATGATTAAAAGGATAGACACCATAATCTGCAATATGTATAGACCCTAACATATAAACTGTATTATTACCTTTTTGCACCTTCCATAATAATCCTTTAGTCCCTGCATTTAACCCTGTATAAAATGCCTTAATAATACGAGTCCCAAATACTGCTGCTTCTTCTAAACTGCAAATTTGATCTAAGCCAAGTACTTTACCTGTTCCCATAACAATTTGTTGCTCACGCATATAAGTAAGAGCATCATCCCCTAAACTTACATCACTTGGGTAAGTATATTAGCTTAGCACTTTATAAATACTTTCTAAAACTTCTCCTCTTGTTACAACATCTGTACCATATGCCAATTCATCAGGATTCTCTTTCATTTTAACACCATGAATGGCTTCTATCTTCTTACCAATTGCCTCGCAGTATGTTTGAAGCGTTTTGCCATCCATCTTAGTCTGCATGTCATCATACCAAGTAATTGAATAAATACCATATTTTTCACCATCCATTAAAATTGGTGTTGCCCATTTATGCCATGTCATTTCTTGTGCCATAGCTGGCATATAACTTGCTAATAAACTTCCTGCCATAATTGCTAATATGATTCTTTTTCTATATGATTTAAATTGCATCTTTATCTTCCTCTTTGTTAAATTTATTCCAAAGCCAAAGCCATTATAGACTATTTCAAATAATTTTACTATTGCAATCCCCTTATATTACAAAATTGTAATATAAGCATCCTAACAACTTATTACCTCATTATTTTATTTGAAATAAAAAACTGCCTAAAACGATAAGGCAGCTTCTCCTAAATAAGATTTATTTCATTAAACCTTTTGCTCTTAAATAATCACCAAGTTTTTTCTTTTCTGTATGCACGAATGTTTCATTATAGTCTTTTGTAGAATATTTAATAAGGCCACATTCACGTGCGCCACGTAGTGCTTCTCTTACTTCATCACGAGAAACACCTGTACGTTTTGAAATTTGCACCATACTCTCACATCCAAAGTAAAATGCTTTAAGTACTTTTATTGTTTGATTTGTATCCATTGCTATATCCTTTCAAATGTTGGTCTATTTATTATTTTAACCCAAAAAAACTAAAATAAAAAGCCTCTTATTCAGATTTAATACCTATCTCTATATAAGGCTTAAATATTTATTTTTACAATTTTATATTTTATTTTATATTATTATTTATTATTTTAATTTATTATGTTAATATTAGAATATATTATTTTTTAATTAGAAAGGATGAAACAAATGTCTTTTAACAAGAATTTTGTGTGGGGCGCAGCTACTGCTTCGTTCCAAATTGAAGGAGCTGCTTATGAGGATCATAAAGGACTTAATATATGGGATACTTTTTGCCGTGAAGAAGGTAAAGTATACGGTGGTCATAATGGAGATGTAGCTTGCGACCATTATCACCGCATGGAAGAAGATGTAAAACTTATGGCTGAGCTGGGCCTTAAAGCTTATCGTTTCTCTGTAAGCTGGGCTCGTATTTTACCTGAAGGTACAGGTGAAGTCTGCCAAGCTGGGCTTGATTTCTACAATCGCCTTATTGATACTTTACTTGAATATGGGATTACACCTTATATGACACTTTATCATTGGGATCTACCTTATGCACTTCACAAAAAAGGTGGCTGGCTTAATGATGAAAGCGTCCAATGGTTTGCAGAGTTTGCAGCTATTATTTCTAAAAACTATTCAGACCGTGTAAAACACTTTATTACCTTTAATGAACCACAAGTTTTCGTAGGCTGTGGCTATAAAATGGGGGAACATGCACCAGGCTATAAACTTTGTGATTTTGAACTGCTTCAAATTGGACATAACGTTTTAAAAGCCCATGGTGCTGCTACTAAAGCGTTACGTGAAAATGCCCCAACATCTATTGAAGTAGGTATCGTTGTGGCCACTTGCCCTAGTATTCCAGTAACTGAAAATGCAGCAGACATTAAGGCTGCTTATGCTGCTTACAACCGTGCTAATTTAGACAATTATATCTTTACAGATCCTTACTGGCTTGACCCTATTGTTTTTGGGCATTATCCAGAAGAAGTCATGAAAACTTGTGGTCACCTCATGCCAAAAATCACAGAAGAAGATATGGCACTTATTCAGGGGCCACTTGATTTCATTGGCACAAACATTTACCGTGGCCGTTATATCAAAGCCGATATAAATGGTAACCCTGAGTACATGGGTATTAAAGTTGGTATGCCTCGTACAGCTATTGGCTGGGAAATTACACCTGAAGCCCTTTATTGGGGGGCCAAAGAAAGTTCAGACCGTTATCACTTACCTTATTACATTACTGAAAATGGTATGTCCGCTCATGATGTGGTTTCTTTAGATGGCAAAGTCCATGATCCAAACCGCATTGATTATCTTAACCGTTATTTAAAAGGACTTAAACGCGCCGCAAGTGAAGGCGTTGATGTAAGAGGCTACTTCACTTGGTCTTTCTTAGATAACTTCGAATGGGCAAAAGGTTATGCGGACCGTTTCGGACTTGTATATGTGGATTATGAAACACAAAAACGTACTGTTAAAGATTCTGCTTATTGGTATCAAACTGTCATTGCATCAAATGGTGAAAACCTTTAATCCTTGTTTATATCACTTTATATTCAAAGCTTTTTATTACATAAATCCTATCACACACAAAGAGGTGCTGCCCAGTTGTTGCAACACCTCTTTTTTCACGACCTAAACATTATTCTTCTATACTATTATTTATTTGCCTATAACGGATTCTAATATATCACATAAGGCATTTTTACTACTTGTATGAGACCTTACAATAGTTGTATGACTTTTTTCCGCTTCTGCTACCGCACATCTTACCATTTTATGTGAAACCGTATTTGTAAATAATACAATCAAATCCGGACTTCCTATTTGCTTATCAAAATTCCCTGGCATTTGAGTAAAAATCTTTGCCTTACATTTATAACTTTTGCAAACTGCTTTATATTGACATACCATGCGGTCATGTCCCCCAATAATAACAACACTCATTTTATCTACTCCTTATTTATTGATTTTAACTTATATTTTTGATAACGTTTATCACTTTCCTAATTTTAGTTTAATTTTATTGATAATAATTGTCAATATATTTTATTGTATAATCTATAGAAAAAAGCTGTTGCATTTTACTGCAATCAGCTTTTTTGTTTTCATTCTATGTATGCTTTATTATAGAAATCATAAAGTTCTTTGGCTAATACTTTATTACATTCCTCCAGATGCACTTTAATAAATTGACTATTTGCTGGGTCTCCAGCATGTCCGTCCGGAATCACCTGTGTATTCTCTACCTTTCCAGATAGCCATCTTTTAATTCCTTCTTCTTGAAGATTAGTTGCCTTTAATGTTTTGGCAATTTCCATATTCGTCAGCTCTGGAAAATAATCTTTCATCTCCGCTGTTTCAAAGGCTCCTGCATGTATATCAAAATTGTCTTTTAAATCGGTCTTAATCTCAAATAACTTTTCAAAAGGATAAGTTTTAGTGACAAAAATATACGCCTCATCCCCTTTAAACCCCTGCCACTCTAAATCCTCTTCATAAACTTGCCATCTTGCCTTAAGTTCATGTGTCACATTATATGCCTTAAAAGTTTCCACAATGGGTCTTCTATGGGCCTCATCCCCATGGGCATTAATAGCAATGACCTTTTTAAATCCAGCTGTTTCAAGGTTCATTAAGATATCTTCTATCATTAACTTAATCGTTTGGGCACGCATATTAAAAGATCCTGGGAAATTCTTTGTAACCACTTCCATAGCCCCCCAATAAAAAGGCGGTGCAATGACACAAGGCATGCCTAATCTTGTAAGTTCTTCTGCAATTTGCTCTGCTTCCTTGGTGGCAATATAAATATCCGTTCCTAAAGGCAAATGACGGCTATGTTCTTCTATCACCCCTAATGGCAAGATTACCAATGCATCCTTCTTAGCTAATGCATCAATTTCAGGCCAAGTCATTTCTACCATTGTATTTTTTAAAATATTAGACATTACTTCTCCCCCTATTCTTTTCCTACAGTTATTAAAATCATTCTAATATTTTAACCAATTTAATTCAATATAATCTTAATAAAAAAGATGTTATCGAATAACTTTATCCTGATAACATCTCTCATTTTTATTATGCGTTTACTTTAGCTGGTAAACCTTCATAAAGATAAACAACTAAGAAACCATTTGTAAAATAGTACTCACCAAATTCATCTTTCTCCACTTTACCTTCTAACCATTCTTGATCATCTTCTTCAAAAATGATAATTGATTCTCCACCTTTAAAACAAGTTGCTTCATCTAATGCAAAGAATCCTTCTTCATTTCTTAAAAGCATGCCTTCTTTCATGATTCTTCTCCTTATATTGCTACCTAAAATTAAGTCTTTGGACTAAGTCATCAGACTAAACCCAAAGACTTTATACTCTTTTAATATAACAAATATTGCTAAGTTTTGCCATGCTTTATAATATCTTATTTGCCTCTTATTAATTTTGCAATTATATAAGCTGCAACGGCTGGTATCAGCCAGCCAAAACCAAAGTTACTAAATAGCAAGAAACCTAAAATATTATTACCCATCAGTTTGCTGCCTTCTTCTAAGAGCACCACAATGAGTGTCACATAAACTGGCAAGCGGTAAAAAATAGGCCTTGGTGATTTTTCAATTAAGCTGATGATTACAAATACAATAATCAGTGGATATAAAATATTCAGCGCTGGTCCTGTAATTCCAATAATACGGTCTACACCCATAGAAGCAATAAAAATACTGATTAAACAAGTAACTGTCGCTGCAATAGGATAAAGCTTCTTATTATTAAATAAATCAGAGAAATAAGTAGCGGTGGTCATCGTAAGTCCTATAGAAGTTGTTAAGCAGGCAATGGTCACAGCAATCGCTAATAAAACGCTACCCCAAGATCCTAGTATTCGTGTAGCAAGCATAGTAATAAGCTGTGTCTTTTCCATATCACCTGCAATATGGCCTGTATGTGTCCCTAAATACATTAAGCCACCATAAATAATCCCAAGTCCTATAACAGCCACTAAGGATGATTTTAATGTGACACCAATAATCTCATCTCTGTTTTCATAACCTCTTGTACGAATGCTGCTGACAATAATATTTCCAAAGCAAACCGCACCTAAAGCATCCATAGTTTGATAACCTTCAATCATAGCCGTTGTAAATACTCTTGGCATGCGATTATTAGTAATACGTCCAATAGGTACTAAAATCCCTTTAATAATTAAGATTAATAAAATCACCAATAAAACAGGGGTTAAAAATCGTCCAATTAAATCCACAATCGCACTTGGCCTTAAAACTAACGCTAAGTTAACCGCAAAATATATAATAATCACAATCAGTGAATTTAAGTTTGGTAAGAAAGGTCTAATACCTATTTCATAAGTTGTCGCTGCTGTTCTTGGAATGGCTAAAAAAGGTCCTAAGCTTAGAATTAAAACGGTCATTAAAATCACAGAAAAAAACTTGCCCACCTGATGGGTAATATGACTAAACTCACCTTCTGCCTTAGCCGTTGCCATAATGCTCAGCAGTGGCAAACCAATCCCTGTAATCATAAAACCTATAAGCCCTTGCCAATAATCTGTTCCAATCATTCGTCCTAAATAAGATGGAAAGATTAAATTCCCTGAGCCAAAAAACATGGCAAGGAGAGCAAAGCCTATAATCCATATATCTTTTGTTTCACGCTTCTCTTTCATGATAAACTCCTTAACATTCTTTTTCCTTAGAATGTCCAATTCAGCATTTTTCATGTATCAGCATGTATGATTCACCTATGCGTTTATGGATTATATATGCCTATTTTCTGTCTTATATTAGTAAGCAAGAATCTCATAGCCATCTTCTGTAACTGCTACAGTATATTCCCACTGTGCTGACGGCTTACCATCCCTTGTATAAATGGTCCAGCCGTTTTGACGATCCATTTTAATATGACTGCCTCCCATATTTACCATAGGTTCAATAGTAAACACCATCCTGGTACCATAATCATCCCTGTATCCCTTTTGGACACATAACTTACAAATGGGTCTTCATGCATATCCAGTCCTACACCATGCCCTCCAATATTTCTTACAACTGAAAAGCCTTGACTCATGACATATTCATGAATAGCTGCACCCATATTACCAATCGGCTCCCAAGGTTTCACCTCTTTAAGGCCTACTTGTAAACTTTCCTTGACTACTTCTACTAAACGTTTTGTTTCAGGCTCTACTTCGCCCAAACAAATCATTCTTGAAGAATCAGAGAAATACCCATTATAAATGGTTGTAATATCTACATTGACAATGTCCCCTGCTTTTAAAATATCCTTTTCTGAAGGAATCCCATGACAAATCTGATCATTGATAGATGTACAGCTACTTTTAGGAAAACCTTGGTAGTTAAGTGTTCCTGGAATGCCACCAAACTCTTTCGTCTTTTGATACACCATTTGGTCAATATCTTCTGTAGACATGTCAATTTCCACATGACTGACCACATAATCAAGTACAGCAATATTTATCTTACCACTTTCTCGAATGCCCTCTATTTGTCCCTTTGTTTTAATAATCTTTTTACTTGGCACAATATAGCCACGTCTTTTAAAATTTTTTATTTTTTCATCAAATTCTTTTTGATTTAATTCAGTCACTTTAACACCCTCTTTATATCTATTTCATTTTATATTTAATATACTCCTTTTTTAGACATAAAAAAGGAGATTGGCTCATAATAGTTCATCTCCTTCCTTTATATAATGCGCTTTGAGTATCATTTAGAATTCTACACCTTTTTCACTGTTATTGGCAAATCTATAATCTCACCTGATAAAATCCCTTGTTTTTCTTCATAATAAATGTGTAAAAATGGTTTCATTTCCCCACACTCATAATTTGCCCCTGCATATTGTTCATACCTATGTGGCGTTTGGCCAAATAACATCATTCCTCTGTTTTCAAAATTTAACGTAGACCATGCTTTCACAATATTCGTTACATCTATTGTAGTATAAGCTGCCCTAAGACTAGTGATACATTCTCTTGCGAAGGCAAAGCTTATCTGTGGTGGACTATAACTATAGGTATAAGGCTTACGTAATCGTTAGTTGGTATCACAACAATACGCTGCGGCCTATTTTTTCGGCGTCTTACTTGTTTATTTGAACTTTGATTGGGAATCTTATATAATACCAGTTCAGCTTTATAAATTTCGCTTATATATGCAAACTGCAGGTTAAAATAGAGATAGCTCCAATATTTATTTTCACCGATCTCACCTATAGGCAAAATAGGTTCACTCTTTAAATCACATTGGGTTGAAAAAGCAATACTACGCATACACGCTATATCTATAAAATTCATAGTCTACCTCCTATCATTTACTCATACATGTGGCATAAGCATAAGCCTTCACACAATTCATATCTTCAATATTGCCCATGACAAATACTCGCTTTACAAGCTGCTGCTCACCTTTTTCTTCGTAAACTTCGGCATATTCATATCTTTGAACTTCTTCTTGGGTAACTTCTAAGATGATTTTAATGAGTAAATTATATTTAGATAATAGCTTTTGATATTGACTTAAATCTACTGTAATTTCTAAATTAGTAGTTGTTTGTACATTATGCACATCCTTTGAAGTAGGTATTAATGTCACCTCTACTGTCATAGCCTTCCTCCTTACGCTTCACAATAATAAACATTAGCAGATGTCTTAATGATATTGACAATATCAGGCTTTCCTCTAAAACAAACAGTGCCTTCAAAGGGCAATATTCGTTCCCCACTTTCTATGATAATTTGATTTTCATTTAACATTTGTGCCACTTTAATAGGCTCACTTTCTAAAGCTACTTCAATTGTAACTTCTGCTAAAATAGAACTGTCTGTCTTAATGGCTATATCATTTGGCAGCACTACTCTTAAGTCTACCCCCATAATAATGATATCTACGCATTCTGCCATGGTAACTACTTGAGCTATGACTTCTATTGGTCTAGTGATCACATTCCTCCCCCCTTAATTGACTGCTTCTAGAAAAGCAATCTCTGCATTCATTTCTACTTTACTTAATTCAATAGGTCCAATCATATACACATTGCCTACGATGACCTCTCCTTCATCGTCTACTTCATTAGCATTAAAGATATGGGTATAATGATAGGTATATCCCTTATGAATAGCTGTAATCTTAACAATAAAAGGTCTTAGATTACCCTCAGATATGACTTCTCTGACATTCAATATAACCATCAGTGCTTCAACGTCTTGATCAATGCCTTTATTTTGCTTATAAAGCGTTACATCTCTTACATATTCCTTTTTAAATAATTCGTCCATTAATCCTCCTCCCCTGCTGGAAATAGTTTATACTGCCATACTTCACTTCTGCCCTGCATCGCTTGGCTCCGATCATATACACCACCAAAATAGGCATATTGCAAAACCTTTTGATCTTGGATATCCATTACTTTAAAGCTATCATCTAACATCATGCTAGCTATTTGACTGAGATTGCCCACTAAAACAGGGATTTGTACATAAGTATAAATCTCTATATAATTTGTCTCACTTTGTTTAATCCCTTCCCAAATGTTGCTAAGATCTACTTCAACTTCTAAGTTATAAGGCACTATCTCTGGAGCAACCCAGGTATTTTCCCCAGTTAATTTAATTTTTACAACAGGTATTTCGCTCATTTTCTTCTCCTTAAAATTTCCTATTATTAATATATGTTATAAATAAAAAAACGCCCCTAAAGTTTAAGACTTTAGGGGCGTTTCCTTTATAAGATTTTATTATGCTGATGCTTCTGTTGCATTTATTGCAAAAGCTGTTGGAGTAGCAATTGTAAGTGTTGATGCATCTTTTAATGTACCTAAATCATAGGATACATTAATGCCTGTTGTTGCATCAATACTACTTGATGCTGTTTGTGAAACTGTTAAAAACTTGGTTGCTGCTTCTCCTGAGCCTTCTTGAATCGAAAAGTTAAGTTGAAGATAACAATTTCCTGTTCCAAAAGTAATTGCTTTACTGCTTGCTGCTTTTACATTAAATAAAATTGCTCCTACCATACCATCTGTGCCCATTTGAACCGCCGTTGCTGTTACTTGTACTGGTACTCCACCATATGCCATACTAACCACCCTTTCAATATATATAGATTTTTTTGTCCAAGCTTCTTAACTTGTACACTACATTATATTCAAACTAGTCTCCCAAGTTCCTATCTTGTATTATTTTCCTAAATAATGTCATAATATAATGTATGGACCTGAGCTTCCATTTGCTCTTGGCGACTTATATCTATCTTTTCTGCAACGGTGATTTTAAAAGTAACTTTTTGATCTTGAATTTTGCTTACTTCAAAGCTGTTACCTATTTCATATTGCATCCATTTGCCTTCACCTGCTATAGTAATAGGCAGCTTAACAAACACTCGGATATAAGTATTAGTATATTTGCTTAAGCTTTCCCATATAGGTGAAAGCTCTACAATCACAGTAACTTCACTGACTTGATTCACATTTTGCAATGTAATCTTATCACGACTTATGGCAAACCGTTCAATACTAGCCATTTGCGGTCTCCTGCCCAGAAGGCATTTCATTATACGCTAGTATTTCAATCTTGCCGACAATAGGTGGCACAATCCCTTTTGTAAAAGGCAGTGTAATTTGCACTTTTTGTCCTTGAATTTGTGCCACTTTAATGGTACGATTTAAGTCGGTCTGCGTTTTTACTAATGTTTCATTTTGAAGGGTAATTTCTAAGACAATCTGCATATAAAGAGTGGTGTAATCTTTTATGATCTCCCATACCTTACTTAAATCTACATTGACAATAACCTCATCCCCTTCAGGATTTAATTCTGTCAAATTTTCTTCTCTTACATAAATTGTAATATCCATAATGTGCCTTCTTTTACATTATCTCTTCTTTATTGTATGAAGATAACTTAAGAAATGTTATGCGCTTCTTTCATCTCCCATGAAAAACAGCGCTACAGTCCCCGGTCCTGTATGTGCCCCTATAACAGTCCCTATATTATTAATACTGATTTTTCCTTTGAGCTGTGGTAATTTTTCTACTACTAAATCTGCCACCTTTTTGGCATCCTCTAAGCAATCAGAATGACAAATGGCACATTTACCTGTATAATTTTCCCCATTTTCTACATGAGTTAACATAGTTTGAACGATCTCTTCAATGGCTTTACGTTTCGTTCTTATTTTCTTACGTAGGATTAGACGACCTTCATTATCCATATTCATAAGCGGACAAATGGACAAAATCCCCCCAACAATTGCTGCGGCACTGGAGATTCTACCCCCACGTTTATAACTGGTTAAATCTGTAGAAAAGAACCAATGATGTATTTTTAGCTTATTATTTTGCACCCAATCATAAAGTTCGGCTAAAGATTTACCCTCTGCCTTTAAATCTGCTAAATATTCCATTAAAAGCCCATAACCAGAAGACGCCCCTAAAGAATCCACTATGACAATCTTGCGGTTTGGATACTGCTCTAGTAGTTGTTCTTTGGCGATATTGGCACTATTATAAGTCCCTGAGATACCCGAAGATAAGCTTACATGTAAGATATCTTTGCCCTCTTTTAAAAAGGGGTCAAAAAAGTGTATAAAATCATCCACATTGACCTGAGAAGTCAGTGGCATTTCCCCTTCATGCATAGCTTTATAAAAATCTGCTGAAGTAATAGTCTCCCCTAAGTCGTCTAAATACTCTTTTCCCTTGAAATTTAAATGAAAGCAAACATACGGTATATTCCTTTGTTCAAAAAACTCTTTTTCACGATCTGCTGTAGAGCAGCAGGTTAATATATACTCTTCCATTGTTTTACCTCCCCTATTTTAATATCTTTCATTATTTTCTTGCTTAAGCACAATGCTTTTCATTCCTATTTACTATATGCCCATATAAAGCAAGTTTCAATCAAAACATGTCGAGAAGATTAGAGAAGTTTAAATAGTTACTAGTATAGTAGTACATAAAATTAGGGTTACCGCCCAACTAAATCTAATTGATTCATTTAGCCATAACCCTTTTATTATTTATATGCCGTATAATCAATACTATAAATTTGTCAAATGCTACACTTACTATTAAAGTAATTCAATTTACTAAGCTGCTTTTTTAGCTTTAAGTTTAGCGAAAATACTTTGAAAGATAATAAAGAAGCAAAGTAATGCAGCGATGGCAATCTTTGTCCACCATGAAGATAATGTGCCTTGGAAAGTAATGATGGATTCAATGGTTCCTTTAATAAGTACACCAAATAAACTACCGATCACATTTCCTACCCCACCTGTTAATAAAGTTCCGCCAATAACAGCTGAAGCAATGGCATCCATTTCAAATCCTCTGGCTTGTTCTACGAAGCCACCACAAGAGTTTAAGCAGAATACAAATCCGCCAAGGGCTGCTAAAAAACCATTTAAAACATATACTTTAAGCTTTGTACGCTTCACATTCAGTCCCATCAAAAGAGCTGATTGTTCATTGCCCCCTACGGCATATACGGCACGGCCAAAGGCTGTGAATTTTAAAACAATAAATATAATGACTAACACCACAATGGCAATGATGACGCTTGGGTAAATATAAGGATAAACTAAATGTCCCTTTTTATTCATTGTGCCTAGTATTGGTAAGTAAATCTTGGCATTGGCCATTTTAAGAAAAGATTCATTGGTAATGCTAATCATTTCTGTACTGACCATAGCTGTTAAACCTCTTGCAAAAAACATTCCCGCTAAAGTTACAATGAAAGGCTGAATTTTAAAATAAGCCACTAAAATACCTTGTACAAGGCCAAATAAAGTACCTATTAAAAGGACGATAATAATACTGGCTGTAGCACTCATGCCCTTTTTCTCCATCATCCAAGCTAGAAGCATACAAGTGAACCCAATGACTGAACCAATAGAAATATCAATACCCCCAGTAATGAGGACCATAGTCATCCCTACAGCTGTAACAATAAGACCTGCATTATTGATAAATAAGTTAAAGAATACTTGAGGTTTCCCAAAGTTCTTTTCCCCAAAGACCGCTATCCCTACAATGTATAAAGCAATAAATAAGACAATTGTAATCATCAATAAGAAGTTATTTCCTTGTAATTTATCTTTAAGCTTCTTAACCATTATGCCACCATCCTTCTTGTTTACTGCTGGCTCTTTTGGCTTTTACTGTATTAAACATACGTTTAAGTTCTGGTGATTGTAAAACAACAATAATGACAACAACGATAGCTTTATAAACTGGTAATTGATCCGCTGTAACTTTCATGGCATAAAGTGAAGTTGTCAGTGCCTGAATTGTAATAGCACCAATTACGCTACCTGCTACAGAGAATTTCCCACCACTTAAACTATTACCCCCTAATGCAACGGCTAAGATCGCATCTAACTCGATATTAAGTCCCGCATTATTGGCATCAATAGAATAAATACGTGACGTAATAATCAGTCCTGCAATACCTGCACATAATCCACAGAAAGCATAAGTTAAAAATTGAATGAGTGTGGCATTTAATCCTACAAGTTTACCCGCCTTAGCGTTAATCCCAACGGTTTGAATATATAAGCCTAGAGCTGTTTTTCTTAAAACAAAGGTTGTAATCACTACCACTAAGATAGCAACAAAAATAGGTGTTGGTAATGGTACATGAGGTAAGAATGAACCTAAACGTTTAAAAGAATCAACTTTTACATAAAGAATATTGCCACCTGTTACAAGTTGGGCCATGCCTCGTCCGGCTGTAAAGAGAATTAAAGTGGCAACCATAGGTTGAATCTTCATCTTCGCCACTAAGAAACCATTCCAAGCCCCGCAAAGTGTGCCAATCAATACGGCTAATAACATCCCTGCAAGATACGGCATGCGGTAAGTTTCTCCTGTGCCTAAAGCATAGACGCAGATGGCACCAGCGAAAGCACTGACTGCGCCTACGGAGATATCCGTTCCACCAGAAGATGCTACAACTAAAGTCATGCCTACAGCTAAAATAATGAGTTCACTAGAACGGTTTAAAACATCAATTAAATAACCATATAATACTCCATTATTAATACTAATTTGAAAAAAGCTTGGTGTTTTAATGAGGTTAAATAATAATACAACTCCTAAACAGACTAATGGCCAAAATAAGTGATAACCTGTTACCTTTTTCATGGTTTCTTTCATATTATGCATGTTCGTCACCTCCTGCAATTGCTTTCATAATATTTTCTTGACTAATATCTGCTTCTTCGATTTCTCCTACTTTAACCCCATCTCTTAAGATTGCCATACGGCTGCAAGTACGTACCATTTCTTCAATTTCAGAAGAGATAAACATGACAGACATGCCTTCTCCAGCTAATTTCACCACGAGCTTTTGAATTTCTGTTTTAGTACCTACGTCGATTCCCCTTGTTGGCTCATCTAAGATTAAGAATTCTGGGTGGGTTAAAAGCCATCTACCTAAAATAACTTTTTGTTGATTCCCACCACTTAATTGTTTAATCGGTGTTTCCATATCTGCTGTTTTGATTTGTAAAATCTTAATATATTCTTCTGTGAATTTCTCTTGATCTTCTTTGCTAATCAACTTAAACATGCCACGTTTCGCTTGAAGGGCAATGATTAAGTTTTCCCTTACAGATAAGTCAGCAATAATCCCTTCATCTTTACGGTTTTCAGGACAAAAAGCCATACCTGCTTTCATGGCATCAATTGGTGCTTTCACACTCTGTTTCTTGCCACCTACAGTTAATGTCCCTTCATCCACTCTTTCTGCGCCATATAAAGTGCGTGCAAGTTCTGAACGTCCTGAGCCTAAAAGGCCTGAGAGGCCTATCACTTCACCTTTATGTATTGCTAAGTCAAATGGTTTAATCTTCCCAAGCGAAGCTAACTTTTCGGCTTTTAATAGTACTTCTTGTTTTTTACTTTGTTTACCTTCTTCCACTGGTTTCTTAATACTTGCTAGATCATCAAAATCTTTCCCCATCATTTTGGCAACTAATTGTACTCTAGGTAATTTTTCTACTTCATATTCCCCAACTAATGTACCATTTCTAAGGACTGTAATACGATCACATACTTTATAGACCTGCTCTAAGAAGTGAGTTACAAAAATAATACCAATGCCTTTTTTCTTTAAAGCCAGCATGACATCAAATAACTTTTCTACTTCTGATTCGTCTAAACTAGCCGTTGGCTCATCTAAGATTAAAACTTTGGCTGAAATATCTACAGCTCTTGCAATGGCTACCATTTGCTGAATAGCTACTGAATAATTTTCTAAAGCCTTTGTCACATCGACTTCAATATTTAAATCCTGCAAAACTTTTTTGGCACGGGCATTCATTGTACGCCAGTCAATCCCCCCTAATTTACGTGGTGCACGGCCAATAAATATATTTTCAGCTACTGTTAAATTAGGACATAAGTTAACTTCTTGATACACGGTGCTAATGCCATTAACTTGGGCTTCTTGCGGTGATCGGTTGACAATACATTTGTCATTACCTGCAATATGTATATCTCCTGTTTCAAATTCTTCTACACCTGTTAAAACCTTAATTAAAGTTGATTTCCCTGCACCATTTTCTCCCATTAAAGCATGAATCTCACCTTTTCTTAAAGTAAAGTCTACATGTGAAAGGGCTTTGACACCTGGGAAGTTTTTGCTAATGTCACGCATGGTTAGAACGATTTCTTCTGATTTCATTAAACCACCTACTCTCTCTCCTATTTTAAAAAGGTGTGACATAGAACCAATGATTGGCCTAGATTCACACCTTTTGCATTGCTATTTATTCAAGAAGTTTTTAATATGCACGACTTGGTAATGTTTCTGCAGCTGTATCAGCTGGGTAAACGCCTTCTTCTACATATTGGATTTTTTCAACTTCTTCGCCGTTCATAATTTTCTTAGCAAGTTCAGCAACGCGAGGACCGTGTAATGGGTTACATTCTACTGAAACATTCATATCCCCTGCAATCATAGAGTCAAATGCAGCTTTTACAGCGTCAAATGAAACAATGACTACATCTTCACCAGGATCTTTGCCAACTGCTTTAAGGGCATCAATTGCACCAAATGCCATATTATCATTTTGAGCAATTAAAATATCGATGTCTTCACCAGATTTTAAGAAAGATTCCATAACTTCTTGACCTTTAGCTTGTGTGAATTCACCTGTTTGTTCTGCTACAATTTTGTAGTTACTGTGTTTCTCAAGTTCATCTCTTACACCTTTTGTACGGCCAATCTCAGCTGAAGAACCAATTGTTCCTTGAAGTACAGCCACATTTAAATCTTCCTCACCTCTGCCAAGTCCATCCATATATTTTGTAAGCCAATCGACAGCATTAATACCTTCTTGATAGAAGTCTGAACCTACCCAGCATGTATAAAGTGAGTCATCAGATACATCTAATTGTCTATCTACTACAATTACTGGGATTTCTGCATCTTTAGCTTCCCCAAGTACTGTTTCCCATCCTGTTTCTGTAACTGGTGCAATAACAATGACATCTACTTCTTGAGAAATGAAGTCACGTACTGCTTTAATTTGATTTTCTTGTTTTTGTTGGGCATCTGCAAAGATGAGTTCAAATCCATTGGCTTCAGATAAACTTTCTTTCATAGATTGTGTATTGGCTACACGCCAGTCAGATTCTGCCCCAACTTGTGAGAAACCAACTGTAATTAAATCCCCATCTCCGCCTGCTGATGTGGTTTCTTCAGCAGCTGCTGTATCTCCTTCTGGAGCATTTGTATTTGTAGCTGCCGGCTGACCGCCACCACAGCCTACCATTAACATACTTACCATAGCCATTGATAATAAAGCACCTAAGAATTTTTTACCCATATTATTTCCCCCTTAAATATGTGTTTGTTATTACCTATTTAATATGGTTTTATTATAACTTTACTATCTTCTAACGCATACAGAATAACTTCGAACTTAGTTCATTAATTTATCTTCTTTCACCCTTTGCACTTGCCTATTTTATAAAAAGTTTGTTTTCTTTTTTTTAAGTGTGTTTTTTTTGGATAAACTTAAACTATATGGGTATCTGCTAAAGGAAGATGAATAGTTACCTGTGTGCCTACCCCATAAGTACTTTCTATACTTAAACCATACTCCTTACCATAGTTTAAACGAATCCGTTCATTCACATTAGCTAGACCAAAACCACCTTCAGCGTCTTTTAAAAAGCCTTGGGCTAAGCGTTTTTTCACTTTTCCTAACTCTTCTTGTGTCATCCCTCTACCTGTATCACTTACTTTTAATAACAGCTCTTCTTCTGCGTAAAATGCTGTCACATAAATCTCACTCATACCGCGCTTTTGCTTTACTCCATGATACAAAGCATTTTCTACTAGGGGCTGTAAAATCAGTTTCAGCAAACGATATTCCCCTAATTCTTCTGGTAAGTCAATGGTATAAGTCATTCGATCCGCATAACGAAATTTCTGAATTTGTAAGTAACTGCGAATATGCTTGGCTTCTTCTTTTAAAGAAATATATTCCCTGCCCTTACTTAAACCTATACGGAAAAAGTCTGAAAGGGCTGCCACAATCTCTACCACTTCTTCACTTTTGCCGTCTTCCGCCATCCATATGATTGTATCTAATGTATTGTATAAGAAGTGGGGATTAATCTGAGCTTGCAAAAGCTGTAATTCTACCTTTCGCAAATTTTGTTGTTCCTTCTTGATATTTACTACTAGCTCATCGATTTTCCCAACCATGGTATTAAAACTTTTTTCTAAAGCAGCGACTTCATCACCACCTTTAACTTGCTGCGTCGTAAAGTCGCCATCCCCTACTTCTTTAGTACGCTTACATAAATATTGCAACGGCCTTGTAATACTATTAGAAACTACACTTACCAACAGCCATGTAACGACTACAATGCCTAAGAAAATAACCATACTGACATTGATAAGAGTATTCGTCTGCTGCTTAACCCTTTGCCCCAAACGCTGTAATTCTAAGGCTTCATAATAAACATATTGGGTGATTTCATCACTAATGAGCCCTGTAATCACATATACATCATGCCCTAGAATCTCTATATTTTCATCATAGTGTCCTGTTGTCTTACAATTTGTCTCAATAACACGAATGCGGGATTCTAATAATTCCAGATTCTTTTGGGCTCTTTCTATTTGCTCCTTATTATACTGAAGGCTTGTCCCTTCTTTTAAGCTCTTAAAGCTTGCATAAGTTTTCTTTAAAACTTCATTAATACCGCTATCCTCAAACTTTAAAGAGCCGCTAACAATGCGGTACATACTATAATCTACTTCTTCTTTGAAATGCATATCAAAGTCATTAGCCTTATTAATCCCTGCCACAATAGGCATATATGCATCTGTATAGGTGCGAAACTTCACAAAAATCCAAAGCATCAAACACACCATAGGCAGTAAACTCATTAATATAAAAAGCTTTAATTTTCTTCTGAGCGGCATATCCAAATATTTTTTTCTAATATGAGTTCCTAAATTTTTCATCCCTATACCCCTTAAATCTCTTTATGATTGCGATATTCCTTAGGTGTACAATTTTGTGTCTTCTTAAATAAATAACTAAAATAATGGGGATCTTTATATCCAATAGCAAAGCCTATTTCAAAACTTTTCATATTGGAACAACGCAGTAATTCCTTAGCCTTTTCCATACGAATCTGGGTTAAATAAGAAATAAAAGTCTGCCCCACCTCTTGACTAAAAATACTACTAAAATGACTTGGACTAATGCCTACATGTTCTGCCACACTATTAAGTGAAATATCTTCTTCATTATAATGTGCCATCATATAGGCTTTTGCTTCTTCAATTAAAGTATCATAACGATTCATAGCCATTTGATCCCGCATAACAAAGACACAATTTAAAACCTTCTCCAAATAAATGCTGGCACTTTCAGGGGTCGCAATTTGCTTATGTATATTTTTAAGATCACCACATACACCTACCAAAGCATCTGACTGAGCTCCTAATCCTTCTATAAAATTAATGGCGCTTAAATAAATATCCATGGCCATATATTCGCGGAATAAAATAGAGACATTTCCCCCACAACCTTCTAAATACTTATGTACAAAATCAGGAATTCCACTAGCCACTCCATTTTTGAAAAAATCTATAACAACTTTTTTATCAAACTGGCTCACATCCACTTCTTTAATACTCATCTGTTCCTCTTGAGGCATAATGCGATAATCTCCTAAAGCCTTATAATAAATCACCTTTTCATTTTGCATTAAATAACGATAAGCCAAGGCCTTATTTGCCGCTTCAAAAGACTTGGCGATCTCACTTACCCTTTTCACCTGCTGACCTATGCCAATATAATAATGCTGGATTTCCACTTGTTCAAAAAGTGTTTGTAGCATACTAATCACTTTTTGTTCCATAAGGGCCGCTTCTTCCGTCATTCCCTTCACAATAAAGGCAAGTCCTTCTACTTCCCGATTAAAAAACAGCACATCTTTTTCTGACTCACACCACTTACTAATGGATTCTTCCAAAACTTTATTGAGCTGCTCATATTCCTGTAAATTTTTAGCCTCCAAGATTACTTTAGCTAAAATTAGATTATAGTTGCTCCCTATTAAATCCATATCCAAAGCTTTAAACTTCTCAAAAAGCTCCTGGACATTGAGCGTACAGGTAGTTAACTCATTAAATAATATATTTCTTTGTTTTCGCGCTTCTTTCAAGGCATAATCACTATCTTTATGAAGTTGAGATACTTGTACACGTTCCTTTTCAATATTGCTCATCACATTTTTTAAAGAAGCAATCATTTGTTTCGGTGTAATAGGCTTTAATAAGTAATCTGTAATCCCAATATTAATAGCTTCCTTGGCATATTCAAATTCATCATAACCACTTAAAATAATAATTTTGATATCCGGTCTTTCTTGTTTAACAAGTTTGCTCAGTGCTAAACCATCCATAAAAGGCATCTTAATATCCGTGATAATAATGTCTGGCTGTAACTTCAAAATCATAGGATAAGCCAGTTCGCCATCTTCGGCTTCTCCTACTAAACAAAGCTCATTTTCTTCCCATGGTATATTACGTTTCATACGTTCTCTTAATGCAAATTCATCTTCCACCAAAAATACCTTATACATTTTTGCCTCCTTATTTATCTAGTTTTATATTTTCCCCTAATGTTTAATTGCCTTTTGAACTTATTGAATATAATATTTTCTAAAACATTTTATATTATAATACATTTTATACAAATAAACACCATGTAATTTTAGTATTTTAAAACAATTTCCTATATTTTTGAGTAATTATTTAATTTCTTTTCCCTTTATCTCCCTACTAAAGTGTCCAAAACATTAACTGAGGTAATGGTGTTTTAGTGGATACCTGTGTATCCGTTAAGCCACCACTGCCTCATCTAACTTATTTTGCACATCCACTTAATTATTTATTTTATAGCTTTTTCTGCAAAACTTGTTTCTACTATAACGCCATAAGGTGGCCTATTTGTAAGCTCACCTGCCATCTCCATAACATCCATCAAATGGGTTAAGCTCTCTTCTTTAAGTAGTGGCGTTTCACACCAAGTATCATTATCTTTATAGCGCTGAATAACTGTAATTAAATCTGCTTTATTAATTTCTTTAAATTGTGGTGCAATGATTTCTGCGATTTCCTCTGCACTATGGGTTGCTACATACTGCTCCCCTTTATAAATTGCATTCGTAAACTGCTGAATGACTTGTGGATTTTCTGTCATATAGCTGCCTAATGCCGAATAAGTCGTATAAGGAATTTCTCCTGAAATCTGCCCCATAGAAATCACAATATAACCATCACCAGATTGCTCCACTTGGGTAGCCGTTGGCTCAAATAAAGTCACAAAGTCCCCTTCGCCGCCTGTAAAAGCACCGCCCATAGCTGCAAATTGAATATCTGTGCGTACATTGACTTCACCATTGGCTGTATTTTCACCTAAAGTTAATCCCTGTGTTTTTAGCACATATTCTAGGATCATTTCAGGCATGCCACCTTTACGTCCACCAATAATCGTTTTCCCCTTTAAGTCCTCGAAGCTAAAGTTGGGACTTTCTGTGCGGCTTAATAAAAAGTTACCATCTCTTTTAGTAACTTGTGCAAAATTAATGGCAAAGTCTTTGCTAGCTTGATTATAAACATAAATCGTAGCTTCTGGTCCCATAAAACCAACCTGCGCTTCATTTGATAACAAAGCTGCCATGGTCTTATCTGCACCCTGAGTTAAAAGTAAATCCACATCTAATCCTTCCTCTTCAAAGAATCCAACCTCAATGGCCACATATTGTGGTGCATAAAAAACAGAATGGGTCACTTCAGCAATGGTGACTTTCTTCAAACCATCTTCACTACATCCACTGAGTAAAACTGTCAAAGCTAGGGGTATGATTAGAAGTAAACCAAGTAACTTACTTTTCATAGTAACCACCTCTTAAATGTTTATATAAACTATCATACGCTGCTTATTTTTCATTTAGTCACTCTTTTTTTCATCAGCCATTTTTCAAACCAGCCTACTAGCATATACATAAGAAAAGCACAAAGTGCCAAAACCACGACACCCATCATGACTAAATCTAATCTAAAAACTTGACCACCATAAACGATTAAATAGCCCAGTCCATTACGAGATACAATAAATTCACCAACAATGACCCCTACCCAAGCTAAACCAATATTAATTTTAATAATATTAATAAGATTGCCTAAGTTCGCTGGTAAAATTAACTTTCTTAAAATCTGCCCCCCTGTTGCACCGAAGCTTTGCAGCATTTTAATCTTCTCTTCATCTACATTTAAAAAATAATTATACGCTGATAAAATAGTCGTTACGATGGAAATAGTCACTGCAGTTAAAACAATCCCACTTATGCCAGCCCCTGTCCAAACGATTAAAATAGGCGCCAAAGCCGTCTTTGGCAAGGCATTTAAAACAACTAAAGTTGGATCTAGAATCTTGGCTACTGTTTCAGACCACCATAAAATAATAGCAATTATGACGCCAGTAATAGTCCCTATAGTAAACCCTAAAACCGTTTCACTGACAGAAGTTAAAATATGCTTAAATAAACTACCATCTACTACATAGCTTTTAAACAGGTCCCATATATCACTTGGGCTACTAAACAAAAAAGTATTGAGGATGCCACATCTAGCCAAAATTTCCCATAGTGCAATAAAGCCTACTAATAAAACAATCTGCCAAATAAAGATTTTACGCTTTGCTTGCGCCTTTGCCTTTAAATAACCTGCATAGGTTTCCTTCGCAACTTGCTTTGTTTTATGCATGACACTCCAGCTCCTTCCATAGTATATCGAAATAGTCTTTAAACTCTGGTGCCTTTCGACTACTTAAAGGCGTCCTTTCTCCTTCTACTGTCAGTGTAATACGATGACTACTTTTAATAGTTGCAGGTCTTTTAGAAAGCACACAAATTTCATCTGCCATACTAATAGCTTCTGAAATATCATGACTTACAAGTATAGCTTCCTTATTTTCTTTTTTGAGAATTTGATAAATATCATCACTTACCATAAGCCTTGTTTGATAATCTAAGGCAGAAAAAGGTTCATCCAGTAATAAAATATCCGGACTTGTAGCTAGGGTACGAATCAAAGCTGCTCTTTGACGCATCCCTCCAGAGAGTTGCCTTGGAAAGCTGTTTCTAAACTCCCATAAACCATAGGTTTGTAAAAGCTGAGCTACTCTATCTTTATTTTCCTGTGTCAATTTCTTTTGAATTTCAAGTCCGATGAGTACATTTGCCATAATTGTACGCCATTCTAGTAAATGATCATGCTGAAACATATAACCTATTTGCCCATTAATCTGAATTTCTCCAGAAGTAGGCGCTAATAGTTTTGAGAGAATATTTAAAATCGTAGATTTTCCACTACCAGAAGGCCCTAATATGACCAAAATTTCGCCTTTTTTTAGGGTTAGATTAATATCATTTAAAACATTTACTTCCCCTTCATCTGTGTAAAAACTTTTACATACATGTTTAAGTGTCATACGATTTGTCATTTTCCCACCACCTTACCTTAAAATGTGTAGGTTATTGTGCTATTACCATTCTATTCACTGAATATAGACCCTGTGCTTGTTCTTATCTTCTTGATTTAAGCACACAAAAAAGCCATGTAAGATTTTGATTCTTACATAGCTTTTCCTCATTTGAATGCTTGGATTTATAACTACTTTTTTTGTTTCGCTAATAAATATTTGTTGCCACTACATCCTGCTTCTTTAAACACGCAGTAATTATTAAAGATATAACCATAAGTATGATTTGCATCTGTTTTTGATGCATTAATATAACCTGCATTTTTATTGGCACTATAACGATATACTAGGCCACAATCTTCAAATAAAGTTTGGCCTATCCCGTAAATATAGTCAATATTTCCACCAATATAGCATCTATAGAAATATTAATATTAACTTTTTCACAATCTTCACCAATTAAAATGATAAATAGCGATGTAATCACTAAATGTTCTCTATAGTTACCTTCTTTTGCAAGGATTACTACATTTTCTTTTGTATCTTTTCTATATATTTAAAGTAGTTATTAGATGATATACTTTCCTACTTATCATATATATCTGAGAATTCCACTTTACATTTATAATTTAATTGTTCCTCACGGCCATTCATTGAATGTGCTTGAGATACAACTGTTTGACTATGTACAATAGGTAACATTACTTTAAATGTAGAGCCCTTTCCTTCTTCACTTTCTACCGTAATTGTGCCTCCTTGTTTTTCTACTAAAGATTTTACAAGGGCAAGTCCTATCCCAGAACCTTCGCATTTTCGCGTAAAGGAACTGTCAACTTGTGCAAACCGTTTAAAAATCATAGCTTGTTTTTCTTGTGGAATGCCAATACCGCTGTCTTTGACAGCAATGATTAGCGTTTCATCTCTTACATATAAGTTAACCTCTATAAGGCCACCTGGATTTGTATACTTCACGGCATTAGAAAGTAAATTTAACATAATCCTTTCTATTTTCTCAGGATCATAAGCCATTTCTAATTCTTCTACCTCTGTATCAAATATAATAGAAAGTTCTTTTTCCTTGAAATATTCTACAACAGACATTGTAATATCTTCTATTTCTCTTACAATCTCCCCATTAACTAGCTTCACATCATAATAGCCTGCTCCCATTTTAGAAATATCTGTAATGTTATTGATAAGACGTAATAAACGATAAATATTTTGCTTTGTAACTTGTTCGTAATGCACCAGTTTATTATAAATATTTGAGATGTTATATATCTTTTCTAATTCCTTAAATTCAAGGTCAAAACTTTGAAGCACACTATAAATAATATTTAATGGTGTCTTTAGTTCATGGGAAATATTAGCTAAAAGTTCTGTTTTAAGTGTTTCTAATTCCAAAGCTTTCTTATAAGCCGTACTTTCTGCTTCTACAGCTTTACGCTTAGACCATTCTTGCTCAAACTCTACAGCATAACTTACACTCTTTAAGATAATAGCAATGTGTTGACAAACCTTATTAATAATACATGCATCCATTAAAGAATACTGGCTATTAGATGAATAAACTGTCAAAATAGTCCCCATAAATTCACTATTATATTCAATAGGTTTAATACGCACATGATACTTTTCAGTTTTATCTAAAACATATCCCATATTACTGCCTATTCTCTCCTCAAAATCTTCTATTGGCCAAGTATTGCTTTCACTGAGCATTTGTAAGATAACTTCTTTATCAATGATTAAATTATTTTTCATTAAATATTTATTGTCTTTTTTTTGCAGTCTAGAAATTTCTTCTACTTGCCCTTGATGTGGATTATCCTTTAAGATAATCACCATCTTTTCTTGCAGCATCCTTTCAGCTGTCTCACTAAATTCTAGCAGCTCGACTAATTGACTATAAAAACGTTCTTGATTCATCATATTTCCTAAAACAGTATCTCCTATAACTTTTCTAATATCCACATTATATTTCAAAATATTGTACTCTACAATCCCAATATATCCCCTATATTGCCCCTCTCGAAATATGGGTACTTTTACAATTTGGTAAGGCAGCTCATCCTTCATATTTACTGTTCTACGTTCTTCATTGACCATAATGCCCTGTTTCAATGTTTCCTGGTCATTTTTGATTACTGCTGCTTTAATTTTCTTTCGATAAATGTCTTCTGTATTTTGTTTAATATTATTATCTTTAACACTATTTTTATTTTCGAAAATGCCATTAAACATTAAATTTGCGTTACAATTGACATACCTATAATTTTCTTCTTCATCAGCAATCCAGATACAATAAGGCATATTATCTAGAATTAGCGTCAACTCATTTCTACTAATTCCTTTTTCCGGTACTTTAACAAGTATCCAATAACATAACTGTCCATCCCATTCCTGTAAGAATACTTTGCCTTTCAAACTTACACCTTCTTGCTGATAAGTTTGCATTTGAATTGTTATTTCATCATTAGTTACCTCAGCTAATTGAATACTTTCACTTGTTGTCTGTATTATATTTTGTATGCTTCTATTTTCAGCATTTTCCATATAACCTAATGCCTTTAAAAGCTTTTCACTAACAATCTGAACCTTAAACTCTTTATTTAATATAACAACACCTTCACTTATGTAATCTAATAAGCTTCTATTCACGATTACACCCCTCTAAATTTTACATTATAAAACATCTATGGCATGTTTCTCATTCTATATTATACTAATACTCATACATTAAAACCATATTTTTTAAATTTTTATTATATTTTTAAATTTCTAATAATTCACTTTATAAATCAACAAAAAAGCAACCTTTCAAAGTTTTTTAAATAACTTCTTATCAGTTGCTTTTTATTTTAAATCTACATCCATCTTAATCCTTTAGGATAATGATTCTTAAGTACATTGCCACTTAATTTACCCCAGCCTAATGCATATCCATCTACACATACAAGATGCCAGCCTTTTTCACCTTCTGATGTAATCGTCTCACCTTTAAGGTACGCATTTACTCTTGCATCTTCTCTTGTAAGCTTACAAGTATGACGTACATCCCCTGGTCTTAAAGCTAAGGCTAAAGCATGTGATGGTTCAAAGCGTTTTTTCTTACATGTACCTAAGTGAAGTCCTGCACGTACTACTTTTAAACCTCTTAACGGTAATGCATATGGTAATAAATAAAGTTGTTCACCAAACATAACCGGATAACCTTCTGGCTGATTAACTAAATTTTCTTTAGCAAATGTTTCATAAGACTTCCATGCCACTTTGTTAATATCTGGAAGTTTTTCTGTGATTTCATTTGCCAGCTCAGCGCCTGATTTTTGGAGCACAGCTACATAATGTCCTTCACCTTCTAAAAGATGTGGCCAAAGTCTAAATGTATCCTTTACAGCTTCTACGCCATCTGCCCACTCTGGTCTTCCTGGTGCAAAGCCTTCATAAGCTTCTACTTTTTTGATTTCAAACTCAGGATGTGCTGCTACGAAGTTAGCCATACTGCGTTCATTTTCTTCTGGTGCAAAAGTACATGTAGAATATACAAGCGTTCCGCCTGGACGCAGCATAATCGCTGCACAATCTAAGATTTCAGCTTGCCTTAAAGCACACATCTCAACATTTTGTATGCTCCAATGGTTACGTGCCTCCTCATCTTTACGAAACATCCCTTCTCCAGAACAAGGTGCATCTACAACAATTCGGTCAAAAAATTCTGGAAAACGTTTTGCAAGATTTTGTGGTGTTTCATTGGTTACAATCGCATTTAGAATTCCCATACGCTCTATATTTTGTGCTAAAATTTTGGCACGAACTGGATGAATTTCATTCGAAATCAGCATCCCTTTGCCTTGAAGGGCCGCAGCAAGCTGCGTACTTTTTCCTCCTGGCGCTGCACAAAGGTCTAAAACACGTTCACCTTGAACCACTTCTGCAAGGGTTGCTACAGCCATAGCACTTGGCTCTTGAATATAATAGAGTCCTGCTTCATGATAAACATGTTTTCCCGGACGCTCCTCACTATTATAATAAAATCCTTCATTTACCCAAGGAATCTGACGTAAGTGAAAAGGACTTAGATTCATAAAATCTTCTTTTGCTACTTTAAGTGTATTTACACGTAATGATTGAGCACGATCTAAAGTATAACTTTGAAGAAAGGCTTCAAACTCTTCACCTAACATTTTTTGCATACGGTCTTTAAAGTCTTGTGGTAATTGCATATTGTGTCATCTCTTTCTTTTGTTTTATGTTCAGTTTATTATATAACAAAAACTTTTCTACGTATACTCTTACCATCTGACATGAAATTTTCTCGCACCGATGGCAATCTTATCGCCAATATTGAGTACAACGGCATATTCTATCGGTTTGCCATTTACAAAAGTACCATTTGTAGAACCTAAATCCATTAAATACACTTTGTCATCAAATGCATAAAACTTACAGTGCTTAGATGAAACTGTAGGATCATCTGCTATGACGACCTGACTCTTTTGTGGATTACGTCCTACAATAAGTTCATGTTTCAAATAAAAACTTACGCTCTTTGATAAGTCATTGATGTCTATTAAATTAATCTCAATCCCGCCTGGCATTTGAGTATTCCTATCATTTACAGTTTGTTCAGTTCCTGATTGTGTCATAGCCACTTGCTTTGTACTTAATGCTACTTTTGGGGTTACCTCTTCTGCCCTTAATGCTCTTGCTTTTTCAGCTTCCTCTACTTTTCTTAACTGTTTTGCTTTGTTAATATCTTGTGCTTCTTGTTTCTTATGTAACATTTCTTCCTTCTCATCTTCTACTTGTGATTGATCTATGCATCTTTTGAAAAACAGTTTATTAAAGAAAAATATTAAAACAACAGCAAGGCAAATTGCAATGCCTGCGCCAATTAGCATCCAGCCTTCCAAATTGAAATTTTGGTCTGATAATTGCGTTGGTTGCTGGGCTAAAATAATTAATTGTTCCATAATGTCCTCCATTACTTAGCCAAATAAAGTCCTTGCTCAATTTGACACTCTCATTTATTTTTAGCTTAACATTTAATTGTCTCCTATGAGTAAGTCTAAAGACATTATAATAAACTTATCTATAAATTTCCAGTTATAAATAATGACATTTTCTTATCTTATTCATGAACTTTTTTCTTCATTTGCTTGCTATGCTTCCAATATTTTAACGAGTTG
>NZ_BBCG01000042.1 GCF_001311925.1 Cellulosilyticum ruminicola JCM 14822
TTCCTTGTTTTTGAATAGTTTCAGTTAGCTTGTTAATAGTAGCAGTTTGTTCTGAAATAATATCAGTAAGAGTATCAATCTTGTTAAATAATTTTTGTAAAAAGTCAGGTGATAACTAAATTTAAATGTGGAAATCTAACATAAAAATCATGCTAAAAAACTCGTTTATTCACAGCAAAAAAATATATTTATTCAGCCAACGGCTGAACAGTTACAGAAAATCATATTAAAAAGATAATTCTTTTTTATTACTTAAGTGGATTATCTTTTTTCTTGATTTATTTAATTAATTCAATATACAATTTAAAGTAAAATACACCAAATAATAACAATAAGCCTTATTATAGAAATAAGGGGAAACGAAAATCAGTATCAAGAAGGCTGAAATTATGATGGAAATAAGGAGATTGTATGAAACACATTGTGTTAGTAGATAATAATTTGGTTGATTTAAAAGCTGCTGAAAATATGCTCAAGCAATATTATAAAGTAAGCGCTATGGGATTAAGTAGGCAAGTTTTAGAAATTTGTAAGAGTCATCAAGTAGACCTTATATTATTGAATGTGAATATGCCAGATATGGACGGATTTAAAATGCTTGAAGCATTAAAAATGGAAAGAAAGATAAAGGATATTCCGGTGATGCTTTTCTCGGATTATGATGCGAAGGAAGTGGAGGTGGAATGCTTTGAATGTGGCGCGGTAGACTTCTTTACTAAGCCTTTTGTAATAGAGAGATTAATTCATAGAATAGAAAAACATCTTCAAATTTTTGGACATCGTAAGTTTTTAAGGAGAGGAAAGAATAACTTAGAAGAAAGCATTATTACAAGCTGCTGTGAATTGATTGAAAGTAGAGATAATGAGACTAGTGAACATGTAGAACGTACTAAAGAATATGTAAGACTCATTGCAAAGCAGCTTCAACGTTCAAGTAAATATGCAGATAAATTAGATAATCGGTATATTGAAAGATTAGTACATAGCTCGCCGCTCCATGATATCGGAAAAATCGGCATTAGAGATAGAATATTATTAAAGCCAGGGCGTTTAACTGAAAGTGAGTATGAACAAATGAAGAAGCATACTCTAATAGGAGAAGCTTTAATTAATACGATTATAGAAAAGACAGAACCTAAGGATTCTTTATATTTAGCAAAGGAAATAGCAATTAGCCACCATGAGCGTTTTGATGGAGAAGGCTATCCTTGGAAATTAACAGGAGAAGAAATTCCACTTAGTGGTCGTATTGTTTCGGTAGCGGATGTATATGATGCATTGATTTCAGATCGTATTTATCGCAAAGCAATGACACATGAAGAAGCATGTGAACTAATTTTAGGGGGCAAAGGAAATCAATTTGATCCAGAAATTATAGAAGCTTTTATGGCTATAGAAGATGCAATCTATGCTGTAGCTTATGGCTATAAATAATGAAAATAACTTAATTGATTTTTAAATTAGAATAAAATGTAAATACTATTTATAAAGTGGGTTAATATTTTTAGCAGATAGGTTGAGATATAGAGGGGATTCAGGAGGAAAAAGTAAACATGATAAAAAATGAGAGAGTCGCAAATAAAATTTTAGCACTAACAAGTATACTCGTTTTAATTGTGAATATTATTGGGTGCATGCTGTTTAATACAAATTTCAGGAACTAATATGACAAATACATTTATTAAGCAAAATGAAACATTATTAAGAAGTATAGCAGTAGGTATCAATTTAGATGAGTTTAGGGAAGTTATAGCAACTGGAGATATGGAGAGTTCGGCTTATAAAAATATACATGAATATCTAGCAAAAGTTAAGGAAGCTAGTGATGTAAAATTTTTGTATACTTCAAGTTATGATAATAGTGATGAGTATTTTTATGTTGTGGATTCAGAACCTATGGGGATAGATGATTTCTGTGAATATGGTTATAGAGAAAATTCAGAGGCCTTATCATATGAGACTATAGTTGCAGGCAATGCTGCGGTAAGTGACGGATCAATAGGGAAAAATCGTTTCTATAGAAGTTGGTATTTTTGATGAGAATAATAAATTAATAGGTGTGATAGCTTCAGATATAGCAGCTGAATATATTGCAAGAGAAGAAAAGGCTTATGCTTATATTATAGGAATCGGTATGCTGCTTATAACGATTATTCAATTAGCACTTACATACTTAGGAATTCAAAGATTAGTAAGTAAACCATTTGAAGCAATGAATAAAATTGTTGATGCAACAAGTCAATTTGATTTTACAGATATGACATTAGGAAGTGAATTAAGTCATCGCAAAGATGAAATTGGACAGATTACAAATAACTTAATGGATATGAGACAAAAGTTAAGGGATAAGGCTGAACTAGTAAATACCATTAGTGGTAGTATATTTGAAGTGACAGAAGAAATGCATACTAAGTTAGATGCTTCTACAGCGGCTACAGAGCAAATTAATTTAAGTATCGTAGAACTTGCTGAAGGCGTTAATAACCAAGTGATGCAAACAACAGAAAGCTATAATATGTTACAGTTATTAAGTGTAAAAATCGAAGATTTAGTAAATGAACTTGGGCATATTAATAAGCTTACTACAGTAACTCAAGAGGCTAATGTAGAAAGTGGTATTACTTTAAATGATTTAACAAAGACGATTCAAGAGAATCAATGTATTTCAGAGGAAGTTCAAAAGAGTATACAATTATTAGATGAACATTCTAAGAAAATAGAAGATGTAATTGATGTAATTGAGGGCATTACAAGACAAACAAATTTACTTGCTTTAAATGCAGCAATTGAAGCTGCTAGAGCTGGAGAAGCAGGTAAAGGTTTTGCTATAGTATCAGATGAAATTAAGGGATTATCAGAAGATACATTTAAATCTACAGAAATCATTAAAGAAGTTGTAGGAAGCATTGTGAGTGATGTTCAAAAATCATTACAAGATACATCAAGGTTAATAAACAGTAATGTACAAATCAATGAAGCATCTATAACTGTAGAAAAGTCATTTAAGCAAACAGAAGAAATAATGCAGCAAATACTTCAAGTTATTAAAGAACTCATTAGATATACAGATGAAATCAGAAATTATAAGGATAATGTCAATGTTGCAACAGAGAGTTTAACAACACAAGCGCAACAATATAGTGCAATTACAGAAGAGATTGCAAGTACAACAGAAGATGAAACAGAGATTACAAGAGCAATCTTACGAATCTCAGAAGAATTAAAAGTAACATCGGAGCATTTAAGCGAAACCGTTGTAGAATATAAATTATAATTCACAGTATAAAGCAATATAGTGTATGAAACCCTATATTTAGGCCTATCGTCACATGTTACGATAGGTCTCTATTTTTTATGAAAGTAATAAAATAAGCTGCTAAATATAGTAATCTATAAAGCATAGCTAAGCCAGTTAAATAATTTTTAATGAAGACTAAGCTATGGTTTATTTAGTGAGGCCAAATATTCAATATATGATTAGAGAGGTAGTAATATATATATTTATGTAGTCATATAGATATATAGTCATTTGGGTATAGATTGCTTAGCAGTATAAGTTTCTGCCTTTTCAAATTGCTTATTAAATATCAAACCGAGCCGAGATAAGGTAATCGTTAAAATATAAAATGAGGAGGCATATAGAATAATATCTGAAGACAATAATAAAGGAAATGGTATAAGGAAGAACAACGATGTAGCAGCCAAAGATTTTTATCCAGAAGACTATGATTTTAGTATTGTATTTGATTGCTAATCGTAAGGCAAAGCATAAGATGAATAAAGGTTATCGAGGCAAGAGAGCAGATATTACAGCAACTTATGAAAATATGGAAAAAGCTAAATGGAAGGAAGAAATACAGGAGAACACTAAAAATAAAAAATAGATTTATGGAATGAAAGCATAAAAATAGTTGTCTATATAGGTGAAGAAAAAAAGGGAGAAAAGGAGACTAAGATGACAGAAAAAGAAATGATAAATAGATTGTGCCAATCGGATATTCAGTGTTATGAAATGCTTATGAACTAATATACAGCATATGTTGTTACAATTATTTATAAGATTTGCGATGGGCAATTCGGTCATAAGGTATGAGGCTAATGCCTGTCAAAACTTTTGATACATTGAATATAGATGATATAAGAATTACAGAAAAGGGACTTAGTATATTAGCTAGTTATCCTGATATAGAAGGGATTATAGATCTTTGGCCAGAGCTTTATTTGATAGATACAAGAACCCATGAGAAGTACATGTCAGATACACATATCAATTGGGATAAAGAGGCTGAATTAAATAAGAAAAGTTTTGTGTTTGAAGAAATTACAGTAACTGATTTACTTCAAATAAGATATAATCCAGAGGGGAATGTACAGGATATGAATCTGATTAATATTGAAGATGTAGAAGCAATTAATATAAATGGCAAGGTTATTAAGGTATCTTAAAGTGTTAGTTGAAGTAATCCACAAAATTATGTGAGTAAAATACTTTTTGTGAATAAGTTGAAAGTAAAATAGCATTATATGTGGATATATTTTTTTAAGATAGCACTAAAAATGTTATATTTATCGGATTAGGCCAATATATGAGATCTTTTAAAAATTAAGGTACGATATAATAAAGAAGACTTAATCACAATTTATAAACAGATAAGGGGATTAGATATGGCTTTTGATAAAGATTGTTTTTACTGTGTAAAAGATAATAGATTAACAGATATTATGATTAGAATCTGTGATCTTGAAGCATCAACACTTTATCTTTTTAAAGAACAAACATATAGAGGTAGGTGTCTAGTTGCATTTAATGGACACAAAAGTGAATTATTTCATTTAACAGATGAAGAAAGAAATGCATTTATGAAAGATGTAGCAAGAGTAGCACAAGCTATGGATAAAGCATTTTCACCTACAAAAATTAACTATGGTGCATATGCTGATAAAATGACACATCTTCATTATCACATCGTACCAAAATATGAAGGTGGCCCAAGTTTTGGAGGTACATTTGAAATGATGCCAGAGCCAAAAGTTTTATTAAGTGATGATGAATACACAGAGCTTATTGAAAAAGTAAAAAGAAATTTATAAGGGTGATAGGTTCTAGGAGAGAGTTTATAAAATAAGTAGTAAATAAAGAGGTGGTGACAAATGATGTTACGACCTCTTTATTTATATAAAAAAATATATATAGGCGCCGTATATAAGGTTATTGGAATGAAAATTAGTAAATGGTAACCTTGATTTTAATTATAATGAGTATAATTGGATTTGTTTTTGCACCTAATATCAGTAGAATCTTCGTATAGCTGAAGAGATGAAATAAGTCTTAAGGAAAAGAGGAATTGTTGACAACGGTATAATACTGTGTAATGATAAAAATATTGGTTTTATATTATTCATAGGAGGTATGAAAGTGAAGCAAAGCTTATTAAGAAAAATGATGATTTTAATGGCAGCGGCAATGTCATTTGTTATATTAGTGGGTTGTAGCAGTACAAATAATACACAAAATGTAATACCTACAGAAACAGCTGCACCGGAAGTAACTACAGCTCCTGAAAGTACATTTAATGTAAGTGTTACAGATTCAACAGGTCAAACAACCACATTAACAAGTGTACCTAAACGTATTGTTTCTTTAGCACCTAGTACAACAGAGATTTTAGCTGCTGTAGGTGTGGAAAATAAAATAGTTGGACGTACAGACTACTGTAATTATCCAGAAACTATTGAGACTATTACAACAGTAGGCGGCACAATGGATCCTAATGTAGAAACAATTATTTCATTAGAGCCAGATTTAGTAGTAGGTTCAACTCATGTTTCAGATGAGATTATTAATAAATTAAGAGATGTAGGCATTCCAGTTGTATTCCTCAATGAACAAGAAGGATTTGATGGAACTTATGAGGAGATTAGAACTATTGGTAATTTAGTCGATGAACTAGGAAATGCGGAGAAAGTAATCGATGATATGAAAGCTAATGTTACTAAGATTACAGACAAGGTAAAAGCTTTAAATAAGACAGATAAACCTAAAGTATATTATATGATTGGCAGTGGTGAAAGTGATTATACTGCTGGTGGAGATACATTTATTAGTGAAATGATTAATTTAGTAGGTGGGCAAAATATTGCTCAAAATATTAGTGGCTGGTCAATTAGTAAAGAACAAATAGCGGATAACCAACCAGATATTATTATTGTTCCAAGTGGGGTAGCAACCCTTGAAACACTTAAAAATGCAAATTTCTATAAAGACTTAGAAGCAGTTAAAGCAGGAAAAGTTTATGAAATTAATGGAGATATGGTTTCTAGACAAGGACCTCGCGAAGATGATGCTCTTATTGAAATGGCAGAAATAATTAATCCAGAGCTTAAAAATAACTAGTGTTAATGAAAATTAAAGAGAAATTTCAGATAGTAAGAAATATAAGGTTTTTATATTTCCTACTAACTTTGTTAGTTATTATTTTTGATATTATCTCCGTTACAATTGGTGTAGCAGATATTACAGTTGCTGATACATTTCAGATTATATGGTCTCAGATAACAAGACATGAAATCGCTACACATATTACAAAAGGACAACAGACAATTATATTGAATATACGTATTCCTAGAATACTTATGGCCATTTTAACAGGCATGAATCTTGCAGTAACAGGAGCAGTTTATCAATCTATTTTTAGAAATGATATGGCAGATCCTTATATATTAGGCATTTCATCAGGCGCATCTTTAGGTGCAGCTATTGGGTTTATGACAAGTGGGTTTTCACCTATTTATGCTTTTGTAGGTGCTCTTGTAGCTAATGTTCTTGTTATAGGATTATCAGGAATGAGAGGAAAGGTATCGACAATTAGACTACTACTTTCAGGGCTTGCAATTAACTATTTCTTTTCAGCATTACTAGCTTTAATTAAGATTTCATCACAAGATAAGCTTCTTACTATTTTTACATGGGGCATGGGGTCATTAGGAGCAGCATCTTATGAACGTGTTATTATTTTAACTGCTATCACTGTGCCTACATTTATTATTTTTCTCATTTTACGTAAGGAACTTAACATTTTATTAATGGGTGAAGATGCAGCTAGGTCATTAGGGCTAGACGTGGGATGCATTCGAAAAATACTTTTAGGTGTAAGTAGCATACTCATTGCGACTACAGTTGCCTTTACAGGAACAATAGGTTTTGTAGGATTAATCATTCCTCATGTTGCAAAGCTTATCTTTGGTTCTAACTATCGCAAAACACTACCTATTAGTGCTTTCTTAGGGATGATATTTTTGCTCTTATGCGATAATCTTTCTAGGGCACTTATACCTAGTGGTGAAATTCCTATAGGAATCATTACTGCATTACTTGGTGCACCTTATTTCATGTATTTGATTTATAGACAAAGAAAGAGGGAGCAACGATGATAGAAATTAAAAACTTAAATTATCAAATAGGGCAAAAGCATATTTTAAAAGATATTAATTATAAATTTTTGCAAGGTAAGATCTATGGCATTATAGGACCTAATGGTGCTGGGAAGAGTACGATTCTCAAACATATTATGGGTATGATTTCACCATCTAAATCGACGATTTTTTATGAAGGGAAAGATATAAAAAGTTTTAAGGTAAAAGATTATGCAAAACATATAAGTTACGTTTTTCAAGAAAATCCAAGAGACTTAGATTTTACAGTATATGAGATTTTACAAATGGGACGTTATACGTATATGGATTTAATGGGAGACCTTAAAGAAAAAGATGAAACACTTATCAAACAAGTTATGGAAGACTTAAATCTTGAAGGTATAAGAGATGTATCTATTAAAAATCTAAGTGGCGGAGAAGCACAAAAGGTATTTATTGCACGAGCCCTCGTTCAAGATACACCATACTTACTGCTAGATGAACCCACTTCAATGTTAGATATTCATAATAGTGTAGAGCTCATGCATCTCATACAACAAATCAAAGAAAAAAGAAATCTAACGATTATTATGGTACTTCATGACTTAAATTTAGCCTTCGGTACATGTGATGAAATGCTTATTTTAAAAGACGGTACCCTAGTAATTTCAGGACCTACTCAAGAGGTACTACAAAATCCCATACTACAAGAAACCTATAATTATAAAATTCATCTTATCCAAGATGAAACCGCCACTACTTACATAGTCCCTGTCCTCTAACAGGGGCTGTTTTTAATTTACATAACCAAATGAATATGAATTATAAAAGATAAAATAGGAATCATAAAATTTGGACAGAACTAGGTTTTAGAGCAAAAAATAAAAGTTAATTTTGCAAAAAATATATTGTAGGGGGTGAATAGATTAAAAACTTGAAATAGGAAATATCATTTAATTCGATAATGTTATTATAAAAATAGTTTGTATGATTTTAGATTAAAAAAGGTTTTATAAAATAATAAATAGGAGTTACTGCTAGTAATGCAGATAACTCCTATTTATTATTTAGTAATGTGTTTATCATTTATCAATAGGTGGGTTGATGTATTTATTAACAAGTACACTAATGATAAGACCAAAAAATGTTTCAACAATGCGGTTAAGGGCATAGTATACCGCATCTGTTTGAGCATGTATAGTAGTAACACCTAAAAATACAATACAAGCCAATGGAATAGAAGGAGAACGCTTGAGCAGATTACAGCTATAAATAACGACAATAATGCCCAAAGCGATAAGAATATAAATAATAAGAGTCGTTAAGGCTGGAACTGTTGAGTAGTTCCATAGTAATTTAAAAAATAAAAGGAATAGAAATCCTATAACAGCACCATGAATAGTAGCATAGGCACGTGCAAAACCGATTTTATATGAATCTTTTACAGTATTTTGTAAGCAAAATACTGAAGTCATACAAGCAAAGAAGGGTTCTTTGGGAAAGAGTAAAAGACAAAGAAATACTGCTAAGGCAGTTTTTAAAGTACGAAAACCTATTGTAGGTAATTGAATATTTCTTAAGGTATTTCTCATGGTGTCATTCCTATTCTATAATATGTAAATTAATATCTATATGAATTAAAGATATATATGATAGATTTTAGTATTAGCGTTATTTATAAAAATTAATCATATGGATAATATAAATAATAATATTAAAAGAGAGGTTATCTTAGATCAATGTTATTAAGTTAAGACATTGTTTCTGAGATTTTCTTATTAAATATTTATTCCATGAATTTATTAGACAAATGATCATTTTATATCAAGGCTATCGTCTATTAGCTATAGATGGAAGTGATCTATCGCTACCATATAATCCTAATGAAAATAATGTGGTAGGAAAAAACTATGTATCAACTTTGCATTTAAATACTGCCTTTGATGTAGAGACCAAACAGTTTGTGATGCAGTTATTCAAAAAGGACTTAGTTAAAAAAAGATAGGGAATAGAAACCGGATTTAGAGAGGTAAAGTATATCTTAGGCTTACGAGCATTTCACTCAAAGCAAGAAAATTCTATTTTACAGGAAATCTATGTTCGTTTGGTGATGTATAACTTCAGTATGTCTATTACATTAAATACATCATCAGAAGAAAAAGACCTAAAGCACCATCTTCAGGTCAATTTCACGCAGGCTACAAAAATTTGTCTACACTTTTTTAAACATAGAAAATTAGAGTCAACATATGATATAGAAGCTACAATAAGGCGATTTCTTCTTTCTGTAAGACTAAATCGTCAAAGACAGCGAGTAGCTGTCAGTAATACTGTAGTTTCATTCAATTAGAGACTATTATAAATCTAGAAAAACACAAAAATAAACCAAGAATGAAACAGTATTATTTTACTGAAATATTCTTGGTTTATAATTAATCATTAAATAAGATAGCTAACTTAATGACATTGTATCTTAGATAACCTCTCTTTTGTTTTCCTAATTAGTATGCGTTTAATAAATTTAACTGGCGGAATTTATTAACGAACTCTATTTATTATTTACCATAGTAAGCTTTTCTGTAAAGTTCTTGAAGTTCATGAATTCTTGGAAGTCTTGGATTAGCTGTTGTACATTGATCTTCGAATGCTTTGTAAGATAATGGTTCGATAGTTTGAAGATATACTTTTTCATCAATGTATGAGTTACCTTCGCGAGTTTTCATTTCTTTAAGAGTTAATGGAATACCAATTTCTTTCATTAAGTCTCTAACTGCTTTAGCAAGAGATTTAACACCTTCTTCTGGAGTAGAAGCAGGAAGTCCTAACATTTTAGAGATATCTTGGTATCTTTGTGGTGCGATAAATTTACCATATTTTGGCCAAGCCATGAATTTAGATGGATTTGTTTCACCATTGTATTCAATAACGTGTGGTAAAAGAACAGCATTTGCACGACCATGAGCTACGTGGAATTCACCACCAAGTTTATGAGCTAATGAGTGACATACACCAAGGAATGCATTTGTGAATGCCATACCTGCGATACAAGATGCGTTGTGCATTTTTTCTCTAGCTTCTGGATCTTTTGCACCATTTTTGTATGAACGTGGTAAGTATTCAAATACTAATTTAATAGCGTGAAGTGCAAGAGCATCAGTGTAATCAGAAGCAAGGACAGAAACATATGCTTCGATAGCATGTGTTAATACGTCAAGACCTGTATCAGCTGTTGCGCCAGCTGGAACTGACATAACGAATTCTGGGTCAATGATTGCTACGTCTGGTGTTAATTCGTAGTCAGCAAGTGGGTATTTCATATTTTTAGATTTATCAGAGATTACAGCGAATGATGTTACTTCAGAACCTGTACCTGATGTTGTAGGAATAGAAACCATTTTTGCAAGTCTACCCATTTTAGGGAATTTGTAAACACGTTTACGGATATCCATGAATTTTTGAGCCATACCGATGAAGTCAGCTTCTGGGTTTTCATAGAATAACCACATTGCTTTAGCAGCATCCATTGCAGAACCACCACCAAGAGCGATGATTACGTCTGGTTTGAATGAATTCATAACAGCTGTACCTTTTCTAACTGTTGCTAAGTCTGGATCTGGTTCAACTTCACTGAAGATTTCGATAGTTACTTTATTAAGGTTTTTATTTAACTGGTAAGTAAGTTTGTCAACATATCCTAATTTAACCATCATTGGGTCAGCTACGATCATTGCACGGTGGATGTCTGGCATTTTAGCTAGGTATTGAACTGAACCTGGTTCGAAGTAGATTTTTTCTGGAACTTTAAACCATTGCATATTTAATCTCCTTTTTGCAACTCTCTTCTTATTAATTAAGTTTTGTGCTGTAACGTTAGAAGATGTTGAGTTATGTCCGTAAGAACCACAACCAAGAGTTAATGAAGGCATAAGTGAGTTGTAAACATCACCGATACCACCAAATGCAGATGGAGAGTTTACGATGATACGGCAAGCTTTAAGACGTTTACCATATTCGTCGATAAGTTCATTATTTGTTGTATGGATAACTGCTGTATGCCCAAGACCACCAAGTTCAACCATTGTTTCAGCTTTTTGAATACCATCTTCAACGTTTTTAGCTTTAACAACTGCAAGAACTGGAGAAAGTTTTTCCCTTGAAAGTGGGTAATTAGCACCAACACCATCAAGTTCACAGCAAAGAACTTTTGTTTCTTTAGGAATTGTAATACCAGCAAGTGCCGCAATTTCATATGGATATTTACCAACGATTGCTGGACCAGCCATCATACGAACTGGATCGATTACAACTGGAGCAAGTTTCTCAACTTCTTCTTTAGTAGCGAAGTAGCAACCTTGTTTTTTCATGAATTCTACAGCTTTATCATAAATAGGAGCTTCGATGATAGCAGCTTGTTCAGATGCACAAATCATACCATTATCAAATGATTTTGAAAGAATAATGTCTGTAAGAGATTGTTCAAGATTAGCTGTTTTTTCAACGAATGCTGGTACGTTACCAGGACCAACGCCGAGTGCTGGTTTACCTGTTGAATAAGCAGCTTTAACCATTGCAGAACCACCAGTTGCAAGAACTGTAGCTACATCAGGGTGATTCATAAGAGCATTAGTAGCTTCGATTGATGGTGTTTCAATCCATTGTACACAGTTTTCTGGAGCACCAGCTTTGATAGCTGCGTCACGAACAATAATAGCAGCTTCACGAGAACATTGTTGTGCAGCTGGGTGGAAACCAAAGATGATTGGGTTACGTGTTTTAGCACATGTGATTGCTTTAAACATTGTTGTTGATGTTGGGTTTGTTGTAGGTGTAACACCTGCTACGATACCAACTGGTTCAGCAATTTCGATGTATCCTTCATCTTCATTATCTTCGATAATACCAACAGTTTTTTCATGTTTAATACTGTGGTAGATATATTCTGTAGCAAAAATATTTTTTGTTACTTTATCTTCAAAAATACCACGACCTGTTTCGTCAATAGCCATTTTAGCAAGTTTCATTTGAGCTGAAAGACCAGCTAAAGCCATAGCTTTTGTAATTTCATCGATTTTTTCTTGATCAAGTTTTAGGTACTCATCAAGAGCAACTTTTGCTTTTGCAACTAATTCGTCAATCATGACTTTTGCATCTACAACAGATGTTTCTTTAACTTCAGTTACTTTTTGTTTTTTCTCATCAGACATTGTTAAATCCTCCTTAAATTAATACGCTGTAAATTTTAAAAATTGTTATTAATTTAACAAAATAAAATAAAAAAATATACACTTATCTAGTTAATTTAAAAGATAGCTTAATAATATTATGTCCAAATCTAGTTAATTTAAAAGATAGGTTAATAATATTATGTCCAAATCTAGTTAATTTAAAAGATAGGTTAATAATATTATGTCCAAATCTAGTTAATTTAAAAGACAATTTAATAATATCATGTCCAGCAGGAGGTTGTCAATGTTTTGAATGAATAATTGTTAAAAATAAAACATAATTATATAAAATTTAAATTATTTTAAATAATTATGAATAAAAAAAGTTTAAATAAGGTAATTTATGTTAAAGAATAAACAAACAATTTAAGGTGGGGTGAGAACTAGAGTATTAATGAATATATGTTAGTTATTTATTATATAAATAGATTAACAATATAAATCTAAAATAAATGAATAGATATTTGTAGTGAAGATCAAGAAAACTTATGTAATGAGTATATATATGAGATATCATAAAATATAATTAATAGCAGTAGGTAAGCTAGATAAGAAGAATCACTATATAAGTAATTGAATGTAATATAATGAAATTAATGCTTATGTTAATAATCAGTTAAAGTATGTAATAATAAATCTAAAGTTAAGTGGATACTTTGTATAAAGTTGTGTATAAAATTATAAAATCAAGAAATTTGTTCACAAATTGTTGATAGTTTTGTGAAAAGTGTGGATAAGTAAAGAGTTGTACACAATAAAATATAAAATAGTGTGTATTTAAATCTGAAAAGTGTGGATAATAAAAATGAGAAAAATGTGGAAAAGTCTCATTTAAGAGTCCTTAAATTGTATATTATAGAAAATCGCGATATATGATGAAAAGTAGAAAAGAAATCAATAAAGGTGGTGAATTTTATTTAATAATTTTTTATAATAAGGAGATACTATCGGTGAGGCTCGTGAAGAGCCTCACTTTTTTATTTTATTTTAAACTTTATTTTTAGGCATTTTAGGTGTATGATATAAATAGAATTTTATATTGTATCTTGGGAATACACCTTAGTACATATATATGAAAGGAGAAGTAAATATGAAAATTACTAGAGACATGGGAATTATGGAAGTAGTAAGCAAATATCCAGAAGCAGCTAATGTATTTGCAGCTTTTGGTATGGGATGTTTAGGATGCGCAGCAGCTCACTTTGAATCAATCGAAGAAGGTGCTTTAGCTCATGGCATGGACGTAGATGCACTTATGGAAGCTTTAAACAAACTTGCTGAATAATTAATAGAGATATCTTAAATAGGGTAGTTTAATGAAGGATTAATTCATTAAACTACCCTATTTTGTATGTAGTAAATAGTAGGTTATGCTTACAAGAAATAAATGGTTGAGGTAAAAGGATAAGAGTTCGCAGATATTGTTATACTAAGTATATAAGGTATATAACAAAGAAACTTGAGTTATTAGGTGTGGTGAAAAATATGAAGGATGCTATTAGGAATATAAGAGATTTAGTAATTAATCCATATAGATTTTTTATGAGGACGTTAGGTTTGGCAAAATTTAATCTTAATCAGTATATTTTATATTTAATTAGTGTAATATTAGTGACATCACATAAAAGAGGAGCGGTAAGTGTTTTACAGACAATCTGTATTTTAGGGAGTATTTTTCTTGTTGGATGGATTTATATGTGGATTATTAGTATTTGTGGAGGTAACTTAGATTATTGGAGAAGCTTAAATGGACAAGTGTGTATGGGAACTTTAGTAAATTTAGGTGAGTTATTTGAAATGTGTAAGTGGATAAGATGTGGGAGCACAATTAGTTTTGTTATAAGTATATATTGTATATATTTACATATGTGTTATGCCATTAATGTGGGCGGAGCAACTGTAAAGAGGACAACTATTGCGTATATAGTGGTATTTATTATGGTAACATTAATTGTATATTTGAGCATGGGATTTTTAGTGTTGGCAGGAATTATGATTAATGAACGGGGGTATATAAGTTAACTAAACTTTTCTTTTAAAATTAATCGAAATATGATAGAATATAATAAAAAATTTCTAATATATATTAGAAACACGTACCTATATACATAATTAGGTAAGGTATTATTTTATAAAAAGTAATATATATTGGCATATTAATTATAGAATATAAGGGGTAATATATAAGGAGGCGCCTATGATTCTAAATGAGGTAGTTGGGATTCAAGAGATAAAAGATAGTAGTGCACGCATTACCACTAGGCAAGCCGTAAGAGCCGTTATTTTAAAAGATGGCAAAATACTCATGGTTCATACCAATAAGGGTGATTATAAGTTTCCTGGTGGTGGTGTAAAGAAACAAGAAGAAATTAAAGCGGCACTTAGAAGAGAAGTGGCGGAGGAAACAGGATATATTGTAAATACCATAGGAAGAAGATTAGGAACAATTGTACAGCGTAATGTAAATCAATTTAATGCTAATGGTATTTTTGAAATGACGTCATATTATTATACATGTAATGTGGAGGATGTTCCAAAGAGCCAACATCTAGATAAATATGAAGAAGATCAAGAGTTTAAACCTGTTTGGATAGAAATTGATGAAGTGATTAAAGAAAATGAGTTGATTTTACAAGGAAAAAGAGCGGACATTAATCCTTGGGTATATAGAGAAACATTAGCTTTAAAAAGATTAAAGGAACACGGAATAGCATAAAGTTGTAATCGTATTAGATTACAACCCTTTATTAGATGTATTACATAAATTTATCTGCTAGTAAAAATGCAAAGTAGCATAAAAGAATACCTACTGAAGGTAGTGTATAAATATAGTTACTGAATTTCTTTTCTTTCTTACGTGTTTTTAAGAAAATCATGAAGGTAAGAAGAAGTGCTGCAATAAAACCAAATACAAGAAGTGCTTTAGTATTTGAATCTGTAAAGATATAAATAGTATCTTTAATATAAAGTAAATCTGCAAATGTTAAAATTAAAAAGTTGAATAAGGTACTTCCTACAATATTACCAGTTGCAATATTGAAGTTACCTACTTTCATAAGAGCCACACAAGATGTTACTTCTGGAAGTGAAGTTGCGATGCCAAGTAATACAGCACCGACGAGACCAGCACCTAAATTATATATAGTAGCAATGCTGTCAGAAACATAAGTTACACCAATACTTGCGGCGATTAAAAGTACACTTGTGATTACGAAACGAAGAGCAATTTGTTTTACTGTAAGAGGACTATCATCTTCTTCATCACTTTCTTCAGATGGTGCATTAGCCATTGCTTTTACACCAATAGCATAAAGTATTGCTAAGGCAATAGAAAGAATACTTATAGTAAGAAGTGAAATATCAATATTTACAAGTAGGTTAATGCAAATAATGAAGTACATACCTAAAGTACAAAAACTTACATTTAAATGGCTTTTTGAAATGTTACTTTCACCAAATTTTTTAATAAATAATAAAACAAGTGTAGCTAGGATTGAATTGTTAAATAAGTTGCTGCCCAGAATGTTACCTAAAGCGAGGTCAGGATTTCCCAAGAACGAAGTAGCTGAAATAGTTGTAAAGAATTCTGGAAGGGATGTAACTGCTGCAAGCATAACACCACCAATGAAAGCTCCAGATAGATTAGTTTTCTTATCGAGTAAATCAACGTAGTTTGCAGTTTTGATTGAAAGAAATACAACACATATTGCAAGAACAAGATAAAGTAAAAATATCATAAATAAACTCCTTTGATTAAATTTTACTCAAAAGTTTATATGTAAGCAGATTATATAATGTTTAAAAAAGTGAGACTCATGAATAGCAAGTATAATTTGGCGCTATTCATGAGTCTCGCTTTTTAAAATATTACCAGACTATAAGCCTATAGTCATGATGTTGATAATATTACAATATATAATTGCAAACTACTCCCTCATGAGTGAAAACTATTAGTTTTAATTATATAAAGATACTAAAGTTTAAAAAGAAAGTCAAACGCTTAAACTATACAGCTGTTAATAAATAAAATATTTATTTGCTTTGTCTAGTCATCTCAAGATAGTTGTATAAAGTAAATTTAGAGATATTGAGGAAATCACATACACGGTCTCCTGATTTTGTGATTAAGAAAGCACCTTTGTTGTCTAGGAATTTAATAATTTCTAGTTTTTCTTCTTTGCTTAAATGGCCTTTTGATTTATCAAACATATTTTCACATTGGAGTAGAAGATTATCCATAAGTTGATTAACATCGGTTGTAAATAATTCGTTAGATGAAGTAGAAGGTGTAACATAATTATTAAATTGCTTAAGATATTCTTCGCACTTTAAGCTATCAGTAATATCCATATTAATACAAATAGCACCTATATTATCACCTTCATCATTTTGAAAAAACATAGAAGAACCACGAATGATTTTTCCGTTGCGCATGTGAACGATTTTGTTATAAATGTGAGTATCTGAACTCATTTTACTTAAAACTTCTAGTCCCCAATTTCCTCCACAGTCTCCTATTTTTCTACCTGTAACATGGCCGTTACGGATATCTACAATACTGTGTTCGTATGGTTGTGTATTATCGTGTAAGACGATTTCACAATTTCCACCTAAATGATTCTCAAGTAAATCTAAGATTCCAGTAAACATGTCTAAGTGATCATAAATTGTATTCATAATTTCCTCCTAAGTATAAAGATATATGATGTTTAAATAAAAGATAATTAAAGTATAAAAACACTTAAAGGTAATTAAATCTGAATTCTAAAATTAAGATTAATTACAATTAGTAAGATATAAATAGAGACGATTTTATAAATATATATGTAACAAAATATATATTACTGGAGAATTGAAGATAATATGTAAGATAATGTATAAAATTGTTTTATTGTAGATTGAATATTTGTTATTTAACTATATTATATCATAATATAGTTAAAATTTAAAATTTATAATTATATTAATATAATGTTTTTATAATGTCTGATAAATTGGTATTGAAATTTGTCAGAAAGTTAAAAGAAGGTGAGAATATCTAAAATATAATCATAGTTTAAAGGGTTTTATGAAAATAAATTTTAACAAGATATATAGAAAAATATGTTTAGAATAAGTAAATAAAATGATGTGTAAATAAAGTGAAAATTATAATATAAAATAAAAATTTCATATTAGGCAAAAAGAAACAACTTATGTCAAATTTATTAAAAAACAACAACAAAAGTGCATAAATGAATGTTAAGATATATTTGCGTATGAAAGAATAAGTGAGAAATATTAGCAATGCTAAATCAATAAAATATTAATTATATACTGAATAAAAAACAGAAAATAATTAATAAATTTTAGAAATAAATAGGAGGCGCAACAATGAGTAATGTACTTGAACAAATCGGTGCATATGGTATCGTTCCAGTAGTAGTAATTAATAACATTGAAGAAGCTAAACCACTTGCAAAAGCTTTATGTGAAGGAGGACTTCCAGTAGCAGAGGTAACATTTAGAACAGCATGTGCTAAAGAAGCTATCAGAATTATGTCAAAAGAGTTCCCAGAAATGTTAATTGGAGCTGGCACAATTCTTACAACTGAGCAAGTGGATGAAGCTGTAGAAGCAGGCGCTAAATTCATCGTAAGTCCAGGCCTTAATCCAAAAGTAGTTAAATACTGTGTAGAAAAAGAAATTCCTGTAACACCAGGTTGTGCCAATCCTTCAGATGTAGAACAAGCTATTGAATTTGGCCTTAATGTAGTTAAAGTATTCCCAGCTGAAGCAATCGGTGGAATAAAACTTATTAAATCAATGGCTGGTCCATACACAAATATGAAATTCATGCCAACAGGTGGTATCAATGCTAAAAACCTTAATGATTATTTATCATTTGATAGAATCATTGCTTGTGGTGGAAGTTGGATGGTAGACCCTAAATTAGTTGCTGCTGGTGAATTTGATAAAATTACAGAAATGACAAAAGAAGCTGTAACTCAAATGTTAGGATTTGAACTTGCACATGTTGGAATCAATGCGGAAACAGAAGCTGCTGCGTCAGAAATTGCTGCTGCATTTGATAGTGCATTTAATACAGGTGTAAAAGTTGGTAATAGTTCAATCTTTGCTGGACTTGGTGTGGAAGTTATGAAAACACCATACCTTGGAGCTAAAGGACACATTGCATATAAAACAAATTACATTGAAAGAGCTGTAGCTTACCTTAAAGCTAAAGGTATCGAAATTAATGAAGAATCAGCTAAATACAATGCAAAAGGTAAATTAACAGCAGTTTACTTAAAAGAAGAATTTGGTGGATTCGCTATTCATTTATTACAAAAATAATTTAAGAATGCTACTTTCTGTGAAACATTATTTGTGATTAGTATGTAATACATAAATATTAAGTGTATAAAAGATAAATCCAGATAAGAGATATAAAGCAATATAGAGATATAAAATTGTATAGAGACATAAGAGTATAAAAAGGTAAGTAATAAAAGGCAATATAGGATATATAACAAGATAATAAAAAAAAACTAAAATTTACATGAAATAGGAGAATTTAAAATGAGCAAAGTAGTTACTTTCGGTGAAATTATGTTAAGACTTGCCCCAGATGGGTATTTAAGATTCAATCAAGTAGATCATTTCCAAGCTACATATGGTGGTGGAGAAGCTAACGTGGCAGTTTCTCTTGCTAACTATGGTTTAGAAGCTGAATTTGTAACAAAATTACCAACACATGATATTGGTCAGGCAGCTATCAATGATCTTCGTAGATATGGTGTAGAAACAAAACATATCGCTCGTGGTGGGGAAAGAGTTGGTATTTATTTCTTAGAAAAAGGTGCTTCTCAACGACCTTCAAAAGTAATTTACGATAGAGCACACTCTTCAATCTCAACAGCTACAATAGCTGATTTCAATTGGGATGAAATTTTCGAAGGTGCGCAATGGTTCCACTTCACAGGTATTACTCCAGCCCTTGGTGATGATGCAGCGGCTATCTGTTTAGAAGCCTGTAAAGCAGCCAAAGCTAGAGGTGTAAAAGTAAGTTGTGACCTTAACTATAGAAAAAAATTATGGACAAGAGAAAAAGCTGGCGAAGTAATGGCTAGTCTTATGGAATATGTTAATGTATGTATCGCAAATGAAGAAGACGCAGCTGATGTGTTTGGCATTCATGCAGCAGATACAGATGTAACAAAAGGTGAAGTTAATCATGAAGGATATAAAGATGTAGCTAAACAACTTAAAGATAGATTTGGTTTTGAATATGTAGCAATCACACTTAGAGAATCAATCTCTGCTAGTGATAATAATTGGGCAGCGATGTTATACAATGGAGAAGATTTCTTCTTCTCTAAGAAATACGCAGTACGTATTGTTGACCGTGTAGGAGGAGGAGATTCATTTGGCGGTGGTCTTATTTACTCATTAGTTAACAATTACGAACCACAAGAAGCAATCGAATTTGCAGTTGCAGCTTCATGTTTAAAACACACAATTGAAGGCGACTTCAACCGTGTATCAGTTGCAGAAGTTCAAGCTTTAGCAGGTGGAGACGGTTCAGGACGTGTTCAAAGATAATAAGTTATTAGCGAAAAGCAAAGCAGATCCCAAAAACATATTGATGATACAATCCCTAGGTATCAGAAAACAAAAACATTCCTAATTAGTATGATGCATAATTTGTGTCAAAAATTTAATGATAATTTATTCAAGGCATAGTAGGTGTAACTGGTGGAAACCTAGTAAATCATAAATAGATTTCATTAAACACATAGTGAGAAGACTGAAGAGTTTTCACTAGAAAAACGATTAATTCACATACAAGAATAGTGGGTTAATCGTTTTTTATCTAATTTAGTTCAATATAACTTTACATAAGAAAATGTAATTTGAATGATATACGTTAGTTATATATTGAAGTGTATATATGAATTGCAATACTAAGAATATATAAGTTCAAATATATTAAAAATATAGCATATTAACTATAAATATATTAAGACTAAAATATAAAAGGATTGAAGAAATATAACTTGATATATAAACTTATATATAGGGGGAAATATCATTTAATATATCAAAGTAGATATTAGTTGATATTAGATTATATATAGATGTATAAAATTACATGGGAGATATATTGGATAGAATATTAAATTACCTATAAATTAAATCATAAGTCATGTAATGATAGGAGGAAGTAATATGTCAAAAGTAATTTTAGTAGGGGAACCTATGGCGTTATTTATTGCTGAAGAGCAAGGGACATTAGATACTGTAACGAGATTTACAAGATCAGCTGCTGGAGCAGAAATGAATGTAGCAATTGGTCTTAAAAGACTTGAACATGAAGTATGTTATATTACTAAATTAGGAATGGATCCATTTGGAAAGTATTTAATTGATTTTTTAAAAAGCGAAGGAATTGATACAAGCAAAATTTGTTTCGATGATCATTATCCAACAGCATTTCAATTAAAAGCAAAAACAGATGAGGGAGATCCAGACGTAGCTTACTATCGAAACGGTTCTGCAGCATCTAATATTACAGTTGATGATGTAGATAGCATTGATATGAAAGGTTTCGATCACTTCCATTTAACAGGAATTTTTCCAGCAATATCGGATTCATCAAGGGCAACATTATTATATCTTATTGAAAAAGCTCAAAATAATGGACTTACAACATCATTTGATCCTAACCTTAGGCCAAGTCTTTGGAAAAACAAGGAACAGATGATTGAGATTATTAATAAGATTGCATTTAGATGTGAAACAGTGCTTCCAGGTATTAATGAAGGAAGAATCTTAACAGGTCTTGAACATGAAAGTGATATTGCAGACTTCTATTTAAATAAAGGTGTAAAAAATGTTGTTATTAAAATGGGACCAAAAGGTGCTTATGTAAAGACACAAACAGAAGAAAAATACATAGATGGTTATAAAGTAGAAAAAGTGGTCGATACAGTAGGAGCTGGAGATGGATTTGCAGTAGGCTTCCTCAGTGGACTTCTTGAAAAAGAACCAATTGATAATTGTGCAGATAGAGCAAATGCAATTGGTGCAATTCAAGTAATGCATGCAAGTGATAACGAAGGTCTTCCAACAAGACAAGAATTATTTGATTTCATGAAAAAAAAATAATCCCCAAAATAAAAGATGACTTCTCTTCTTAAAGAAAAGTCATCTTTTATTTTGGGGACAGGTCTTTAAATTACTATTAACTATAAACGTGCAAAATTAGTTCCAATAATTTCCTAGTACGATTTTGAGCAAAAAAAACATTTATGACATCTCTTGATATAATTAAGTCGACAAAAACCATAATCATAAGAAGATTACATAAATGTTTAATGACTTAATTATAAATGATTCTTTGGATATAATCAAATTCCTAAATAAGTTAAATCTTGATTTATTTTATTCTAAATCTCAGTACTCACATATCATCGCATTCATTTCATCTATGATGCTCAAAGGTTTTAATGGTAAAATTGCAGATGTAAATGAATTTAATATCGAAAAACATCGCACAATAATTTCCAGATTTCTTAACAAAAGTTCATAGAAAAACAGTATATGGACATCAGTTTATTACTGTTATGCTTTGATGTGGAGAACTTGTGCTCCCGTATGAGATTGTACTTTATCAAAAAGATGCGTTCAGTAAAATAGAAATAGCTGCAAACCTATTAAAAGAGCTACCGCATCCAGTTAACAAAGGCTATGTTTTAGCTGATAGTTGGTATAGTTGTGCGGTATTATTTAATGCTGCAACTTAGATAGGGTTTAACTATCTTGGTGCTCTAAAATCTAATCGTAAAATCTTCCCTAGAGGTCATAGAAAAGATAGTATAAAAATTAATAACTTTATTAAAACACTTAAGCAACATGAACTTGACTTGGTGACAGTCAAGGGTAAGACTTATTATACATATACCTATCTTGGTAGAATTAATGGATTCAAAAAGGTAAAGATTATTATGAGTTGGCCTGAAAATGCTCTTTGGAATAAGCATGCTTTAAAATGTTTTATTAGTCTAGATACTGAACTGTCTACTAAACAGATTTTAAATCATTATCTTAAAAGATGGCCTATTGAAACATTTTTTAGAGAAACAAAAAGACGATTAGGCTTTGATAAATAGCAGATTCATACAATAAGAGGAATAAAACGATATATGTGCTTATTGATGCTATGCAGTATCTATACTGCGAACTAGAAGTTCAAGGCGTGTCATTAGGATTTAGTAAGGGATTAAAGGAAGCTAGAAATGAAGTGAAACGCCTTGAAATAACTTGGATTTATGAGCAAGCGACAAAAGGGATTTCAATTCAAAATATTTTTAAAAAACGAGGTATTGCATAGGGAAAAGTATACCCTTTTATATTGGAATATTATTCTATTAATATATTGGTAATTAATTGGGTGCATTTATGCAAGATTATAGTTTTTTAATTTTAATAAAAGGTTGCATTATGTGGTGATATATTTTAAGGTTAGAAGAAGAATATAGTACGGTTAAATAAAGGAGAACATAATGGGAAAAATAATACTTATTTATATTGTTATCATTAATTTGATGGGATTTCTATCAATGTGGTTAGATAAGAAAAAAGCAATTAAGCATCAATATCGTATTCCTGAAAAAACATTATTTATATTAGCAATTTTAGGTGGATCGATTGGAAGTATATTAGGAATGAATAAGTTTCGCCATAAGACCAAGCATTGGTATTTTAAATATGGTATACCATTCATTTTAATTGTTCAAATTATATTTATTTACTTTGTATATAAATATTTAGGTAGCATGAATCTTTTAGAGGAGTTTTTGGGGACAGGTCTTTAAAATAGAATTTTTAAAGAATATTTGATGCATATAAAATATAAAGAAGTAAATAATAATCCTAAGAGGTGATTATTATGCAAAATGATAATGGGAATTTTGAGAAGTATAAGAATCAAATTGAAGGATTTACACATAAAGTAATGGATGATGCAGAAGATTTTAGCTATAAAGCATTAGATGGTATGCAAGAATTAGGATATAAAGCTATAGAGGGAACGGAGTATTTAGGAGCTAAGGCTATAGAAGGAGCTAAGGCTTTAAAGAAGGGAACTCAAAATGTACTTCATAAAACAATTAAAGGTATGGAAAATCTAGAAGATAAAATGAAAAATAAATAATTTAAGTGAGTTAAGAGCATAATCATCTTATAAATTTACAGAAATAAATTTATAAGATGATTATGCTTTAATTTTTAATGATTAATGAGGGAAAATAAATGAGTCATAAGGAGGCTAGTTGTTTTTATGAGAAGGTATATGAGTGAAATGATAGGAACATTTGTGTTTGTATTATTTGGGTGTGGGAGCATAGTGCTTCAAGGTGGAAATTTAGTGAATTTAGGCAATTTAGGGATAGCTATTGCATTTGGATTTTCATTTATAGCTATGGCATATGCAATAGGCAATATATCAGGATGTCATATTAATCCGGCTGTATCATTAGCTATGTATATGACAAGAAATTTATCATTAAGAGATTTTTTTATTTATAGTATATGCCAATTTATTGGTGGAATTTTAGGAACTGGTGTATTGATTAGTATTATAAATTTATCCATTAATATAGGTACTGCAGCTGAAATAGGATTAGGACAAAATGGATATGGCACAGCATCAATGGTAGGATTAGGGTTATTAGGTGCATTAATAGTAGAATTCATTTTTACATTTGTATATGTAATTGCGTTATTAGGGGTATTATCATATGACCGAACAAATCATTTAGGAGGAATTATACTAGGTTTAACATTAGTAGCTATATATATATTAGCAATTCCATTAACAGGTGGTAGTATTAATCCTGCAAGAAGCTTAGCTCCAGCAGTATATTTAGGTGGGACAGCATTAAGACAAGTATGGGTATTTATTATAGCCCCATTTGCTGGTGCAGCTGGGGCGGCAGTATTCTGGAACTTCATGACTAAAGAATTGACAATATAAAAAGAAAAAATATAAATAGAAAAATACACTAGCCTTTATTGAAAAGACTAGTGTATTTTTCTATTTGGTAAAGTTATCTACTATGTTAGAAAAAAACAATTTAACATTGTAGATCCGTCCCAAAGTTTTAGACTAGATAAGAGTAAGTGTTTCGTCTAGGCCAAGCATAATATTCATATTTTGTACGGCTGCGCCAGATGCACCTTTACCTAGGTTGTCTAAACGAGTGATGAGCATGATTTGGTCATCGTTTCCGAAAACGAAGATTTCAGCTTTATTTGTGTTATTACATGCAATTGGGTTGAAGAAGTTTGAGTCTAAGCATTGAGATGGATTAAATGGCATTACTTTTACAAAATTTTGATTAGCGTAGTAATCGCTTAAATATTTATGAACATCAGCAGGTGTTACTTTTTTGTTTAATAATCTTGTATGGAGTTGAATAGCTACTTCGAGTCCTTCGTAGTAGTCGGCGATAATTGGTGAGAAAATAGGCGCATAAGTAAGACCTACTTTTTGCTGCATTTCTGGAATGTGTTTGTGATGAAGTCCAAGGGCATAGTGGCGTGGTGTGTCATATGTAGGGAATAAGTTTGAGCGATTAGGGTCATTGTATTCCGCAATTGCAGATTTTCCAGCTCCGCTGTAACCTGAAATACCATGGGCAGTTACAGGATAATCTTTTGGAATGATACCACCATTTACTAAAGGATACATAGGAAGAATAAATGCACTTGCATAGCAACCTGGTACAGCTGTACGCATAGATTGAGCGATTTCTTGGCGTGCTGTTGGTGTTAATTCTGGAATCCCGTAAGTCCAGTTTGGATTTGTACGATGTGCAGTACTAGCATCAATGATTTTTGTATGGGTGTTATCAGGATTAATCATAGAAACAGCTTCAATAGAAGCAACATCTGGTAAACATAAGAATACAATATCTGCTGAATTGATAAGTTCTTTACGTGCATCATAATCTTTCCTTTTATCTTCATCTATTTTTAGTATATTAACATAGGGATGATTGACTAAACGTTCATTAATTCTTAGGCCGGTTGTCCCAGCTTGACCATCAACATAAATATTAAACTTTTTAGTAGGCATAGTATTTTGACTCCTTTGAATAAAAATTTAGTGATTGTATAATTATACATTATAGTTTGAAATGATTTAAAATTCAATTATAATATATAAAATAATTATATTTGAATGTTATACTCAGATGTAAGGGGTATCTAACTAAAAATTTAGTAGATATTGTTTAAAGTGAGTTACTAATCAGGTGAATTATTTTAAGTCCAAAGATAGAATAATAAATTATAAAGGGGAGAGTTGTAATGAATTGTTTTGAGGTACAAATAAATGTGATAACTGAAGGAAAATCAGATTATAAAGCTACTCTAACAGGTTATGTACCTGATAATATTATGAAAAATGAAAAGCAAAGATTAAGGCCAGCAGTGCTTATTTTACCAGGAGGTGGATACGAATATACATCTGATAGAGAGGCAGAACCAATTGCATTAGAATTTTTACGTAAAGGTGTATGTGCCTTTATATTAAGATATAGTATAGCACCAGCTAGATTTCCACAGGCATTATGCGAGGCATTAAAATCTATAGCCTATATAAGAGAGCATGCAAATGATTGGGATATTGATACAAATAATATTGCGGTGTGTGGTTTTTCAGCAGGAGGACATTTATGTGCAAGTGTAGGTGTATTTTGGAATAACTCTATATTAGATGCATATATAAATAAGAATAGGGACTTCGTAAAACCTAATATGCTAATTCTTTCTTATCCGGTAATAACAAGTGGTGTATATGCACATCGAGAATCATTTGATGCACTTTTAGGTCAAAATCAAACTAATGAAGCATTAGAAATGGTGTCTCTTGAAAAACAGGTGACAAAAGATGTACCACCTACATTCATTTGGCATACATATGAAGATGGCTGCGTACCGGTGCAAAATACAATGCTTTTTGTAAATGAGTTAATTGCCAAAGATATTCCAACGGAAGTTCATATTTATAGAAGAGGAGGTCATGGATTATCATTGGGAAATTATTTGGTAGATGTTCAAAGAGAATTTGGAGGAGAGCATATGTCTAGTGAATGGATTCGACATGCTATTAGATTTATATTTGATAATAAAGAGTTAATTTAGGAGATAGTAAATGAAGTTAAAAAATATCTTTAACAGAATGGTAATAGTAGGTTTGCTTATTGTATTACAACTAGGTATTTTAATAACAGTTATTTGGAAGTTAAGTACATATTTTATGTATTTCTATGGTATATCATTGTTATTAAGTGCTGTGGTATTGCTATATTTAATAAGTAAGAAAGGAAATTCTTCTTATAAAATAGCGTGGGCAATTCCAATATTACTATTCCCTGTTTTTGGAGGGTTTCTTTATATATTGTTAGGCAATACCAAAACAAATAAAAAGTTAACAAGGGGATTGAAGGAGATTAATAATAGGACGATTCAATTTTTGAAACAGGATCCAAAAATAATTGAAGATATACAAGGGGAAGATAGAAGTATAGCTAATCAAATGAAATATATTAAGGATTTTTCATTATTTCCGGTCTATAAAAATACAACTAGCGAATACTTGTCGCCTGGAGAAGATTTTTATAGACGATTAATAGAGGAATTAAAAAAAGCAGAGCATTTTATTTTTCTAGAATATTTTATTATACGAGAGGGAACTATGTGGAATGGTATATTAGATATTCTAGAGGAGAAAGTGAAACAAGGAGTAGATGTACGACTTATATATGATGATATTGGATGTTTAAAAACATTACCATATAAATATAATGAACGTATTGAAAAGCTGGGTATTAAGTGTATGGTATTTAATAAATTAGCACCTGTTGTATCACTTATTATGAATAATAGAGATCATAGAAAAATTACGGTTATTGATGGACATACAGGTTTATAGGCGGTGTAAATCTGGCTGATGAATATATTAATGAATATGAACGTTTTGGATATTGGAAAGATGCAGCGATTATGCTCAAGGGTGATGCTGTATGGAATTTAACTATAATGTTTTTACAGATGTGGGAGTTTCATCATGGAATTAAAGAGGATTATACATTATTCGAACCACATAAATACCATCCAGCACCTTTTGAAAGTGATGGTTATGTGCAACCATATGGAGATAGTCCATTGGATAATGAAACAGTGGGAGAAAATGTTTATCTTAATATTTTGCATAAAGCTAAAGAATACGTATATATTAGTACACCATATTTAATAGTAGATAATGAGATGATGGTAGCACTTGAATTAGCAGCTAAAAGTGGTGTGGATGTAAGAATTATAACACCACATATTCCTGATAAATGGTACGTACACACACTTACTCGAGCATATTACTTACCACTTATTGAAGCAGGCGTAAAAATTTATGAATATACACCTGGATTTATTCATTCTAAAACATATGTATGCGATGATGAGATAGGTGTAGTTGGTAGCATAAATATGGATTATAGAAGCTTATATTTACACTTTGAATGTGCAGCTTTATTATACAAATCAAAAGCAATTACACAGATTAAAGAAGATTATATTAAAACATTAGATGAATGTATATGCATTACCCAAGATGATTGCATTCATATTACTTGGAGAAAAAGATTACTTAGAATAATTTTACGTCTCTTTGCACCATTAATGTAAGATGAAATAAGGGACAGGTCTTTAAAAGCATTGCTAGTAACACTTTTAAAGACCTGTCCCTTATTATTTATTTATTTATTTATTTATTTATAGGTTTTTTGAGGAATCCTAAGATAATAGCTCCTACAATTGAACCAACTGCTAATGATACGAAGTACATTAATGGATGTCCAATAACTGGAAGTACGAAGATACCACCATGTGGAGCATTAAGTGTACAATCGAAGAACATTGCAAGTGCACCTGCGATACCTGAACCGATTACGCATGCTGGAATAACTTTTGCTGGATCTGATGCAGCGAAAGGAATAGCACCTTCTGTAATGAATGATAATCCCATTACATAGTTAACGATACCTGATTCGCGTTCTTTTTGTGTGAATCTGTTTTTGAAGAAGGTTGTACAGATTGCAATAGCAAGTGGAGGTACCATACCACCAATCATTACTGCAGCCATAAGGTTTGTATTACCAGCTTCAAGAGCAGCAATACCTACTACGTATGCAGCTTTGTTGAATGGACCACCCATATCGATAGCCATCATTGCAGCTAAAAGGATACCTACGAAAACAGCACTACCTGTACCCATGTTTAATAATGTATCTGTAAGCCATCCATTAACGAATGCTACTGGAGGATTGATGATGAATGTAATTGCAGCACCAATAAGACAAATACCTAATAATGGATAGAGAAGTGTTGGTTTGAGACCTTCAAGAGATTGAGGTAATACAGATAATACTTTTTTAAGACCAACCATTAAGTAACCAGCTGCAAAACCAGCAACTAATGCGCCTAAGAATCCTGAACCACCAGCGTTAGCAAGTGCTCCACCAACGAAACCTACAGCAAGTGCAGGTCTTTCACCAATACTCATTGCAATATAACCAGCAAGTACTGGAAGCATGAATCCGAATGCAGTACCACCAATTGAGTTAAACCAAACTGCAGCAGCAGAGTTTGAACCAAGTGAGTCTGTGTAACCAAGTAATGAATCGATTAAGAATGCGATAGCAATTAATAATCCACCACCGATTACAAATGGAAGCATGTGAGATACACCATTCATAAGGTGTTTGTATAATTGACGTCCAAGACCTTCGCTTGTAGCTGTTTCACTATCATCAGAAGTTCCTGCTTCAGAAGAGTGGTAAACTGGTGCATCACCAGCAGCAGCTTTAGTAACAAGTTCTGTAGCTTTGTGAATACCATTAGCTACTTTAGTGATAATAACTTTTTTACCATCAAAACGAGTCATTTCAACATTTTTATCTGCAGCAACGATAATACATGTAGCATTTGCAATGTCTTCTTTTGTAAGAGCATTCTTAATACCACTTGAACCATTTGTTTCAACTTTACATGTAATACCAAGTTCGTTTGCTTTATTTTGAAGTGCTTCAGCAGCCATGTAAGTATGAGCAATACCTGTTGGACAAGCTGTAACGGCAAGGATTTGGTATCCACCTTTGTTTTCTTTTTTAGCAGCTTCAGCTTTTGGTGCTTCTTCTTTAGCAGTATCATCACCAAATTTTTCTGTTTCTTTAGTATTGATAAGTTTTAAGAATTCTGTATTATCTTTTGAATTGACAAGAGATTCTCTAAATTTACCATCCATAAGGATAGTTGATAATCTAGAAAGTACATCTAAGTGTGTGTTGTTTGCACCATCTGGAGCAGCAATCATGAAGAAAAGATTAGATGGAGCACCATCTAAAGATTCATAATCGATTCCATCTTTGCTAACAGCAGCTACAAGTGTAGCTTTTTTAACAGCACCAACTTTAGCATGAGGAATAGCAATACCTTCTCCGATACCTGTTGTACTGAGTTCTTCTCTAGCAAGGATAGCTTTTTTGTACTCTTCTTTATCGCTAATGTTGCCTGTAGACATCATAAGGTCTACTAAGTTGTCGATAGCTTCAGACTTTGAATTTGCTGTGAAATTCAAGTTGATACTATCTTGGCTGAGTAAATCTGTAATTCTCATTATAAGCCTCCGATTAGTCATAAATTAAGTTAGTTGAATTGAGTATATTAAATAATACTAACTGTATTATAGCTCTGAATTAAAGCTGAGATAATAAATCATCCACCTTATCAGCTGTCGCAAGCCAAGGTGAAAATGCTGTTGCACTACCTGTAGCTGTTGCGAATTTAAGAGCTTCTTTTAAGTCTTTTGATTTAAGGTATCCAGCGATGAAACCAGCAACCATAGAATCTCCAGATCCTACAGTATTAACTACAGTTCCTTTTGGAACAGAAATTTTAACTACTTCACCTTCGTCTGTGATGAGGATTGATCCATCTCCACCCATTGAAATAAGTACGTTTTGAGCACCCATTTCTTGAAGTTTACGTGCATAAGTTACGATTTCTTCGTCTGAATTAATTTCTACATTGAACATTTCCGCAAGTTCAATGTGGTTAGGTTTAATAAGGAATGGTTTGTATTTAAGTACATTCTTTAATAAATCTTTTGTTGCATCAACAACTACATTAATGTTTTTGTGAGCAAGTTCTTTCATAATATCCTGATAGATACTATCTGGTATGCTGTTTGGAATACTTCCTGCAAGAACTAAGAAATCACCTTCTTGAATTTCATCAAGTTTAGCAAAAAGTTCTTTTAAATCAGCTGGTGTAATTTTGGGTCCCATACCGTTAATCTCTGTTTCTTTCTCTGCTTCGAGTTTAACGTTAATTCTTGAAAGACCTTGATCTAAAGTAATGAAATCGCAGTTTGACCCAAGGTTAGTCATAACTCTTTCAATTTCCTTACCTGTAAATCCAGCAACAAAACCAAGAGCTTTGTTTTGAATACGTAAGTTATTAAGTACAATAGAAACATTAATACCTTTACCGCCTGGATATACTTCTTCTTTAAGACTTCTATTAACAGCATTAATGTTCATATTAGCTAAATGCATAATGTAATCTAAAGAAGGATTTAATGTTACAGTATAAATCATGATGTTACCTCCTTACATAAAAATAAAGTAATGTGAATAATTGAGAGCTATAAAGCCATAAGTATTATTATAATTTCAATATAGTTTTAAGTAAAGTATAAACTATAAATAAAACTATAAGTTTAGTATTTCCAAGAGACAAGATAATATAATTTAAATAAATGTAATAATT
>NZ_BBCG01000043.1 GCF_001311925.1 Cellulosilyticum ruminicola JCM 14822
TCGTAAGTATATAAAAATAGCATATGTAATCTAAACTTCCTACTAATCACATTTGGCATAAGCATAGCAATAACGCCTAAAATGCACTGCACCAGCATCAGTACATACTCACTTTGGGGACGATCATACATCCCATTTGTATCGCCACCTAATACTGGTGCCAAAATGATTCCTAGTATTAAGAATATAGCTGAAGCAACTAGTAAAAACATTACAAATATACTAATCCATCGCTACCAATTGATTTTTTCATAATAAGCTCCTTATTTTCTTTACGCTTAACGTTTATTCACCTTCTGTGGTGTGACACACTCTTTACTTCATCATCCTTCTCCCTTACAATTCAACTTGTTTTTATATCAATTCATTGACAGCTTCACTTAGCACCTTAGCAATATCCTCATTAATCACTAAATCTGCTTTACCATCTGCTGAAGTTTGACTTTTATTAATTAAAATTAAATTTTTACCATTAAAATATTGAATAAGCCCTGCTGCAGGATATACCACAAGTGAAGTACCGCCAATAATTAAAGTATCTGCTTCACTAATAGCTCTAATAGCCCCTGAAATCACCTCATCATCTAAACCTTCTTCATATAAAACGACATCCGGTTTCACTGTGCCTCCACATTTTTCACATTTTGGAATCCCTGGACTTTGTAAAATATACTCTGCATCATAAAAAACATGACAATCCATACAATAATTACGATGTACTGAGCCATGTAATTCATATACTTTTTTACTGCCAGCCATTTGATGTAAACCATCAATATTTTGTGTCACAACTGCTGTAAGTTTTCCCATTTTTTCTAGTTTTGCAAGAGCTATATGACATGGATTAGGTTTCGCCTTAGGATACACTAACTTATCTTTATAAAAAGCATAAAAGTCTTCTGGATAACGCATAAAAAATGTATGCGATACAAGTTGTTCTGGTGTAAATGTGCGATTAAGCTTTTCATTAAATAAGCCACTTGCACTCCTAAAGTCTGGAATATTTGAAGCTGTTGATACTCCTGCTCCGCCAAAAAATACAATACGCTGACTTTCTTTTAAAATATCTACTAACTGTTTCATTTTTTCATTCATGCAATCATCTCCACAATCTTTATCTTTTAATATTTCATTTTAAATTCTTTCTTATTATAGCATATTGTATTTGCTCCTATATGAAGTTTAAGCTGGGCTATTTTATACATTAATATTTTGTACTACAAGCCAAAGTTGCGCTCTTTGAGCTGCTTCTTTATTAGCTAAAAAATAAACAAGTTCCATTTCCCAGGGTTTTAATAAACTTTTATCATTCTGCACTTCCTGTAAATGAGTTTTGAAACTTTGTTCATCTGAAATACTCGTATATTTCAAAAGCAAGCTAATTTCTGGAAGGGATAAGCTTTTATATAAGGCTCTATACTCTTTGCCAAATAAGCACTCAGCTTCTAAGAAATCAATAGTATCTTTAAGACTATGCACATTTTCTTTGAAAATCATAAGTTTCTCTACAACCAACTGGCTGCTGCATACAGCTTCTATCATCTTTTTAAAACGTTCATCCTCCAAACTCTCTCCATCTGTGAAATGTACCTTTTCCACTTTTGTCCCTAGTTTAAATGGGATAAAGATTTGATTTAATGTGTCATTTTCCACATTGGCTTTAATACGTTTCACTATAGGTGGGAGGGCTTCTAACATATAGTGTTTTAAAAAGCCTACAACATGCAGCGACTTTATGATTTCATTGACAGCTTCTTCAACAAGCATTTGAATATCTAATTGTGTTTCAAATTGCATTTGCAGCGACTGGCAATCTCCTTCACTAAGTTCTAAATGCTTTAGATCTTTATTGGCTAACTGTCTGCCTATAGCATTAATAAGCACATACTCAAAAATGTTAATAAGCATTTCACTTTGATGAGGATGACTGCTATCTAAAAGGGTCTGAATTTCCGCCACAGGGAAACTATTGCAAAACAGATTTTCATGATATAGCTTTTTTAAATACATATAGATGTAATCCGTATTTTCCTCCTGCATATCATCAATGCATAAAGGATAATCAATATCTGGCATAGGGCTTTGATAACTAAACTCCGCTTCATAAAAGCCAAAGAACTCCGTAAAAGCATACTCCATTGTATCATTATAAGCATAATTATCTACTTTCAAACGTGTTTCCTTCACTTTTTGAAAATATGTCTTACATTTATTAAATTTTTCGTTAATCAGATTGAACCCTTCTATAAAAAGGGTTTCTAGTGTTTTCTCCTTTAATAGTGTAACACCTTCTTCTATTTCTCCTTTTAATTGTTTCAATCTAACATCCAAGGCATATAAGATAGAACGCATTAACCCTTCTGCTGTTTCTACCTTTACCGAACTGCTTTCAAATCTTGTATAACGTTGAATCTGCCTTTCTAATAATTTTACAAGGCTAAGCTGTAAGTTAGTGACATCTAAAGGTGTTAATAAGCCTACTCTTGCTGCTTCTTCAATATAAGTTTGCGTATAGTTATGACTTAAAATCCTGCTCCTATCCATTCTAGATGCTTTAGTTAAACTAGTATTCATTTAAATCATCTCCCATATAAAGTTCGCCGCGTTCCTCTAATTTAGTATATTCCGCTTCCCCATAACGGACATGCCTTGTCATTTGTTCTAAGGCACTTTGCCCCAGTAATTCTAAAGATCCACCACAAGGACCATCAAAATACATATGCATAATCTTTAAGAGTTCCTCATCACTTAGTTTATCTAATGCCTCATTTTTAAAGTAATAAAAAAGCTCCGTTAATTCTGCTATGGTACTAGCATAGTTCTGAGAATTTAAATATGGACTATCACAAAATTCTTTAATGAGTTTATCAAGCATTCCCCCGCCAATTTCAATACGTCCATAACTTTGTAATGATGTTTTACGTCTTTCTAAGATTTGCATCGTCTCTTCTTCTGTAAGCAATAAGCCATATTTCTTCGTATAATCATTACATGCCATAAGTTCCGTCTTATTAATTTGAGAAATAATTGCCTGTGGTAAAAAAGATTGTTGTTTTTCCATTTTCAATTAAACGCCTCCTAAAATTATACCTTGACAAATTTTATTTTTTGTGTTATACTGAAATAAAAGTAAAAATTAAAATTAGTTTTTATAATGTATTATAGCATAATCTAATTATGCTTTCAATAAATGGCACACAAAAAAGAGGTCTTGTAAATTTTATTTTACAAGACCTCTTTCTTTTTTATATCTCGGATATATTCATGCAGTTTCTACTGCTAACTTTTTAGTTAACGATTAATATCCACTTTGCTTACTTTTCTAAGTCGTCCTTTAATCGGCGTCTTCTGAAGCTGCTCATAAACACTTTCACCCTTATTATTTAAAATCTCTACAAAGGTTGAAATATCTTGGATATTAATAATCCCAATGTCAGCTGCGCTCATCCCTTTTAAATTACAAAGTGTGCCTACAATATCTACAGGACGCATTTTTGTTTTCTTCCCCGCATTAATGTGTAGCTTTAAAATATCTTGACTTAATTTTTCACCTTTTAAAGTCACATTTTCCATGGGTGTTTCCATCTTAGCTGTGAAATCTTCCTGATGGGCTGCAACCTCCTCATGCTTTGGTTTTTCACACATTGGAATCATATGTCCAATATAGTTTTCAATTTCTTTTAAGAAAAACTTTTCTCTTTCCGTTACAAGGAGCATCGATTTTCCACTGCGTCCGCCCCTGCCTGTACGGCCAATGCGATGCACGTAATTTTCCTTATTCTCAGGCACATCTATATTGACTACATGGGTAATGTGATCAATATCAATCCCTCTTGCTGCTACATCTGTGGCTACTAAATAGCGGAAACGTCCTTTTCTAAAATCAGACATGATTGCAAAACGGTCTTTTTGCTCCATGCCCCCATGTAATCTTTGCACAGGATAATGATGCGCTTTTAGCATCTCATAAACGTTTTCTACTTGCTCTTTTGTATTGGCAAAAATCATACAGCTTTCTGGCCTTTCAACCACCATTAAATCCATAAAGACTTGCAGCTTTTCTTTTTCACCAACTTCATAGCAAGCTTCACAGACTTTGTCTGCTGTTAACTTTTGATTTTTAATCTCAATCATCTTAGGATGAGCCATATATTTGCTACATAGTTCTTCAATATCTGGCGCAATAGTTGCTGAGAATAATAAAGTTTGTTTCTCTTCTGGTAAAAAAGCAATAATCTCCTCTACTTGCTTAATAAAGCCCATACGTAACATCTCATCAGTTTCATCAATGACAAGCATGTTAATGCCTGTAGCTTCTAAACTGCCACGTTTTAAATGATCTAACACACGTCCCGGCGTACCGACCACAATATGTGTTTTTTGTTTAAGAGCTTTTTGCTGAATATGAAAAGGTGCTTTTCCATATAAAGAAACAATTTTCATACGTTCAAAACGCCCAATATTAAAGAAGTCTTCTCCAACTTGCATAGCCAGCTCTCTAGTAGGTGTTAAAACAAGTGCTTGTACTTTATTTTCTTCCCAATTGATCTTCTCGCAAATTGGAATGGCAAAAGCAGCCGTTTTCCCACTACCTGTTTGTGATTTTACAATAATATCTTTGCCTTCTAAAATGCTTGGAAGAACCGCTTCTTGCACCTTGGTGGGCTTTGTATATTCTAAAAGCTCAAGGGCTTTTAAAAGTCCCTCTTTTAAATGATAATCTTTAAAATCCATTTGCTTCTTCCTTTATCTTTTAGCTAAATTGCATAATCATATCTTTCATCATGTAAGTGAGCTCACCAGCATCAATGACTTTTTCAGCCCATGAATGTGATTTATTCCCACCATCAATATAAACCATTTCATCAAAGATATACTCGCCGTCACATTGTCTAATAAGCATACCGTAAATCACATTTTCACCAAGGTCTAATTCACCAAGGTCAATGTCATCTACTGGCATACTTTGACCATTTAATATATTAAGGCGTCCTTCATAAGCTACTGCAAATGAAATGAATACCCCATTTATTTCGTCACTTTCTAAATAACGATGAATGCGGCGAAGCATACGCTCTGTCCCTTCATTACACTCTAAAATATCATAACGGTTCATATAGTGCCTATCATCGTCTTCATCTTCAAATGTAAAAATTAAAGCTGCATCTTCACTATCTGCCAGTCTAATAATCCCATCTAAATCATAAATATCTTCATCAAAAGCTAATACTTCTAGTTCACCTTTTGTATTGTCTGTCATTTTTAATCCTCCAACTTACTTAAACATTTTCCTTTATATTATACCCTTATTTTGACAAAATGCTAATCTTGCTGATGGTTTTTGTCAAAGTTTTTATGAAGCCATTCAGTTAAGCCTGAAATACGTAGGATATAAGACTTGCCATATATAATACGGCTATAAGAATGATCGTCATAGCTTTCTGTTTCTAGTATATAAAATTTATAGGTATCATAACCTTCAGATTCTATAATCCCTGTTTGATTATCTAAAAATTTAATCCTTAATTCTCTAAAACCATTACCACTCCATGACTGGTGTTCCTTTTGGGTTAGGCTCACATGTGCCATAATATCGGTAAATTCTTCTACTTACTGTGACGTAAATGTTTCTTGCTTTTGCCCCACATAAGTTACTTCTTGAATATTAACGCTTTCAAGCCTTTTACTTATTTGCTTGGCCTGTCCTAATCCGCCCACACCACTGCCTATTTCATAAAAGATCAAACCAACTCCCACAATTATTGTCAGTACACCGCCCACTTTATTCATTGCTATATACAGCTCACTAGATTCTGCATTTTTATATTGCCATCTCCCTTTTACCTGTCTAGAAACAGTTTATAAGACGCATACCATATGTTGCTAGATATAAAACTAAAATAACACCCCAAAATCTTTTTTTTAATCTTATAGTAAATAAATCCTCCCATATAAGCATTCCTGCCATAAAAGGTACAGTAAAAAACAAAGGATGAAAATAAAAAGCAGTTTTTAAATCCCCATGCATTACACTGCGCCATGCCCGCGTCATCCCACAACCAGGACAAGGTATATGCCATAAATACTTAATAGGACATCCTATAGGCCATAGGCTTTGAATGACAATATATACCAAAGCACATAAAATCATCATCCCTAATATTCTAAGCCGCTTCATCATTCTCTCCATTCATGTTCTCCTTAAAGCTATAATTAGTTGATTTGCTCAGCTAAGTTAGCCGGGCCCTATTAAACGTAGTATTGATATAAGCTATTTTAACATACTCTTCTTGCCTATGAAATATAAAAAGCTAAGAAAGTTCGTATGCTCTTTGATCTACTTTCTTAGCTTTTATACTCTATTTCATAAACCTATTAGTCTATTAACCCCTTAACCTATTAAAGTTTCTTTAATAAGTTAGCCATTTCAATGGCACTTACAGCCCCATCATAACCTTTATTACCTGCTTTAGTACCAGCTCTTTCAATAGCTTGCTCAATATTTTCTGTTGTTAAAATACTAAAGATTACTGGTTTTTGTGTTTCTAATGAAACAGAGGCAATGCCCTTAGATGCTTCGGCACATACATAGTCAAAATGAGGTGTTGCCCCGCGAATAACTGCACCTAAACAAATCACTGCATCGTATTTTTCATTTTGTGCCATTTTTTTAGCCACAAGTGGAATCTCAAAAGCGCCTGGCACCCAAACTAAGTCAATATCTTCCTCTTTTACTCCATGTCTTATTAAACTATCTAAAGCACCACCTACTAATTTTCCTACGATAAACTCATTAAATCTGGCTGCTATAATTCCTATTTTTAATCCTTCCGCTACTAAATTGCCTTCTATTTTATTCATCTTAAATGCCCCCTTAATGTATCTTATAAAAATTTATTTCATATTTAAAATGTGCTCTAACTTTTCACGCTTTGTGCGCATATAAAAGATATTATTTTTATTAGTTGGTAATTCTAAAGGTTCCCGACTTGTAACTTCTATATCATATGCCTTAAGCCCTGAAATTTTACGTGGATTATTAGTAAGTAATCTTATCTTTTTTACTCCTAACATATGTAAAATTTTTGCCCCTATAGCGTAATCTCTTAAATCATCTTTAAAGCCTAAATGTAAATTAGCCTCTACAGTATCCATACCTTGTTCTTGTAATTTGTAAGCTTTTAATTTATTCATAAGCCCAATGCCACGGCCTTCTTGACGTAAATAAAGTAAGATACCACAGCCTTCCTTTTCAATTTGTTTAAGTCCTGCCCTAAGCTGCTCGCCGCAGTCACATTTTTGACTACCTAATACATCCCCTGTAAGACATTCAGAATGCATTCTTACAAGCACTTCATCTGCACTTTTAATATTACCTTTTACAAGAGCCATATGTTCTTTTCCTGTAATCTTATCTACAAATCCATATGCTTTAAAATCCCCATAAGCCGTTGGTAAATTAATGTCCACCACTTCTTCTACCCAGTTATCATGAATTTTACGATAGCAAATTAAATCTTCAATTGTAATCATTTTTAAATCATGTGCCTTAGCAAAAGCTATCAAATCATCTCTTCTAGCCATCATACCATCTTCTTTCATAATTTCACAAATAACGCCGCCAGCTTTAAATCCTGCAAGTCTTGCTAAATCTATTGCTGCTTCTGTATGCCCCTGTCTTTCTAATACACCGCCATCCTTTGCAATCAGTGGAAACATATGTCCTGGTCTTCTAAAGTCTTCAGCCTTAACGCCTTCTTTAAAAACGTTAGCCACTGTCATAGCTCTCTCAAAAGCTGAAATACCTGTTGTTGTTTCTTTGTAATCAATAGATATGGTAAAAGCTGTTTCATGATTATCTGTATTAATCTCTACCATAGGCTTTAAATTTAATGCTTTAGCATAGTCACTGCTAATTGGCATACAAATAAGTCCCTTTCCATGAGTGGCCATAAAATTAATAGCTTGCGGGGTAACCATTTCTGCTACCATGAGTAAGTCCCCTTCATTTTCCCGTCCCATATCATCTACTACAATGAGCATCTTACCTTTTTTTAAATCATTTATTGCTTCCTCTATACTTGCAAAACCATGTGTGTTCATCACAATCCCTCCTACAAAAAGTCATATTTAGCTAAAAAATCTTTTGTTAATGCACTCTTCCTTGGCTTTTCCTTTGTATGAAATTTCATCAAGCGTTCTACGTATTTCCCAACTGCATCACATTCTAAATTCACTGTCTCTCCGATTTTCTTATGTAATAAATGGGTATAACTACCTGTGTGAGGAATGAGTGACACTTTAAAATCCTCATCTCCCAGCTGGGCAATTGTTAAGCTCACTCCATCTATAGCAATAGACCCTTTATAAATTATATATTTTAACAAATCCTCAGATGCTGCAATAGTAAGCCATGTGGCATTTTCATCTTTTGTAATCGCTTTAATTTCTCCTGTGCCATCAATATGGCCACTGACCATATGCCCACCTAATCTGCTTTGAAGGGTTAAAGCACGTTCTAAATGGACTAAACTGCCTTTCTTTAAATCTTTTAAATTACTTTTTGAAACGGTTTCAGGCATTACATCTACTTCAAAACTATCTTTAAAGTTTCGTTACGGTTAGACATACGCCATTGGTACAAATGCTATCGCCAAGTTTGATATCTTCTAAAACGACTTTACCTTGAATACGCATCTTAATAGATTTAGCTGCTTTTTGCACTTCTATAACTGTGCCCATTTCTTCTACGATTCCTGTAAACATGCACCCTCCTCCTTTTTTACTTTGCCTGTAATACAAAAATCTTTCCCAATCTCATGAATTTCTAAAGCTTCAAGTAACACTGCTTTCTCTAAACTTCCTATACCTTCTCCACCTATAGGTGTTTTCGCCCTTTCTCCACCTACTAACTTAGGACTAATATAACTTATTATCCGGTCTACAACCCCAGCTTTTATAGCAGCCTCATTTAAAGTACTGCCTCCCTCCAATAAAATACCATCAATCCCCAATTCCCCCAAACGCTTCATTAGTGTTTTTAAATTCACATGACCATTTACAGCTTCCACCTCAATAACATTTACCCATTTTTGTCTGAGTGCTTCCTTTTGCACCGGATCAGCTGATGCTAAAGTAGCTACAATTAATTTATTCTCTGATGCCTTTTCTACTAAATGACTCGTAAGAGGCATACGTAATCTGCTATCTACTACAATAGGAATAGGATTTCTTCCCCCTTCTAAACGGCAAGTTAAATATGGATTATCCTTAAGTACTGTCCCACTGCCTATCATAATGCCCATGAAAGTATTTCTTAGCTCATGAACTTCTTTCCTTGCAGCTTCTCCTGTAATCCACTTGGACTGCCCTGTGGCTGTAGCAATTTTTCCATCTAAGGTCATGGCTGTTTTCATGGCCACAAATGGTTCTTTTTGTACAATGTATTTCATAAACACTTCATTAAGTCCCATGCATTCTTCTGCTAACACCCCTACTGTTACCGAAATCCCATGCTCCTCTAATTTTTTAATACCTCTGCCTGCCACTAACGGATTAGGGTCTAAGTTGCCGATAACGACACGCCCTACCTTTTCTTTAATCACTAAGTCTACACAAGGTGGTGTCTTCCCATAATGGCTACATGGCTCTAAAGTCACATATAAAGTTGCCCCTTCTGCACTTCTTTACAACTTGTAAAAGCATTGACTTCTGCATGGGCCTGGCCATAAGCCATATGATATCCTTCTCCTATAATTTTGCCATTCTTCACAATCACTGCTCCTACCATAGGATTAGGATTAACTTCCCTCTTCCCTTTTTGCTAACTCTAAGGCCTTCGTCATATAATATTGATCCATATTTTCACCCCTTCTATAATCTATATTTAGGTATAAAAAAAGCCCTATCATAAGGCTTCAGGTAATCATTTATAAAATTAATTTTATAGGCACTATCTATTATTTAGATATCAACTATAAAAAGCCCTGAAATAATAATATTTCAGAGCTTCATTAATCTCATTTATTTGCTTCTTTCATCCAGACTTTACTGTCGGCTTCGGAATTTCACCGAATCAGCCTCTTTTAAGGCTCGCGGGCTTTACCGCCGGTAGGGAATTTCACCCTGCCCTGAAGACTTATTTAATTAACCACAGTATAATAACGGGCTTTTGATTTGTCAATATATTTTTTAAAATTAGTGCCAAAATTCATCTTTCTAATTTAAGCTATACTTAAAATAGTACCTACCATATACCATATACCATTTGTAATCCCACTGTGTATAAAATCTAATGGCTTATCTAATATGTTTGTTACAAGTAGTAACATTAAAATACCTTGTCCATAACGTTCATAGCGCATAAAAGAAAAATATTTATCTTCTGATAATAAGGCACCAACAATCTTAGCGCCATCTAACGGTGGAAATGGGATAAGGTTGAAGCTGCCAAGACCAATATTAATAATGGCTAAGTAATTTAAAAATGTAAAGATATAAACTATTACATCGCCTGCATATCCCCCTGTTTGCTTCACAATAATACCCATACCTAACATACTAAAAAAAGCAATGATAAAGTTAGTAAGTGGTCCTGCTATCCCTACAAAAGCCATACCTAATTTCTTATTTTTATAATAATTTGGATTTACCATTACTGGCTTTGCCCATCCAAAGTGAAAGAAAATAAGACAAAGCGTCCCCACTGGGTCTAAATGATGTAATGGATTTAAAGAAAGCCTCCCCCCTCTTTTAGGCGTTGGATCACCCATGAGATATGACACAAATCCATGGGCATACTCATGTAAACAAATTGCAATAAGTACTGCCAGCACACTATAAATTAATTGTTGAACTAAACCATTCATTGAATACCCTCTCTATTCTTAACTAATACATTTATTGTAACATAACATTATATAGACACTATAAATAATATATTTCTCTTCTTATAATCTATTATATTTTATAATATAATAGATTATATAATATAACACATATTATCTTAACTTTTATCATCACACATTACAAAGGAGTTTTTATGAAAAAAATTAGTCATGGCTGCACATTAGACTGTTTTGATTGTTGTAAGTTTAATGTGTATGTCTCAAATAACCAAGTTACAAAAATCGAGGGCGACCCTTTACATCCCTATACAAAAGGATTTATCTGTCCAAAAGGACGCGCCCATTTAGACCGTTTAAATCATCCTGAACGCTTAAAAATGCCACTTTTAAAAGTTGGTGACACCTTTCAGGAAATATCTTTTGAAGAAGCCCTTCATTTAACTGCCGAAAAACTTATAACTTATAAAAAAGCTTATGGTAGCCACAGTATTCTTTATTATGAGCAATACGGTAATGGTGGTCTTTTAAAAAGCATCGGTGATTTATTCTTTAACTTCTATGGCGGGGTTATCAAACAAAAAGGCGGTCCATGTTGGAGCGCTGGTATTGCGGCTCAAAAGGCCGACTTTGGAGATAGCAGAAGTCATAGTTTAGAAGATATGCTAAATAGCAAAGCCATCTTTGTATGGGGTAAAAATCCTCAAAGTACAACAATTCATACAATGCAAATGCTTCAAAAAGCTAAAAAGCAAGGCATTCCTATTATTGTCATCGATCCAATCCGTACCGGTACAGCCAAGATTGCTGATCACTTTATTCAAATTAAACCAAATGGTGATTATGCCTTAGCCCTTGCTATGGGAAAATATATCATTGAAAACAATCTTTTCGATGGGGATTATATCAAATCTTATGTTCATGGTTTTGAAACTTATCGAAATACTGTGAAAGATTTAGATTTACAAGTTTTATTAAAAGATTGTGACTTAACAGAAGAAACACTATCCCTATTAGTGCATTATTATACCCAAAAACATGTCACTATCTTATTAGGCTATGGTTTGCAAAAATACTATAACGGTGGTGCAACAATTCGACTTATTGATGCCTTAGGTGCTATTACTGGTCAAATCGGCTTTAGCGGTGGCGGTATTAATTATGCTAATAAGGTTTTCCCAAGCCGTATTAATAGTGATCCTTATAACAGCGCCCAATATGATAAGAGCCGTTATGTTTACACCAGTGATTTGCACACCTTTATCACCGAAAGTCTCACTTCTAAGGTACACTTTAAAAACACTGTCTTTGTGCCAAAGGAAGTCTACATCTCAAACTTAAATCACACATCTGCTTCTAAACATGCTGAGTCTATAAGCAGTTTCAATGTACCTTTAAAAATGGCAGTCATCACAAAAAGTAACTTACTTAATCAGTTATCCAATCTTAATGCTTTAAATAAGGCTTTTGCCCAAATTGAATTTAAAGTATGCTTTGAGCAGTTTATGACAGATACAGCTAGGGCTTGTGATTTAATTATCCCAGCTACTACTTCTCTTGAAAGTGAAGACCTGCTTTATAGCTCTATGACAAATCCATATATGACTTATAATGAACAAGCCGTTCAGCCAGCTCATCCTCTAATGGATGAATACTACTTCTTTGCCAGCTTAGCTAAAGAAATAGGCCTTACAGCTTATCCTCAAGTTTCTAAATCAACTTATTTAAATAAAGTTTTAGAACCATTAAAAACACTTGAACCTGAGATTTCAATTGATTATTTAAAAACACATTATTTTACATGCCATGAGACTATTGCCTGGGAAAACTTAATTTTCGACACACAAACACAAAAAATCGAACTTTATGCACCTTCAGATTATATATCACAACCAACACCTAATGGATTACGTCTTTTAACAACTCATAGCAAAAAGACATTATTCAGCCAACATATGATGGATGAAAAAGGTCCTTCTAAAGCTTATATTTCACCGCAAACAGCCAAAAACTTCAAACTTACAGATGGTGAAACTGGTAGCCTTACTTCAAAATGCGGTCAAATCACTGTACAGTTTATCATAGATGATGCTATTCCAAATAAAGTAGTGATGATGAATGTAGGCTGGTGGGAAAAACATGGCAATCCAAACACACTAACTTATGCCCACAAATCCGATATCGGTGGACAAGTTGCTTATCATGAAACCCTTGTTTCAATTATAAAAAATCCTTCTTAAAATTTTATTTAAGCTTATTAAAAAGCAAAAAGCTGCTAGTACATCATTTAAAAACACATCTGATATACTGGCAGCTTTTAATATTGCACTAAACATTTTAATATATGGGCTTGTTTCTGTCTAATCTTCATCTTAAAGTCAATAACTAAACTAGTGAGCATCATCCCATATAAACTCCACTTAAACCAATTAACTAATAATATGATAATCACAATGCCTACACCATTACTAAGTAACACAGAACCAGTTTTGCGGTAAATTCCAAAACTAATAATAGCCATGGCATCCATCAATATGAAGTAAATCAAAATATATTTCATACTTATATACAAAGCTTTGATATATACATTTTGCCCTACAGGCAGTATTGTACTTATAACAATATATAACATGCCGCCTATAACAAGTGATTTCGAGCAATACATATACGGCTTATATCTTAAAAAATTTTTAATCATCTTATACTTCATTTTTGTTTGAGCATTTAATAGATTTAAATGTTTTGCCACAATCATCCCACCTACATATGTAAGGACAATAGTTCCAATAGGAATACAAGCAATCTCAAAATAATACATGCCTTCTATTAATTCCTTATTGCCAATCAAATCTCCCAATCCTATCTCTTCCAAAACACTTATACCTGTTAATACACTTACACCCGTTAAAATCTTAATAAAATAATCAATAAACAGCATTACTGGACACCCTACTAATGCGCCAATCAAAATATCATCCATTACACCTCTCTCCCTTAATAACAAGTAACCCACAATGCTGCCAACAATTACGCTTTGAATAAGCCAAACGCCTGCCGTCATGCGTCCTAGTACTAATATAATTACCACAATTGTATTCAGCCCTGCTAGTATGGTCCACTTAAAACCACAAGTTAAATAAACTACGGTAATTACAATAGGTACTATAAATTGCAAATAAAATGTATTTTCTATACCTATACTACAAAAAACAATACTTAGTACAATAAGTAAGGCTGATGTAATTGCTGCTTTTGTTAACTTTCTAGTCTCCATATTTTCACCTATTCTGATCTTATCTTATCATTTTATATTCTTTTTATAAAGGACTCATGTATAGGCTGCTTCAATTTATTCTGCTATCTTATGAAAATGTTCTATTTTTTTATGTGCATATTTATTTAAATAAAGTTCTTTTAAAGCGAATTTGCTAATCTTTCCACTTCCTGTCTTAGGTAAACTATCTACAAAGTAAATGTAACGAGGCACTTTATGTTTAGCTAAGACAGTCATCAAATATTTTTTAAGCTCTACTTTGCTCATCATTTCCTTAGTCACAACAAATGCTGCAATCTCTTCTCCTTTAAACTCATCAGGCACTCCAATAACCGCTACTTCTCTAATACTTGGAAATTGTAAAAGTACATTTTCTATTTCATTTGGTGCAATATTTTCACCTGCACGGATAATGAGTTCTTTAAGTCTTGAACAAATTGTCACATACCCAGCTTCATCTTGTATCGCATAATCTCCTGAATGAATCCAACCATCTTCACATATTGTTTCCTTAGTTGCCTTTTCATTACGCATATAGCCATTAAAATAATATGGTGTTTTAAACATTAATTCGCCTTTTTGACCACGCGGTACTTCTAAATTCGTTTCTGGATCCACTACTTTGATTTCTACACCGGGTAATGCTTTACCTGCTGTACCCATTCTTTTATCCATTGGATCATCCAATGTTGAAAGTGTAATATCCAATACCTCTGTTTGTCCATACATCTGTACAATCTCCGGAATCCCTAATTCATCTCTAATAGCTTCCATAAGATTTCTTGAAACAATAGAACCACCAATAAGTGCTGCTCGTAATGATTTAGTGTCAAAACTCTTATGACGTTTTAAAAGATACATAAACATAGTAGGCACCGCATGAAAAATCGTACATCTTTCTTTTTCAATCATAGTAAGCACCTTAGTTACTTCAAAGCCTTCAATAATTGTCATTTTAGCACCATAATAAAATACCGAAAGTACCGTTAAACTATTACCTAATGCATGTGCAAGTGGCAAGCAAAGTAATAAATTATCATCTTGATTATATGGTAAGTTTTCTGCAAAACGAATACTATTCCATGTAATCAATGACTGTGGACTAATAATCGCTTTAGGATTGCTTGTTGTCCCAGAAGAAAACTCTATAAATGCCGTATCTTCTTTTTTAATATTATCCTGCCATTTTTTAACCTGTGCATCATCCACTTCACGTCTTCCCTTAGCAATGAAATCTTCCAAATCCTCGTCAAATACAATACAATGAAAATCTTCTTCGCGTTTATCTGTAAATAAATATTTTACTTCTGCAAAGTCTACCGCATACGCTAATTCCTGTAATGTTAAGTTAGCATTTAAAATTACAAGCACTACCCCTATTTTAGTTGCTGCCATCTCTATCGCAATCCATTCCGGTGAATTAACTGCTTTAATCGCAATATGATCTTGACGTGTGAGTCCCATTGCAATTAATCCTTTTGCTATATCTGTTACATACTCATGAAATTCACCGTATGTATAATGTCTCCCTGTGCTTGGAAAGTAAATGCATTCTCGATCTTTAAATTTTTCACAAACTTCATCAAAAAAATCTCCCATACAAAGCATTCTTGTTCCCCTCTCTATATATTTCTTTTTGTTTTTCACCCTTAATCTCTTACAAGAGTATCATTAACTATTTTAATTGTCAAACAATTTAACATTTTTAAAATACTATTTATTAGGAAATAAATTGTTACCATATAAAAAAGGTAAGCGCTAACACTTACCTTTTCTCATTTATACAATATATTTTTCAATAATTGCCTGCATTTTATCAGCTTTTTGTTTAACATAACTTTCATAATCTAAGCCACTATTTTGTATAGCTTTTGCAAGTTCAAATAATAAATCACCAATCTGCTCTTCTTTAACATCCCGTAGCTTTCACCTAGTTTTGTCTTAGCTACACTGCAATCTCCATCTAAAAAAGCTCAAAAGCATTACATATTTATCCATCTACACGTTTTACCTTTCCCATAAAGCCGATACGTGCAATTTGCTGTACACCACAAGAATTTTGACAGCCTGAAATATACACAGCAGGCATAATATCTTCTTTGAAGTTTTCACTTCTAAATTTATCCATAATACGTTTTAAAGCTGCTTGGCTATTTAAGGCAAATAGGCACACCAATGTAAGAACTACTACATTCTAAGCGTATCCTAGCATTATGTGCATCTAATAATTCATATACTTTCTTTACCTCACTTCCTGTAAGGTTCACAATATACATACCTTCTATCATAGAAAGTCTAAAATACACATCCTTCATTGGACGAATAAGCTCTAGTATTTCTGCCATCAAATCTGTTTTTAACTGTCCACCTACTGGATGAAAATAATACGCATATAATCCTTCTTGTTTTGAGGGATAATATTCGCTAAGAGTTTCTCTTTTAACCCTTCCATCCTTTGCCTCCTAATATTTTTTTTCATAAATAGAATACCTTATATCTAATGAATTCATACATTAAATATAAGGTATCGTAAATTTTTATTATTCGACTAAATGTGTACCTACATTCGTATTCGTTTCTTCTTTTGGCACGTCTGATGGCTCAAGGTCAAAATAAGCCTCTAAAACTCTTCTAGCTAAAGTTGTATTATGAGATCCTAAACCATTTGCACCGTACATACTTGTAACAATTGCAATTTGTGGATTATCATATGGTGCAAAGCCTACGAACCATGAGTGTTCATATTTACCTTGTTGAGCTGTACCTGTTTTCGCCCCTATATCAATTGGGAAGTCTGCAAATACTGAACTAGCTGTACCTGATGTATCATCAACTACACGTTTCATCCCTTTATAAACACTATTTAGTGTACTATCTGCAAGATCTAATTTCGTATACACTTTAGTGATGTTCTCCACATAATTATCTGCTTTTTTATTATCATAGATACCAGTAATCACGCTTAAATCATATACTGTTTCACCATTTGCAAGCCCTGCAATATAACGGGCAATTTGAATTGGTGAGTATGCATTATTCCCTTGACCAATGGCTGTACGAATTGTAATAGCTGTTGTAAATTCCATATCTACTTTTTCAAAGTAATTATTTAAATAAACACCGAATATACGTGTTTCGATTTTATCAACAATTAAATTATAAACATCTAGTTTATTATTTTTAAGTGAAGTTATACGGCTTTCAAGTTCTACTTTTACTTCTTGTTCATTTGGTGAAAGATTTGCAAGAGCATTTTCATAAGCTGCTAAATAACTTTCTGTCACAAGCTGTTCTGGCATTTTCTTAACCGCTTTTAAGATAGCACGATGTGTGTTTTCTGCCACTGTTTCTTTTAACACTTTATTAGCTTCATTTTTTGTTTTTAATTTAAGTGACTGGTCACTTGTATCGCCAAGTACACTATTTACTACTTCTTGTGCTTTTAATGATTGAGACTCATCTAATGATTCAGCCACATCATTCATCATTCTACTAAAGATATTATTAAGTTCAGAACTTAATATATTGCCAAGCTCTGTATCTAAACTTTTCTTTAAGTCATATTGTGTTTTGTAATCAATTTGTGTTTCAATATCACCAATTGATGTATTGCAATATGGATAGAAACCTGTTTCAATGAAACCCGCTACTTCATTGTATAATGCCTTTTTACCGTTTTCATCAAGACGTCTCAAATTATTGAATGCACGTGTTGTATTCGTTTCTACTAAGTTACTTGGTGTTGAAACGTTAGGTGATTCTTCTTCTAATTCAATATTTGTCTTTTTATCAAGCCCAAACATTTTTACATATTTTGTTAAAGCATCAATACCTCCATATGGCATACCATACTTCATACCTAATCTGTAAGCTACATCGAAGAAGAAATAGTTACAAGATACCTCAAGGGCACGTTCTACATCCACTGCCCCATGTCCATATCCATTATTTGTGTAAATCCAACATTTTGGATAAGGCTGACCAGCTTGAGTATAGACCCCTGTATCATTAATAACTGTATCTTTTGTAATGACACCTTCTTCAAGACCCGCAATGGCTGAAATCATTTTAAAGGTAGAACCTGGTGCCATTGTTGTTCTTGTAGCACGGTTCCAAAGCATGTCTCTACTGTCTACACCATCATGATACATTGTGTAGTAACGATTAAAGTGCTCTGTCATATCATTACTGTCATAAGATGGATAACCTACTACAGCTAATGTTTCCCCCGTATTGACATCTACTACAACTGCTGAACCACTATAAGGTGCCACAGATGCTTGATCTGGTTTTAAGCGTCCAGCTTCATATTCTTGAATTAAAATAGATTCTACTGATGGATAACTACCATTCCAAATCTGTTTCACAAGTGCTTCACTTAGTTGTAAACTGCCTTGCTCACTAAGGGCAAGTAAAATCTCACGGTCTGTAATGACGCTATTATCTGCATTGACCATATCTGAAAAATGTTGTTTAATTGTAAGATTTGTTTTTTCTTCTTCTGGCAAACCTTTTTCAGTTTCTTCTAAAACTGCTACTGCTTTATCGTAATCTACTTTTACTTTTTCATAAAGTTGTCTACGCATTTCAGCCTTTGGTGCTTTTTGCATATCACTTAAATTAAGTTGATTGTTATCTACCATTGAGACAAGTACTTCTCTTCCACTTAATACCATAACGCCACGCCCTTGACCTCTTAAACGCTGTACAATTGCTGAACTAAGCTGCTTTTCGATGGCATTATAAGCAGCTAATTGTAAATCCGCATCTACTGTTAAATAGACATCATTACCATCTTTATTATCTGCTTCTTCTAAGGTAAATACTTCACGACCCATATTATCTACTTCAATGAGTTTTTTACCTTTTTCACCACGAAGCTCTTTTTCCATATTACTTTCAACGCCACCTTGTCCGATGACGTCATCTTGATCATATCCTTGCTCTTTCATAGATTCATATTGATTAGCTGTAATCTTACGTGTGTAACCTAAGACATTTCCAAATTCTTTTCCATAAACATAATAGCGTTGTGATTCCACTTCCGCCATAATGCCTGGATATTTCTCTTTATTTTCTTCAATAGCAGCGAGAGTTTGACTTGAAATTCCCTCTGCAATTGTAATCTTCTTATATTTTTGATAAGCAGTCTGATACATTTCAAGACGCATTGCTATAATCTTTCTAGCTTCTTCATCTGTTAACTCTTTGCTTAAAACAAACACATCATCACGCATATATTTCATAAGCTGCTCTGCTGAATAACCGTATAACTCTAATTTATGTTTCTGATCATTATAAGGTAAGTAATTTGTAATAAACGAACGCTTAGCTACATCATCCCCTGTAAATTTAAAAGGTGCTTCTTTGGTAATTGGTACATTATCAATATATGTATCAGCATTAGCTTCTAACAATCTTGCAACACTTAATAAAATTTCATTGAGCTTATCTTTTTTAAGATCAACTTGTGGATCAACTTTAAGCACATAGATTGGCTTATTCGTTGCTAAAGGCTTTCCATATCTATCATAAATATTACCACGGGCAGCAGGTACTTCTACTGTACGTTCTACACTGGCCCTTAAATCTTGTTCATAGCTCTCATGATCTACTATTTGTAGTTTATAAAACTTTAATACAAGTACAAAGTACATACAAAGAAAAATCCCTGCAAGGAAAACTAATCTATCTGAAATAAAATTTCTCTTATTTGGATTTAACTTATTTCTTCCCATTTTTCACTTCCTCACTTACATAGATGTTTTTACATCATACCTTTTATTTTAACTGATTATTTCTCTAACCTCAAGTTTTTATGAGAAATTAAAACAAAGTTTTAATCCTTTATTTACCAGGATTAAACTTTGTCATTTTTACAATTTACTACCATCATCTACCCATTCTTTATTATTCATTACATCTGCTTCTGATGGAATAGTTACATGTGAATGTGTAAGTTCATATGCGATATTTGCCCTTGCTTCTGTACACTCTTCATGGGTACAAACTGTACTATTTAAACGCTTATTATTCTTCCCATCTAAAGCCTCACTTTTTAAACTTTTCATATTCATCATACTTATCTTCCTTTCCTTTTATTTTGTCCTAATCTTACAGGGTTTAATTGTGGCGTAATTGCCTCTGAGGTATAACCTTTTTCCTCCATCCAATCAATAAATAATTCCATTGTTTCTAATACATGTGAAATGTCATGGAACAAAATAACTTTAGGCTGCTTCTGACATGTATTCATTAATTTGATGGTTGCACAATATGTTTTTTGTGGATTACGATAAGACCAGTCTCTAGAATCAATATTCCAGTCCCATATGATATATTCATGACTTGTTAATGTTTTAAGCTGGGCTGTTGATAAATAAGGATAACTCCCATAAGGCGTACGAATGAGCATCGTTCTACAACCTACAATTTTCTCTAATGCACTATTAGCATACTCCATTTCCTTAAGAGGCCCTCTTGTCCCATTGTAAAAAATGTTTTTTTCATGAGATACCCCATGAAGTCCAATACCATGTCCCTCATCTCTCATACGTTTTACGGACCCAGGATAATTTTCCATACTTCTTTAAGCATAAAAAAAGTTGCCTTCATATGATGTTTGTCTAATAAATCCAAGAGCCTTTCAGTATACTCGCTAGGTCCATCATCAAAAGTCAAATAAAGCACCTTACGTTCATCTACTGCTTTAGATTGTGTTTCCTTGGTGAATATACTTGGCACACTTAAAATTACACACAATATAAAAACAAGTATATGGATTAGACTTTTCCTTTTTTTCATATTTTCATCCCTTACTTAGCCTATATTTCTATCCACAATTTAGTATAAGCATTTTTTTAATAACATACTTAGTTTGCAAATAAAAAAGACCACTGTGCATTTTGTTTCAAACAATTGCATAGTAGCCCTTTTCTTATTTTAAGCTAGTAAGTACAGCTTCATAAGCTGGTTCCTTGAAACCAACTAAAACCTGTTCTTCAGTAATTAATAAAGGTCTTTTGACAAGCATCCCATTAGTAGCCAACAGTTTAACTGCTTCATCCATGCTCATCTCCTTTATCTTATATTTTAAACCGAGTTCTTTATAAATAAGTCCACTTGTATTAAAGAACTTTTTAAATTCTAAACCACTTTTAGCAATCCAAATCTTAAGTTCTTCTTCTGTTGGATTTTCTTCCACAATATGACGTTCCTTTACATTCACATCATGATCCTTTAAATATTTCAGTGCATGTTTACAGGTTGTACATTTGGGATAATGTAAAAATAATACTGCCATTTTATTCTCCTTTTATTATCATTGTAATAATTTTAATTTACATTACATACTTCCCTTAAGCAATCATTAAAATGCATATTTCCCCATTTTATTGTAACTATTATTTTTCACTTGTATTTTTTTTTATTATAGAATATAATTTAATTAATAATTATTATCATCAAAGAGGTGACTTATGTTAGAATTAACAGCTATTCTTAAAGAACATCAGCTCAAAGTTACGCCTCAACGTCTTTCTATTTTTAAAATGCTTCGTAACACAAAGGTTCACCCGAGTGCAGAAACAATTTATAATAGTTTACGCGAAGAGCATCCAACTATGAGCCTTGCAACTGTTTATAAAACTTTAGATTCATTTGTTCAGCATAGACTTATTCAACAACTTAACTTAGGAGAAGATAGCTATCGCTATGATGCAAATATCACACCCCATCTTCATATCCAATGTGTAAATTGTAAAGAAGTTGTAGACATGCCATTACTAACTCAAGTAATTTCCCTTAGAGAAGAAGTAGAAAACACAAGTGGATTCAAACTTACAGGCGAACAAATATATTTCTATGGACTTTGCCCAACATGTCAGAAAAAAAGAATCTTAATTAAATGTTAAAAAGAGATATTACAAAATTTTTGGTTCTTACTCAACTTTGGATAAGTGCACCTACTTTACTAAAGGTGAATGTGTTAATATAATGCATTCACCTTTAGTAGTTTTTGTAAACTAAAGTTCGTACTTTTAAGTTGAAATGTTACATAACATTTCAACTTAAAAAGGTTGACTAAATTGGATCTACCATATAAAATACGTTTAACGAGTTTGAATTTGTTGTTGTTTCCTTCAACAAGTCCACTACTTAGGTTATGAGATATCGCATTCTTAATCGGGTCGATATCTTTTTTTATGCCTTCTACAAAACCTTTAATATAAAATGTTTCATACGCTTTAATAAATCAATCTAATTGATTGGAGACTTTTCCCATAAGTATCGTATAAAAACTATTATAACGACATGTGCTAGATTATCTCAACTTATAAATAGACCTTAGTATAATCCCTAAAATAATTATGCCAAGGTCTATTTATCCAAATATTAAATGCTTAATCTGTCCAGTTTCTTTATTACCAAGGCATTTGTTCATGAAATATGCGATGTTATGCCCTAAAATTTTACTTTGAATCCTTGCTTTTAAGCCACTCATTGAATTGGCTAATACCTCATTGATATGGAATTGTTCTGCTAGCTGCAAGAATGTAGTTTCTATACGTCTTCGATAGTAACTGCAGCATGAAGCCTTAAACTGTAATAAGTTTCTTAGGGTATTCTGTTTTATATGCCCAATTTATATGGAATGCATTATTAAAGTTATTTTTAGCAAATACTGGGATATAGTTTTCTAATGTCTTTAAATTCCCATCATAGCTCATTCGTAAGACATATGATAAAATGACGGCAGAATCTATTTTATCATAAAGTATTTTACAGATAATATTTAGATAATCATCAACTACTGTCTTTCTTTTTTTATAATTTTTAGGGGGTTCTAATAAACGGATATCCTCTTCTGTCATCTGAACATATTTTCGTGCAGTAACTAAATTTATATGGAATTCATCTGCAATAACTTTAGTATTTCTACCTCCAAGCTCTTGCCATCTTTTATAAATATCTCTTTAGGTAATTCCATCTTAAATAAATCCTTATACGATTGATTAAATTTTGAAGTAAATGAAATCGGTCTGCCACTTGAGTACATGTAGGCAATATTTCATTAATTGCCTTAGCATAAGCACTTGCTCAATCACGTGCAACAAGAAGTACTTTGCTAGCTCCCTCATTATTAAGAAAGATTGAAACAGCTAAAATAAGAGATATGAGTTCAGTTATTCTTACCTGGGAAGCAGATGCAAATGAAAGTGTTGCCATAATTACTTTTGTTTCACAGGATTCATTGAGGCATTTATATTTATAGGCAGTAACATGAAGATAGGTTGTTTTTAAATGTATAGGCACCGCTTGTATTTTACGAACATATATAGCATGAAAAAGCTACTCGTCTCTCCACAATTTGGACAAATAGCTTTACATGATTTAGATTTAATTCTTTGTATTTCATTTATAATGTTACCTTTCGCTGATATAATATCAGTCTATCAAAACATAAAAACATAGGAAATAGCTCAACAAAAAATGGCATTCAAAAATACCACTTTTTTGTCGAGCCATCTTTAAAATACCCAAAGTTGAGTACGAACCAAATTTTTGTAGTATCTCTTTTTATTATTTATTCTTATATTCTCTTAGATACAAATCTTGCGATACGTGTTAATGCTTCTTTAAGTTCTTCAATTGAATAAGCATATGAACATCTTACAAAACCTTCACCAGATTTACCAAATGCACTACCTGGTACAACGGCAACTTTTTCTTCTTGTAATAGTACTTTACAGAACTCTTCACTTGTCATGCCTGTTTTTTGAATACTAGGGAATACATAAAATGCACCTTCTGGTTCAAAACAATCTAACCCCATTTTATAGAAACTTTCAATCATAAAACGTCTTCTCTGATCATATGACTTTCTCATTTCCCTTACATCTTCATCCCCGTTACGCATTGCTTCAACTGCTGCATATTGACTTGTTGTAGGTGCACACATAATTGCAAATTGATGCATCTTAGTCATAAGCCCAATAAGTGGTTCAGGTCCTAATGCATATCCTAAACGCCACCCTGTCATAGCATAAGTTTTAGAGAATCCACTAAGTACAATTGTTCTTTCATACATTCCTGGAATACTTGCAATAGAAACATGCTTTTTACCATAAGTAAGTTCGGCATAAATTTCATCAGAGATTACAATGATATTTTTTTCTCTAAGAACATCTGCTATTTTTTCTAGGTCTTCTTGTTCCATAATTGCCCCAGTTGGGTTGTTAGGATAAGGAAGAATCAGTGCTTTTGTCTTTGGTGTTATGTACTGATTAAGTTCTTCCGGTGTTAATTTAAATTTATTTTCTGCTTTAGTTGGAATAGCCACTGGTGTTGCTCCTGTGAAAATAACACATGGTGCATAAGCTACATAACAAGGCTCTGGAATAAGTACTTCATCACCAAGCTCAAGTAATATACGAAGGGCAAGGTCAATTCCTTCACTTCCTCCTACTGTTACTAAAGTTTGTTTTGCTGGGCTATATGTAAGATCAAATCTTCTCTTCATATAAGCACAGATTTCTTTTCTAAGATCAAGTAGACCTGCATTAGCCGTATAAATAGTTTTCCCTTTTTCTAATGTATAAATTGCTTCTTCTCGAATATGCCAAGGTGTATCAAAATCAGGTTCCCCTACACCTAATGAAATAGCATCTCCCATCTCATTAGCAATATCAAAAAATTTTCTAATTCCAGAAGGTGGTACATATTGAATTCTCTTTACCATTAGTTCTTCATAATTTATCATGGTGACACAATCATCCTTTCATCTTTTTTTACATTTTCAAAAACAACACCATAATCTTTATATTTTTTAAGTACAAAATGTGTTGATGTACTTAATACAGCTTCAAGTGGTGCAAGTTTTTGACCTACAAATAATGCAACTTGTTTCATTGTTTTACCTTCAATAATGACAGTAAAATCAAATCCACCAGACATTAAATATACAGCTTTTACTTCTTTAAATTTGTAAATACGTTCTGCCACCTTATCAAAGCCCTCACCACGTTGTGGTGTTACTTTTACTTCAATAAGAGCTGTTACCACGTCATTTTCTTCTAAATGATCCCAGTTAATTAACGTATTATACCCACAAATTACTTGTGCATCTTCTAACTCCCCAATGGCGGCTCGTACATCTTCAGTTTCTAGCCCAAGCATAACGGCTATCTCTTCCGCAGTATATTTACTGTTTTTTTCTAAGACTTCTAAAATTTGCTTTTTCATAGTAACATCTCCTCCTGACTGATATAAAATATATTATAATAACTTTCCTAATAATATACCACTAAAAAATGATTTTTTTCTACATTTAATTCATATTTTATTCACATTAATAGCAGATTATTACTATGCCTTGAAATTATTTCCACAAAAATAGAAGGCTATATCCACTAAATCCTGCTATTGTTATAACCTTCTACTAAATATTTGAATCTTATATAAAATCATTTTATTTAAATGGTTTACTCTTTGGATTCGAACATAAAGCAACTAGATAACCAAATACAATGGCCGCTGTAATTCCTGGCGCTGTGGCTTTTATCCCACCTGCGAAAGCGCCCATTAACCCGCTTCCACCAACTTCTTCCATACCACCTTTAGCTAAGGCATAACCAAAGCCCGAAATAGGTACCGTCGCCCCTGCTCCTGCAAAATCAACAATCGATTGATAAACACCTATAGCTTGTAAAAAAGCCCCTGCCAGTAAAAATATAATCATAATCTGACCTGTTGTTAATTTTGTACGATCTAAAATTACTTGACCTATAACACAAATCAATCCACCTACCACAAAACACTTTACATATTCTATAAATAGTTCCATACTCTCCTCCTGTTACATCTCAATACATACTGCATGCGCAATTCCTGGAATTGTATTACCTTGCTGGCTACTCCCCGGACTCATTAGGGCTCCTGTTGGCACAAGCAATATTTTTTTTAGCTTATGCTTTAACATTTGTTTATATATATAACCAGCAAATACAGAAGCACTACATCCACAGCCACTGCCTCCTGCGTCGGTTTCTTGTCTTTTATCATCAAAAATCATCTTCCCACAATCATTTAGAATCGGGCTAAGATTTACACCTGACTTTCGAGCCAGTTCATTAGCAATAGCTACTCCCCAGTTTCCTAAGTCTCCAGTAAAAATAGCATCAAAATCACTAGGCTTCTGATTGGTATCTTCTAAATGGGTTAAAATGGTATCCACAGCCGCTGGCGCCATAGCTGCTCCCATATTAAAAGTATCCGTAATGCCAAGGTCAACGATTTTTCCTGTAGTAATAGCCGTTATTTTAGGGCCTTCTCCATTTCTTGAAAGTAATACAAATCCGCTTCCCGTTACGGTCCAATGTTGTGCCACAGTGCGTTGTCCTGCATATTCTAGTGGAAACCTAAATTGCTTCTCTGCTGCACAATAATGACTGCTGGTTCCTGCAATGACTAAATCTGCCATGCCACCTGCAATCAACATACTAGCTAGACTCATAGATTCACCCATAGTAGAACATGCTCCATAAAGCCCAAAAAAGGGAATATTAAAATCTTTTAATCCAAAGGTACTGGCTACAACTTGATTTTGCAAATCTCCTGCAAATATATATTGAATATCACTAGGCAATTTACATGCCCGATCTAATAATCCTTGTACCGTTTGCTGTATCATATGTGCTTCTGCTTTTTCCCATGAATCTTGTCCCAAAAGTTCATCCGGTAATTTATTATCAAAATATTCTCCAAGTGGACCTTGCTGTTCTTTAGGGCCTGCGCTTGAATACGCATTAATAATAACCGGTGGCGTTTTATATACAACTGTTTGCTTTCCTATATGTCCCATTGTTTATCTCCTATTTCACAAAGTAATATATAATCCCAATTACAACACTAGCTATAGTGCCATAAATGATAACAGGTCCTGCAATTGTAAAAAGCTTGGCACCCATACCATAAATAAAACCTTCTTTTTTATATTCCATGGCAGACGCTACCATAGAGTTGGCAAATCCAGTAATGGGAATAAGGCTCCTGCACCACCAACCTTTCCAAGGTTATCATATACATTAAAAGCCGTTAAAAGGGCACTAATGAGTATAAGTGTAATCGTACTTAATGTACTTGATTCTTCAAAAGAAAGTCCAAAGTACATATAAACGTTAATAAAAGTTTGACCAATAATACAAATAATTCCACCCATAAAAAAGCGCTTATAGAATTTTTCCATACATTATTTTTCGGTGTATTCTGGTCTACAATATTCTGATACTCGCTTTTAAATTGATTCATATTTGCCATAATGCTTTATGCTCCTTTAATCAATAAGTTCTAAAAATATAGGATATAAGTAATAATATAATGCCCCTACAAGTTTACCTGCCGCAAAAGCATATACAATAAGTGCTATACCTTTTTTCAATTTAACACGCCGATTCATAATTGGCATAACATCTAAAACTTCTGCAAGTGCAATAATCAGTACCCCCGCAAAATTTCCTGCTGCAAATCCAAAAACAGTAAGAAAAAATGCAGGTATTTTGATTTCTATAGGCCACATAGATAAAACCGCACCTATTATTCCTCCTGCTGCAATAGCATTTTCATAAAAAATTGCATAATGCTCTGTTTTGGTACGATAACTCATAAGCGGTACAATACCAATAACACTAATAAACGCGACAACCCCACCTGCTAGCATACCACCCGCCCCAAGCCCAATTAATATTCTAGGCAAGATAGTAAATGTTTCCCGCATTAAGGTTCACCTCTCCTTTTGTCCGTTAAATTAGCAATTTCTGTATCCTCTGCATCTCTTTCATACATGGCAATCTCTATTTGCATAGGACTTGGATCTTCTGTAATTTTCTTTCTACCTAAATGATTGAAGAAATAAATAACACCAGTAGCAATACCTATGGCATAAGGCACAGTAATAATATTAGGCTGCTTAACTTCTTTACCAGTAAAGATTCGGTTAATAATAATAAAGGTTTCTCCTAAAGAAGTATCCGTATTATAAGTCATAATCGCAACTAATGCCCCTGCAAAAACAATAATGGCTACACCAATAACCTTGCACCATTCTAAAACCGCATTAGGCTTTGTTTTCTCTGGATGGTACTCGATAACCACATCCGAGTCACCTACACTTTGTACATCCGCATTAGGATATTGACTCCAAATCTTATTAATAATATCTATAATAGTCAGTACAAATTTACCTTTATGCTCTGTATCCGGAATACTATAAATCTGCATATCCTCTACTTTCTTCCTCACTATAGGCGGTGCTGCTATATCTGCTATTTCACCTATTTTTACTTTTTTTGATTTTCAATAATCGTACGTTCATAAGCTCTTACATAAACCGTACACTTTTGCATATCCATAGTGATTTCCCCCTTCTACAAATACACCATTTTTATACTCAGCCTTATGACTGTTTCCCAAATACATATAAGTTAAACAACCACTAATGAGCACAAGCCCAATTAACGTAATAATAAATGCTTTCTTTTTCATCATCTTACCTCCAAAAAAACATTGCATAACTTATTGATAGTTTTACCTTTTATATCTGAATTATTCCTACGAATCACATCGTTTATTTTCCACTCTTACATTACTCCTCTCCCCTATGCATTTAAGCATCACATTATAAATATACAACTGATAATACACTTATCATTTTGAAATAAAAGCAAAAAATAATGACTAACTGCAAAATAGTTAGTCATTATTTTTATTTTAAATATTATTATCTTGATTATAGAAACCAACTTTTTTGCGCTCAATCATTTCATCAATACGGTTAATATAATCTTCTAAGCTTTTTACATTGGCTACACGTTCAATGCGGGCAAGGTCACTATATACAAACTTTGTAATAGCCCCTGCACCTAAAGCATAATGCTTTGTTTTTCTTCCATAATCTCAATGTTATAAACACATTCTGTACCTGGTTTTGCATAGCCTACATTTTCGAAATTACCAAGCATATTTTTTTGACGGTACATATAATATGGTTCAAGCCCTAATTGTACCATCTTTTCTTCACATAGATTTAACATCTGCTGAATAACTTCACCTTGTGTTAAAATCACATTACCTTCACTTTCGCGAAGTTCTTCACGAAGTCTTGAAGCACGTTTAATGGCCATTGTATGCACTGTAATGTTTTCTGGTCCTAATTTACCAAGCTCTTCTAAAGTATAAGCTACATCCTCTACTGTCTCTCCTGGAAGTCCTAAAATCATATCCATATTGATTTCAGTATGTCCAAGTTCTCTTGCTTCATTAAATACACGTTTAATATCTTCTGCACTATGGGCTCTACCAATAACATCTAATGTTTTTTGACGCATACTTTGTGGATTAATAGAAATACGGCTTACACCTTGTTCTTTCATAATACGCAACTTATCTTTTGTAATAGTATCTGGGCGTCCCGCTTCTATCGTATATTCTTCTATTTGAGAAAGATCAAAGCTAGCTGCTACATGTTTTAAAAGACATTCAAGCTGCTGTTCATTTAAGCTTGTCGGAGTTCCTCCACCAATATATAAACTACGGATTGTCGCATCTTTTTTCATTTGGGCTACTGCTGTGATTTCTTTGCAAAGTGCTTCTAAATAAGCATCTACTAAGTTACCTTTTACTTTTAAAGAATACGCTGTAAATGAGCAGTATACGCAGCGCGTTGGGCAAAATGGAATACCTATATATAAACTAACTTCTTCAGGTTTATTTTTAGCTAAGATTTCACGTTCTGCCTTAGCCACTTTAATCATCATGTCACATTTGCCAGAAGTTACAAAATATTCCTCTTGCATATATCTTGCGATTTCTTCATCGCTACGGTTATGTTTAAACTGTTCATGAACAAGCTTCGTTGGTCTAATACCTGTTAAGCTTCCCCATGGCATTTCTTTGCCTGTTGCAAGATTTAATACTTTATAAACCGCTTTTTTGAGGCCTTGTTTCATTATCTTTTTGTTTTTAAGCTCATCTTCAGTTACTGTTACTGTAAACGCAGCTCTAAAAATCTCTTTATCACCTTCAAATAAAATAGCTGTCGCTACTGGTGAATCAAATATTGCTTCTAATTTATAATCTTTATTTGTATAGGGTTCAAATAAATTAATGACATTGGTAATTTCATATTCAGCCAAATGTCCCACACATTTTAATTCAATCACTTTTCCACTCTCTTCTTTTGTTGTTTTAATTTGTAAAATTTTTACAAATCCATATTAAAATAAGGATTTGTTGCCTTTTCTTTCCCTACAGTTGTTGGCTCACCATGTCCTGGACATAAAACTGTTTCATCTGGTAATATAAAGATTTTTTCACGAATGCCTTGTAATAATAATGCCCCATTTCCACCTGGGAAGTCACTTCTACCTACTGATCCTTCAAAAATAATATCCCCTACAAAAGCTACATTTTCTTTGGATGAATAAAATGCCACACCATCTAAAGTATGCCCAGGTACATGAATTACTGTAAGTTTCATTTCTGGATTAGCCGCTAATGTGATTTCATCCCCTTCATTTACATACTCATCTGCTTTTAATGTAAAAGCACCTTGGAATGAAAATGAAAGATTTAAACTAGCATCTTCAAGATATTTTTTTCCTTCAGTGTGAATCACAACTGGTACATTTAAAGCTTCTCTTAAATAACTTACCGCACCAATATGATCAAAATGTCCATGTGTAATAAGGATTTTTTCAATTACAAATCCTTCTTGCTGAATATATTTTAAAATACGTTTCCCTTCATCACCTGGATCCACAATAAATCCATGTTTTGTTGTTTCATCTATAAAGAAGTATGTATGCTCTTGTATCATACCTACTGTCATATTTACAATCATAGTTAACCTCCGTTATCTTGTCTTATCACATTATTATACTATGTGCCTTCTATTTTTACCATAAAAATAGCTTTTTATTATTCTGATACATCATTTACTACATTCTATTATGACTTGCCCTAATATTTATTATTTTATATAAATTTTATCTATTATTTTTCCACAAAAAATAATTATAATAATAATATA